>CATYVQ010000012.1 GCA_958413895.1 uncultured Collinsella sp.
GGACTTGCAGCGACGGACCTCAGGACGCTCTTACACCACGTCTGCGCGCGCCATCGCGCAAAATGAGCAAAAATAGCTTCATGAAATGTCTCTATTTTCATGTCAGTACTCATATTTGCCACTTTTTGACCACAGGGACATCTACCGCGCGAAATCGATATGTCAAATCTGCCAAAACGGCCCATAACAAAAAAGCTCCCATTGCTGGGAGCTCTTTCAATCAATGGTGCGGGCGAAAGGACTTGAACCTTCATGGGGTTGCCCCCATACGGACCTGAACCGTACGCGTCTGCCAATTCCGCCACGCCCGCGTGCAGGAATTAGAATAACGGAGCGCCACCACGAACGCAAGAACTATTTTTGAAAAAGTTTGCAGGCATTCTCCCAAGCGGCTTGCGCGATTGTTTCGGCGTCCTCACCAGTGCGATCGACACGGTCGTTAACCAGCGCGTTTGCCGTAATGGAGATCATTGCGGGCTCGCATTCAAGACCGCGGATGGGCTCCGGAGCCATATACGGGCAATCCGTCTCGAACAAAATTCGATCGAGTGGGGTTGCCGCAAATGCCTCGCGCACGTCGTCGTTGCGCTTAAAGGTGGCCGCACCACCATAGGCGATATAGCAGCCCAGCTCCACAAAGCGCTCCATCGTGGCGCGGTCCTCGCCAAAGCAGTGCAGCACACAACCGGCCTGGGGCACGCCCACCTCACGAAGCACGTTGTACGCATCAACGTGCGAGGTGCGCTCATGGTCCGTGTCCTCGTGGCGCAGATGCAGCTCCACCGGCACGTTACGGCACACGGCAAGCTCGAGCTGACGCGCCATGCAGTCAATCTGCACGTTATGGGGTGCCGGCGCGATATCGTCGTCATAGTCCATGTGGTAGTCCAGGCCGATTTCGCCAATACCGGCGCATAAGGAATCATCGAGCGCGGCAACGACCTGTGCGTGAACGTCGTCGGTATAGTCCGGTGCGCCATACGGATGCACGCCGGCAAGATACTTGATCTGCGGGATATCCTGCATCGGCAGAATTTCGCGCACGAGCCAGTCGCTATAGTCCGTCACGCTGCGTTTGTCAGCGATGGGGTCGAGCATCGTCACCAACAGGTCGACGCCTGCCGCCTTGGCACGCACGAGCGTCTCAGGCACATCCTTGCCCCAGAACGAAAGTAGATGCGCATGCGTGTCGGCAAGCGGTGCCAAGGGCACGGGACAAGCAACCGTCTTCTTTTTCTTGGTAAACGTCACACGTTCGGCATTAGGCATCATGGATTAGCTCCTGGGCCAGACGGACAAAGTCGGCAACGTCAAGCGTCTCGGCGCGCGTGGTGGGTGCGATACCGCAAGCCTCAAAGGCGGCATCGAGCACGTCTTTGGCAAAGCCGTTGGCGCTCATGGAATTGCGGATGGTCTTGCGACGCTGGGCAAATGCAGCATCAATCACGCGGGCCACAAATTCGCGATCGAGTCCTTCGGGCACCACACCGTCAACACGGTCGATACGCACGACGGCCGAGTCCACGTGCGGCGCCGGCATAAAGCAGCGCGGCGGCACCTCAAAGCGGCCCGTCACCTGCGCATACAGGCCGAGCTTTGCCGTATAGCCGCCATAGGTCTTGTTGCCCGACACTGCGGCAATGCGATCGGCAACCTCCTTTTGCACCATGACGACGGCACGCTTGAGCGCCGGCATCGTCTGGAAAAATTGCAAAATGATCGTCGCCGCCACGTTATAGGGCAGGTTCGCGACAAACACCGTCGGCTCACCGCCCGCAGCCTGCTCAATCTGCTCCGGGCCCACCTTGAGCGCGTCGCCCATGATAAAACGGAAGTTGGCATAGTCAGCGGCATGGGCATCGAGCACCGGCTCGAGCTCGGGATCGGCCTCGATCGACGTGACGCACGATGCCTCCTGCAGCAGCGCAAGCGCGAGCGTGCCAACACCTGGGCCAACCTCGAGCACGCGCTCATCGCCCGCAAGCTCGGCAAGCTCGCAAATACGCTCGATCACATGGTTGTCAATTAGGAAGTTCTGGCCCAAGCGATGCTTGGTCGCAAGGCCAAACTCCTCCAGCAGCTCCCTGGTTGCCGTGGGGTTTGCCAAAGGCGAAGTTGTCATGGTTGCCTCCTTAGCATGATGGCGGCGTCTTGAAACAAAAGGGCATGGACCGTGGTGGCCATGCCCTTACAGCTAAACAGCAAATTGCCGATATGGCGCTCGCGCGGTCTCTACGCCAGACGCGGGAACAGCGGCTCGCCCTTCTCGACGGGCTGACCGCCGGCAAGCAAGCCCCAAGCGCAAATGCCCTTGAGGTCGTCGCTCGCGGCCTCGTCCTCGCAGGACAGGCGGCGCAGGGCCTCAGCAGAAGTCTGGGGCATGAGCGGCATCAGCAGGTGAGCGGCAATGCGGATGGCCTCGAGCAGGTTGTAGATCACAAACGCCAGCTCGTCAGCCTTGGCCTCGTCCTTGGCAAGCGCCCAGGGCTCAGAGTCCTCGATGTAGTGGTTGGCGGCGTGAATGAGCTCCATGACCTCATCCTTGGCTCCACCGTAATCGAGCACGTCCATCTTGGCCATGTAGCGCTCGACCAGACCATCGGCGATCTTTGCCAGCGGGTTGTCGAACGCATCGAACGATGCGGGCTTGGCGGGCGCGCAACCGTCAAAATACTTGCCGCTCATGTTGAGCGAACGCGAGATGAGGTTGCCCCAGCTGTTGGCCAGGTCGGCGTTGTAGACCTGCTCCATGCGGTCGAAGCTGATGGCACCGTCGGTGCCGGGGACGACATCGGTCATAAAGTAGTAGCGATAGCCCTCGACGCCCAGCATGTCGATAACGTCCTGCGGAGCGATGGCGTTGCCGCGGCTCTTGGACATCTTCTCGGCCTTGCCGGTCTCGGCATTGCGCACGGTCAGGAAGCCGTGGGCAAAGACGTGCTCGGGCAGGGCCTCGCCGATGGCCATGAGCATGGCGGGCCAAATAACGCAGTGGAAGCGGATGATGTCCTTACCCACGATGTGGAACTGCGCGGGCCAGCGATAGGCCAGCTCGGCACGCGCCTCGTCGGTGTCGACACCGTAGCCGACGGCCGTCATATAGTTGAGCAGTGCATCGAACCACACGTACGTCACGTGGCCCTCGTCAAACGGGACCTGAATGCCCCAGTCAAAGCTCGTACGGCTCACGGAAAGGTCGTTAAGGCCGCCCTCGACAAAGCTGCGAACCTCGTTCATGCGGAACGCAGGCTCGACAAAGTCGGGATGCTCGTCATAGAGCTTAAGCAGCTTGTCCTGGAAGGCGGAAAGCTTAAAGAAGTAGGACTCCTCCTGCACGCGCTCAAGCGGACGGTGGCAGTCGGGGCACAGGTGCTGGCCGACGCTGCCGTACTCCTCGTCGCCCTTCTGGACCTGTGTATCGGTGAAGTAGGTCTCATCAGGCACGCAATACCAGCCGTCGTAGCTGCCCTTATACAGGTAACCGGACTCCTTCATGCGCTCCCACAAGTACTGCACGGCATGATGCTGGCGCGGCTCGGTGGTGCGGATGAAGTCGTCGTTGGAAATCTCGAGCTTGCTCCAAAGCTCCTTGAAGTGCGGAGCCTGGCTGTCGGTCCACTCCTGCGGCGTCATGTTGTGCTTGGCTGCGGCCTCGGCGACCTTCTCGCCGTGCTCGTCCATGCCGGTCAGGAACTTGACGTTATAGCCGGCGGAACGGCGATAGCGAGCCTGAACGTCGGCGATGATGGTGGAATAAGCCGTGCCCAGGTGCGGATCGGCGTTGACGTAGTAGATGGGCGTCGTGATAAAGAACGAAGGCTTGCTTTGATCCATGGGGTTTGTCCTCCAGAAAAACGTTGCATACAGAGGATGATTCTAGCGCAAGGGCTGGATATCCTCCATCTATTGCATATCGAGCACCATGGCATAGACATCGCGCTTGCGGCGCGAATACTTCTGAGACAGACGCTTGGCCACCGCAGACGCGGGCTCCCCCTCCTCGAGCGCGGCGCGGATATCCTCGCGCAGGGCCTCGTCGGGATCCGCTGCCGCGGCGCCAACCGGCACGATACCGGCCTCCTCATCCTCGCTCGGCGGCGCGATGACCAGCGCAATCTCGCCCTTTACCTCGCCGCGAGCACGCAGCTCCTCGACAAGCTGGACAGCGGGCCCGCGCAAGACCTCCTCGTGCAGCTTGGTGAGTTCGCGGCAGACGGCAACCTCACGCTGGGGAAAGACCTCCGCCACGGCCTCGAGCGTCGCCACGATGCGATGTGGAGACTCGTAGAAGATGAGCGCGCCGGGCACCACGGCAAGGCGCTGCAGTCGGCGCACGCGGTCGCCGTGCTTGCGACCCAAAAAGCCCTCGAAGAAAAAATGCTCGCAGGGAATGCCGGACGAAACGAGCGCCGTGACGCAAGCAGAGGGCCCGGGAATAACTTCGACGGGCACATCGGCCTCACGCGCCGCCTCGACCAGCGCCTGGCCGGGATCGGACACGCTCGGCATGCCGGCGTCCGAGGCAAAGGCGAGGGTCTCCCCCGCCAGCAGACGGTCGACCAGGCCGGCGGCGCGGTTGGCGATCACATTCTCGTCGCAACGGACAAGCGGCTTGGAAATGCCCAGGTGCATCAGCAGCTTTGACGTCACACGCGTGTCTTCGCAGCAGATGACATCGGCAGCGGCAAAGGCCTCGCCAACGCGCGGGGACAGGTCGCCCAAGTTGCCGATGGGCGTGCCGACCACATAGAGTTTGCCCGTATGGGCGCTGTTTTGCGTCATATCAACCTATTCAATCATGCCACGCTCGAGCGTACCGAGCGCCGCGCGGGCGTCCCATGCTGCAATGCGCTTCTCGGTCTTCCACGTTTGGAAGAACCAACCGGCAGCCGGCGCAAACGAAGCCAGCTGGTTGGCGATAAACACGCGCTCGTAGGCATTGCGGCCTTCGGGCGTAACCGACGAGTTGGCAAAGATCGCCGCGCCCGACCATTCGCCCACCAGCACGGGGAACCCAGTCGAAATCGCTTCTTTAAGCTCGCGCTTGTTACGGGAAATCGCCGTCGTCAGCCCGCGGGGGCTCGTGATATCGAGCGCATACTCGTCGCGGTAATGGTACAGGTGAAGGTCCATGTAGACGTTCTTGTACTTGGCGCCGCGCATAAAATGCTTCCACTCGCTGGGATGCCCCGAAGACGAAAAGACGACGATCTTATCCTCGGGCATATACGAACGGACGAGCTCGTAGGCATCGCGATAGAAATTGCGCAGGTAGTGGGCCGGAATGCCATCCGTCATGGCAAAGAGACTCTTGCGGACACTCATCTGCGGCGTATCCAGCAGCTCAATGCCCAGCAGGCTCTCGGCCTCGCCGTAACGCTCGGCCAAGCGCTCGAGCACGTCGAGTGCGACATGGCGGCCGTTAGTGGACGAATGCCACTCGGCAACAGCCTCCGGCGTGGCGGGCGAATCGTTGGAATCGCCCTGGCCACCGGGCACAGTCGCCAGGTCAAGCAGCACGCGAATGTTGTACTTGGCAGCCCACTCAATCGCGCGGTCGATGTAGTCGACAACCGAGATGTAGGAGGCATCGGACTCCTGTGAGCCAAAGGCATACCAAGGCACCGGCAGGCGCACGGCGTTGAGGCCGATCTGCGCCATGCGACGGAAATCATCCTCGCTCACAAACGTCTCGTAATGACGGCGCATGCGCTCGTTATAGGCGGCGGTGCCCATGGCCTCCTGCAGCTCGGCCGCATTGGATGCACCGGTCGCCGCGTATAGCGACGGGGTCACCCAAGGCTCGGGAATAAACCAGCCAGAGAGATTAACGCCGAGTATCCTCTCCATCACTGCCCCCTTTTGAATCATACGGGCTAAGCCCGCATCGCTCTTGCATGACATATCTATCGATTTGAGTATACCCGCGCATGCAGACAGGCGACCGAACGGTCTGTAAAGTGACGCGAAAGTGGGAGGAATGTCTGGGCGGGCGGGTCCGAGATGGCGCGCGAGATGTGCACGTGTGCCGGAGGCAGGCACCGGAAAATGCATCCCGTTCTGAGCGCGGGATCTGGGACGCAGTTTCCGCCAAAGGCCGCAAAAGGAAAGCGCGTCCCATTCTGGCGCCGGATTCCGGGCCGTGCTTTCCCAAGCGGCCTTAAAGCGGAAAACGCATCCCGCTCTGAATCCAAATTCCGGGACGCAGTTTCCGCAGAGCCCTCGGTAAAAGAAAAGGACCCCTTTGCAGAGGTCCTAGTCAATTCAAGGTGGCGGGGAAGGGAATCGCGTCCGCGCGCTGCGCGGACGGACCGCTGCGGCGCTTACGCGCCTTACGAGCTGCGCTGGCAAACGCTTACGCGTTTACTCAGCTCCGCGCCCTCACGGGGTTCGATTCCATGTGGGGGCTGCATAAAAGAAAAGGACCCCTTTGCAGAGGTCCTAGTCAATTCAAGGTGGCGGGGAAGGGAATCGAACCCCTGACACGAGGATTTTCAGTCCTCTGCTCTACCAACTGAGCTACCCAGCCATTTGAGGTGTGCCTTGTTTCAAGGCTTGATTAGTATAACCAAGGACGCGTTCCGGTCAACCGAGAATTTTAAAAAAGTTTTTGAGCACAGCCTCGGTTCTATAAATCGGCACGTCAGAGGCATCAGCCGGCAGCAAGAAGTTTTTCGCTCAGTCCCTTAAGCCGGCACGCGTTGGAGAGCAGGGGTCGAAACAATGATTGAAGGGCGCTCTAGTACGGCCCAGGCGCCGGGACAGGAGCACATACGCCAGGGACGTACGTTTTCGTAGCATACGAGGACATAGCCGCGCGCATCGATAAAGGCGATATCGATGGGATAAGCCATAAAACACGTGTGGACCGAGGAACAGTGCGGAAACGCCATGACAAGCGGCAGGCCGTTGGCGGCAACCGGACGCCGTCCCAGCATGCCGCGCAGGCGCACGGCAAACGACTCCGCCACCACAAACTCGGCCGGCGTCCAACCCAGCCTGTTGAGTGCCCGCGCGTAGGCGATGTAAGACGAGACCGCGGTCACATGACCACCCCCGGACGCCATGGATCGACCGTCACCGCGCGCTCGTGCGACAACGTTGTCGGCGCCCCCAGCGAAACGCCAGCGATGCTGAGAGAAGTCGGCCACGGCTCATAGTGCATGGTGCAGGTGTAGGTCCTAAACGTACCGGATAGGGAGAGCAGGCCACCATCCAATGCCTCCGCGCCTTGCTCGCTCGACACTTCGATCCGCAAGTCATAGCCTTCCATGGCATTCAGAATTTGAGTCTGAACCGTCGCCGAGGCATCGGCAGAGCTTTCGTCGCCCTCCCCCTCCGACGCCACGGCGTGCGCCAACACGATGTCGGGTACCACGCGGTCGAAGCGCGCGACAGCGCTGGCAAAGATCATGACGTTGTACACGATGAGTGCCAGCACCAGCAAAACGGGCGTAACCACCGCCATCTCCACCGTCGCTTGGGCGCGCTCCTCGCGCAGACGCATGCGGATACTCATTACGACCCACCGCCCAGAGCGCCAACCAGCGTGGCGACATCGACGGTGAGTGGGATGGAGCCGCCGCCGGGCAGAGGAATCTCCGCAAGCGTGAACACCGTACCGCTAATGGTGCGTTCGACTTGATATTCCAACGCCTCGCAAAGCGCCTTGGGATCGGTCACGCCCAACGGAATACTTCGCAGTTTGTCTTGCGCTTGAGAGAGACCCGCAATGTCAGACCCCGGACTCTTAATGACATTGGCGGAATCGGTCAGCACCGGCTTTCGCAGGCGCAAGTCGCACGGTTCCAAACCCAGCGCCGCCACGGACGCCGAAACGGTATCGCCGAGCCACGATGCGATGGAGCCCAACGCACCGCTGCCCCCTCCTAGGTCTTTAATCATCTCGTCCATAAGTTCGTCGGCCGAACCTTGGATATCACCGTATCCCACGAGCAGCCGTCCCCAAACATCCATGACGCCGTCGAGCACGCCGGCAACGCCGCCCGAGCGTTCCTTCAATGTCGAGAAAAATCGCGAAAGCACGTTGTTTTGCGCCGTCGCCTCATCGGGCGCCAGCACCGCGGCAGAGATAGCACCGCGATCGCCAAGCCTGACTGCCGTGTTAAACGAGGAGTTAAGTTGATCGGGGCTGGTAATGTCACCCGAAACTGCAAATGCGACCACGCCGTTGCGTCCAGGTGGGGCGATACGCGGGCGCTCGCCGGAAAGCGCTTTAATGGCCTGGTCAAACGCATTGCCCGCACGGTCGGCCTCATCCTCGGTCTGACGCTCAAGTTCGAGTTCTATGTTGCGGCATTTAACGTAGTCTTCCAGGGCGTCTTTGAACTTGTCAAAGTGGTATTCGAAGCCGTTTTCGATAGAAGTCGAAGGCGCTGCAACGGCACCGAGCGACGAAACGCCAAAATGGCATCTGTTGCATCTGTCCTGCCCGTCATAATCAGCAACCGAGGCTAGCCCGCCTGGCGACCCCTTCTTATAGTTGGGGCAACTCGTTCCGTAATGCAGATACGTCTTGCCATCGATGGCGCTGGTTGGCCACGCCGCATCGGTATAGAGTTCCGTCGCTCGCACCTCGTCAGCGTTGCGCGGCAACAGCGGGATATGGAAAGTGACTGCATCTCCGTCCTCGGTTACATATGCACGATTGACCTCTGTACTCGCATAGGTGTAAAACGCCTTGCGCGCCGCCGACTCCGCCTTCGTCTCGACGCTTGAGCCCTGAGGTGCCTCGTTTGCAAGGCGCAAGCGGTAATAGGCCTTCGCGCGATCGAGCGCCACTTGCGGCTCCCATGTGACACTCGAGGCATAGTGCGGATTCTCAATATCCGAAAGCTTCGCCAAGTTCTTCGCGCGTTCCCACATGCACGAACAGCTTCCGACTGCGCCTCTGTCCGATCCACCGCAATCGGCAAGCCAGGCGCGTTCCTTGGCCTTTGACGTTTTCTCGGACGCTTTCTTCAGTTCCTTGGCAGCATAGTCAAGGTCTTTTGAGGTGCTCTCGATGGCATCGGTCGAGATCTCTGACCCTTTGAGCGCGGCGAAGTCCGATTCGGATGTCCTGGGCACGGCAAGCGCCGTACCGGTATAGGCCACACTATCGGTATCCTGCGCCGACACCGCCCGCGTGGCACGCGCGGCAATCAGATACGGCAGAGCCGTCTCGATTTTCTGCAAGCCTTCCGATGCGCTTTTGGCAAACTTGTTGCGCGTTTTAATGATCTCAATCCCGGTGTCGACCATATTGCCGGCAACTGGTTCGGCACCTGGGATGAGGATGGCGACCAGGCCCGTCCCGATTGTGGCAAACCCCGCCAGCCCCAGACTCAAGATGCTCGCATCAACCACCGTGGCAGCCGTGTGATAGGACGACACTACGTTGGCACCCGCCAGCGCGCCACTATCGGCCGCCACCTGGGTATCCCCGGCACGCGACATGCTCCATATCGCCGCGGTCGACGAAAACAACAACGTGAGCACCACTAGGATGACCACGGCAGAAGAAAGCGTGGTGTAGGCACCGTCTTCGATAAACAGGTCGATACCGGCGCGGCCCATAAAGCCGCCTCGCTTGCGATGGCAGCTCGGACGGCGCGTCAAAACGCATCTAGACCAGAAACGCTTAATCCCATGTAGCAATCCACGAATCATAATCTCCCTCCAGCCATTCGGGACGTGATTGATACGAGACATCGACCTTGAGCTCAACGTAGCCACCCTCGGCGGTACCACCCATAGCCTGCGCAAACGCACCGATCACAGGCAACGGCTTGACCTCGCCGGAAACGGACACGGACGAGACGCCACCCGCACCGGCCCGGCCAAGCTCGATATCCCACGACAACGGCCCGCCGGCATGAAAGATCGAAACGCTGGGCACCGCGGCAAGCCGGCGGCGGGTGAACTCCTTAAGATCGTCGTCCTCCGCCGTCGTCGTGGTCATGAGCCGCGCGGTCTCGGCGGCGGCAGACTCCATGACCGCGCGCGTATAAAGCAGGCACACCGGTTGCAGGGCGAGAAGGATGAGCGTCAAAAACGTCGGCAGCAAAAAAGCGGCCTCGACCGTAGACTGCGCCCGGTCCTCGCGCGCGATATCAATACAACGCGATGTCCTTAGCGCCCGCAGCGGCGTCGATAACCGACGTCGAGGCAACGCCATGGGATGCCGCCCGCTCAACCAGCGCCGCCAAGCGTCCATCGGTGCCAGCACGCCAAAGTCCCGCAATCGCCAGCACGATCGATAGCAGCGCCACCGTGACGATGGCGTATTCCACAGTCGCTTGGGCAACCTCTTCACGCAGAACGCCATGCATTTCACGATCCCTCCTTTGAGCTTATTGTTTGCGGGCTCAGGCGGATCACGCGCAGGCGGCACGAGGCATCACCGGCATCCGCGGCAACCGTCACCATATCGACCCAGCCGCGCCCATCGCGCACGATGGCGCCCCATACGTTGCCCTTAATATCAAGATAGCCGCTCAGGGCGAGCTGGGCCGTTGGCACCTCGCGGTAGGCGCGTAACATATCCGCCGCTGCCTCGGTCATCGGTCGGTCCTCGGACCATGCAAGCCGGACCGCAATCGCGTTGTCCTCAGGCGAATCCGTCGCAGTGCCAGACCGCTTGTCGAGCGTCCGCAGAAAGGTTTGCGCCGTGACAGCGACATCCGAATCGTCCGCATCTCGCATCTCATCTTTTTGAGACGCCACCGCCGAATCTGAGCCCGAATCGAAGGCGGCCCCAGGACGCTGCTGCCGCGCGGCGTTAAGCCCCCAAAGCACCGCCGCTATCGCCACGGTCAGGCAAGCAAACACCAGCAGCACCCCGATGGGGCGCTCGCCCTCTACAGGCTGTTGATGCCCTCGCTGATAGCGTTCCATAGATCTTGGACCTTGCCTTTAAATGCAACGATGGCAATAATCGCGATCACCACGAGCACGCCCACCAAAATGGCGTACTCGGTGGTACCCTGCGCGCTCTCCTCCCGCAACAGCTCCTTGGCATGCTGGCGAGCGCGGATCGCCCGGCAAAAAGCCCAGTTCCAAGCCTTGTCAGCAACTTCGACCATCGTGTTCATGTATTCCTCCCTACATCATCCCGCCTGCTCCCAGCAGCGGGCCCAATATGGACAGAAGCAACGCCGGCAAGATGAGCGTGCCGGTGGGAATCAGCAGCTTGACGGGCGCACGCTCGATCTCACGCTCGACCGCGGCGCGATGAGCCGCACGGATCTCGCGACTTTGAGCGGCCAGCGTCTCGGCAAGTGGGGCACCCAGGGCGAGCGCCTGCCCCACCGTGATGGCAAAGGTCTCGAGCGCTCGCACGTCCAGGTCGCGCGCGGCGGCCAACAACTCGTCCTCACGCGTGCCCACGCCCACCTGCCACGCCATGCAGGCCCGCTCAAGTCGAAGAGCCAGCACTGACCGGCGGTTGGCACAGAAAATCTCAAGCGCCGCATCAAACGAAAGACCGGCCGAAAGACCCAAGCGCACAACATCGATCATCTCGGACACTTCGCCGAGCGAAACTCGCGCCGGGCCGCCCGCTCCAACCGCGCCCTTCACTCGCGCGGTCAGGGCATCGACCACCGAGCGACCCGCGGTAGCGACCAGCACCGCCTCGCGCTTGCAGGCCCCTGCGATCTTGCGCGCATCCGCCCGATCCAAACCCGTCGCGACAAATACACTCAGGGCGCACAGGCAAGCCGCAACTGCAACCGGGGCGCTCATAGCTCCACCCGCATAATGCGCCGGATAACCACCAGGGCAACGGCGTTGAGGGCAAGACCCAGCACCACAGCGCCCGCGCCGGCAGGCGTCGCAAGACCGCGACGAAAATCTGCCGAAAGCAGCGCCAACACCGCGCACATGCCCGCCGGCATCGCCGCGACCATATGCGCAGACATGCGAGCCTGCGACGTCTTAACATCCAGGCGGCGCTTGAGCTCAATGCGCTCCCCCACCATGCTCGACGCCTCGGACAGTAAGTCGACAAGCGGAGCGCCGGTGCGCTGAGACACCTTAAGCGCCAAGGTCACAAGCGAAAGGCCGGGGGCGTCGATGCGCACGAGCAAGTCATCGAGCGCATCGGTCGCCGAGATGCCGCAATCGATCGCCGCCGCCACCCGCAAAAACTCGGTATGTACCGGCTCTTGCGCATGAGCGCCCACAAAGCGCATGCCCTGGGCCAGCGAATGTCCCGAGGCAAGCGACATGGAAAGTGCGGTAAACGCCTCGGGCATGGCCTCTTCTGCATCGTGTTGCTCGCGCCGGCTCTCAAAGCCGTCCCGAGCGGCGCCAACGGCAATCGGAGCAACAAGTCCCAAGGCAAATCCGAGGGGCGATAACGACACCATCGTTAGTAAAACGCAGCAGACACCGCTCGATAGCAGCAGAAACGCCAAACGCCCCGAAGCATCTTCGATCACGAGGCCAAGGCGACGCGCCGGAGCCAGCGATGCCCACGAACGGGCGATCTTTTTCAGCAGATCGTTTTCCACCAGCTCACGCGGCAGCTTCTCTGCCACCGTCTCGAGCGCCTGACGCGCCAGCTCCGCCGGCGGCACCCGCGGCACACGAGGTTCCACCCCGCACGCCGTCGCAACAGAAAACCCTGCCAAACCCCCTACGACGAGGGGCACAGCGACCTCCATTCGTCCACCTCCTCTTGTGTGAGCGTCCCCGACCGCAGGCCTTCTGCAATAAACGGCGGCTCGCGGTCAAGCGTCCAGGTGCGCTCGGCGGCATCGAAAGTCACATAGCGCTCGAGCTCTACGCCGCCCGACGCGGCGCGGCGCACCCCCGAATACGAGGAGACGAAACGCCTGCCATCGGCGTGGCGCTCGGACATCACGATGCCGTCGAGCGCCATGGCAATCTGCTCCTCGATGAGCTCGCTCGGCAGATCGATGCCATAACGTGCAAGCAACGTCAGACGCACCACGGCCTCCTGTTCTGAGCCCGCATGAAGTGTGGTGAGCGACCCGTCGTGGCCCGTGTTCATGGCCTGCAACATGTCGCAGCACTCGGCACCACGCACCTCGCCCACCACGATGCGGTCGGGGCGCATGCGCAGGGCATTAGTTACTAGGTCGCGAATCGTCACCGCACCCTCACCCTCAATTGAAGCCTCGCGCGCCTCTAGGCGCACCACGTGCGGATGATGCGCAAACTTGAGCTCGGCAGAGTCCTCGATCGTCACGATGCGCTCGCCGGTGGAAATCTCGCATGACAACGCGTTGAGCAGGGTGGTCTTACCAGATCCCGTGCCTCCCGCAACCGCCAGGTCCTGTCGCAGCGACACCGCGCACGACAGCAGCTGCGCATACCAAAGCGGCAGCGACCCCAGCCCCACAAGCTCGTCCAGCGAGCAGATGCGGTCCGAGAACTTTCGGATGGTGAGAATCGGTCCGTCAATCGCCACAGGCGGGATCACCGCGTTGACGCGATAGCCCGTTTTGAGGCGGGCGTTGACGATGGGGCTGCGCTCGTCGATACGACGGCCAAGTGGCGAGATGATGCGGTCGATAAGCACACGGATCTGCTCATCATCCTCAAACGCATGCTCGATGGGGTACAAGACGCCGCCACGTTCAAAGAAAGCCGAGCGGCAGCCGTTGATCATGATCTCGGTAACGGTGTCATCCTCGATGAGCGGCTGCAACGGTCCCAAGCCCACCACGTCATCCAAAATCTCGTCGATGATGGTCTCGCGCTCGGGCGTCGCCAGGTCGGTCGCTTCCTCCACGTTGAGCGCCGCCTCCACCGCGGGACGCAATTCCGAGCGGGCAAGTGCCGGGTCGATATAGGCGCTGATACGCGCCACTTCGTCGTAACCCATGCGGTCCATCACGGCGCGCTTGGTACGTCGTTTCACCGCGCGGCGACGCCCCGCATCTACAGGCGCTGCCGCCGCTGCAGCGCCGGCAGCCTTAATCCTTGTTTGCAAACTCATCGCGAATCACCCTCGCGCGACCAGGGAAGGCGGATACGCGGACGCTCGGCACGCGTTGCACGGTCGGCGACCATATCGCTCCAAGGGCCGACGGCACACCCCAGTTCCACGAGCATCTCGCGCGTGGCCTCGCGCACGCTGGTCGCGAAAGCGCTGGTCTGCCCCACCGCCTCGTCAGCGCGCCCAAACGCCATGAGCGCGGCGAGATCCTGCCCGCCATCGGCGATACGAATCTTGGAGCTCAACGCGCAGGCAATCTCAAAGCGCATGGCGACGTCCTCGTCTGCCCCGCGCGCACCGAACCGGTTGAACACAGCGCTCATGCGCGTGCGCGGCACACCTACTCGACTTGCCAGTTCAATGACGCGCGATGCCGATGTCGCGGACGACACCGCCGCATCGCCAACGACCAGGCAACGGCCGCTCGCCGCCACCGCAGCCGCCACGGCATCGCCCCAAAAGACCGAGGTATCGATAAAGACCACGTCGGATTCGCGACGCAGAACATCAAGTAGTAGCTCCACCGGACGTGCCATGAGCTCGGCTTGCTCGGGCGCCGCGACGGGACCCCAGAGCGTAACGCCCGGCGCCACGCGCATCGATGCGGCCACGATATCCGGCTCGGCAAGCGCGCCCGCCGCCGACGGCTCGATAAGTGCCGCCATATCTCGCGGAGCATCGACGCCTAACAAGTCGTAAAGGTTTCCAAACATCAGGTCCAGGTCGAGCACGGCGGCACGCAAGCCCAACAGCGACGATGCGTGTGCCATGGTGGCAACGATCGTCGACTTGCCGCAACCGCCCGAACCCGAAATGGCGCAGATGACCGGAGCTCGATGCTGCGGAGCGGCAGCGTCTGCCGGCGGCATCGGAGGCGGCGGAGCGGGCGTCGGTGACAGCGCCCCCGTCTCCCCCGCCGCAACCACGCGCTGCGTCCAAGCCGGCATGGCAGCCTGTTCGGTCTGCGAGGCAGGCTCGTTCTGTGTAATCTGCTCATGCTGCATCAGCGACAACTCGCCGCACCCGGCAAAGCCCTCAACTTCGTCGAGTTCATCCGCCAGATTCACGCCGTGCACGTATCCCATATCTACAGCCGGGGAGTCGCCAGCGTGCTGCACTGGCCCTCCAGCGTCATCGTATACAAGGGGGTTCCGGGGGCGCCGACCATGCTCGGCTTCCGCTTTTCCATAATCATCAACACGCGGGCCTCTTGTAGCGCGAGGCGCCCCGGGTTCCCTATCAACAAAAGCATCGGGCTCAATCGTCATGCGCCGATCGGAATCAACCGCTCCCTCGCCCGCGCGCCCGTTGCCGCATATACTGTGCGCAGCGATGACCTCGGTCGCCCCCGCGCGAAACAACCCCTCGATATCCGACGGATCGAGTGCTTCTATCAACACGACCACGCGACTCACGCGGCCTTCGGCCGTCAGGCGCGCAACAGTCTTGCGCACATCTTCGGTATCAAACAGAGACGCCGCGATGATGGCAGCCCCGCGGCGCGACGGAAACGCCCGAGCCATGGAAATCAGCCCGTCCAGGTCACCCACGCGAAGCACCTGTGCACCCGCATCACGGCCCTCGACTTCCCGCTGCAACAGCCCGTAATCGCCGCACGCGCAGCACGCAAACCAGATCGCCTTCATCGCTCGTCGCCTCCGCTCTTTTTGCCGCGCGCCGTGGCGGGAATCGTCAAGCTGACCGTTCCCTTGCCCGAGGCTCCCAGCAGTTCCTTGACGTCTTCGGGGTCAGCCGCCAGCGTCACCCATTCGATCTTGCCCTCGCGCGTGGCACCGGAATCCTCACTGGTATCGATCACGTGCGCGCCGCACAGTCGATCGGTTACGCCGTCTTTTTGCACATACACATCCACGTAGCTGCCCACGCCTGTAGCACCGCCGACCGAGTGCTCGGCATCGACCGCCACCGAAACGGCGACCTTGCCCTTAGGCACCTCGAGCTTGTGGCTCTCGGCCTTGGTGTAGACATTGCAGATCACGGCGTTTTTGGGAATACGCGAAGTCGTCACGTCGCCGCGCACCTGGCGCAGCTCGGTCGCCGCGTCACGCGGCAGCAGACTCGTCAGCCATTCCTGGGTTATGACATTGGTCTCATCGAGGGTCTCGCCCACATCGATATCGCGCGCCGCGACGCATACCTCGACGCGATCGCCACCGTACTTGGCCAAGGTCTCAGCCTGGACCTGTTCGGCTTGCGAGCGGATCGACGAGCCGTAAACCATGCAGAGCAGAGCAGCGAGCACGCCCGCGACCAGACTGATGGCGATGCGCTTGCTCTTGTTCACGGCCGCTCCTCTCATGGCAGTGCCGGGCGAATGCCCGTACCACCATTGTCTGGGCGGTCAGAGTGCAAAGCGGCGCAATCGTGATCTTGGTTTTCGATGTCAAACCAATCGCTGACCAAAAGCTGACCAGCCCGTCAAGCTCGTGGCAAGGTTTTGGTCAGCACGTCAGCAAACTGCATGTTTCGAGGCTTTTCCGCAGCAAAAAAGCCGTCTCCTGAACAGTTGGAAGACGGCTGTCATAGGAAAAATCAATTACAGATGAACATCGGGATCGAGCATTTGAGCGCTCACGCGCATGGATGACGCCAAGTTTTGGAACGTTTCCAGGCGCAGGCTGTCAATCTGCCCGGCGTCCTCGGCCTCGCGAACGGCGCAGCCCGGTTCGTGAGTATGCGTGCAGTCGCCAAATCGGCACGCACGCGACGCCTCGACGATCTCGGGAAACGCGCGTGCCAAACCCCGCTCATGCCCTACGAGCGGCAGACTGCGCAGGCCCGGGGCGTCGGCAATAACGCCGGCATCACCCGGAAGCGCCACCATCACGCGCGCGACGGTGGTATGGCGGCCCTGGTCATCGCGCTCACGCACGCCGCCGGTCGCCAATGTATCGTGACCCAGCAGCGCGTTGAGCAGCGTCGACTTGCCAGCACCCGATTCGCCCAAAATCATGGCACAGCTCCCGGCGGGCACGCAGGCGCGTACCTCGTCCAGGCCGCGGCCCTCGGCAGAGGACGTCACGATTACGCGCACGTCCGGACCCACCAGGCAGCGCACGCGGTCCAGATCGCGCTCGAGCTCCTCGGCATCGCAACGGTCAGCTTTGGTGAGCACTACCACCGGCTCGGCATCGCAGTCGAGCGCCAACACCAGCGAACGCGCCACGCGGTCGAGCAGTACCTCGCCGGCACCGAGCGCCTGCACGATTAGCACGCTATCCACGTTGGAGCAGAGCACCTGGCGCTCTCCGCGGGCACGGCCGCGCCAACGCTCAAAGCTCGTACGGCGCGGCAGCACGCACTCAATCACGCCCATATCGTGCCCGGGAGCGCGGCGCACCGCCACACGGTCGCCCACGGCAGGCAGCAGGACCTCGTCCTCACCGCGCGACTTGGCAAACCCCACTGCATGCTCGGCGCGGAAGGTATCGTCGGCAGTCGCCACCAGCGGAAACCCGCGATCCAAGCGCACCACGGCACCGAGCTGCATCTGCTCGGGCTCCTCGGCATGTGCGCAGAAATCATCAAAGGCAGTCTGCTGGGCTTCATCGACCGGCAGGTCATCAAACGCCGGAACGTCCTGCAGCGCATCGAGCCCCGGTACGCTCGCCAACAACTCCTCGGCAGACGCGGGGGCCTCGGTCGCAAGCTTCCGACGACGATCGCGCTTAGCCCGCGCCCCCGTCGTCTTTTTCTTCGCTTTAGCCTTAGCCTTGCCCACAAGCGCCTCCCAGCACCATAAATCACAACTGAGCAGGTATTTTAAATCAAAAAGAGCTGGCCGGGCAAAGCCCGACCAGCTCACAAACTTTCCCTCAGCTTACGGTCCCGAGAGGTCATCCGAAGGCCCGCCCGCCGGGAGGTGTTTCTTCTGAGCGATCCCGCAGCGCGAAGCGCGAGGACCAGCGAAGAAGAAAACACGCAGGGGCGGGCCCGGACAGGTTAACTTACTCCTTCTCGACCGCGCGCATGATCGCCTTGTAGATCTCCATCAGCGGGATGATCAGGAAGGCCAGGCCCAAAGCGGCAAGAACGCCCTTGAGCTCAAGCGTCACAGGGCCGAAGAACATCTCGGCAAGCGTCGGCTGCACGGTCACGATCACCGTCAGCACCAGTGCCAGCGCGGCGGAAGCCCACAGCCACTTGTTCTGCTTCTTCATGGTGAACAGCGACGCACGACGGCTGCGCATATTGAAGCAGTGGAATATCTCGACCATGTTGAGCGTGATGAACGCCATCATCACGCCTTCCTCGTCGGCATTGCCGGCGATCATATCGGCGATGTGGATGTAGCCCATGTCAAAGTACACGCCCACAAAGAAGCTCGCCAGCACCAGCACGGTGATGATCAGGCCCTGGACCACGCAGTCCAGACCCATATGTCCGGCAAAGACGCCGTCCTTGGCGTTGCGCGGCTTGCGCTTCATGATGTCGCCCTCGGCATCCTCCATGCCCAGCGCGAGCGCGGGGAAGCAGTCGGTGACCAGGTTCACCCACAGCAGCTGCACCGGCTGAAAGATGGTAAAGCCGATGAGCGTGGCGATAAACACCGAGAACACCTCGGCAAGGTTGGCCGAAAGCAGGAACTGGATGACCTTGCGGATGTTGTCGTAGATGCGGCGCCCCTCTTCGCAGGCACCGATGATGGTGGCGAAGTTGTCGTCGGCAAGTACCATGTCGGCGACGTTCTTGGTGACGTCGGTACCGGTGATGCCCATGCCCACGCCGATGTCGGCGCGTTTGATGGACGGGGCGTCGTTGACGCCGTCGCCCGTCATGGCCACGATCTGGTCGCGCGACTTCCAAGCCTCGACGATGCGGGTCTTATGCTCGGGCTGAACGCGGGCGTACACGCCGTAGTCCTCGATGTGCGCGTCGAGCTCCTCGTCGCTCATGCGATCGAGGTCGGCACCGGTGATGGCATGGCTGCGATCGGTGACGATGCCCAGCTGCTTGGCGATGGCCACGGCGGTGTCGATGTGGTCGCCCGTAATCATGACGGTGCGGATACCGGCGTCGTGCGCCTCGCGGATGGCGTCGGCGACCTCGGGGCGGACCGGGTCAATCATGCCGGACAGGCCGCAGAAGACCAGGTCGTGTTCGAGCGCGGCGGGGCTGCAGTCGGCCGGGACCTCGGTGTAGGTGCGGCTCGCCAGCGCCAGCACGCGCAGGGCCTCGTCGGCCATGGCCTTGTTGGCGGCCACGAGCTCGGCGCGACGCTCCTCGGTCAGGGGGACAACCTTGTCGCCCTCGTAGATATGGGTACACAGGCCGATCACCACGTCGGGCGCGCCCTTGGTGTACTGCTCGTACTCGCCGTCCAGGGTCTCGACGACCACGGACATCATCTTGCGGCCAGAGTCGAACGGGGCCTCACCCACGCGCGGGTGCTCGGCAGCCAGGCCAGTGAGGCCCGCCTTGCCGGCATCGTTGACGAGCGCACACTCGGTCGGCTCACCCACAGCCTCGCCCAGTTCCTCGTCCCACTGGGCGTCGGAGCACAGAGCCATGCCGGCCAGGAACTTCTCCTTAGGCGCAGCGAGCTCGTGCTTGACGACGGTCATCTTGTTCTGGGTAAGGGTACCGGTCTTGTCCGAGCAGATGGTCTGTGTGCAGCCAAGGGTCTCGACGGCGGAAAGCTTGCGGATGATTGCCTGGCGCTTGGCCATCTTGGTCACGCCAAGCGACAGCACGATAGTCACGACGGCGACCAGGCCCTCGGGGATGGCAGCGACGGCGAGCGAGACGGCGACCATAAAGGTATCGAGCAGGGCGGTCGGGTCGGTAAGAACGTTGCCCACGCCGTGGCGGATGATATCGACGCCAAAGATAACGACGCAGATGACGATAACCATGATGGTGAGGATGCGGCTGAGCTCGGCAAGCTTCACCTGCAGCGGCGTGAGCTCTTCCTTGGCCTCGGCCAGGGCGCCGGCGATCTTACCCATCTCGGTGTTCATGCCGGTGCCGACCACGACGGCGCGGCCACGGCCGTATACCACGGTGGAACCCATGTAGCACATGTTCTTGCGGTCGCCGAGCGGCACGTCGTCGGTGCCGGCGGCGAGCTCGATCACGTTGGCATGCTTCTCGACGGGTACGGACTCGCCGGTAAGGGCGGCCTCCTCGATCTTCATCGTGGCGCTCTCGAGCACGCGGCAGTCGGCCGGGACGGAGTCGCCTGCCTCGAGCATGATCACATCGCCGGGCACGAGCTCGGCGCTCGGCAGGTGCACGAGCTTGCCGTCGCGCAGAACCTTGGACTGCGCGGCGCTCATCTCCTGCAGGGCCTCGAGAGCTTCCTCGCTTTTAGCCTCCTGGACCACGCCCAGCACCGAGTTGACGATAACGACGAACATGATGATGGCGACATCGGCAAAGTCCGCCTCGCCCTTGACCATGCCCGTGAGTGCACTGATGACGGCGGCAACGATCAGCATGATGACCATGGGATCGGCCATCTGCTCAAAGAAGCGCTTCCACAACGGCGTCTTCTCGGCTTCCTCGAGCTTGTTAGGGCCTGTCTTGGCGAGGCGCGACGACGCCTCGTCGTTGCTCAGGCCGAGGTTCTCATCGACACCTTGGTCGCTGAGTACCTCCGCCGCGGCGGACAGGTATTCCTTTTGCATATAGAGTCCCCTCCTGGGATTCGGGCCACTCAGCAGATTGATGCCCGATCATAATTCCCAGGAGAAGGGCAAGGGCTCATCAAGGCTGCCGTGCTGAGCGGCAGTTGATAGTGGAGCTATGGTACCCCAAAGCGGCGCGTCTAGCCAAAACATTCCAATTGGAAACACGGCTCGAGTGCAACGATGCAGACCGTGTGATGCTCAACATTGATAAAACGTTTTTTCTTCGGTGCATCATCAAACTGAAATATCGCCCAGATAGCAGCGGTTAGAACGGTTGGTAAAGTTTTTGCATATACCGTTTTTACCGCAAAAAATGAACTTCTAATTCGGCATACGGTCGATTTTTTGGGGTATTCGGTCGGCATTTCGTTATAATCATCTCAGTTTTATTTCTTATGGTTTATCTATCAGCGCAAGACGATGTCAGATGGAGGTCTGAATGTACAAGCGCACCAAGATTGTATGCACCATGGGTCCCGCCTGCGATAGCGACGAGACCATCCGCGAGATGATCAAGGCGGGCATGAACGTCGCCCGTTTTAACTTCTCGCACGGATCCTACGACGAGCACCACGGTCGCATCGAGCGCGTCCGTCGTATTTCCAAGGAGCTCGGTCTGCCCGTCGGCATCCTGCTCGACACCAAGGGCCCCGAGGTCCGCACCGGCCTTCTGGTCGATGGCAAGAAGGTTGCCGTCAAGACCGGCGATAAGATCGTCGTCACCGCTCAGCCCACGTCCGAGGATTTCCACGGCACCGCTGAGCACATCTCCCTCGACTACCTGGCTCTGCCCTCCGAGGTCGAGAAGGGCTCCCTTATCCTGATCGACGACGGCCTGGTTGCCCTCGAGGTCGAGTCCGTCGACGGCCAGGACATGACCTGCGTCGTCAAGAACGACGGCCTGATCGGCGAGCGCAAGGGCGTCAACATGCCCAACGTCAACATCTCGCTGCCCGCCATCACCGAGCGCGATCGTCAGGACATCCTCTTTGGCCTGACCGAGAACATCGACTACATCGCCGCTTCCTTCATCCGTGACGGCGAGTCCGTCCGCGGCATCCGCGAGCTTTGCCGCGAGAACGGCGGCGAGCACGTGACGATCTTCCCGAAGATCGAGTGCGCCCTGGGCGTCGAGAACTTCGACGAGATCCTCGAGGCTTCCGACGGCATCATGGTCGCCCGTGGCGACCTGGGCATCGAGATCAAGCCCGAGCTCGTTCCGCACATCCAGAAGGAGATCATCGCCAAGTGCAACGCGGCCTACAAGCCCGTCATCACCGCTACGCAGATGCTCGACTCCATGCAGCAGAATCCGCGCCCGACGCGCGCCGAGGTTGCCGACGTTGCTAACGCCATCTACGACGGCACCGACGCCGTTATGCTCTCTGGCGAGTCCGCTGCCGGTAAGTACCCGGTTGAGGCCGTCAAGATGCAGGCCAGCATTGCTCTCGAGACCGAGAAGTACCTCCCGGCTCACGCTCCGCTCGAGGTTCCGGCCGATGCTCACGGCACCCGCGTTGTCAACAACGTTGTGGGTATGTCCGCTGTGAACATGGCTACCACCGTTGGCGCCAAGTGCATCACCGTGCCGACGACCACCGGTCGTACCGCTCGCCTGATTTCGCACTTCCGTCCCAACATGCCGATCTGCGCGTTCTCCCGCCACGAGTGGGCCGTCCAGCAGATGATCATGTACTGGGGCGTTATCCCGCACCAGGCCGAGATTACCCAGGGCACCGTCAACGGCACGATCGTCAAGGCGATCGAGACCGCTAAGGAGCTCGGCTACGTCGAGGCCGGCGATCTGACCGTCGCTACCGCCGGCGATCCCCGCATGAGCGTCCAGCTCGAGGACAAGGTCTCCTCGACCAACGTCGCTTACGTCGCTCAGGTGCGCTAAATCGTACTTGCAAGCAGATTTGCATTGCAAAGGGCCCGGAAGGCATTGCCTTCCGGGCCCTTTTTTAAGACCTTCTTCATATGCCGCTTCATCGATTTGCGTTCAGTCGCAAGCCTCTCCGATGCCGAGCGCACCACCGAAGATGCCCTGCGACGGGAGCCGTTGGTCAATTGGGATGAACTGTTCGCCGTCAAGCCGGCCGGCTAGCAGCTAGCGATCAGAGGGACTGCGGGGACGTCAGAAGCGGCAACGCGAGCCGCAAAGCCCGCCTCGGTCAGCTCGATCACCTCGGTAAACGTCGCGTCGAAGAACTCCTCGGTCAGCAGGCGGTATGGCGGATGGTCGGGCTCACCGGGGTTTTCTCGCACGATCTCGTGCATAACGCCGATGGTCTTGAGCACATACTCCTTATGGATGGGATACTGCCCAAAACGCGTCGCCGCAGTATACAGGCGATCGGTCGCGCGCGGAATCGAAACAATGCCGAGCGTCTTGCCGAACCAGTCAAAGTCGCCTTGCTTTTTAATGCGGAACTCCTCGCACGGCTTGCCGCCGTGCGCCTCCAGGTACTGATTCACGCGCGTATTCCATACGGTATCGGCCACCAGATGCGACCAGACACCCAGTGTCAAATCGAGCAACGACTGCGCCACATCTTCGGACGCAAGCGAGAACTCACAGGCGCCGGGACCGGCAACCGGCTCGGCATCCTTGTAGCGCTGGGGATAGTGCACGCGGTTCAGTCGCTCGCGTTCCTCGATAATCGAGGTCGCCGCGGCGGATTCGCCCGCGGGTGCGCCTTTAAGCAGCGGCGCCACATAGGTATCCCAGAACTCATGCTCACGAGGCTTAGGGATGGGTTCAGGCTTGGCAAAGTGCGTAATGCGGTACGGGATGGGATCGGCGATGCCAGGGACCATATAGCCCACGAAGATATCCGGAACCACGCAGCCAAACAAAAAGGCATTGCGGTCGCGCACGCTATTGGCAAGCGCACCGGTGCGCTCCAGCAAACGCTCTGTCTGAGCGATATGAATGTTCCAGCTTGGCATAGCCACCCCCATAAAAAACCTGGATAACTATACCATCACGGCAAAGCCGCGCGGGCGGCTACGCACGCTCTACGCAGCAACTAGTCCGTAGCACCGCTTTCGGTTCCATACGACGGCGAAGGCGCCTCGACCACATGGTGATATCGATCAATATAGATTGCACGGGCACCCAGGCGTCGCACCAAATCCTGGTGATGCGTGCTCATCAAGACCGTCTTACCCGCCGCGACGTAGGCCAGCAAGAAATTGACCACGATGTCGCATGAATCCTCGTCGAGCCCATTGGTAGGCTCGTCGAGGACCAAGATATCCGGGTTCATCGACACCACCGCAGCCAGCGCAACACGCTTCTTTTGCCCGCCCGAGAGCTGATAGGGAGAGGCGTCGGCAAGGTCGGCAACCTGGAACAGCTCCATGGCATCGCGGACGCGGCGCTCGAGCTCGTCTGCCGGCAGCTCCATCTGCGCGGGACCAAAAGCAACTTCCTCGCCCACCGTGGCGCAAAAGAGCTGCGCATCGGCATTCTGGAACACAAAGCCCACGCGCTGATGAAAACGCTGGGCCGTCGCGGAATCCTTGAGATATGCCGCATCAACCATACACCCGTCAAACAGGTATGCCCCTGCGTCCGCGAGTTCAAGGCCGTTAATAAGACGCATAATCGTCGTCTTACCGCAGCCGTTGGGACCGAGCAGGGCAACGAGTTCACCACGATCGACCTGCAGCGACACGCCATCGACAACCGTATGCCCCGCATAGGAGAACATCACGTCGCGCAGCTCGATGAGCGGCGCGACCTCGGCGCCGCGCGCACCGTTCGTGCCCATCGCGCCATTCGTATCGTTTGCCAAAACGTCGCCCTTCCCTATCCACATCGACGGCTCGACCGCCCGCGCTACAGCACTGCGCACAACACGGCGAGCAGAACCACAACGGCTGCGTAAACGGCATCGCGCCAGCCAAACCCGGCGCGCGCGGGTGCCGGATACGCACCGGCAAAGCCGCGGCAAAGCATAGCCTCGTCCATCGCGCGACTGCATTCCATCGCCTTGATAAAGGTCATGCCCATGATACCCGCGATCGAATCGGTACGCGAAAATCCCTCAGGCGCACGGCCAACACTGCGCAGCATGACCGATTCGCACAGATCGTGCGCCGTACGACCCAGCACCTCGATGTGTTTGAGCGCCATATCAAACGTAAAGATGACCTCATCGGGCAAATGTAGCGTCTTGAGCGCCGCCGACATGCGGCTCCAAGTGAGCGTCCACGAAACGCCCAGCACCAGCGACACGTTAATGAACGTCTTAAGCGCAATTTTGAGCATGGCGCCCGTAGCGGAAGCGCCCAGCAGCAGGGCAGGCAGCGCCAGAACCACTGCGAGCCCCGCAGCGCCAAGCGCCGGCACAAAGGTTGCCCGCAGCCCGCGTACAGGGCGCACGGCAACGAGCACCAGCGCGATGGCCGCCATCAACATGAGGTACAGCGGGCTCTGCGTCAGGCACACGCACAGGACGCAGACAAACATCCCCACCAGACGCACCGGAGCCGAAACGCAAGAAAGGGCGCGGTCGACCATCGACCCGCCCTCGTGCGCGCCTCCACCTAGGCGAACCCGCTCAAGCAGGCTCGCCAGGTGCAGGACATTCTTTTGCATCGCACGACGCCGAGCCCCCACGGGCTCGTATCGCTCCTCGGCCGCAAGCCAGCTAGGCAGCTCGGCTATTGCCATGAGCACCGCTTTCCTTAACCGTCAGCGAGACCAGGCGAAATGCGATGGTGAGCACCGCCACGCCAATCACGCCGGACAGGATATACATGGCAGCCTGACCGGCAAAGCCAAGACCATGCTCCTCGGAATAGGCCTGCAGGTAATCACCCGTAGGCAGAGCGTCGGCAAAGGTCGGGGTATCGAGACCGACCGAAGCCTGCAGACTGTCGTCACCAGCCTCCTGAACGGCAGTCGCGGCGCCCTCAGCGTCCCACTCGCCCCAGGCGTCACCCGTGGCCAGCAGGCCCAGCGGCGTGGCCACGACAAGCACGGCGACCAGGATGAGCGTGGGGACCAGCGAGGTCTTCTTGGCAGCAGTGCCCTCGGCAGCAAGCTGGCCATCGACGGCCTCGGGCCCGACAATAATGTTCGGCGCCGTCTTCTTAATGAAACCGTAGATGGCGGCCGTCGCCACGCCCTCGACCACGCCGGCTACCAACATATGCGGGATCATCATGGCCGGAATGGCAATGGACAGCGGGAAGGGGCAGTACAGCGGAGCGCCCGAAGTATTCGTGAAGAGCATCGGCTGAATACCAAACTCGATTGCTGCGCACAGGGCCGCCAGGCACAGGCCGACCCAGCCGCTTACGATGGCCGAAACCGAGGTGCCCCAGCTCTTGTCGTGCAAACGGCTGTTGAGCGCACGGAACACGATAGCAGCGGCAAACGGCAACGCGAAGGCCATGTTAAAGCAGTTGGCGCCAAAGGACAGGATGCCGCCGTCGCCAAACAGCAGCGCCTGCAGCGCCAGCGCAACCGAGACAGCGATAGCCGCGGCCTCGGGACCCAGCAGCAGCGCGATGAGCGCGCCGCCGACGGCGTGACCCGTGGTGCCGCCGGGCAGCGGCACATTAAACATCATGAGCAGGAAGGAGAACGCGGCGCAGATGCCCAGGAACGCCATGTGCTCGCGATCGAGCGTGGCGCGCACCTTTTTGATGCAGTGGATCCAAACGGGCACCATCGCCACCGCCATAACGGCATCCGTCTGCGGGGACAGATAATTATCTGGAATGTGCATGTACGCCTCCCGGTTATCGGCGCACGGAATTGCAACGCCGCTTGAATCACCTTTCCAGTGTTACGTAATGTCAGATTCGTAACACGCCGCGGGCTATCATAGCAAAACGGCGCACTGCCGACAAAGCAGCACGTCGTTATGTAATGCGCGTGTCATATATGCAGGCTCAACGGTGCCTTATACCGAAAACAGCAGTCACGTAAGACTCGGCGGCAGCCGACGCTGGCCTATATCCGGCGCAGGACCTAGCCGCGGACCTCGCCGTTTACGCCCTTGCACACCTTGGTAACGATCTTTTGGTGCGCCTTTTCGACCTCTTCGCTGGTAAGCGTGTGGTCGTCGGAGCGATACGTAAGCGCAAAGGCCATGGACTTCTTGCCCGCTCCGATGCGGATGGGATCGCGGTAGACGTCGAACAGACGCACGCCCTCGAGAAGCTTGCCTCCGGCGCTGGTAATACGGCGCTCAAGATCCTCGCAGGTCACAGTGTTGTCGACCACGATAGCAAGGTCGTGCTCAACGGCCGGGTACTGCGAGAACTCACGGTAGTTCTCCTGGTTGCGGGCGCCCTTGATCAGCTTGTCCAGGTCGAGCTCAAAGGCAACGACGACCTCGTCAATGCCCATAGCCTCGCGTGCCTCGGGGTGGATCTCGCCAACCCAGCCCAGCACGGTACCGCCGGACAGAACCTCGGCGGCGCGACCCGGCTGCAGGAAGGCATAGCTCTCGCCCTCGACGGGACGGAAGCGAACCTTCTCGATGCGCAGCTGGGCAAGCAGCTCCTCGACGATGCCCTTGCCAAAGAAGAAACGCAGCTTGCGATACTTCATGTTCCAAGACTGCTCGCTCCACTGGCCCGAGAGCACGCCCGCCACGGACTTGGTCTCCTTGGGCAGGCTGGCGTTCTCGCGACCGTGGAACAGGCTGCCGACCTCGTACAGATGCACGTTGGGCGTGCCGTGGGCCTCGTTGTAGGCCACAGACTGCAGCAGACCCGGCAGCAGCGAGCGGCGCATCTCGGTCTGCTCGGCCACCAGCGGGTTCATGAGAACCACGGGGCAGCCGCGGCCCTCGGTGGACATGCCAATCTTCTCCAGGTCGCCCGGGGCAGCAAAGCCAAAGGTCGTGGTCTCGTTGAGGCCACAGGCGCGCAGGATCTCGCCGACCTTGCGGGTAAGCTTCTGCTCGCGCGTCAGACCGCCGATGTGGTTCTTGGCAGCCGGAATGGTCGCCGTGACGCGGCCCATGCCCCATAGGCGCAGGACCTCCTCGATCAGGTCGATCTCACGCGGCAGGTCGGGACGGAAGCTCGGCGGCGTGACCATAAAGTCCTCGCCGTCGCGCTCGACGGTGCAGCCCAGGCGGGTGAGCGAGCGCTCGATAAAGTCGGGCTCGATGTCAGCACCGCAGATGGCGCGCACGCGGGCCAGGCGCAGCTTGATGCTGCCGATGGTCTTGGGCGCGGGGAACACGTCCACATAGCCGGGGGCGACCTCGCCGCCGGCTATCTCCTCGATGAGCGCGCACGTCACATTGGCGACGTCCACGCAGCCAGTCTCGTCGACCTGGCGCTCAAAGCGGATGGAGGCGTCGGAGATCAGCGAAAGGTCGCGGCTGGTGTGCGAGGTGCGGCCGGCGTTGAAGCAGGCGCTCTCGACCATCACGTCGACGGTGTCGTCCTCAATCTCGGAATCCATGCCACCCATAACGCCGGCCAGCGCCACGGGACGCTCGCCGTCGGTGATGAGGCCCATGCCGGCGTCGAGCACGCGCTCCTCGCCGTCGAGCGTCGTGAACTTCTCGTCCTGCTGGGCGGCGCGAACCACCACACGACGGTGGCCATCGCGCTCGGCAAAGGTGTCCAGGTCAAAGGCGTGCAGCGGCTGACCGGTGAGCATCATCACATAGTTGGTGATGTCGACAATGTTGTTGTGCGGGCGCACGCCCAAGGCGTTAAGGCGCTTGACCATCCAGTCGGGCGACGGGCCGACCTTGACGTTGCGCACGATGCGGGCAACGTAGCGGTCGCACAGGCCCTCGTCGGCAATCTCGACGGAAAGCTCGTCGTCGGTCGCGCGGCCGGTCTCGGCCTTGATGGCGGGCAGCTCAACGTGGAAATCGCGGTCGAAGATGGCGCCGGTCTCGCGGGCCATGCCGATCATGGACAGGCAGTCGGGGCGGTTGGGCGTGATCTCGCAGTCGAGCACGGTGTCGCTCGAGCCCACGTACTCGGCAAACGGCATGCCGCAGGGCGTATCCTCGGGCAGAATCATAATGCCGGAGTGGTCGCCGCCCAGGCCGAGCTCGCGCGCGGAGCAGTTCATGCCCATGGACACGACGCCGCGAAGCTTGCTCTTCTTGATCTTGACATCGCCGGGCAGAACTGCGCCAATCATGGCCGTGACGATGTGGTCGCCGGCCTCAAAGTTCTGCGCGCCGCAGACGATCTGCAGCGGAGCGGGATTGCCGTCGGCGTCGAGATTCTTGTCACCCACGTCGACCGAGCACACATACATGTGGTCGCTATCGGGGTGCGGGGTCTTGGTGAGCACCTTGGCAGTCACCACATGGTCGAAGGACTCGCCCACGGTGTCGATCGCCTCGACCTCGGTGCCGGTACGGATGTATTCGTCCGAAAGGGTCTTGGGATCCTCCGGAATATCGATCATGGTCTTGAGCCAGTCGTAAGAAACACGCATCTAGCTCTCCTTTCATACTGAAAGCCTGCGAAGAGATGCAGGTGGAAACTTCAACTTTGTAAACATTCCTTACAAAGCGAGGGTTGTCCAAGTGCGGCGGATCGGCCCGAAAGAGGAGCGCCGCGTACTTTGGTACGCAAGCGACGAATGAGCGCCGAGGTGCCGTGCTTGGGCAAGCCGCAGCCTAGAACTGATTCAAGAAGCGCATATCGCCAGTCATGAGCGTTCTAAGGTCGGGCAGGTCGTAGCGCAGTGCCGCGACGCGCTCGGCGCCAATACCAAAGGCGAAGCCGGTGTACTTCTCGGGGTCGATGCCGCAGTTGATCAGGACGTTGGGGTCGACCATGCCGCAGCCCAAGATCTCGATCCAGCCGCTGTGCTTGCAGAAGTTGCAGCCCTTGCCGCCGCAGACGTGGCAGCTCACGTCCACCTCGCAAGAAGGCTCGGTGAAGGGGAAGAAATGCGGGCGGTAGCGCGTCTTGCGGTCCTCGCCAAACATGCACTTAACAAAGTAGTCGAGCGTGCCCTTAAGATCGCCAAAGGTGATGCCCTCGTCGACGACCAGGCCCTCAATCTGGTTGAACTGCGGCAGGTGGCAGGCGTCGGCCGTGTCGGGACGGTAGACGGTGCCCGGGCAGATCATGTAGATGGGCGGCTTCTGCGACTCCATGGTGTGGATCTGCACGCCCGAGGTCTGGGTGCGCAGCAGTACGTCGGACTCGCCGTGAGCGTGGGCCTCGGGATGCGCGACGCTGCCGGGGTTGTTGTCGACCACATAGAACGTGTCGCGAGCCGAGCGGCTCGGGTGATCCATGGGCGCGTTGAGCGCGGTGAAGTTGTAGTAGGAGGTATCGACCATGGGGCCGGACTCGACGGTGTAGCCGATACCGCAGAAGATATCCTCGGCCTCCTCGATGATCTGCTTGATCAGGTGCTGGTGACCGATCTGCGGACGGATGCCCGGCAGCGTGATGTCGACGGCCTCGTGCTCGAGTGCATGCTTGAGGGCGGCGGCCTTCATCTCGGTGGTGCGCTCGTCGAGCATGCCCTCGATCAGCTGGCGCATCTCGTTGGCGCGCTTGCCCATCACGGGACGGTCCTCGGGGGCGAGCTTGCCCATCATGCGCATCAGGCCGGTGATGCGGCCCTTGCGGCCGAGCAGCTCAACGCGCGCGGCCTCGAGCTTTGCGGCGTCGTCGGCGCTAGTGACGAGCTCCTTGGCCTCTTCCTCGAGTTTGACCAGATCATCAATCAGACTCATGTCTTCCCTTTCGTCTCTCGCGCATCCGCGCCCCGGGACGGCTGACGCCGCCCGATGCTGCGGATGCGCGGCCCGGTTCGGTAACAAAAAACCGCCCTCGGGCATGTGCATTGCCCAAGGACGGTTAAATTCCGCGGTACCACCTTGTTTGACCCGGCGGATGTCTGGCCCGCCGCGCCCACTCTGCGCCTCTTGTCGCGAGGCTCACGGCTTCCCTACTGAGGCTTTGCTGCCACTGGCCGCGTGCCCGTTGAGGTCGCTGCTCGGGAGTGAACGCTTGGCCCTTGCCACCGCAGGAAGGCTTGCAGCCCATGACCTTCCCTCTCTTGCCGGCGACGCGGCGGGCAAAACCCTCTCCGTCAACGCATTGGGCTATAGGATAACACATTCTGCGAGCATATCGCCGCGTTCCGTTTTGTTCGTGCTGGGTACAAGGCAGGTAGCTGTGCAAACTGGCCGCGCAGCCGCTTACGGCGCTCGGCCTGCGAGATTAAGGATACGGTATGGGAAAGAAACTCGATAAGAAGGCCAAGCCCGCAGAGGGCAAGACGCCCAACGGCATCAAGGTCGATAAGGCCGTCAAAAAATTCCGCAAGCTCGAAGGCAAACTGTGGACCCGCGAGTACCTGCTCAAAATTGCCGAGTTCGATGGCGCGACGATTGCCCCCGCCAACGGCGCCGCGGCCCGCGCCGATGCCATGGGCACCCTTGCCGGCGAGCATCACAAGCTACTGACCAGCGAGAAGTCCGTTGAGCTCGTACGCTCGTTAGCGCGCGAGACCGTCGCCGGCGGCAAAATTGACGACCCGCAGCTGCTCGACGAGATCCGTGTGCTCGGTCGCGACCAGCGCGAGGCAAGCGTCATCCCCACCGAGGAGGCCGAGGCCTGGACCAGGCTCACCTGCGAGGCCGATGCCGTGTGGCACAAGGCCAAGACGGCCAATGACTGGGCGAGCTTTGAGCCCTATGTGGATAGGATCGTCGCCCAACTTAAGCATCAGGCCGAACTTATGGACCCCAAGCGCGACCCATACGATGTTTGGCTCGACCAGTACGAGCGCGGCCTTTCCGCCAAGAGCTTCGATGCGTTTTGCGATGAGGTCAAGGCGACGGTCGTGCCGCTCGTGCGCGCCATCGGCGAGCGCAGCCAGCAGCCCGATGCCGACTTTTTGCACGCCCGCGTGCCCGAGGCCGCCCAGCGCGCCATGAGCTTCGACCTTATGAAGCTTGTCGGCCTGAACCTGGACGACACCACGCTTGCCTTTACCGAGCACCCGTTTAGCGAGGGCTTTGCCGTGGGTGACGCGCGCATCGCGACACACATCTACGAGGACGATTGCATCTCCAACGTCTACAGCATCATCCACGAGGCGGGACACGCCATGTACGAGCTGGGCGTCAATCCTGCCTATGCGCGCACCTGTCTTGAGGGTGGCACCTCCATGGGCATCCACGAGAGCCAGAGCCGCTTCTTCGAGAACACCGTGGGTCGCAGCCGCGCCTTTATGGGACCGCTGCTCGAGGTGCTGCGCCGCCACGCACCCGAGGTCTACGGCGACGTCGACGAAGACACGCTCTACCGCGCCGTGAACATCGCGCAGCCGTCGTTGATCCGCACCGAGGCCGATGAGCTCACCTATCCGCTGCACGTTATGGTGCGCTACGAGATCGAGCGCATGCTGTTTGCCGGCGAGGCCATGGCCAAGGATATCCCCGCGCTTTGGAATCGCTTTATGGACGAGTACCTGGGCATTCCCGTTCCCGACGACACGCACGGCTGCCTGCAGGATACGCACTGGAGCGGCGGCTCGTTTGGCTACTTCCCCACGTATGCGCTGGGCAGTGCCTACGATGCCATGTTTGTGCCGGCCATGTGCCGCGACGGCGTCGACCTTACCGGCGCCTGCGCGAGCGGCGATCTGGCGCCCGTCCGTGCCTGGCTGGGCGAGCACATTTGGCAGTGGGGCCGCGCCAAAGACGCGCCGGAACTCATCAAGGGCGCCTGCGGCATGGCGTTCGATGCCCGCTACTACTGTAGCTACCTGCAGGACAAGTTCACCACGCTCTACGAGCTGTAAGGCATAACCGACACGCCAACGCAAAGGGGACGCCGCGGAACCAATCCGCAGCGTCCCCTTTCCACCTAGTCGCTTAAGAACGTCCCCAATGACTACCTTATAGAGCTTCCAGAGCGCTTGTGATGCGCTTCATGGCGGCATCGGCGGATGCTTGGTCGGGCGCCTCGGCCAGCACGCGGATAACCGACTCGGTTCCACTCTTGCGCACGAGCACGCGGCCCTCGCCTGCCAGCGCAACCTCGGCCTCGGCGATGGCGTTCTGCACGCCCATGTTCTCGAGCGCGGCGTCCTTGTCCGCCACGCGCACGGCCACCTGCGCCTGCGGCAGCAGCTTGCACGGAGCCGTGAGCTGCGAGAGCGTCTCGCGCTCGGCACGAATCACTTCCATCACGCGCAGCGAGGTCATAATGCCGTCGCCCGTGCGCTCGATATCGCCAAAGATCGTATGGCCCGTCTGCTCGCCGCCCAGGCTGTAGCCGCCCTCGCGCATCTTGGCATACACGTGACGGTCGCCCACGCCGCTGGTCACGGTGCTCAGACCGGCAAGCTCCAGCGACTTGACCAGACCAAAGTTGCTGGCGATCGTCGGTACCACGGTACCGCCCGAAAGGCGACCGTGCTTGTTCAGATACACGCCGCACACGTACAGGATCTGGTCGCCGTCTACCACGCGACCGCGCTCATCCACGGCCAGGCAGCGGTCGGCATCGCCGTCATAGGCAAAACCCACATCCAGGCCCTGCTCCACCACGTGGCGCTGCAGGCGCTCCATATGCGTGGAGCCACAGTCGACGTTGATGTTAAAGCCATCGGGCGCGGCGTTGATCACGCGCACGTCGGCACCGAGCGCGTCAAACACCGGCTTGGCCACCGAGGAAGCCGAGCCGTTGGCGCAGTCGATGCCGATCTTGACGCCCTGCAGCGAAAAGTTCGCACTTGCAATGAGCGAAGCAATGTAGCGGTTGCGGCCCTGCATGTAGTCCACCGTGGCGCCGATGTGGTTGCCCGTTGCCAGCGGCACCTCGCTCTTGCCATCGATGTAGTCCTCGATGAGCTCCAGCACGTCCTCGTCCATCTTAAAGCCGTCGCTGTTGACGAGCTTAATGCCGTTATCGCAAAACGGGTTGTGGCTCGCGCTGATCATGATGCCGCAATCGAAGCAGCCTTCCACGGTCTGATGCGCTACGCCCGGCGTGGGGATCACGTGCAGCATATAGGCGTCCGCACCGCTCGCGACCAGTCCGCTCACTAGCGCCGCCTCGAACATATAGCTCGAGCGACGCGTGTCCTTGCCCACGATGACGCGTGCCTTGCGCTCGCGGTTGGCGCCGTAATACCAGCCCACAAAACGGCCAATCTTATAAGCGTGCTCTACCGTCAGCCCAACGTTGGCCTCACCGCGAAAGCCGTCGGTGCCAAAGTACTTCATATCTTACTTATCCTATTCGAACGTTTGAGCGGTTGGCGTGGTACGAACCTTAAGCTCTTTGTGCCCAGAGTCCTTCGAAGTCGTGACCGTGTACTCGACCTTTATGTCTTGTCCAAGAAGCATGTGGACACCGCCCCATGCAACCTTCAAGCCATCGTGCGTCGCTTCGTTCATCTCGATAGAACCGGAGCCCGAAGTCTTAATGTCCGAAATGCTGCCTCCCGCAGGAGCATAGAGATAAAGCCTCAGCACCTCATCATCAATATCCTGGCTAATGCCGTTATGGCCCTGGAAATAACCAGGCATCTCGGCCTTCTCCTGGGGGGTCATCGTGTTCTTGAGCGAGGTGGTCACTCGATACGTCGTCGAGCCATCGGCATTTTCAACCGAAGAATCGATGGTGACTCGCTTATCGAGGAACCAATCCATCTTTGAATAGCTGTAGTTGTTCACATAGACGCCCAAAATCGGAGCCTCCGACGTATCGGTTTGGAGGGCGCCCGATATTCCAAGAGCCTTCGCGGCCTTTTCCTCGTCATCGTTTCTCGAATACATGAGGATGCGACCCTCGGAAGCGCCCTTTTCGATGGCGGCAGCAATCTTGGTAATATCGCTGGAGCCCAGTTCGTCCACGATCTTGTTAAAAGCTGATCCGGCAACCGCCGCAAAAATGGCGTCCTGTTCCTCTACCGGGTAATTCCAATAAATATCGTGCAGCAGCACCTTTGCAGCGTTGCTTCCATCAACGACGGCGCCGTCAGGAAGCTGTGTGCCGCCTACAACGCCGAGCATATACTGCAAAAATACCGGATCGACTGCAAATACGCCGTCGATGTCATCTCCGACAATGGCCTTCTGCATATCGCTGGCAAGCTGAGCCGCACGCGGATAATCGGGCGTCATCGTAACGTCGCCCATCGTGTATCCGAGCGTGTTGAATCCGGTCAGGCCCCATCCGGTCGTGAATAAGTTTGCCTCTTCATCGGTGATGGGAAGCGGGCTCAAAGGCTCTTTCATCATGTCGACTTTGACAAAATCGCCCAGTTCGAGCTTACCGTCAGTCACCGACATCACGCCGCGAGAACCAGGGAAACCGCCGCAGGCGCGGATCTCGACATTGCTCATCGCGAGCACAAGATAATGACGCGTCTGGCCGTTGGCGCCGAGCATCTGGGGAAGGACGGGGGCGACCTTCTCCGCCGCGTCAACCGCGCCGTTGAGGGTGGCAAAGCCGTCCTTGGCCTTATCGACCAGCTCGGTCACCTGGGAAATATGAGTATCGCCAATGCCCTGGACCTTCTCGTTGGCGCTCTTGAACACCTTCGAGCTGCTGGAAAGCGAATCGGCGACCGCCTGTAGCGCGGACACGTTAATCATGCCGTCCTGGAACAGCTTGCCGGGCGTGGCCTGCGAGAGGTTATCGGCCATGGGAACCAGCGCGTTGCTCGAGACATCGGACAGGGCATCAATCATGGTGCGGGCTGCGTTGATGTCGCTGCCATACACCGGGATAAACGAAGCCGCCGTCCACAGCGGGCTCGAGGTCTCCGCCTTCATGCTGTTGCAGAGCTCATCGATCTTCTTCGCGTCGTCAGGCAGCGTCGAAAAATCGCCCGACGTGACCTTGTCCTTAAGGCCACCGACGATCTCGACAGCCTCCTTCGCTTCGCTCTTTACGGTCTTTGCCGAGTTAAGCAGCATAAAGCCGCTTGCGCCAAGCGCAACGAGAAGCACCGCGACTACAGCGGCAATAATGGCGCCGGTGTGACGCTTTTTGCGCTCGCCCTTGCGATGACGATGACGGACCAGACCGTCAGAGGTCGAACTCGACGAAGCGTCGCTACCGTAGTTCAAGCCAAAATCGTAATAATCTTCCTTGGAACCCGAGCCCGCAAACTCGGCACCGCTATCATCCAGGCGGGCGAACGTGCCAGTCTCGGAGGCGCCGGTGTAAATCGTGCCAAGGTTACCCGTAAGCCCCGCGCCACCGGCAGAGGGAGTATTGTTGGCGGCCTTGTCGGCATTAACGTTGTCGGCGGCATTCGCGGCGTTGGCAGCACCCGCGTTGTTCGCGGGTACCGAAGGAGCCCCGATCGGCTGCGACGCGGAGGTTGCACCGCCCGCAAAGACATTCCCTCTTGCACGGCCGGTCTTTTTTGCCTTTTGAGACTGCTCGTACAGAGCGGTAAACATCGCCGTCTCGCCCGGGGACACGCGCTTACCGGAACCGCCCTGTCCAGCGCCGCCCGGCGTGCCGGCCTTACCAGCCCCGTTCGGACGCGGCGGAACTGCAGGGCGGCCGCTATCGCTGCCCTTAAAGTGATTACCAGCCATAAAGAAATCCTCGCAATTGAGTCGCAATGAAAAAGTCCATAACGTTACTAGTTTATGGCATTTTGAGCATCGACAGCTAAACTCCAGACACGGACGTCAATTGGCGAAAATGCGGCACAACACCTTTCCCGTCTTGGCGGCGGCGCCAGCTACACCGTGAGGAACATCATCACGATGATCATGGCAAAGCCGATAAGGTCGGTCGGCAAAAACACCGTGCCCAGCATAACGGCGCTGGTGATGGTCGCCGAGACGGGCTCCACGGTTCCGATGAGACTCGCACGCACCGAGCCGATGTCCTTAACGCCCTGCATATAGAGCATGTAAGCAAAAAACGAGCCGATAACCACGAACACCGCGAGCGCCTCGACGCCGGCAGCGTCGAGTGCCGGCATATGCGCCCAGGGCCGCACGAAGACACATGAAACCACGCCCGCTGCGAGCATTGCCGAGCCCGTGACGATGGGGCTGCCATATTCGGGCAGGATCTTGGCGGGAATCACCGCCATACACGCGGCGCTGACCGCACACATAAGACCTGCTGCCAGGCCAAGCGGCGAGATATTCAGGCTGGTGGGGTCGCCGCCGGTGGCGATTAAAAAGGTTCCACCCAGAGCTAGGCCAATGCCGATGACTTCGCGAGTACGTGGCATGCGGCGATCGATCACGCAGGTGTAGCCCATGATGATAACGAGCTGCAGGCACTGGAGCACCGTCGCGGTTCCGGCGTTCGTCAGCCGCACGGCCGAAAGATAGCAAAACTGGTTGAACAGCAGGCCAAAGGCGGTAAAGAGCAGCAGCTGCTTGCGATCGGCGGGTGTGGTCCAGAGCTTAATCAGGCGCTCGCGGTCGCGCGTGACAACCACGGCCATAAAGAGTAGACCGGCGAGAATCTGACGCACGCTCATAAGCCACAAGGTGTCGACGTGGTAGGTATCGAACAGAAAGCTCGCGCTGGTGCCCGAGAAGCCCCAAAACGAACCGCCCACCAGCGTAGCCAAAACGCCCGTGATCATCTTGCGCGACGACGCATCGTTAAGGCGCTCGCGCCAGGCGCGGCGGGTGCTACGGCTGAGCTCGTCGGTGCCCTCGGGCACATCAATGTTCGATATATCGGTCATCGGCACCGAAGCCCCTGCGCCTTCGACCTGCTCGACACACTCTTTGCTCATTCCACTCCCCCGAAACAGCCTGGAAACAATTCGGCTTACCTTACCACGGCGAAGTCACCAGCTGGAGGCTTGTCCGCTTATCGGTAGGACAATTCCGCAGGCGTCTTTCCATAGCTCGATACCGCAATGGCCTTGCATTATGCGACAGCCAAATCGCGGCAGCAGGCTCTTTTGAAATGGATATGACAAAGCCCCCGAATTCCACAATGTAAGCGATTTTTAAAAATGTTCTTGCCACCGAGTTCAGGCTCCGTTATATTATCCCTTGCGCACTTGCGCACCCTTGATCGGGCGTTTAGCTCAGGGGGAGAGCGCTTCCCTGACACGGAAGAGGTCAGAAGTTCAAATCTTCTAACGCCCACCAAATGTTCGCAGCTCAGAGGCTACGTCCTCTGGGCTGTTTTGTTTTATGTCGCCAACTTCGCTGGCAGCTCCAACCGTCATCGCACCGTAACATCAATTCACCTGACGAATGGCAGCCAAACAAACTCAATACCCCAACATCAACAATAGCCAGGCACAAAACTGCGCCGCAAGCTGCTCCAGCCGCCCAACTGGCCCATAAGCCGACCATCTACTTACCGATCTATCCATCGGCATAACCAATCGGCCCGCACCGCAACTTCTCAGCAAAACGCCGCGATGCCTGCGCCCTGCGGTATCCTTGAGCCACTTGCACCTGCAGCACCAAGGAGCCGCCATGCGCACCGAGCTCGATGTCCCCTTTTCGCACAAAGAAGAAGCCAAGGCGCTGGGCGCCAAATGGGACCGGACCAAGAAGATCTGGTATGTACCCAGCGGCGTCAACCCCGAGCCCTTTGCCGAGTGGCTGCCCGGTGTTGACCGATCCGACCCCTCAGCGCCGTATATATATCTAGTACTGGGCAAGCGCGAGTGCTGGAAGTGTCACAAAGAGACCTCGGTCGCGGCCTTCGGCATTCCCTATCGAACCGATAACGACGAGGGCATCGCCATCGCGCACGCGCCCAACGAAGCCGGGCACATCGCCATCGACACGGCCAACGCCAACGCACTCGCCATCGTGCCCGCTCTCGGCTGCGTGCCGAGCGAGATCCGCGACTACCTTCATAAGCGCTGCGGCTACAAGCCCGTAGGCGCACGAGCCCCCAAAGCCCCGTCGCTCGGCAACACGTGCACCATTTGCGACGCGCTGCAAGGCAGCCGCTATCTGTTCGAGGAGCCCTCGTCCCCGTTTGCCCTCACTGCCATCAACAAGCTGCCGGCACTGGAGTTTGTGCGCGTCGAAGTTGCCGGCGTCTTTGGTGTCCCGGCCACGCGCACCGACTTTGACCAGGCGCTCTTTACCTGGGCACGCGACCATCACGCCGAGTTCCACAGGCAACTCGGCGAGGGGGTTTATTTGTAGAGACGACATCGAGGCACTGAGGAGCAGAAACTCGATCGTTAAACAATCCCAAAACGCTACAGCCCCAGAATGTGCTCCAGGTAGCCCTTGTTGAACCAGAACGATTGCTTCGTCATCCAGCGCCCGTCGGGCAGTTCGTAAGCATTCCTTGCGATGTCACCGATCTCTGTTCCATCGACGAATCTGTACGCAGCTTTTGAGGTATGCGGGCGAACGTGGACGATCGGGTTGTCCGCCATACCGGGCAGATTGTTGGTCACCTTGAGCTTTCCGCTTGCATCCCGATACGGATTGAGCTCAACGCCCTCGCGAATGACCTCTCGCGTCTCATCCCAGCAAGCCTTTGCGGGACCCTCGATTTCGTTTGCCGGCATTGCCCAGAATAGGCAGCGGTCAAGGCGCCACTCCCCCTCGTGGTCCTCGCGGAACACGACAAAGAAGAAACGGTTGGTCTCAAGACGCGCACGGAAGGAAGACGTTTCCCAATCCTCATTGATTAGCTGCTTAAACTCAAACGGAGGGAAAGACATTGCCTGCTCGATGTGCCCCCTCTTATTAACGCGACAAGCACGGACGTTAATCCCGGCCTTAACGAACTCCTCGGCAGAATTACTTTTAATGCCGAGCATGCGATAAACGAGCGTTGTCCATTGCGCCTTGTTTCCTGTGTATTCCAGACCGTACTGCTCCGCAATCTGGCGATCGGTTTCGCCATAGTGGCGCTCAATAAGCGCAGTAACGTAGCTTTCGAAATCAATGGACTCGTCGTCGCCTTGAACGATGCTCTCGCCGATACGCGGGGCACCGAGAACATAGGTGTGAAGCACGTAGTCCATGTACGAACGTTTGAGTGAAAAGGCGCGACGCTTCGCGCGACGGCGTTCGATCTCGCCCGTATCGGTATTGAAGTACTCGTAATACTGGTCGACCCACATTGTCGCTTCGGTTGCGCCCTTTGTGCAGGCGCCCAAGTAGGTGGTCATGCCCTCCGATAGCTCGTCCGCGCGACCATCCTGAATGTACGAAATAATCTTCTCGTAGTCGGCGCGAATAATCTTCATGTCCTCTTCGGGCAGACGAACCATGACTGCACGCTCAATGCGCTGGTCGTATTTGTCGATAGGGCGATCGCGGCCGTAGTAAATCAGCAGAATATTGCTGAGCTTGGTCTTGAGATGCGAGCTTTCATAGTCGAGCGAAACGGGACGGTCATAGGGAATCATTGTCAGAACGAGACGCTCGCCGGCAGATTTACGACCGTCTTTGAGTACATCAAAACACGTTGCCTTGAGCTCAACGCCCGCCTCGGGAAAGTCTGGCCGATCATCGCTGTTGGCCTTGTAGCCAAAATAACGCTCCTCGATCAGGGTTCCCATACCGCCCTTGTACTTCTTGGACCCAAAGTCCTTGGGCGCACTCTCCCCCTCCGGTGCGATGCCAAGCTCGAGAATATCGCGAAACGTCATGCCATCGAGATTGGCAGCATAGCGCTCGATACTTGAGGGGTCAGAAAAATCAGTATCGTCAAGCATACGCTTGAAATTGAGGTGCTTCTTGGGCATGGGGTGCCTCCGAACGTCGCAGTTAACTTCATGGTAGCCCATGACGTGCGCACATGCGGCAATAATGGACGTTCTCTGAGAGTGATAAAATCAAGTCTTTTTCTTATTTGAAGATCGGTTATCGTTGTTTGGTTTATGAACGTTCGTTATATCGATTGGAATAACATGTCAGAGGTCAAAATTGCCGAGCTTTTTGCTGGCGTCGGCGGATTTCGTCTGGGCCTCGAAGGCTATGCCGACCCTCGTTATCCCAATTTTTATATGAAACCCGCCGGCCCCTTCCGCACTATTTGGGCCAACCAGTGGGAACCGCCCGGAACCAAGGCGCGTCAGTTCGCCGCCCGTTGCTACATGGATCGCTTCGGCGATGATTCCGTTGTCAACGAAGACATCAATAAGGTCCTGGAGCAGGCTGAAGCCGGCGAGATTGAAATTCCCCGTGTCGACATGGTCGTCGGTGGCTTTCCCTGCCAAGACTACTCTGTCGCGCGTCCTCTCAATCAGGCACACGGCATCGAAGGCAAGAAGGGTGTCCTGTGGTGGGACATCTATCACTTCCTCGAGATGAAGAAGCCGCGCTTCGGTCTCTTTGAGAACGTTGACCGTCTGCTCAAGTCGCCCGCGTCACAGCGCGGTCGCGATTTCGCCATCATCTTGAGCTGCCTTGCCGACCTCGACTACACCGTCGAATGGCGCGTCGTTAACTCTGCAGAATACGGTTTTCCACAGCGTCGCAAGCGCGTTTACATCTTCTGCGAGAAGAACGCCGGCAAGGTTAATCTTGTCGATCGCGTGCACAATGGCGTCATGGCGAAGGCCTTTCCCGCCATCTATCCTGACGAAATGGCCGAGCTTGATGTTCTACCCGATCCTTACGAGAACTCGACTCGTTTTGGCGTTGGCCAAAAGACCTCTCAGTTCAAGAGTGCCGGCGTCATGCAGGGTTGCCACGTTTTGACCTGCGACTTTACCGAAGATTATCACGGCGAGCGCCACGTACTTGGCGATGTGCTTGTCGACGAGGCGGTTGTTCCGGAGCAATTCTATATCTCCGACGAAAAGCTTCCCGATTGGCGCTACCTCAAGGGAAGCAAGCGCGAAGAGCGTACCAACAAAAAGACGGGCTTTACCTACACGTATTCCGAGGGCGCCATGAGCTTCCCGGATGCCACCGACAAGCCGAGCCGCACCATCCTCACAGGAGAAGGCGGCACGGGAGCGAGCCGCTTCAAACACGTCATCGAATGTCCCGATGGCCGTTTCCGCCGTCTTGTTCCCGACGAGCTCGATCAGCTTCAGGGATTCCCGAAAGGCTGGACCGATACGGGCATGACTGACGGCCATCGAGCCTTCTGCATGGGCAACGCACTCGTCACCGGCGTGCCCCATCGCATTGGCGAAGCTATGGTCGAAGTGTACGGCCTCTAAGGCAAGCAATCCGGAGCCGGCAGTGCACGCTGTCGACTCCGTTTTTTCCACCCCACTCCCCTGTATACTAATGTAGCACGTGTTTCGTCCGGGCTTGTTGGGCCGGATTGTTCATGGGAGGGTCTTATGGCTGCTTCAAATCCGCCTAAGGGGAGCGTTTCTTCTTCGTCCATCAAGCCGGTTACGCGCAAGGCCGTGCGTTGCCAGCGCGAGGTCGCTTGGCTTGTCACGCAGGCGGCTGGCAGGCTTGTGGCGACCACTCAAGACGTCAATGCGCCTACGCCGAGCTTTGTGTTAGCGGCGGCGCTGGATTTTGTGCGCCAATTGGAGCTTGCCGCACAGGATGCCAGCGGCCACCTCGACTACCAGAATGTTATGGCGCCTGACCTGCAAACGTTCTGCCACATGGCTAAGTTGCCCGCCGCACCCAATGCGCTTTCGGACGCAGGCTACATGTTTACGCTATCGGGCGCGGACCTTATCCGCGACATCTACGCATACTGCAGCGAGCTCGCCGAGCGCCACGTCTTTGACGCGGCAGAAGTCAAACCGGGATATGTCATCAAGCTGGTTCTTAGGCTGTTCTTGATGGACGGGTTCGGGGCCATGCCGGCGTAAGCCGAGTCTTTAGCATCACAGTCGACTGAGTAACAACCGCTTTACCTTAGTGGGCGCCAATCGAGGATCGATTATTGGTTCGCCTCGTCCACTAACGCATTTATTCCACGCGCTCTGACAGTCGATATTTGCGGTTGCGGCTTGTCGACGGCGCCGTCGGTTCAAGCTCACCCTGCTTAATGAGCGCATTGACGCGTGCCCTAACCTGGGAAACCGTGAGTCCCGTGCGCTCCGCCAGTTCGCGCGTCCCCAATTCGCCGTAGCGCTTGAGTGCCGTCACAATTAAGCCCCCGCCATGATCGACCGGCTCGATCTTTGAACGGTAAAGTACGACCTTGAACCGATCGAACCCCGGGCAGAACAGAGGCTCGGCCAGACCATGCGCGCGCATGGCATCGATCATCATCGGGATGCCCGAGCCATTGCCCTCAGCCGGCGAACCTGCGCCATCCGGCAGCGGGACAATCGACATGAGTTTCACGAGCGTCGCGTTACGGCATCGGGAGCTGCCGTCAAACAAGTTCTCGCGAGTCTTTCCCCCGTAAAGGCCGCCAGGATTCGTCACCTCGACACGATCGTCAAAGACGTCGACGGCAATCGATTGTCCACAGAACCGATCCCCGTATTCTCGATGGATTACGGCGTTGGCGATTGCCTCGCGCAGAACCTCCTCGGGAATCTCCAGCGAGTCGACACGCGAGACGCCTTGGACGGTCGAAACGCGGCGCAGGTTTTTGGCAACAGCTGCGACGGCATCCGAAATCATCTCGCCTAGGGTGCCCTCGCAGACTGTGCGGTCCATAAACCTTAGTGGCCCCGCAGCTCCCTTTTGAGTTCCCACGTGGACAGCCACATCAATGAAGAGCTTGGGATAGAACTGCTGAGGGTAAACGCCCGCGGCAAGGAGGCCGGCCTTGGTAACATTGCCCTGGAAGTCGAGGAAATTCAGACGCTCCATCTTTGTCTTCTTTTCCGCCGCACCGCGCATCGCTCGAGGCGTCAACGAATAGGCACGCTCTATTGTGCGGTCGACCAGCGACTCGTCGAGATCGCCCACACTCGTGCCGGGCACCGCATCGCGATCGCTAGGACTCGTCCGTTCATATGACGACAGTGCCAAAACCTCGGTCGACGAAAGCGGGACATCTTTGTCATCGATGCGTTTGTAGCTGCCACCTTGAGCGCCCCGCTCTATGACATAGCAAGGCTTGCTCGACGGGTCGAGCTCCTCAATCGTGATGACCAGAACCACGGTGCCCTGGAGCTCCACGCGCTCAATGGTGTATTTGGGCGGATTGGCCAGCTTTCCGCGACCGCCGGCATCGCCCATGCCCGCCACGAATTGGTTGAGCACTTTCTCGGTCTCAAAGTTTGCAACTGGGACAAAACCCGCGCGCTCGCTCACTCCGAGTACGATAATGCCGCCGGCGGTGTTTGCGAAAGCGCTGACCGTTTCCCATACGTCGCGGGAAAGCGTCGTGGCGCTCTCTTTTACTTCGACGCTAAGGTCATCCGAACCCGTGCGCTTTAAAGACTCGAGCAAACCGACCAGCTCGTTTTCGTTCATCTGCACGTCCTTTCGCTCGGTTCTGCAAAGAATGCCGCGAATAGATTTCCTCCGTCTCTCAGTTATCTCTCGTAATTATCTCTCATCTTACTGTTATCTCTCATATTAGAGATGAGTGAGAGACGAGAGATAAGATGTCTGCCATCTGTTTCATTTAAACATGTTTTTGCTGGTAGAACAATCGGTATTGAGACAATACCATGATTACTTGTCTCTTTGCTGCTGGGCTATCTCTCATATTTATCTCTCGTCTTTCTGTTATCTCTCGTATTAGTGATGAGTGAGAGATGAGAGATACGTAAGTAATGCATGAGCGTGGATTATTGGACGGTCGGAAAATGAGCGTGGATATTTGGACGGTTTTTGGGCTTTTGGCGGTCGATTTCGTCCGAAAATCCACTCTCATTTGGCGGGCGTCCGAATTTCCACGCTCGTGTGTCCGAAAATCCACGCTCATCCGGCAGATTGGTCGAGGGCCCCATATGGGTATACTCTCGAGGATTCGACTCGATTCGCCCCCGCTGGGGCGTCAAAGGAGACTGCATATGTCCACCACCTCAACCGACCCGCGCGCCGCTGCTGCCGCGCTGCTGGTACCCGGTACCACCTGCCACGGCTTTGCCGTCGAGCGCTGCGAAACCGTGCCCGAGCTCGATTCGGACGCCTACGTGCTGCGCCACACTGCCTCGGGCGCTCGCCTGCTGTACCTGGCATGCGACGACGAAAACAAGGCCTTTGCCATTGGCTTTAAGACGCCGCCGGCCGATTCCACCGGAGTGTTCCATATTCTTGAACACTCGGTGCTGTGCGGGTCGGCCAAGTTCCCCGTCAAGGAGCCGTTTGTCGATCTGATCAAGAGCTCCATGCAGACGTTCCTCAACGCCATGACCTACCCCGACAAGACCATCTACCCCGTTGCCACCACCAACGAGCAGGACCTGTACAACCTGATGGACGTGTACCTGGATGCGGTGTTCAACCCGGCTATCTATACCAAGCCCACCATTTTTGAGCAGGAGGGCTGGCACTACGAGCTGGACCTGCCGGAGAGCGTCGAGGGCGAGGGCGGCGACAGCTCCGCGAGCCTGCGCGAGGGCACGCTACGCCATAACGGCGTGGTGTTCAACGAGATGAAGGGCGCGCTGTCCGACCCCATGAGCGTGCTGGACGACGCCGTCAACGCCGCGCTCTATCCCGACACCGCCTATGCGCACGAGAGCGGCGGCGACCCGCGCGCGATCCCTGCGCTCACCTACGAGCAGTTCCTGGATACGCACGCGCGCCACTACAATCCTTCCAACTCCTACATCACGCTCTACGGCGACCTGAACGTGGACCGCGCCCTGGCCTTTTTGGACGAGCGCTATCTGTCGCGGTCGAGTGCCGCGAGCCGCCGCATGGACGCTGCCGTCGCCGCCGGCGAGGACCCGTCCGCGCTGGCGCCCAATCCGCTGGACGTGCAGGCGCCTGTGACCTGCGAGTATAAGCGCGTCGAGATGGCCACCACGCCCGAGAACGCCCTGGTAGGCTTGGGTCTTGTGCTGGGCAGCGCGCTCGACCGCAAGCGCACGATCGCGGCGGACATCCTGTTCGAGGCGCTGCTGGGCTCCAACGAAGCACCAGTTAAGAAGGCTATTCTGGCCGCCGGCCTGGGCGGCAACGTAGTGAGCTACACCGCGGCCGAGTGTCTGCAGCCCTACGAGCTCATCATGCTGCAAAATGCGCAGCCCGGCGTGGCGCGCGAGCTGCGTCGCGTATTCCAGGACGCCTGCCGCGACCTGTGCGAGCACGGCGTTCCGCGCGAGCGCCTGGAGGCCATCATCAGCAGCAACGAGTACGACCTGCGCCAGCGCGACTATGGCATCGCCGACGGCGTGGCCATTGCGTGCGACGCGCTGAGCACCTGGCTCTACGATGACGACGCTGCGACGCTGGCGCTCAAGTATGGCCCGGTGTACGAGGAGCTGCGCGGCGAGCTGGACGGCAGCTACTTTGAGGACCTGCTGCGCGGGCTGGTGCTGCAGAACGATCACATGGCGCTGGTCGAGCTGGTGCCGGTGGATGCCACCGAGGGTTCGGAGGGTGCCGAGGCCGCCGAGCTGGCAGCCAAGCGCGATGCCATGACCGATGCCGAGCTGGCCGACGTGGTCGAGCGCACGGCCGTGCTGCGTGCCGCGCAGGAAGCCGAGGACACGCCCGAGGACAGGGCCACGCTGCCGCGCCTGCGTGTATCCGATATTGGCGAGGCGCGCCCCGAGCCGCCGCTCGTTGTGGACACGACCGCGCCCATCCCCTGTCTGCGCCACGGCATCCCCACCAACCGCCTGGCCTACGCCATGCAGTACTTCGACCTGAGCTGCGTCGCATTTGAGGACCTGCCCTACGTGACGCTGCTCTGCCGTCTGCTCAAGCAGCTGCCCACGCGCGAGCATTCAGCCGAGGAACTCGACAACCTGCTCGCCGGCAAGCTGGGCTTTTTGAGCTTTACGACCGAGGTCATGACGCAGCCCGACGTGGACGGCGTGCGCCCCTACCTGCTGGTGAGCGCCGGCGCCCTGTCCGAGAAGATCGATGCGCTGGCGAGCCTGCCGCGCGAGGTGTGGTCGAGCACGGTATTGCTCGATGCTGACGCCGACCGCGTGCGCGACGTGCTCACGCAGATTCGCATTGGGCTTGAGCAGGGCTTTATCAACAACGGACACTCAGCGGCGCTCGGTCGCGCGATGAGCTACAGCTCGCCTTCGGCCGTGGTACGCGAGCAGCTTTCGGGCGTGGACTTCTACCTGTTCCTGCGCAATCTGCTCGAGCACTTTGATGAGCGACTGGACGACCTGCGCGCCAAGCTTGCCGCACTGGCAGACCGCATCTTTGTGGCCGATGGCTGTATGGCGAGCTTTACCGGCAGCGATGAGGACTTTGACGCGTACTGGGACGCCGCGGGCAACCTGGGGCTGGCCGCTGGCGACGGCGCTGCCAGCGGCACACTCGTGGTGCCGGAGCCGCACGACCGTCACGAGGCTTTCGTCATCCCCAGCGACATCTGCTTTGCGGCGCGCGCGTGCGACCCGCGTCGCCTGGGCATTGACGTGACGGGCGCCTGGGCCGTGGCTGCCAATGCGCTCTCCTACGACTATCTGTGGAACGAAATCCGCGTGAAGGGCGGTGCGTACGGATGCGGATTCCGCGCGGCCGGCGAGCGCCAGGCGGCGTTCTACACCTACCGCGACCCGGCAATCGACCCTTCGATTGAGCGCGTGGCGCGCGCAGGCGAATGGCTCGGCAGCTTTGAGCCCGACGAGGCCGCCTTCGAGGGCTTTATCGTAAGCTGCGTGAGCGGCATGGATGCGCCGGTGAAGCCGTACGCGCTCACCAAGCGCCGCAACACGACTTACCTGGCCGGTCTCGATCCGCATGCACGCGAGGAGCGTCGCGCCCAGATGCTCGCGGCCACACCCACTGAGCTGCGCTCGCTCGGCGCCGACGTGACGCGCATCGCAGCCGCGTCGCCCACCTGCGTCTTTGGCGGCCGCGACGTCATCGCCAAGAGCAACGCCGGCTTTAACGTCGTCGACCTGATGGGCTAGCGCACGGCAAAGGTAGATTTTTGGGACATGCCCGAAAATCTACCTTTTTTCTGCGGTTTGAGCGGGGCGGCGCAGCCCACCGCGGCGGTTTGTCTCAATCTGTAACATCTAGACGGCAATATCGGCTCCAGATGTTACAGGTCGAGACGTTCCCAAACGGCACCAGTTCTTTATCTCAATCTGTAACAACTAGGTCCAATTTTGCCGAGTTACTGTTACAGATCGAGACAAACCGCTGCAGACGCCCATCACAGCACAGGCCACCACGAAGGTGCATGTGTCCCCTTCGTGGTTGTTTTTGCTGTTTGCCCAGATAAAACCTGCCAGAATAAACCTGTCCCTTTTTGGTAGGTTTGGGAGAGGGAGCTGGGATGGATAAGGCTGAGTTGCGACGGGCGGTGATTGCTCGGCGCGATGCTCTTGATTTGGACTTGTGCGCGGCGAAGTCTGCCGCTATCTGTGCGCGGCTGATTGAGCTGCTGGGCCGCTTGGATGCCGCGGCGCCGCACACCGTTGCCATCTATGCCGCGATGGGTTCCGAGGTCGACCCAGCCGCGTTTGCCGCTGCGGCCGTCAAACGCGGCTGGCGCGTGGCCTATCCGTGCATGCTCTCGGCAATTGATGCCGCAGCTTGTGGCCAGCGCATGTGCATGCGGGCAGTTGCTGTCGACGATGCGTCCGCGGCTCCGTTTATCGCCCACCCCACGCGGACCTTTGCGGCTACGGACATCGACAGCAGCCGCTTCCCTATCGTGCCTGCCGAAGCTCTCGACATGATCGTCGTGCCGCTCGTAGCATTCGACCGCGCCGGCGCGCGCCTGGGCTACGGCGGCGGCTGCTATGACCGCTACCTGCCCACGCTCTCGCCCGCATGCCAAATCATCGGCATCGCCTTTGACGAGCAGCGTGTCGACCACGTTCCCACCGACGCCCACGACCTGCCGCTACCCCACATCATCAGCGCCTAACGGCCGGCGCGCCTCCCGACGGCCTAGTGCTCCTCGCCGGCGCGGGCCAGGTCGTAGGGCGTGGTCTGGTAGACGTAGTAGTTGAGCCAGTTGGTGTAGAACAGCTGAGCCTGGCTGCGCCAGACGTTGCGCGGCTCGGCGGTGGGGTCGTCGTTCGGGAAGTAATGCGCCGGCACCTGAGGGTTGAGCCCGCGCTTAACGTCGCGCTCGTACTCCAGACGCAACGTGTCGGTATCGTACTCGGGGTGGCCAAATACAAAGAAGCGGCGGCTGTCGGTCGACTTGACGATGTACAGGCCCACCTCGTCGGACACGGCCACGACCTCAAGCTGCGGCTCGGCCTCCACGTCCTCGCGGCGCACATCGGTGTTGCGCGAATGCACGGCATAGAAACGGTCGTCGAAGCCGCGGACCAGCGGGCTTTGCGGCTTCACCAGATAATGCTCGAACACGCCGCTCGCCTTTGCCGGCAGGTCGTGCTTCTGGATACCGTAATGATGGTACAGACCGGCCTGCGCGCCCCAACAAATGTGCAGCGTAGAGTGCACGTGCGTGGTGGACCAATCCATGATCTGGCAGAGCTCGGGCCAGTAGTCGACCTCCTCGAACGGCATCTGCTCCACCGGCGCGCCCGTGATGATCAGGCCGTCGTAGTGGATGTCGCGGATGTCGTCGAACGTGCGGTAAAACGTCTCCAAGTGGCCGGCGCTCACGTGCGTAGCCTCGTGCGTTTTGGTGCGCAGCAGGTCCACCTCCACCTGCAGCGGCGTGTTGGAGAGCTTGCGCATAATTTGCGTCTCGGTGGCGATCTTGGTGGGCATGAGGTTGAGGATGAGCACGCGCAGCGGACGGATGTCCTGGTGCAGCGCGCGGTACTCGGTCATGACAAAGATGTTCTCGCTCTCGAGCTGCGCGGCGGCAGGGAGGGCGTCGGGGATGCGAATGGGCATGGATGCTCCTTACGAGTCAGTTGCAGCTATGGTACAACGAGCGGCCCCATCCGCGCGAGCATATCGCCCAGCGATGCCGTCAGCGGCCCAAATCACTCCAAAAGTAGAGATTAAGGCATGCCCAAAAATCTATGGCGCTTTAGCCTAGCAAAGTGGCAGCAGGACGCTACAATGATTCGACGCGAAAAACTCGGCCGAAAGGATACATATATGTACCAGACGCGTAAGATCGGTGTGGTCGGCCAGGGCCACGTAGGAGCACATGTTGCCAACAGTCTGCTCATGCAGGGCATTGCCGATGAGCTGTACCTGTGCGATATCAACCAGGCCAAGGTGACGTCCGAGGTCCAGGACCTGCGCGACTCCCTTTCGTTTGTCCCATACAACACCAAGATCGTCAACTGCTACGACCACTACGAGGAGCTTGCCTGCTGCGACGTCATCGTCAACGCCGCCGGCAAGGTCGCGCTGGCCGCCGGCAACCGCGACGGCGAGCTGTTCTTTACCACCGACGCCGCCCGCACCTTTGCCAAGCGCATCGTCGACGCCGGCTTTGATGGCATCTTCGTGAGCATCTCCAACCCCTGCGACGTCGTGTGCACCGAGCTGTGGCACCTGACCGGCTACGATCCCAAGAAGATCATCGGCTCGGGCTGCGGCCTGGACTCCGCCCGCCTGCGCACCGAGATCTCCAAGAAGGTCGGCGTGAGCCCCAAGTCCATCGACGCCTACATGATCGGCGAGCACGGCTTTAGCCAGCTTGCCGCCTTTAAGGCCGCAACCATCGCCGGCAAGAGCCTCAACGAGCTCCAGGCCGAGAACCCCGACAAGTACGCCTTCGACCACATGGAGGTCGAGGAGCTCGCGCGCAAGGGCGGCTATGTGACCTACCAGGGCAAACAATGCACCGAGTACGCCGTCGCCAACTCCGCCGCGCGCGTCTGCGCCGCCGTGCTGCACAACGAGCACGCCGCGCTTTCCGCTTCCACGCTCATGACCGGCCAGTATGGCGAGGAGGGCATCTTTACCTCCCTGCCGTGCGTGATCGGCGCCGAGGGCGTCGAGGAGGTCTACACGCTCGACCTGTCCGAGTACGAGCTCGAGGGCTTCCATAAGAGCTGCCAGCACATCCGCGACAACATCGCCCAGCTCGACTGGTGGGACGCCGAGGCCTACGACGCCAAGTAAGCGTCGGTTGCCGCGACACCTCGCTCATACGGACGCCATGCAAAGCGGGCCGTGCCGGAAATCCCTGGCACGGCCCGCTTTTTGACTCACACGACACGCTTGCGAATCGAAGGTAAATACTTTTCCCGTTACCTAGTACTGCTCGATGCCCATGTAGCGACGAATCTCGGGGCTGTGATCGAACACCTTGCCGCGGGCGGCGCGCAGCTCGCAGCTCATGTTGTAGAAGAAGATCGGCTCCAGGAACGAACGCACGCTGGCAGGCACTTCACCCACGCCGTACTCGAGCGCATCGAGCACCATGACTGTATCGGTGTGCGTGTTGAGGAACGCAAGAGCGCGCTCCTCCATGGGGCGGCACTCGCCCGATCCGAGCTGCACAAAGTAGAACACGCCGGGCTCGGTGGCTTCGAACGGGCCGTGGAAGTACTCGCCGGAGTGGATGTAGCAGCAGTGCTGCCACTGCATCTCCATGAGCGAGCAGATCGCCATGGCATAGGTCTGGCTAAAGTTGGGGCCGGAGCCCAGAATATAGAAGAACTTGTGCTGCTGGCAGAGCTCGGCAAAGCGGGCGCCCAGCTCGGCGTTGACCTTCTCACGGGCGGCGGGCAGCAGCGCATCCATCTGCTTGAGGCCCTCATACATGTCGGCGAGTGCCTCGTAGCCTTCCTGCTGGTCGAGCAACTCGGCGGCGATCAGAGCGCCGATGCCCTGCGGCACCTCAGCCTGCGACACACCCTCACCCCACGGATAGACCCAGGTAGTCCACTTGCCGTTGTCGATCTTTGAGCCCTCGCAGTTGGTAAGGGCAATGACCTCGGCACCGGCGGCCAGCGCCACCTCGCAGCCGTCGACGACCTCCTGCGTGTTGCCGCTGTGGCTGCAGGCGATGACGAGCGACTTCTCGCCAAGACTCTCGGGAGCCATCAGGCAAAACTCGCGTGCCGTGTAGACCGTCGAGGTAAACGTGGTGGCCTCACGCTTGAGCAGCTCGTTGGCCGGCATGAGATCGATCATCGAACCGCCGCAAGCGATCCAAAAGACGTTCTCGATCTTGCCCTTGCGCTCGATGATTTCCTGAACCAGATCATGTGCGTTCATGCTGATGCTCCTCCTTGTGGGGCGGCTTTGAACGACGACAGCTCGTACCTGCTGTCGTTCTATGTTGTCCTATTTATAGCACGTGTAACAACGCCCGTGAAGCCATCTCAGCAAATTTGTTCTATGTTGTTCTATCTGTGGACGTTAGATGTCGAAGACGTAGCGCGAGCCCACGATCTTTTGGCGGCCGAGCAGTAGAGGGCGCCCGCCGGCGTCGGTAAAGTAGGCCTCCATATAGAAGAGCGGCTCGCCGACCGGCACCTCCAGCAGCGGGGCCGTCTGAGCATCGGCAAGCGCAATCTCCACGGTGCAAGGGTCGGACTTGAGCGGTGCGCGGCCCGAATGCTCGGCAACGAGCGCAAAGATCGAGTTATCGGCGAGGTCCTTGTCGGCAAGTGTCTGCAGATAGGGATGGTCAGCCAGCACAAAGGCGTTGTTCTCGAGCATGACGGGCACGCCGTCTGCCGTGCGCACGCGCTCGACAACGATGAGCTCGCAGCCGGGTTCCACCCCAAAAAACGCCGCGTCCTCGCGCGTCGCCGCAACCACCGTGCGCGACACCAGGCGTGCTCCGGCCACCATGTCGTTGGCAGCGCAACCCTCGGAAAAGCTCTGAACGTCACCCTTCTGGACAATCTTGCGCTTGAGCTTGGGCGCGCACACGAACGTGCCCCTCCCCTGCTGGCGGTTGAGATACCCCGCGTGCGACAGCTCCTCGATGGCGCGGCGCACGGTGATGCGTCCCACGCCGTAGTACTTCGCAAGCTCCATCTCGGAAGGAATGCGCGAGCCGGATGCGTACACGCCACGCGCGATCTCGCCCTTTAGGTCGTCCATGACCTGCTGGTACAGCGGCACGGCGGGCACGTCAGTGCGGTCGGTTTTATCGTCGAATGCCATCGTTACGCTCCATCCCGCGCATGCTCGGACTCAAATTCTTCAATCGCCGCCATAAACTGCTCGCCAAAGGCGTCGGCTTTTTTCTCGCCAATGCCGTTGACCTGGATCAGCTCCTCGCGCGTCTGCGGACGCAGGCGGCACAGGCCGCGCAGGGCCTTGTCGGAAAAGACCATATACGGCGCCATCTCCAGCTCGGTCGAGATCTCCTTGCGGAGGGCACGCAGGCGCTCGAACAGCTCGGCATCGTCGCCAACGCGCGGGCGCTGATCCAGCTCGGCCTCCTCGCGCAGCAGATCGACGGCGCGGCGGGCGCGGGCCGAGGCCTTGCGCTTGGACGCGCGACGCTTAACGGTAAAGACGAACGCCTCGTCCTCGACCTCGCCGGCACGCGGACCCAGTCCCACGACCGGGTACTGCCCCTGCGAGGTGGCCAAATAACCGCGACCGCACAGCTGGCCGATGATGTCCTTGATGCGCCCGACCGATTCGCTCGACAGCTCACCGTAGCCGCGGTCCTCGTCCAGATTCATCTGGCGAATGCGCTCGGTGTTGCCGCCGTGAAGCACGTCGGCGATGAGCGACTTGCCAAAACGCATGGGACGCGTGGCCACGTAACGTACGGCGGTGCGGGCCATATCGGTGACGTCCTCGACCTCGAACTGCGTGAGGCAGTTGCTGCAGTTGCCGCAGCCCTCGGCGTCATCCGTGGCGGTGGAGCCCGAACCAGCCGCAGCCGCGTGCTCGGCCGCGGCCTCGTCGCCAAAGTAGCGCAGCATGTATTCGCGCAGGCAGCCGGTGGTATTGCAGTAGCCCTCCATCTGGCTGAGCAGGCGGTAGCGGTTCTGGAGCGCCCACGCGCGCTGCTCGTCGTCGAGCGCCTCGTCCGCAGCATCGCCGCGGTCGATCAAAAAGCGGCGCATGCGAAAATCATTGCCGTTCCACAGCAAGTGGCAGCTGGCCGGGTCGCCGTCGCGGCCGGCGCGGCCAGCCTCCTGGTAGTAGGCCTCGATGCTCTCGGGCACGTTGTTATGAATCACGTAGCGCACGTTGGGTTTGTCGATGCCCATGCCAAAGGCGTTGGTGGCAACCATCACCTGAATGTCGTCGTCAATAAAGGCACGCTGGCTCTGGCGACGGGCGTCGTTGCCCATGCCGGCATGGTAGCGGCCCACGCGAATGCCGCTGGGGCCCAGCGCCTCGGCAAGCTCGCCCGCCAGCGCGTCGACCGTCTTGCGAGTCGAGCAATACACGATGCCGCTCTCGCTCGAATGCGCGATCACATAGTCGCGTACCCACGCGGCCTTGGCCTTGTCGCCCATCTCTTCGCAGCCAAAGTAGAGGTTCTTGCGATCGAAGCCCGTCACCACCGTCGCGGGGTTTTGCAGGCCGAGCATCTGCTGAATGTCCGCACGCACGCGCTCGGTCGCCGTAGCGGTAAAGGCCGCAACGATGGGGCGCTGCGGCAGGGAATCGATGAACTCACGAATCTGCAGATAGGCGGGGCGGAAATCCTGGCCCCATTGGCTCACGCAGTGGGCCTCGTCAATGGCCACGAGCGGCACGCCAATGCCGCCGTCCGCCGCAGCCTCCTGCGCAAAGGCTAAAAAGCGCGGCTCGAGCAGGCGCTCGGGCGCCACGTACATAAGCTGGTAGCGGCCCTCGCGCGCCCGTTTGAGCACGGTATTTTGCTGGGCCGGAGTAAGGCTGGAGTTGAGATAGCTGGGTCGCGCACCCGCCGCGAGCAACGCACGGGTCTGGTCTTCCATAAGTGACAGCAGCGGACTCACCACAAAGGTGATGCCGGGCAGCATGAGCGCGGGCACCTGGTAGCAAATGGACTTGCCGGCGCCCGTGGGCATAACACCCAGCGCATCGCGGCCTGCAAGAATCGCATCCACCATGCGGTCCTGTCCCGGGCGAAACGAGGTGTAGCCAAAATAGGCGCCGAGCGTGTCAAGCGCCATCTGCTGCATGCTATCGGTCATGGTTTCCTAACGTCCAAGTCATCTGCCGCCGATTATACGCCGCCACGCGGACCGGTGCCGCGCCGCTGTCGGCCACGGGCGATGCAGTCCAAAGGGAACGAGCGTGGATTTTTGGACACTTTCCGGATGAGCGTGGAAACGTCGCTGGTTGAGCATAAGTCAGCGAAAACGCCCCTAAGCGAGCAAGGTGACGTGAAAGAGGAGGGAAGCGTACTTCGGTACGCGACCGACGATTGAACGTCAGATTGCCGCTTAGGGGCGTTTGCAGCGTCGACCGGTCCGCCGTTCGTCAGAACGGCGGAACCAACCCTACATGACCATGACGTAGCGCGATCCCACGTAGTACTGCTTACCCATCAGGACCGGCTCGCCATTGGGGCCTGTGAAGCCGGCACGCAGGTTGAGCAGTGGATCATGCGGGGCAATGCCCAGCTCGGCCGCCTGCTCGGCATTGGCGCGAACGGCCTCGACCGTACGGTAGCCAACCGAGACAATCGGCGTTCCGCCAACACGCTCGACCTCGGCAAAAATCGACTTGTCCTCAAGATCGGCCGTCAACAGCTCACGGTAGGCGTCAAACGGCACAAAGATGTTCTCCTCAAAGATGGGCTCGCCGTCGGCCGTACGCACGCGCTTGATATGCAGTAGCAGCGCATCCTTCTGCAGACCAAAGAACTCCATCTCGTTTTGGCGCGCCGGAACGATCTGGCGATCGACCACGTGCGCACCGGCCTTCATGCCGTTGCCGGCACACAGCGCGGTAAACGTCTGCAGCGTCGAGGCATGGAACTGACGATTGATGTGCGGCGTGGAAACAAAGGTGCCGCGGCCCTGCTGCTTAACCAGGTAGCCATCGGAGCACAACTCCTCGACGGCGCGACGCACCGTAATTCGGCTCACGTCGTACTGCTCGGCTAGCTCAAGCTCGGACGGAATACGCTCCTTGGGCGCATAAACACCTTTCTCGATCGCATCTTTGATTTCGTCATAAATCTGCTGGTAAAGCGGTGCATTTTTGGGCGCAGGCATATCTAATTACTCTTATCGAAATATCGAAATAACTAATACGTATATAACGTCTAGTTTCATGTTACCTCATAATGATAAAACGATACACCCTCCCTACCAAAAAGCGACAGCTTCATTTTGGTAGGTTTTAACTGGGCAAACGAAGGCCTCCCGAAAGCAGCGAGGCTTTCGGGAGGCTCAAGCGGACAGGATTGCGCTGTGCCGGCAAAATGCCAACACTCTACCTGCCGTCGTCCTGCTGCAGGCTGTCCTGCTCGCTGAGGCGCGCCTGCCTGCTGGCCATGCGTGCGGGCTTGTCGGGATCGGGAACGGCCGTGGGCATGGGCTCGTCGACATGACCGCCCCACCAGCCGCCCACAAAGTTGAGCGTATGGAACACGTTGATCACGGCGCCGGGATCAACGTCGCACACCAGCTTGATAATGTCCTGGCTCTCGTAGGTCGAGACAACGGTGTGCAGCAGACACATCTTTTCGCGGCTGTATCCGCCGATGACCTCGGCGCAGCTAATGCCGTGCTGAAAATGGTTTACGTAGGCAGTCATGACCTCGTCTGCCTTACGCGTCGTGATCTGCAGCGTCACGCGATCGTAGCGACGATAGAAACTGTCGATGGTCTTGGTCGAAATAAACTGGAACACGATGGAATACGCCGCCTTGTCCCAGCCAAACATAAAGCCAAAGATCGCCAGGATAAAGCAGTTGAAACCAAAGATGACGCCCCAGATGGTCTTGCCCGTGTGGTTGGAAACCCACAGCGCGATAAAATCGGTGCCGCCGGTGGATGCGCCGGATTTAAGCGCGATGGCAGCGCCCAGACCCGAGACCACGCCGCCAAAAATGATTAGCATGATCTTGTCGCCCAAAAATGGAGCGAAGTGAAAGACGTTAAGGAACAGCGACGAGAGCACGACCTGCATCATCGAGAAGATGACAAAGCGCTTGCTGATGCCGCTCCAACATAGGAGTGCCACGGGGATGTTGAGCGCGAGCATACCGAGCGAGATGTCGATGTGAACGCCGCCCAGCGAAGTAACGCGATCGAGCAGGACCGCGACGCCGGTGAGACCGCTCGGAAGCAGGTCGGCGGGCTGGATGAACGCCTGGATCAGGAATGTCTGGAGAACGGCGGAAATGGTGACCGCCACGGCAGTAATGGCGCGGCGGACGATGGTGAGGCGGCCGAGCACGAGCACTCGGTCCGTGAGCTGATCGATGGCGTTCGCCACGTAGGCTCCTTTCGAAGGCAGATGTAGTTGTGGGGCATGTCCGCGATTGTAGCATGGAGCGTGCGGGGGCGCTTCAATTCACCCTCTCTCGACAACCATCAGAAGGACTGTGAGGCCGCTCAAAAGAAAAACGCCGTGAAGAGAGCGATCCCTTCACGGCGAATTCGACGTTTACCCAGATAAAACCTGCCAAAATAAACCTGTCCCTAAATGGCAGATAGGATGTCGGTCAGGTTGTCGATGACAACGTCGGCGGCGGACTGATCCAGGTTGACGCCCTCGTGCGGACGCAGCGCCAGGACTCGGGCGCCGGAGCGCTTGCCGGCCTCGATGCCCAAAGGCGAGTCCTCGATAACCAGGCACTCGGAAGGCTCAACCCCCAGCGCCTCCATGGCACGCAGGTAGATCTCGGGGTCGGGCTTAAACGCACTGCACTCGTGACCGCTGATGGTGTAATCCAGCACATCGGCAATGTCAGCGATCTCCACCAGCTCGTCAATCAACTCGCGATAGGACGAGCTTGCGATGGCACACTTCACGCCGCGCTCGTGCAGCTCACGCATCACCGGCTCCGTCTGCTCGTTGAGCAGCTCGGCATACGGAACGGGGTGGTCCGGGCTGTAGACCTGCTTGTACTCCACGCGCAGGCGCTCGCGCAGCTCAACATCGTCGGGCACCAACGCCTCCCAAATGGCAGGCTCGTTAGACCCCGAAAGATCGGGGATCTCGTCAAAGTGGAACCCCTTCTCTTCCATAAACGCCACGCGGCGACGGTTGTAGAACCACTCGGTATCGACCAGCACGCCGTCCATGTCAAACAGCACTGCCTTGATCATACGCATCTCCTCCCACCTGCCAAAAAGGGACAGGTTTATTTTGGTAGGTTTTATCTGGGGTTTTGTGACGCAACGGACACGCCCTCCCCAGAGCAAAAAAGGGGATGGGGCGCAAACCCCATCCCCTCTCAATCAACCCGTAAGGTCTACTTACTTGTGATTAGTAGGAAAGCTTCCACATGTAGCGACGCATGGTCAGCGGGTGCTGACGGGCCTCGGCGATCTGGTTGCCGTACTCACGCATAACGGCGAGGTGCAGCAGCGGGTTGAAGTAGGTGATGACGCTCGCGGGCACGGCGTCAGCCAGGCCGTAGTCCTTGGAGTCGATCAGAGCGACCTTGGCACCCATGCGCTCAAGGAAGGTGAGGGCGCGGGCGTCCATCGGACGGGTAGCGCCATCGGACATGAAGAAGACGTAGGGCTTACCCTCGGTGGAAACCTCAAACGGGCCGTGGAAGTACTCGCCGGTGTTGTAGGCGGCGGCGTCGATCCACTGCATCTCGGTGAACAGGAAGGCGGCGTGAGAATAAGCCATCTTCTCGGAGGCACCGGAGGCCATGAAGTAGATCATCTTGTCGTCCTTGAAGTCCTCGGCGAACTTCTTGGCGAGCTTCTTGCAGTGCTGAGCGGCGTTCTCGCAGAGGTCGAAGACGTTGGTGAGGCCGGTGATCATGTCCTCGTAGTGGTCATAGCCCTCGGTCTGCTGAAGGATCTCGAGAGCAAGAGCGATGGCGTAGCCGGGCTTCTCGCACTTGGCTGCGTAGTTGGCGTGGAAGCCGTGAACGATGACGTGGTCGGCGTCGACGGTCAGAGCGGAGCCAGCCTTGTTGGTGAGGGAGACGACCGGGCAGTTGTGCTTCTTGGCGGTCTTGTTGGCCTCGACGGTCTCGGGCGTGGAGCCACCGAGGGAGCAGGTGATCACGAAGGTGTGCTCGTTGACCCAGGAAGGCGTGTCGTAGTTGAACTCGTTAGCGGTGAAGATCTGAACGTTCAGCTTGTCCGTGTTGTTGGCCAGGAAGTACTTGGCGGGGTAAAGGTCGGACATGGAAGCGCCGCAGCCGACGAAGGCGACGCTGTGGATCTCGTGGTTGGACAGGACGTCAGCGACGATCTGCTTAGGGAGGTTAAGGTCGATCTCGTACATCTGACACATTCCTTTCGATTTTTTGCGGCGCCACATTGCCGGGCGCTCGCAGGGTTACCGTGATTTGGACCGAGTCGCCGGCCCGTTGAGGATGTGTCAAAGGAACTGTCCCTTTGACACATTTAGGGATGGGAGCCTGCCTGGGGTATGGGATGTCAGGCAGGCCCCCGGGGGAAAGCGGTTAGGCGCTTGGTCGCGACTAGGCCAGGATGCCGGCCGCGGAGAGGGCGATGCCGCCCACGATGGCGATCACGAGAAGCCAACCGGTGTTGACGTTCTTCTTGATGAGCCAGTACATAAGGCCGGTGAGGCCAAGGGAGATCATCTGGGGCATCATGCCGTCCAGGATGTCCTGGATCACGACGGTGCCGTCAGCGAACTGCAGCGGAGTGGTGGCGCCGATCAGCGTAGCGATCATGCCGCCCACGGACATAAGACCCACGATGCCGCAGACATACATGAGCTTCTCCATGAGGTCGCCGCCCTGAAGCTTGCTCAGGTACTCGTGGCCGCCCTGATAGCCCATCTTGGCTGCGAACCAAGTGATCAGCACAGAGGGGACGATGGAGATGAGCATGGCCAGGATCGGGCCCATGATGGAGCCCTGCTGAGCCAACTGAACGCCCAGACCAAAGGCGATAACGCGGATGGTGCCCTGGAAGAAGGAGTCACCGATGCCGGAAAGCGGACCCATGAGGGAGGTCTTGACCGCGTTGATCGAATCGGGATCGAAGTTCTCGGGATCCTTGGCGTACTCCTCCTCCATGGAGGCGGAGAGGCCCAGGATGAAAGCGCTCGTCTGCGGGGTGCAGTTGTAGAACGCCATGTGACGGTGGTAAGCCTCTTTCTTAGCAGCGAGCTGCTTGGGATCGGACTCATCCGGATAGAGGCGATCGAGCGTGGGAACCATGCCGTAGAGGAAGCCCATGTTCATCTGACGCTCGTAGTTCCAAGAGGCCTGGATGGCCCAGGAGCGCCAGAAGAACTGGCTGACCTTCTTGTTCAGGGACACGTCCTTGGTTGCGGTTGCCATAGTGTGTTCCTCCTTAGTCTTCGTCGTCTTCGAGCGGATCGTAGTCGGAATCGACACCGGCGGCTGCATGGGAATCGTTGAACTTGAAGCCCATGAAGACGACAGCCAGGCACACACCGATCAGAGCGACCGCGATGACGGACAGGTTGAGGTAAGCGGCGAGCAGGAAACCGATGAACAGGAACGGAGTCATACCCTTCTTGATCATCATGGTGAGCAGCAGGGCCAAGCCGTAGGCGGTCATGATCTTGGTCGAAACGTTAAGACCAGTGGACAGCCACTCGGGAACCATGTTGACGATGGCCTGAACCAGGTCGGTGCCAACAAAGACGGCGAGGAAGATCGGCAGGAAGTACATGACGGCGTACAGACCGGAGCCGGCGCAGATGTGCATACGGTAGGCGGTCTTGAACTTTCCGTTATCGATCGCGCTATCTGCCACATGCGTGAGGGCGGCGATGATGGAACGGAACACGATGCCGAGGAGCTGACCCAGGACGGCGACCGGGATGGCGATCGTCATGGCGGTCTCGGCAGAAGCATCGGTCAGGCACGCAAAGGCAGCGGCCACGATGCCGCCCAGGACCATATCGGGCGGAACGGCGGCGCCGACCTGCACCAGGCCCATGGACACGAGCTCGACGGCGGCACCGACGGCAAGGCCGGTGGGCACATCGCCCAGCAGCAGACCGACGAGCGTAGCGCCAACGAGGGGCTGCTCGAAGTTAAGACGACCGAGCAGGCGGGAGTCCCACATGCAGAACACGCCGACGAGGCCGACGAGCACCGCACTGATGAACGTATTCATACCCTTCTCCTTTCAGTCAGGCAAAAGCCTGGTTGATTACAGCTTGGCGTCGATGTCGACGCTCTGATACGTAGGGGTCTGCTGGACGTAGAGCTTGATGCCCATGTCGAGCAGCTGGTTGACGTCGGCCTTCTGGGTGGCGTCGAGGAAGACGGAGCTGTCCTTGCCGCCGACCTGATCGGCACCGTCGTGGTTGGCGGTGGCGCCCAGGTTGATGGCGTCGAGCTTGTAGCCCTGGCAGAACTGCAGCATCTCGGCAGTGTTGCCAAAGACGAACATGACACGCTCACCGAGGGTGTTGAGCTTGTCCATCTTGGCGAGGGCACGCTCGACGGTGAAGACGTTCAGGCGCACGCCCTGGGGCTTGGCCAGCTTAAGAGCGCCCTTCTTGATGTCATCGTTGGCGGCAGCGTTGTCGACGACGATGATGCGCTCGGCCTGGACCTTGGTGGTCCAGGTAAAGACGACCTGGCCGTGCAGCAGACGGTAGTCAAGACGTGCGAGGACGATCTTGGCGGGACCGGAGCTGTGACGGGACGCCTTGGCCTTCTTGGCGGGAGCCGCGGCAGCCTCGACCGGTGCGTTGGGGTTGGTCAGACCGGTGCGGGCCTCGTTGATGAGGGCCGCGAGCTCGGCGCCCTTGACGGGGACGGGGCTCATAGCGAGCGTGAGCGCCAGCGGGATGTTGAAACCGCTGACAACCGTGAACTTCGTGCCGTTCTTGGAAAGCTCGACCATGTTGTTGTTGACCGAGCTACCGAGCATATCGGTCAGCACATAGACGGTGTCGTCCGCGTTGAACGTGGCGATCATGGCGTCCACCTTATTGGTGATGGGCTCCTTGTCGTCACGAGCAAGCGACACGACGTGGACGTTCGACACGTCGCCGAGAACCATCTCGAGCGTGTCTTTGGCGCCTGCGGCCAGGCCGCCATGAGATGCGAGAATGATCTGATTCATCTTGCCTCCTCCTTTTCGTTATGGTCATTATAACGTCTTATACGTTGCTTATATTGCTAATTAGTATAAAGACCGTTCGCGGGTGAAAATCGACCGTTGACGGGTTTAACGTACTCGAAACGTTGGTGCAGGGCAGATCGACGCTGGCTGGATAACCCCAGATCAGACGCCTCGCCAATCCCCTATCGCACGAAGTACCAGGGGCTTTCCTGCACGGTGGGCTCCAGCGCGATGCCCGTGCGCTCGCGGAACAGATCCATGTCCTGCGATTTCTCCGTCCACCACGCGTTGGGCTTAAAGGTCATGCTCTCAACGATATGGCCGACAAAGGCACTGTTGCGCAGCTTGGAAAAATTGGTGTTCATAATCAGGATGGACGCGAGCACCAGCACGATGCCCAGGACCTTGATCGCGCCGGCGGGCTCGGCGTAGATGCCAATACCGACCAGAACGGTCGCCACGGTTTCGAACGAAGCCACGACCGGCACCTTCGATGTCTCAAGATCCATCGAAAGGCCCTGCATATAGAAGATGTACGCAAGAGCCGTCGGAATAAAGCCAAAGCCTACGAACAGCAGAATGAGTTGCGGGGACATTGCCGCGGCTACATCGGACCACGGAGCCGAAAGCACCGCCATAAAGCATCCGCCAAAAACAAAGCCCCAAAACGTCACCGCCAGCGGATGCAGTGTCTTGGTGGCCATGCGGCTAAACACAGCCAGCAACGCGCCGCAAAGTCCGGCGATCACACCCGACGCGACGCCCCAAGCCGAGAAATGGAAACCAGACAGGTCGCCGCTCGTCACCGCGAGCACGCAACCCACAATGTTAAAGACGATGGCGACGAGCTTGTTGGGGGTCACGTCCTCGCGATAAAGCACGCGGCCAAGCGCGACGCCAAACACCGGCGAGGTGTAGAGCAGCACCGAGGCCGTGGACATGCCCACCTCGCCCATGCACTCGTAATAGCAGGTGTTGGCGACGGCTAAACCGACGATACCGACAAGCGCGCAGAGAACAAGCTCTTTAGGACTTGCCTTGAACAGAGCCAGGGGACCCGAGGCTTTTCCCTCACGAGCACCTCCCTGGCAACCCATAAATGCCAAGACCGGAGCCATTAAGACGGCACCCGACAACAGGCGAAAGGCCGCCATACTCTGAGACGAAACACCCAGGGCCGATATTCCGTTAACAAAGATTCCGATGGTGCCCCACATAAGCGCGGCGATCAGCACCAGCACATAGCCCAGATTGCTTTTCTTCAACGCAGCCTCCTCGGTATCGTTTCCAATATGTTTCGTACTACGTTATAGTCGTTATATACATTTTTCAAGACACAAATCGGCGAGCGGAAAAGTGATCCGTTTTCCTCCGTCCCCAGCGGATTACTTGGCGGTTGCGGTGAAATAGTTCCTAAATAGAGGCTTGGGGGTGCGGACGATTTCTCGGACCGCGCCTAGGCGTATCCAAGCTTCCTGCGGTACTCCATCGGGCTCAGCCACCCGAGGGACTTCTTGATCCGCTCCTCACGATAGTACACGAGGTAGGCCTCGAGCCTTCCCATGAACTCCTCGGCCGTCACGCCCTCCCAGTCCCTGTAGTGGAAGAACTCGTTCTTGAGGCGCCCGAAGAAGCCCTCGCAGGCCGAGTTGTCCGGGCTGCAGCCCTTGGCGGACATGCTCCTGACCAGGCCGTTCTCCTCGCAGATCCCGATCCACTCCGGCCAGCGGTAGTGGCCGCCGCGGTCCGAGTGGATCGTCGTGCGGGCGCCCGCCGGCCTGGCCGCGCAGGCCTTGAGCAGGCTCGAGTTCGCGAGGCGCTTGTCGGGGTGCAGCCCGATCGACCAGGCGACGGGCATCCCGTCGAAGCAGTCGACGATCGGGCTCAGGTAGACCTTCTCGCCGCCCGGGAGCCTGAACTCGGTGATGTCGGTGAGCCACAGCCGGTTGGGCTCGTCGGCGCGGAACCTCCTGTTCACGAGGTTCTCCGGCGCCTTGGAGACCTCGCCGGCGTAGGAGCTGTAGCCCCGGGCGCGCCTCTTGTTGTAGACGACCTCGAGGCCCTCCTCGCGCATCACGCGGGCCACGCGCTTCTCGCTGGCCCGGACGCCCTCGCGGCGCAGGCGCGCCCAGACGGTGCGGTACCCCCAGCACCCCGAGCCCTCGCGGAAGATGCGCACCACGCGGTCGCGTATGTCGGCGTCGCGGTCGCGCGGCGCGGCGACGCGGGGCCTCCAGTACTCATAGGAGCTCTTCGATATCCTCAAGAAACCTGTGATCGAGCGGAGGGGCAGGGCGGTCGCCCGCCTCAATCTCTCGCCGAGCTCGCACTTGCTCCTGTTCGAGATCGAAGCCGGGTCCCACCCTTCCGCTTTTAGGTCGGCCAACACCGCCCTGAGCAGCAGGTTCTCTATCTGGTCCTCGTTGAGTCCGGCGAGCGGGCCGGTCGCCGGCGGGGCGTAGATCGACTTGTCGGGGCCCAAGCTGGCCTCCTTCCGTGGCGGTTTCCTCGCCACGATTCTACAGCGCGCCCCGGTGTAGCTGTGCGGGAGGTGCCCCGTCGCCCACTTCTTGGCCGCGCCCACCGAGACCCCCGCGAACTTCGCGGCGGCGGTCGGCCCCATGCCGTCCTCCGTCGCCAGGAGGAAGAGCTCGACCTTCTCCCTGCTGTACATGCGGACCTCCAGTCCGGACCGCCCCGCGGTCCAACTTTCTGTCCGCACCCCCCTTCAAACCCCCAAACAGGAACTATTCCACCGCAACTTATGAGGACATCGAGCTGTTAGGCTGCTCTATCCCCTAGTAGTCCAGCTTCCACATGTAGCGGCGCGTCATGTAGTCCTTGTGGGTGACGGCAGAGAGTGCACGCATGTACACGTTGTTGAGGATCGGGGCAAAGATCAGGTGGTTGAAGTACTCGCTCACGCTGTCCTTGATGTCGTTGAGGCCGAGCTCCTTGGCGTCGAGCTGATAGACGCGCTCGCCACCGTACTGGTTGACGAAGCGGATGCCGCGCTCGTCGTTGCAGCGGCTGCGGCCGACGCTGATGAGCTGGAACAGCGAGGTGCGCTTGTCCAGGATCTCGAAGGGGCCGTGGAAGAAGTCACAGGTGTTGATGGTGCAGGAGTCAATCTGCAGCATCTCCTGCACGTTGCAGATGCTAAAGACGTAGGCGGCACCAAAGAGCGGGCCCTGGGCCATGACGTTGATGCAGGGCTTGTCGGCATTCTGCTCGGCCCACTTGGCAGCGAGCGGACGGGTGTACTCGACGGCCTTGCGATAGATGGGGTCGACCAAGTCGAACGCGGCCATAGCGGTCTCGTACTCGGCATAGCCCTCGGTCTGCTGCGTAAGCTCCATGGCGATCATGGTCACGACGGCAGAGTTGGTGCGACCCATGCAGGACTCGTCGACGGCCAGACTGTCGTACTGAATCTTGTAGTCGCAGACCTCGGTGAGGCCGGACTCGTCAACATAGATAGCGATGGTGCTGGCGCCGTGGTCCTTGGCGACCTGGGCGGCGACGATGGTCTCCTTGGTGCCGCGCATGGACACGACGACGGCCAGGGTGTTCTCGTTAACGTAGGCAGGAGTTGCGTGCACGAACTCATTGCTGGTGTAGCTGGAGCTCACGACCTGCGTGGCCTCGTGCTCCATAAAGTACTGGGCAGGATAGTTACCGCCGTTGGATCCGCCGGCGCCAATCCACACGACGCGCTTGATGCCGCCCTTGTCTGCCTTGTCAGCCAAAACCTGGGAGACGACATCCTTAACCTGTTCCTGAGTAGTCATCGTGCATCAGCCTTTCTTCTCGTTTGATGCTCTCGATGGCATACAAGTTACATACATGTTTTGGTTATGTCGACTAGTTGTATGCTATATTTGTCTTAGAAATATTGCTGATGCGGTTTTCGATAACTTGCTACCAGCGGTTTTGTTGTTGTATTGAATACATGCTTGATTAGATACGCATACAGGTTAGATACAGGTTGATCGCATGAACGCTTCATTTAAAAAGAGACTGACCCAATACGAGCGCTTGGCGGGCATGCTGCGCGACCGCATCGCCTCCGGCACCTACGCACGCGGAGACAAGCTGCCGTCCGAGATGGAACTCATGGACGAATCGGGGCTGTCGCGCAGCACCGTACGCCACGCCCTTAAGGTGCTCGTTGATGAGGGCCTGGTGCGCACCGAGCGCGGGCGTGGCGCCTTTGTGGCCGACACGCCGGCGCTCCACGAGAACAACCTGGTGTTTTCGAGCTACACGACACAGGTCCAGGGTCAGGGTATGAAGCCCACCACGCGCACGGTGGACTCGGGCTTTGCCAAGGCCGCGGGCAATGCGGCCAAGTTCTTCGATGTCGCCGTGGGCAGCAAGCTCGTCAAACTTGTCCGCCTGCGTTATCTGGACGATGCGCCGCTGTGCCTGGAGACCACCTATCTACCACCGAGCTTTGAAGCACTCATCGATCGCGATATCAACGGTTCGCTCTACGCCACGCTGCGCCAGGAATTCCATCGCGCGCCGGCACAGGGGCACAAGACCTTTGAGGTGTGCTATGCCTCGCAAAACGAGGCGTTTTTGCTCAACGTTGAGCGCGGGCAGGCGCTGATCCTGATCACCGACTACGTCTACGACACCGACGGCCGACCGCTCCATGTCTCCAAGCGCATCCAGCGCACCGACCGTGCCAAATACACCGAGCCCATCGGCTAACCTGCCAAAATAAACCTGCCCCTAAATGGTAGGTTTGGGGAGGTCGGGGAACCAGATTGGTTTGGGTTGGTTGGGTGTGCGCTCGGCAAGGACCAGCTCCATCCAGCACATGTCGTACCAGCGGCCGAACTTTTGGGCGCAGCGGTCGAAGGCACCCACCAGGCGATACCCCATATGGGCATGGAAATCCTGACTGTTATGCGTCAGATACTCGTCGTCCTTGTCGTGCGGCACGGCGATGAGCGCGCACATGTTGGTGATGCCCATCGCAATCAGGCATTGCTTGAGCGCGTCGTGCAGCATACGACCCAGCCCGCCGTGGCGCACATCGCGCGCCAGGTAGATCGATGTCTCGACCGACCAGTCGTATGCCTCGCGGCTGTTGAGCGGACTCACATAGGCATAACCTACCGGACGCCCGTCCAGCTCCATCACCAGATACGGATAGCGCTTGAGCGTACGCTCGATGCGCCCGGCGAACTCCTCAACGCTCGGCACCTCGTATTCGCAGGTAATCGCCGTCTGGCGCACATACGGCTCATAGATGGCAAGCAACGCCGGCGCATCATCGGGCGTCGCCAGACGAATCGTCGGCTCGAACATCTCGGTCATACAACCCTTCTCCCTCAAAAACAAAGGCCGCCTTGCGCCAAACCCAAGCGCAAGGCGGCCCCTCGTCATTACATCAGGCTACAGGACAGCCGCCAACGCGTCGATATCCTCCTGCGTCGTGGCCCAGCTAGTGCAAAAGCGCACCACCGTGTGGGTCTCGTCGTACTTTTCCCAGTACTCGATCGAGGCGTGCTCGCGAATGCGCGCCATGTCCTCGTTGGGCAGAATCACAAACTGCTGGTTTGTGGGCGTCTCCAAAAAGAACTGGTAGCCGCGCTCGTGCAGCACACGACGCAGCGCCTGAGCCGTCTCGATCGCCTGTCGACCAATCTCAAAATACAAGCCATCGGTAAAGAGTGCCTCAAACTGCACGCCCGTCAGGCGGCCCTTGGCCAACAGCGCGCCGTGCTGCTTAATGCGCGGAATGGGATGTGCCGGAGCGTGCATGCCGCAGAACACCACAGCCTCGCCGCAGAGCGCGCCGCACTTGGTGCCGCCGATGTAGAACACGTCACACAGCTGCGCCAGCTCGGGCAGGGTAATGTCGCACTCATCGGCCGCCAGTGCATAGGCCAGGCGGGCGCCATCCACAAACAGCGGAATCTCGCGCTTCTGGCACACCGCGTAAATCGCCGTGAGCTCGGCCTTGGAGTACAGCGTGCCGTACTCAGTCGATAGGCTCACGTACACGGCGCCCGGGAACACCGTGTGCTCGTAGCTCTCGTTTTCGTAGAACACCTGGATATAGTTCTCGAGGTCCTCGGCGTGCATCTTGCCCTCGTAGCCGGGGATGGTGAGCACCTTGTGGCCGCCAAACTCAATGGCGCCCGCCTCGTGGCAGGCGACGTGGCCGGTCTCGGCAGCAACGACGCCCTCGTACGGCGCGAGCAGCATGTCGATCACCGTGGCGTTAGCCTGCGTGCCGCCCACCAGGAAAAACACGTCGGCGTCAGGCGCCTGACAGGCCTCGCGAATAAGTTGCTTGGCACGCTCGGTGTGCGCATCGGTACCGTAGCCGGGCTGCGGCTCCATGTTGGTATCGACGAGTGCCTGCAGCACTGCCGGATGGGCGCCGTGGGAATAGTCGTTGTTAAACGCGAGCATGGCAATCCTCTCTTACCGGGTATCGGCCAGATGATTCAAACGGAGCTATTGTACGCCGTTGGGATAGGCAATGCGCGCGGCAAGGCACTCAAGCGCCAGCACCAGGGCAAAGCCGCAGCTCACGTCACTCAAAAAATGCGCTCCGATCACGATGCGGCCAAAGGCGACGAGCGCCGCGACCACAACCGCCGTCCAAAAGACCACCCGACGGCGCGAGGGCTTTTCCTTAAAGGCCACCGCGGGAAGTCCGGCGAGCATAAGACCGATCGCCGCATGCGCGGTGTGCCCGCTCGCGAACGACTTAAAGCCGTCCTTGATTACGCCGGCCGCAATATAACTCCACTTGTCGGGGTTGCCGATCACCCACCACGGCTGAAAATTGAGCCCCGGTGTGACCTCGATCACGCGCATGCGCGGACGCGACCACAGCGGCTTGACGATCACGTTGAGGATAATGGCCTGAGCGACCCACACGGCAAGCACCATCAACCCCCAGCGCGTAAGCTCGTCGGGCTCGGTCGCGCGCGTGAGGCGATAGACGATAAGGTTGGCGGCGATCACCAGCGCAAACGTCAGTACCAACTGAACCGCGATGAGTTTGCCGCCAACCCGCAGGGACGAAACGATCTCGTAGCCGGCCAGGCCAACGTTGATCAGAACGCCCAGCACGGCGAGCCATTTGCTCCCCCTGGAGTCGGGACGCACCGCGCGTACGAGCATAACGCCCGCGACGCTCGCCGTCAGCTCGAACGGCAGCTCGCCGGCGGCCTCGATAAAGCGACCGTACATGCTGCCGATATTGAACAGCGCGCTCGAGATCTGATAATCGAAGAAACTGCCCACGCCCAGACAAAGGCACAGGACAACCGCGATCATGGCGACATCTTTCTTATAGATGTATCCGAACATGCTTTCCTTTCGATGGAGCCAGAGTGCCCAAATGGGGTGTTTGCAGCGTCGACTCGCTAGTCATCATCACTAGCGCCCAGCTGTTGCAGCAGCATGAGCGCCGCGGCCACCGGGCCGGTGCCGTCGTTGGCGTCGAGACCGCGACCCAGGCCGCTGCCCGCACCGGCGCCCGCCTTGTAGGGTACCGACAGCTTGCGGCTCTTGGGAAAGTTCACCGCGCCATAGCGGGTCTTAAGCTCAAAAGCCACCTTCTTGGGCACGTCGACGCCCAAAAACGTGATGCGACCGCCACTGAGCGTGACGCTCTCGAGCCCCAGGCGCTCGCCGCGAATGCGGATTCGTGCGCGATTGAACAGGTTGAGTCCCGCCAGCGGCAGCTCGCCATGCGCAGCCTCGGTCTCCTCCTGCACCTCATCGATGCTCTCCAGGTCCTCGGCCGCTGCAAGCTTACGGTACACGAGCACGCGCTGATCCACCGCCGGCAGGTACTCCTCGGACAAGAAGTAGTCGGCCGGCAGGTTAATACCCACGCTCGCCGCCTCCACGCCGGCATCGTCATCGCCGCGCGCCTCGGCCACGGCCTGTCCCAGCATCTGCGTAAACAGGTCAAAGCCCACGCTCGACAGGTTGCCGTGCTGCTCGGCGCCCATAAGCGAGCCGGCACCACGGATCTCCAGGTCGCGCATGGCGATGCGCATGCCGCTGCCCAGGTCCTGGAACTCGGAAAGTGCGGTCAGGCGCGCCGTCGCCTCCTCGGTGAGAGGCAGCTCGCCCGGGAACATAAAGTACGCGTAGGCCTGCGTGGCAGAGCGACCCACACGGCCCTTGAGCTGGTAAAGCTGCGCCAGACCCAGGCGCTGCGAATCCTCGATGATCAGCGTGTTGGCGGTCGCGTTGTCGATGCCGCTCTCCACGATGGTCGTGGCGATGAGCACGTCGATCTTTTTGGTCGCAAACTCGATCATCACGTCCTCGACCTCGCGCGGGCTCATCTTGCCGTGCGCCACGCCCACGCGCGCCTCGGGCGCGGCCTCGTGCACGCGCGCCACGGCGTCGTCGATGGTCTTGACGCGGTTGGACACGTAGTACACTTGGCCGCCGCGACCCACCTCCAAGCGAATCGCCGCGCTCACCACGTCGGGATCGTACTCTCCCACGTGCACGATCACGGGGCGGCGCCCGGTCGGCGGCGTGGTGATCAGGCTCATGTCGCGCACGCCGCTCGTGGCCATCTGCATGGTTCGCGGAATCGGCGTTGCCGAAAGCGTGAGCACGTCAATCTGCTCGCGCAGGTTCTTGAGCTGCTCCTTGTGCTGCACACCAAAGCGCTGCTCTTCGTCGATGATCACCATGCCCAGGTTCTTGGGGTTCACGTCGGCAGAAAGCAAGCGGTGCGTGCCGATGAGCACATCAATCGTGCCCTCGGCAAACGCCTTAAGCGCACGCTTTTGCTGCGCCGGGGTGCGGAAGCGGCTGAGCACTTCGACCTCGAGGCCAAACGGGGCAAAGCGCTCAAAGAACGTCTCGTAGTGCTGCTGGGCCAGAATGGTCGTGGGGCAGAGCACCATGACTTGGCGGCCGGAGTCCACGCATTTAAAGGCTGCGCGCAGGGCGACCTCAGTCTTGCCGAAACCCACGTCGCCGCACAGCAGGCGGTCCATGGGCTTGGGTGCCTCCATGTCTGCCTTGATGTCGGCGATAGCCTCCAGCTGGTCGCGCGTCTCGTCGTAGGGAAAGCTCTCCTCCATCTCGATCTGCTCGGGCGTATCGGGCGGACAGGCGATACCAGTAATCGACGAGCGGCGCGTATATAAATCGACTAGGTCAAACGCCAGCTTTTTGGCGTTTTTGCGTGCCTTGTTGGTGGCACGCGTCCAGTCGGCAGTGTTAAGCCTGGTCAGGCGTGGCTTATCGCCGTCGGGGCCAACATAGCGCGTGATGCGGTCGACCTGCTCGAGCGGCACGTAGAGTTTGTCGCCGTCGGCATATTCCAGCAAAAAGTAGTCGCGCTCCTTGCCGCCCACTTCCTGGCGCGCGATCTCGCTAAAGAGCGCGATGCCGTGAGTAGCGTGCACCACGTAGTCGCCCGGCTTAAACGGGAACGTGATCTGCGTAATGTCCACCTTGCGGCGGCTGCGCGCGCGGTTGGCATCCATGCGGGCATTGAGGTCGGCGATCGAGAACACGGCCAAATTGGCATCGGGCACCACCACACCCTGCGGCAAGGCGGCATCGACAAAGGTCACGCGTCCGCGCGAGATGGTGGGCACGGCGGCACCGGCGGCAGCCCGGGCGGCACCCGCCTCGAGCGAGCGGGCGTTGAGCGCATCGGCCTTGCGCTCGCGAATTGCAGCATGGGCATCCTGGCGGGCAGCACGGTCGGCAGAATCCGCCGCCGCCACGCGCACGCGCTCACCAATGACACCGGCATTTTCGGGCGCGGCCGTCAGCGACTCCTCAAAGGTAATGCCCTCGTCGCCAAAGGTGAGCTCCATCGACTCACGCGCACCGCGGTCGGGAATGGCAAACACGCAGGCGTAGCGCTTGCCCACGACTTCCTGAATGCGCGTCATAAAGCGATTGTCCGAGCCCGCAATGGCCGGCTGCTCAATCTTGAGCTCTGCCGTAACCGCACCGCCCGCGCGAATCAGGCTCACATAGTTCAGGCGCTGCTGAGCACCAAAATCGAGCTGTTGAGCGCGCACGTACAGACCGTCCAGGCGGTCAATCCCCGCCTCGCCGGCACGAGCCTCGATATCCTCGTAGGCGCGCAGGCAGTCGTCGAACAGCGAGCGCGGCTCGGACAGGACCACGAGCGCCTTGCCGCTCACGTGTGCCAGCGGGCTCACGGTCTGGCCGTACATCACCGGCAAAAAGCGGTCGAGCTCGGGCGTGACGATGCGCGCATCCACCATCTCGAGCAGCGCCGCCAGTTTGCTGTCGTCCTGGCTGGCGCGATAGAGCGCCACATGCATGTTATGGACGGCCTCGTCGGTAAGCGCCAGCTCACGGCACGGGAAGATCTCGATACTGTCCTCGTTACCGATGGTCTGCCCCGTTGAGCTCACCATGCGGCGGATGCGGTCAATCTCGTCGCCAAAGAACTCAATGCGCACGGGCGCTTTCTCCTGCGCGGGAAACACCTCGACGGTGTCGCCATGCACGCGGAACAGACCGGGCGCATCAGCGGCACCGGCATTGGTGTAGCCCATGCCCACCAGGCGATGCGGCACCTCGTCAAAAGGAATCTCCTCGCCCACCGCAAAGGTCGTGGACTCCCAGTAGCGGCTCTCGACTGGCGGCACGCAGCGCAGCAACGCGCGAGCCGAGGCAACCATGATGCAGTTGTCCCCGCGCACGATGCGTCCCAGGGCCTCGCAGCGCTGCGCTACCACGGCGTCGTCGGGCGCCTGCTCGCGCCACGGATAATCCTTGCGCTCGGGGAAACGGCACACATGCGCCAGGCCCACGTAGGCGGCAAGGCTACGAGCGGCGCGATCGGCCGCATCCTCGCCGCTCACAACGTAGACCGTCGGGCGCGGACGGCGCGCAAACTGGGCGGCCGCCATAAGCGTGCGACCCGACTGCGACACGGCCAGCGTCACGTCCTCGCCGGCATCGAGTCCGGCCTCGACGGTCTGCAGCGCCTCGGCAGTGTAGAGCTGCGCGGCTATACGGTGAATGAGCATGCTGTTCCTCCGGCATCGCAACGCCAAAAGCCCGCCGGGGCAAGCTCGGCGGGTCGTACGTCAAATACATTGTCTGTCATGGTAGCGCATGGAGAGGACTCCGGCTCAAGGGCAAACCCAGCCCCGCAAAAAACGCCAGACGAAGATGCGTTCCGCCCTACCCCGCTACGCGCACGCTGGGGCACAAATCCGCCAGCGGACACTCGTCACACTTGGGTTTGCGGGCGTCGCAGATCTCGCGACCGAAGGTGATCCACTGATGGTTAACCGACTCCCAATACTCGTGCGGCAAAATCTTGAGCAGATCTTGCTCGGTCTTGAGCGGCTCCTTTGCATGCGTCTTGGGACTCAGCATCAGGCGGTGCGCAATACGGTTGACGTGCGTGTCCACCGCAATGCCCTCCACGATGCCATACCCCACGTTGAGCACGATGTTCGCCGTCTTGCGTCCCACGCCCGGCAGCTTCACGAGTTCCTTCATGTCGGCCGGCACCTCGCCGCCATAGTCGGCGACGATCATCTGCGCGGCCTCGACGGCATGTTTGGCTTTGCTCTTGTAGAAGCCGAGTGACTTGATGGTGTCTGCCACGTCAGCCACGCTCGCCCCGGCCATGGCCTCGGGCGTGGGCCACTGGGCGAACAGCCGCGGCGTCACCTTGTTGACCTGCGCATCGGTCGTTTGCGCCGAGAGCAGCACCGCGATCAGCAGGCGGAAGGGATTCTCGTGGTCCAAAAAGCACTCGACCGGGCCATAGCGACGGTTGAGGCGCTCACACACCTCAACGGCGCGCTCGCGTTTGGCGGCATTGGTCTCGCGTGGCATAACGACTCCTTGGCTCAACGGCACAATAAACTTATGGGCACAATTGTCCCACGTCCGAGACGCTTACGCCTCCAAGAATGCGCCGGTCTGACGGCTCCACAGGCTCGCGTACTCACCGCCCGCCTCGACGAGCTGCGCATGCGTGCCGTCCTCGACGATCTCGCCATCGGCCAGCACCACGATGCGGTCGAGCGCCGCCACGGTGGACAGGCGGTGCGCCACCACAATGGAGGTACGTCCACGCATCAGGTTTTCAAGCGCCTCCTGCACCAGCGCCTCGGACTCGCTGTCGAGGGCAGAGGTCGCCTCGTCGAGCACCAGAATCGGCGCGTCGGTTAGGATGGCGCGGGCGATAGCCACGCGCTGCCGCTGGCCGCCCGAGAGCTTGACGCCGCGCTCGCCCACCATGGTGTCAAAGCCGCGGGGCAAGCGGTCGATAAACTCCAGGGCATTGGCCAGGCGCGCGGCCTCGCGAATCTGCTCATCAGTGGCGTTGGGACGACCGTAGGCAATGTTTTCGCGAATGGAGCGGTGGAACAGCAGCGCCTCCTGCGGCACGTAGGCAACCTGGCGGCGCAGGCTCTGCTGCGTGCAGCGCGAGACATCCTGACCGTCCACGAGCACGCGGCCGTCCTGGACATCGTCCAGGCGCAGCAGCAACTTGGTGAGCGTCGTCTTACCCGAGCCCGATTTGCCCACCAGGCCCACGCGCTGACCCGCCGCCACATGGAGCGTCAGGTCATCGAACACGCTCTCGCCCGACACAGCGTCACGGTACGCAAAGCTCAGGTGCTCAAAATCAATCGCGCCCTCGGTCACTTTGAGCTCAGGGGCGTCCGGGTCGTCCGCCACCAAACGTGGCTCGTCCAGCACGCGCGTCATCTCGGCCGCATCACCGAGCGCGCGGTTGATGCGCTGCATCATGGAACTCACGTAGTTCAGGCGCATGGTGAGGTTATAGGTGTAGGTAAAAATCATGACAAGCGAGCCGGCCGAGATGCCAAACCACGCGTTGCCGCCCGCCACGAATACACTCACCACGGCCATGGTGATGACGATAAGGCCCGAGGTCGTAAAGTTGCGCTGCATCATGGCGTGCATCGAGACCGTCTCGGCATCGCGCGCGGCACGATCGGCGGCGTCGAACAGATCGCGTTCAAAGTCCTCGCGCCCGCAAGTCTTGACGGCCAAGATGTTCGTGACCGCGTCGGAGAGTACGCCCGAGAGCTTGTTCTGCGCGACGGACGTCGCGGCCGAAAGCGGCATGATGCGCTTATACATAAGCCAGACAAACGCGATGTAGACGACCATGATGCACACTAGGATCACGGTAAACGTCTGCACCACCGGGGCGAGTGCGGCCACGGTGCAGATGACCGAGGTGATGGTGGGGATGAGCGAATACACCGTCACGTCGACCAGACCCGTGTAGCCGCTCATAAAACGGCTTGTCTGGCTCACAAGCGATCCGCCAAAGCGGCTGGTATGGAATGTCATGGATTGGTTGGAGAGCGTGTCGAAGCTTAGACGCGCCAGGTGATAGTTGCCTGCGATCTCGAGCTTGTAGACGGTGTAGTCCTGTAGCTTGGAGAGGATTTGACCCACCAGGTTAACGAGTACGAGCGCCAGGATATAGGGGCCGAAGACCTCAAACACCTGGTCACCCGCCACGGGACCGGCTTGAACGCGGTCGACAATGAGGGCCATCACATAGGTATTGGCAAACGTCAGCAAAAAGATGTAGCCCGCCGACGAGAACACCGAGAGAAAGACAATCAGCGGCTGCGTGCGCGTGACACCCCAAAACCGCTGCAGCGTGCGGCGCACGGTGGAGCGTTTCAGCGGACTGGTGTTTCTCTGAGACATGGGCTTCCTTTCGCGTCTGATAGGGCGAAACGCCATTGTTGCACACTAAAGCGCACTTCAGGCAAGCGCGATGTGAAAGGCAGCGGGGTGCCCGCGTTTGCGCCGGTGCCCCGCTGCCTTGTTGCAATTAGTCCTCGTCTTCTTGGTCTGTGGAAAGGCCCGCGGGCGTGAGTCCCAAAATCTCATCGGCTTGATCGGCGTCTTCCAGCGCGTCGATATCCTTGAGCTTGCGCTCCATAACGTTGGTGCGCGTGGTGATGATGCCCTCGACCGTTTTGCCCGCGGTCTCGATCTGCTGCTGGGCGCGGCGCAGCGCCTTTTGATAGCGCGGCAGCTCGGCCTTGACAGCGGAGAGCACGCGCAGTACATCGTCGGTGCGTTTTTGCAGCTTAAACGTTTGGTAACTCATCTGCAGGCTGTTGAGAATGGCCGCCATGGTGCTAGGGCCGGCAACGTTGACGTGATAGTCGCGGCCCAGGGTCTCGATAAGCCCGGGGCGGCTGACGACCTCGGCGTACAGTCCTTCAAACGGCACGAACATGATGCCAAAGTTGGTCGTTGCCGGCACACTCAGGTACTTTTCGCAGATGTCCTTGGCCTCGCGCTTGACCATGGTGTCGAGCGTCTTACGCGCAGCCGCCACGGTCTCCGCATCGCCCGACTCCTGCGCGTCGAGCAGGTGCTCGTACGCGTCGCCCGGAAACTTGGAGTCAATCGGCAGCAGCACGGGGTCGCCCTCGTCCACCGGCAGCTTGACGGCAAACTCAACGCGCTCCGAGGCGCCGGGCTTGGTGGCGACGTTTTCCAGATACTGGTCGGGTGTAAGGATGTCCGCCAGAATTGCACCCAGCTGCACCTCGCCCAAAATGCCACGCGCCTTCACATTGCCCAGTACGCGCTTAAGATCGCCCACGCCGGTGGCGATGGATTGCATATCGCCCAGGCCCTTGTAGACGGCTTCGAGCTGGTCGCTCACCTGCTTAAACGATGACGACAGGCGATCGTTGAGCGTGCGGGAGAGCTTCTCGTCCACCGTTGCGCGCATCTGATCGAGTTGCACGTTGTTGTCTTTGCGGATAGCACCCAGCTGGGCATCGACCGTCTCGCGCACCTTGTCCAGGCGGTGCTCGATGCCCTCGCGGTTGGCACCGAGCTGTTGGGCCGTCTCGCGGCGCAGGTCATCCATCCGGTCACCAGCTTGCGAAAACTCACGCGCGATGGTCAGGTAACGTTGCTGCTCCACGGCCGCATCTGTCGTCTGCTGCTGCGCGATGGCATTGGCCGTGCGGCGAGTTTCGGCCAGCGCGACGTTCAGGGCATCGAGCGCGTTGTTGGCCTGCTCGAGTGCTGCCAGCGTTTCCGCGCTACTGTCGCCACGCTCCCGCAACTCGGCACGCAGGCTCTTGAGCTGGAGGGCGCAAGCCACAGCAACCCCCACCGCCACCAAGGCGATCACAACAAGCACAATATCAATAGCAGACATAGACTCCGCCCAACAAACCCAATCGAGCACCGATCAAAACCGCGATCAATCTTACCCCGTCACACACACGGATCACTCACTGCCTTGCAGACAAATTTCTCTTAGAGCCGCGGACGCTAAAACGCTAGCTCTCCCAGCCGGCACGAATGGTTGTTACGACATCGCCTAGGCGCTGGCCGAGGGCTGACAGATGTTGGAGCACTTCGCCGGGCGAAGCACCGTTGAGGATGCAGGTGAGCGCATACGACGCCAGAAAGATGGCCGCAAGCCCTAACGGGATGAGCACGATCATCGCCAATGTGCGCAAGCGCTGGCCCACACGGCGACGACGCGCACGACGCTTGTCGAACGCGAGCTCCTGCGCATATGAATCTTGCTGTACGGAATAGGCCTCTGGTGCCGATTCGCACCCGGGCACAGCTGCAGGTACAGCAGCGGGCACGACATTTTGCGCAAAGGGCTGGGCTGCCGCCCCTTGCATTTGCATCTCCATGAGTCGTTGCTGCTGACGCAGCATGCGCTCAGCTTGTTGCTGCGGAGTCTCAAGAAACAGGTCCATGTTGGCCTCCAAAGTCGGAGCATTCGACGCTTACGACCAGCATCCCGCACCGCCATGACCGCGACAACGCAATCGCCGGCAATAGCCACAAAGTTTCTTTTGCTCAAAAGCTGTCGAAAAGCTCAACAACTCCCCTACCAGCACTTTCTCTGAGCTTTTTTCGCCAGCAATCTTTTGGCCTTCC
>CATYVQ010000013.1 GCA_958413895.1 uncultured Collinsella sp.
CGAGCGGGGGCTCCTATCTTTTTAGTGCCCTCGGATTGGGTCATAGTGTCTGTCGGTACCAAAACATCGGCGTTGTCCTGATCAAAGCCTGCCAAAAAGGGACAGGTTTATTTTGGTGGTCGTTGGGGACGTTCTTGTTTGACTAGTCGTTTAAGAACACCCAACGACTACATAGCATGAGAGTGGATAATCTCCCGGTTTGAGCCTGCATCCAAGCTTAAAGAGGGAGATTATCCACTCTCATTTTGTTTGTTGATTTCGATGCCTACATTTGTAGGAACAGTTCGTGGAGGCGGGTGTCTTCGTCGAGTTCGGGGTGGAAGGTTACGCCGAGCTGGTTATCTTGGCGGGCGGCGACGATGCGGCCATCGACTTCGGCCAGGGCCTCGGCATCGCCGTGCACCTCAACGATGCGGGGGGCGCGGATAAACGTCAGCGGCACTTCACCGTCGATGCCGGTTACCTGCCCCTTGGTTCGAAAGCTGCCGAGCTGCCTGCCGTAGGCATTGCGCTCGACGAGCACATCCATGGTTGCCAGGCGCGGCGTCCCCTTATCGTCGTGGGCGGCAAGGTCGCGCGCCAGCAGAATCAAGCCGGCGCAGGTGCCCAGGACGGGCATGCCTTCAGCGATACGGGCACGAAGCTCCTCGAGCATGCCGAGCTCGGCAAGCAGCTTTCCTTGAACGGTGGACTCGCCGCCGGGAAGTACCAGACGGTCAAAGTCCTGCTTCAAATCAGCCGCCTGCCTCAGCTCAATACAGTGTGCGCCAAGCCCGGATAGTCTTGCCTCGTGCTCGGCAAAAGCGCCTTGGACCGCCAGCACGGCGACCGTTTGGTCTGCATAATCGCTCATGTGCGATCCTTTCTGCTGGACTAGCGCCCGCGCTCTTCCATGATAATCTCGATCTCGTCGGCGTTGATGCCCACCATGGCCTCGCCCAGGTCCTCTGAAAGCTCGGCAATGAGCTTGGCATCGGTGAAGTTTGCCACGGCCTTGACGATGGCGGCTGCGCGCTTGGCGGGGTCGCCGCTCTTAAAGATGCCCGAGCCGACAAACACGCCTTCGGCGCCCAGCTGCATCATCAGCGCGGCGTCGGCGGGGGTCGCTACGCCGCCGGCGGCAAAGTTCACGACGGGAAGCTTACCCGCGGCATGGACCTCGCGCACCAGCTCGACCGGAACCTGCAGTTGCTTGGCTGCCTCAAAGAGCTCGTCGTTGCGCAGGGCAACAACGTCACGGATCTGCTTTTGGATCTTGCGCATGTGACGCACGGCCTGAACGACGTCGCCCGTACCCGGCTCACCCTTGGTGCGAATCATCGTGGCGCCTTCGGCAACACGGCGCAGCGCCTCGCCCAGATCACGGGCGCCGCAGACAAACGGCACGTCAAACTGGGTCTTGTCGATGTGATAGACGTCATCGGCAGGGGAGAGAACCTCGGACTCATCGATGTAGTCGATCTCGATGGCCTGCAGGACCTGCGCCTCGACGATGTGACCGATGCGGCACTTGGCCATGACGGGGATGGAGACGGCCTCCTGGATGCCCTTGATCATCTTGGGGTCGCTCATGCGCGAGACGCCGCCTGCGGCACGGATGTCGGCCGGGATGCGCTCGAGGGCCATGACGGCGCAGGCGCCTGCCTCCTCGGCGATGCGTGCCTGCTCGGGCGTGGTAACGTCCATGATGACGCCGCCCTTGAGCATCTGCGCGAGCTCGCGATTGAGTTTGACGCGGTCGGCCTTGCTGTTCTGTTCTGCCATGGTTGCTCCCTTGGTTGGCATGTGCATTGCTTGACGGAACATCCTATCGGGGAGCTGGGTATGACAAAATACTCAGTTTTCGAGATAATTACAAGGTCAGACTAATACCAGATTGAATGACTTAATAAGGTCAGGTGATAGGCTCATGCTTGACTACAATTTGGAAAAACGCGGCGAAGCATCGCTCTATGAGTATGTTTACCAGCAAATTCGAGATGATATCGTAGCTGGACGCATTGTGGCGGGGGAGCATTTGCCGTCTAAGCGCGCCTTTGCCAGTCATCTGGGAATCAGTGTTATTACCATCGAGAATGCATATAGCCAGTTACTCGCTGAGGGCTATATTTGCTCAATACCACGTCGTGGCTACTACGCTTGCGAGCTTCCGGATGCACCGGTTTTGGCTTCGGCTGCGGAGGGCATCGACCGAGATGCCGTCTCTGTGGGCCCCAGCGTGCATGATGTCAACGGACAGGTCGAGCGATTCGATGCGCTTTCTCCTTCTGCTTTGGAGGCGGCGCGGCTTTGGCAAAGCGCGCTACGGGCGACGCTGGCATCCGAAGACGAGCGCGAAATCTTTTCGCCCGCACCGGCGCAGGGCACTGCTCGGCTGCGACGTGCAATTGCTCACCATCTGCACGGGACAAGGGGTATGAATGTCGACCCCAACAACATCGTTATCGGTGCGGGCGCCCAGCTGCTCGATACCATGTTGGTTCAGTTGCTTGGCGCGGACAAGGTGTATGCGGTTGAGGATCCGGGCTATTTGCGTCTGACGCGTATCTATCAGGCTATGGGCTGCAAAGTTCGACATATCCCGTTGGATGATGAGGGCGTGGACTTGAGCACTCTGCAGAAAAGCGGGACCGATGTCCTTCACCTGATGCCGTCCCATCAGTATCCGACCGGCCTTGTGACGAGCATTGCGCGTCGCTATGCGCTTCTGAGCTGGGCCGCCGAGCGACCAGGTCGGTATCTCATCGAAGATGACTTTGATTGTGAGTTTCGCCTTGCCGGGAAGCCGATTCCCGCGCTCGCGTCGATCGATGCCGCCCAGTCGGTTATATACACCAACACGTTTTCGAAGAGCCTGTCTTCGGCGTTGCGCCTAGCGTACATGGTGTTGCCCGACGAGCTGATGGAGCGGTTTAGGCGCGACCTTGGTTTTTACGCCTCGTCGGTTAGCTCCATAGATCAAGTTGCATTGGCTCGCTTGCTGGAATCGGGTGATTACGAGCGTCATGTGAACCGCGTGCGCGTTCGTGCCCGCGAGGCGCGTGATGGCCTAGTGGCGCTTGTACGGAAGGCATTTCCGGCAGGGGAAGTCTCGATCGAGCATGCAGACGCGGGCCTTTACTGTATCGTGGTTGCGGAGCGTAGAACGGGCGGAAGCACTTTTGCACGGGCCCTCACGCGCTCGAGCATCCCTTTTATCGATATCGGTGACTGTTTTTGGTGTGCCGATGGCGCATCTGTCCCTGAAAACACAACTCAAATTCTTGTTCAGTATGACGATCTGAGTCCAAAAGTACTAACAACCTTGGAATTGCAGCTAATGGGGGGCACTCTGCAACCTAAGTGAGTAGACTTTTAGCACTTTGGCGACCAGGCAGTTTTGTAGCAAGCTATTTACCTGCGGTTTTGAAAAGCAGGATGACCGGCCTGCTCGGGATGTTCAAAAAAGTCTACTCACTTGCCGCGCAAAGCTCCTGCATGAGAAAAAATGGGGTTTTCAACAGGGCTTCGTCCAGCTCTCGGCAAGCTTTTGGCCAGTTGGGGAGTGCTGTTGAAAACTTGGCAGTCCGTTCGGCGCCATTTTTGGTGCGTTCGCGCCAATGCGTGACTGACTGGGTTGAAATTCGTGTTTTCCTGTGCCTATGAAGGATTTACTTTGTGACATATCGGCTTTTAGGTACTGGCGTTTGCCTCCTCAAGTCCGCGCTTTGTGTCCGCCGCTTCCACGACCGGAAGAAGACCGGCAGCGATATGATCTCGCCCGCAACCCGACGGCTGCGGTCGCGCTCGGTTTTCCGTTGTATACATTGGTTCGGACGAGAAACAAACGGACTTGTCCAGCCAGCATTAGGCAGCGGCTGTTTCTTGGTGAGCTTCCCAGGGAATCCGTGCTGGAAACGGAGCATGGGTTTTTGATTACGTCTCCTCTACTGACGGCATTCATCATGTCGCGGCACCTGACGGATCTCCAGCTTCTTTTGGTATTGGCGGAGATGTGTGGCTTGTTTGCGGTGTGCGCTCTGCCGGCGGCACTTGAGGCGGAGCTTTCGCGTGCAATTGATTCGGGCGCGATTTCGACAACGTTCGGTTGGGTGCGCTGCCCGTCCGAGGACGGCACCGCCTCAAATTTATGGCGTCGAGACGCTTTGGTTTTGGGCGGAGACCTTGACCGTTTTTGTTCAGATGTTTGCGGGATGCGTTACGGCAATAGATTTATGGCGGTATCGCAACTCGTTCCATTGGGTGCCGCGTCGCCTTTTGAGGTCGAGGCGTATTTGCTACTTGCACTGCCGCGATCCCTGGGAGGCGAAGGTTTTTGCGACATAGAGCTTAATGTTGAAGTGATGCTAGGCACAAGTGCTCGAGCGATTGTGGGAAAGTCCCGTATATATATCGACCTACTTCTTTCTTCACCGGACGGTAGGCGACAGGTGGCCATTGAATGTCAGGGAAAGGCCTCGCACGGACGCGCAGGGGATGGCTTGCGTGACGCTGACCGCATGACGGCCCTTCAGGCCATGGGCTACGATGTGCTTCTCCTGACACACAGACAGATATCGGATGAGGATAGATTCCGCGCGATCGTTAAGGCCATATGCAGGATGCTCGATGCTGAATATCGTGATAAAAGCTCGGATGAGCAAAGGGCTGAGATATTACTCCGGTCTGAACTATTCATTGACTGGACAAAATTGGGAGTAATCGACGGAAAGATGCCCGTTAGACACAAAATGGCTCGATCGTGGACGGCTGCGAATCTAAGTGAGTAGACTTTTGTCACTTTGGCGACTAGGTCGTTTTGCAACAAGGCATTTACCTGCGGCTTTATAAAGTGATATGGATGGTCTGCTCGGCAAGTTCCAAAAAGTCTACTCACTTAGTTTTGACGAGAAGCCGATGCCGAAGACGGTCCTATTTCAGGGCGTTAACAAGTTCGTGAGGCACGAAAAAGGCCCGAACCAATACGGTCCGGGCCTCATCGAGCTTGAGGTTATGTCTCAGGCGGTTGGCTTAGCCAAAGTAGCGCTTGAGCAGGCCGGCGAAAGCCTTGCCGTGGCGGGCCTCGTCGCGAGCCATCTCGTGCACGGTGTCGTGGATGGCATCGAGGCCGGCGGCCTTGGCACGCTTGGCAAGATCGGTCTTGCCGGCGGTGGCGCCGTTCTCGGCCTCAACGCGCATCTCGAGGTTCTTCTTGGTGGAGTCGGTCACGACCTCGCCCAGGAGCTCGGCGAACTTGGCGGCATGCTCGGCCTCCTCGTGGGCAGCCTTCTCCCAGTACAGGCCGATCTCGGGATAGCCCTCGCGATGAGCGACGCGAGCCATGGCCAGGTACATACCGACCTCGGAGCACTCGCCCTCAAAGTTGGCGCGCAGGTCGGCAACGATGTCCTCGGAGACGCCCTCCATCTTGGCGACGCCCACGACGTGCTCGGCAGCCCACTCGAGCTGACCCTCCTCCTGCTTCAGGAAGCGAGAACCGGGAACGCCGCACTGGGGGCACTTGAAGTCCTCGGGCAGCTGGTCGCCGTCGAACTCTTCCACATAACCGCAAACGGGGCAAACAAACTTCATGATTCGATCCTTTCGATCGATGGCGATTGTGCGCTCGTCCGGTCCCGTAAGGGCCCTCTCCGGACGTGCGTCTTGACGAGTCCTATTATCCATAAATGCAACCAAATGTGAAGCCTATTAGGAATGATTTTTAATAAAACAATTTTGAGATATGAAGATGTTGATTGATTAACGATTGGCAGGCCGTCTTTGACCGCCGCTGAGTACAATCGGTCGAGCAAATGTTGACCTATCAACAAATGAAGGAGTTTCCTTTATGCATCTAGCCCGTCGTGCCTGGTGCCGAACATATCAGACGGTTTTTCGCATTGCATTGCCGATCCTGCCCTATACCGAGCCGCGCATTTTAGAGCATGCCGAGGATGTGCCCGCGGTGCTTCAAAAGCGCTCGATCCAGAAGGTCCTTATCGTGACGGATCCCGGCATTGCCCGTCTGGGGCTCACGGCACCGCTCGAGACGGCGCTCGCATGCAGGGGGATTGGCGTTACGGTCTATGCCGAAACGCGTGCAAACCCCACGGTTTCAAACGTGGAAGAAGCGGCGTCCCTGTATCGAGAGAGCGCCTGCCAGGCCATTATCGGCTTTGGCGCTGGCTCGGCCATGGACTGTGCCAAGGGCGTGGGCGCACGCATTGCGCAGCCAAACAAGCCCATCAACAAGATGCGCGGCCTGCTGCGGATTCATCGTCGCCTGCCGCTGCTCATCGCCGTTCCCACTACCGCCGGTACGGGAAGCGAAGTCACGCTTGCGGCGGTAATTACCGATGACGGGACGCACTACAAATACCCCATTAACGACTTTGTGCTCATCCCGCGTTTTGCAGTCCACGACCCCGAGTTTACGTGCGGCTTGCCCGCTTCCATTACGGGGCAGACGGGCATGGACGCCCTGACGCATGCCGTTGAGGCCTTTATCGGGCGAAGCACCACGCCCTATACGCGCAAGATGGCGCGACAGGCGGTGCAGCTTATCCACGACAATTTGCTCGAGGCCTATGAGCATGGTGACGACATGTGCGCTCGTCGCAATATGCTTTTGGCGGCGTATAAGGCGGGCGTTGCGTTTACCCGCTCCTATGTCGGATATGTGCATGCCATCGCGCACAGTTTGGGCGGCCGATACGGAATTCCGCACGGTTTGGCCAACGCGATCATCCTGCCGCACATGCTTCGCGCTTATGGTGACGCCGCCGCCCCCAAGCTTGCCGATCTTGCTCACATGGCGGGCATTGCGCCGGCTACCGCGCAGGATAGTCTTGCGGCCGAGGCCTTTATCGATTGGGTCGACCGCATGAACGAGGCCCTGGGAATCCCCAAATATGTCTCGGGCATTCGCCGCTCTGACATTCCCGAGATGGCGGCGCATGCCGATGCCGAGGCCAATCCGCTATACCCCGTTCCGCTTCTAATGGACCGCTTGGAGCTCGAGCATATGTACGAAGTCGTTGCAGGTGGTATGTTTGAGGACGAGAATTAGGAGGGTCCATGAACACCGAGGAAATTGCGCGCATCGTCGGCGATCAGCGCGCCTACTTTAAGACGCACGCCACGTTTGATGTCGATGTTCGACGTCGCGCGCTCGTGAGTTTACGCGATGCGGTGCGGGCCCACGAGGCCGATATCGCCCATGCGCTCAAGACCGATTTGGGGAAGTCGCATGACGAGGCCTATATGTGCGAGATTGGTACGTCGCTTTCCGAGATTCGACATCAGATCGCTCACGTGGCTCGGTGGAGTCGTCCGCGCCTGCGTCCGTGCGATCTCGCTAACGCCGTGAGCGTGTGCAAAACGCAAGCCGTGCCCTATGGCGTCACACTCATCATGGCTCCGTGGAACTACCCGTTTTTGCTAACACTCGAGCCGCTCGCCGGCGCCCTTGCCGCGGGCAATACCGTGGTCATCAAGCCGAGTGCCTATGCTCCGGCATCGAGCGCGGTGCTCAAGCAAATCTGTGAAGAGGCATTTGATCCGTGCCTGGTGACGGTCGTCGAGGGCGGGCGCGCCGAAAACGAAGCGCTGCTCGATGAGTGCTGGGACAAGATCTTCTTTACCGGTAGTGTTCCGGTCGGCAAGCTCGTCATGGAGCGCGCGAGCAAAAACCTCACGCCTGTGACGCTTGAGCTGGGCGGAAAGAGCCCCTGCATCGTGGATGCGACGGCAAACTTGAAGGTCGCGGCACGCCGCATCGCATTTGGTAAATGGCTCAACGTGGGCCAGACCTGTGTAGCGCCCGACTATCTGCTGGTCGACGTGCGCGTGCACGATGAGCTGTTGGGCCTCATCAAGGAGGAGGTCCGCCGTATGTTTGGCGAGTATCCGCTCGATAACGAGGACTACGGTCATATTGTCAACGCCAAGCATTTTGCGCGCGTGCGCGGGCTGATCGATCCCGATAAGGTTGTGCTTGGGGGTGCCGCGCGCGAGGCTTCGCTCAAGATCGAGCCGACGATTTTGGACGGCGTGGCCCCCGATGACGCCGTGATGCAGGAGGAGATTTTCGGCCCCATCTTGCCGGTGCTGACGTTTGAGAGCCTAGACGAGGCCGAGACGTTTATTACGGATCGTCCGACGCCGCTGGCCCTGTATATCTTTAGTCAGGATCGCGCGGTTCAGCAGCGCTTTGTGCGCTACGTGCCCTTTGGCGGCGGCTGCGTTAACGACACCATCATGCATCTGGCTACGAGCCATATGGGCTTTGGCGGCATGGGAGCGAGCGGTATGGGGCAGTACCATGGCCGCGAGAGTTTCGATACGTTTAGCCACAAGAAGAGCATCGTGAACAAGGCGACGTGGCTGGACGTGCCGTTTCGGTATGCGCCCTACGCAAGCTGGAAGCACAAATTCGTGCGCATGTTTGTGCATTAGGATCAGATGACATAGGGCAAACAAAATGGCCGCCCCCGCGTAAGCGAAGACGGCCACTTCTCACGATGAAAACGTGTATCGGAGTTGGCAAGACCCGCTGCAACGGGTGCCATCCGTACCCCTATCTTATCTGCAAGTGCTCTGTCTCGCAAGCGTTGCGGCAACTGGGTGAAAGGCGCGAGTGGGTGAATTTGTGTCCGCACGGGCCCGTAAGCTTCTCAGTACGGTTAAGCGCCGATTTATCCGGCTGTTAGAGGAGCTGCTATGTACGAGCCTTCACGTGTTCTTCTGTCATTTCACATTGCAGGATTTCAGTATGCCGATGGCGCCTTGGTCCTGGGCGATCTTAAAGCGGGCGATAAGCTGACGCTGTGTGCCGAGCGCGATAATCCCCATGACCCCGAGGCGGTTGCGATCTACTACGGCAACACCAAACTTGGCTATGTTCCGGGAAACGAGGTCGGCCCGCTGTCCTTGATGATGTATTACGGCCATGAGGACGTATTTGAGGCCCGCGTGCAACAGGTTGCTCCCGAACGCAGCCCGTGGCATCAGGTGCGCGTTGGACTTTACGTGGTGGATGCTCGCTAATCGGTAAGGGAGGCGGCCATGTTTGATAACGATGATCTGTTCGATCTGACAGACGATCCGTTTGAGTGGGATCTGCTACTCGATGACGATGAGTTGGAGCAGGATCGTAAGAAGCGGCAGGGCAAGAACGCCCAGAGTGATGCGTCGAAAAAGAAAGACAAACGCCGCCGCGGACTGTTCGGCGGGCTCTTTGGATAACCGCCACATCGCTGCGTCTGTATACTTAGCACGAGTTGAACACGTTGCGAAATGAGGACAGAGACGATGATGTGGTTTACCGCCGACCTGCACCTGGGCGATACGAATATCTTGCACGACATGGATCGGCCGTTTGGCTCGGTCGAGGAGATGAATCGCAAGGTCATCGATGCCATCAATGAGTGTGTGGCTGCGGATGACCGCCTCTATATTTTGGGTGACTTTACCTATCGTTTGCCCCTGGCGGAGGCGGTGCGCCTGCGCGAGCGTATCGAATGCCAGAACGTGACGCTCATCCGTGGTAACCATGACGGCGACTGGGAAGATCCCGACGTACCGCAGATTTGGGAAGACGTGCGCGATTACCTGGAGATTGCTCCCGGCTATGCCAAGGGCCATCGCCTGGTGTTGAGCCATTACCCCATGCTCAGCTGGAATGGCAAGGCGCGTGGCGCCATCATGTTACACGGGCATATCCACAGCAGAGGAGACCGCACCAACGCGCGCAACCGCGATCGCGAGCGCCCCGTTTACCGCTACGATGTGGGCCTCGATGCCAATGACTGCAAGCCCGTAAGTCGAGACCAGATCTTGAGCTTCTTTGGACTGTAATTAGAAGTGCAGGTAGAATGAACGCGCCGCGTAGATGGTCTGCGCGGTGCGTTTTAGTAGGAGCGATGATTTCATGAGGGCTATCCAGCGCATTAACCACAACGCTGCCATCTGCGAAGATGGCGCGGGGCGTCAGCTTATCGCGCTGGGTCGCGGTATCGGTTTTGGAGATATGCCACACGAGGTCGACCTGGATGTCGTCACCCGCACCTTTTACGGTATCGATTCAAAGTACCTGGCGTTTATCGACGAGGTCGATCCGGAGGTGTTGGAGTTTTCCGCTCAACTGGCCGATATCGCAACCGGGCAGCTTTCGTACGAATTAAGTCCAAATTTTCCCATTACACTGGCAGATCATATTCAGTTTGCTATAAAGCGTGCCCGCGAGCACATGGTGGTGTCGCTGCCGCTCGAACGTGATTTGGAACAGCTGCACCCCATCGAATATCGCTTGGGCGAGTTGGCCGTTCGCGGTATTAAGAAAACCTTTGCCGTCCGCATGCCCCAGAGTGAGGCCGCGGGTATCGCCATGTCGATTATCAATGCGGCGGTTAAGCCGAGTGAGCGGCGTGTGCTTGCCGAACAGCAGGAGGAGCGCCTGCTCGATATGACGGTTGCGATCATCCAAGAAGAACTGGGCGTGACGGTCGATCGTTCGTCGTTTGCCTTTACTCGCTTTGCCACTCATGTGCGCTATCTGCTCGACCGCGTGGCGAAAAAAGAGCCGATCGATACCGAGAATTCCGGTCTCTACGACGTGCTCGTGGAGCAATATCCGGCGGCATCGCGTTGTGCCCATCGTGTCGACGAACTGATTCAGGAGACCTTTGACGAGCCGCTCGCGCAAGAAGAGCTCGTCTACCTGATTATGCATGTGAATCGCGTTGCTTCTTCAAATTCAGATAACCAGTAGGGGCATTTAGGCGTTTCAAAACTGTCTCGGCGACCGTTCGCGGGTCGTTTGCTACCGTTCGTCGGTAATCTGAGCAGCAGCGAACGTGTCTGCCGCATATACTCGCCGTGTGTTGGGTGTTACTCACGGCGCTGCTCCGAGAGGCACTACCGATTCTGCCGAGGTCCCTATTGGGTCTCTGTCGGTTGTGCGCGGGGCTTTTTTCATGTCGATCCACCCGGGAATCACATGCAATCAAATCTCTTGCCAACGGGCATCGCGTGCTGCGCAGGCGCGAGCAGAGTCGTGTGCCCAGGCGTCGTGAAACCCCACGGGTTTTAGTTGGAAGAGAAGGGATTCGACATGGCTGTCGATAACAAGAAGATTGCCGAGGACGTGCTTGCTGCCGTCGGCGGCGCCTCCAATGTGACGAACGCGACGCACTGCATGACCCGTCTGCGTCTGAACCTTAAGGATCAGTCCATCCCCAATGACGATGAAGTCAAGAAGATCAAGGGCGTACTGGGTGCCCAGTGGTCTGGCGGCCAGTATCAGGTCATCATCGGCCAGAACGTGCCGAAGGTCTATGACGCCGCCATTGCGCTGGGTGTTAAGGGCGAAGGCTCCATTGACGAGAGCCTCGATAGCGGCGCCAAGGAGCCGCTGACGCTCAAGACTGCGGGTATGGCTGTCTTGAATTACCTGTCAAAGTCGGTTGTCCAGCTAATCCCCATTATGCTCGCGGCGGCAATGTTTCGCACCATTGCTGCTATCTGCGGTCCGACCATGTTGAACATTTGGTCGGCTGACAGCGAGATTTATAACCTGTTTAACAGCTGGCTGTATAACGCAGGGTTCTACTTCATGCCGATCTTCTTAGGTTGGTCTGCGGCAAAGCAGCTCGGCGCAAGCCCTCAACTTGGCATGATGCTTGGCGGTGTACTCATCGCCCCCGATCTTATTGATTTAGTCGGCGCTGCCGCTGAGACTGGTGCAACGACGACGAGCGTCTATGGCCTCCCAGCAGCGCTCAATAACTATTCCTCTACCGTTCTTCCCATCATTTTGAGTGTTCCGGTGATGTGGCAGGTCGAGAAGTTCTTTAAAAAGCACGTTCCCGATGCCCTTGCAACGGTATTCAATCCGTTCTTCACCATGCTTGTGATGGTCCCTGTCGCACTGTGCGTGCTTGCTCCCATTGGCTCTTTTTTGGGCGACGGCTTGGGTAACTTTATGTTCTCGCTTGGCAATTCTGGTGGAATTGCGGCCGTTATCGCAATTGCGCTTATTGCGGCACTTTGGGAGTTCCTGGTTATGACGGGCATGCATCAGGTCCTTATTACGCTTGGAATGGCGATGCTGGTCCAGAATGGTTTTGATGCTTGTGTGTTCGCCGCTGCAACAATTGCCTGTGCTGCATCTTGGGGTATGGCGTTCGGTGGATTCCTGCGCATTCGTGAAAAGGACGAGAAGAGTCAGATGCTGGGCTTCTTTATTTCGGCGTTGATTGGCGGCGTCACCGAGCCCGTGCTGTATGGCTGCGGATTCAAATACCTGCGTACGTTTGGCGGCCTTGTTGCCGGTGGTCTTGCGGGTGGCTTGGTAACCGCTCTCGCCGGCTGCAAAATCTATGTTATTGGCAACGCAAGTATCATTTCGGCTGTTGCGGGCTACGCAGGAGGTGGAAGTGCGAATTTCTTCTGGGGTTGCGTTTCCCTTGTTGTGGGATTTGCCGTTTCTGCTGTGGTCACGTATCTCTTTGGCTTTACCAAGGAGCAGCTCGAGGAAGATGCTGCTGCCGCTAAGGCTTAAGGCACCTGTTTAGGTAGGATAATTACCTAGGGCACTTGGTTACGCTCCAAGTGCCCTTTTCCATAGACTGGAGTCGTTATGAAGCAATTGCTTATTCGTGCCGATGATATCGGTTATTCGTATGCCGTTGACTTGGGGATCGCCCGCAGCGTCAACGAGGGCTTGGTGCGCTCGGCGGGCCTTATGCCCAATATGCCCGAGGCCGAGCGTGGCTGGTCGCTTGTAGCGGATGCCGGCATTGCGGTGGGTCAACATACCAACGTGTGCCTGGGCAAGCCGTGTGCCGATCCAGCGCTCATCCCAAGTATGCTCGAAGAAAACGGTGAGTTCCATAGTAGCCGCACCTTCCGCGAGCACTTTAAGCGCGGCGAGGAGCTGATCGACTTCGACGAGGCCTGTATTGAGATTCGTGCGCAGCATGACCGCTTTGTCGAGATTGTGGGCCGCGAACCCGATTACTTTGAGGCGCATGCCGTTATGAGCAAAAACCTTAACCGAGCGATCTCGGCGGTCGCACAGGAGCTGGGCCTTAAGGAGCAAAAGGCGAGCTTCGACCCCAAGGCCGTGCTGCACTGCGGAGATACCGACCTACGCATGGTGATGCATTCGATGGAGCCGGGCTACGAGCCCAAGGACTCAATTATGCAGACGGTTCGCGAGATGGCCGATGGCGAGACGGTCGTCTTCGTGTGTCATCCGGGTTATCTCGATCGTTTTATCCTCGAGAGCAGCTCGCTTACGACCGATCGCACCAAGGAGGTCGATGCGCTGATCGACTCCGAGCTGTGGGCGTGGCTCGAGGCTCAGGACGACCTGCGCCTGATCGACTACCGCGACCTGTAAAGACCCGAATTACCACAAAGGGGACAGACACCTTCGCGGTAGTTCTGGCGCCGTTGCCATTATGGCGGCGGCGCCCTTTTTGTCCGCGCGGCGAGGTAGAGTGTAGGCGATTGAAATTTGCGTCCATTGAGGAGCTGCTATGAACGAGATCAAGTGTCCGCATTGCGGCGAAGTCTTTAAGGTTGATGCATCCGGCTATGCGGATATCGTCAAACAGGTGCGCGATGCGGAGTTCTCGCGCGACTTGGACGAGCGCGTGAAGGCCGTCCAGCGCGAGGGCGAGCAGGCGCTGGAACTTGAGCGCTCGCGTTCGACGGCTGCCTTGCAAAAGGCAGAGTCTCAGCGCAACGCTCAGCTTGTCGAGCAGAAAAACGCCGCAGCTCAGGAGCTGGCACAAGAGGTCGCCAAGCGCGATGCCGAACTTGCCGAGCTGCGCGCCAAGCTCGAGGGCGCTGCCGCAGAGCGCGAGAGTGCAAGCCAGCGTGCGGCGGTTGAGGCCCGCGCCGATGCTCAAAAGGAGAATGCCGAGCTGCAGCGCGAGATCGACAATTTACGTGCGCAGTTGGAGCGCAAAGATGATGAAGCCAGGCTTGCCGAGGCGGCGGCACGCAATGCTGCTCAAAACGACCTGTCCGCGCGCGACGCTCAGATTGCCGAGCTGCAGGCCAGGCTCGCCGCGGCGGACAAGGCCCAGGAGATGGCGCTTGCTGCTGCCGCGGCAGAGTCGCAGCGTGAGCTCGATGCCGCTCGCAGCGAGGCCGAGCGCACGCTTGCCGACTATCAGGCGAAGGTGCAGGAGAAATTCTCCGCCGCAAAGGCTCAGTCCGAGCAGGAGGCAGAGGGTCTGCGCGCCCAGCTGCGCGAGCAGGAGCTGACGGCCAAAATGAACCTATCGGAGGCGGTCGCTGCGGTGGAACGAGAGCGCGATGAGGCACGTGCCAAGCTCACGAGCGAGCTGGCAGTGCGCGATTCTCGCGAGGAACAGGCCAAGGCGGCACACGAGCTCGAGCTTGCGCAGGCCAAGCGCGCGAGCGATGACCTGATTCGCTACAAGGATGAAGAGATTGAGCGCCTTAAGGACATGAAGGTCCGTCTGTCCACCAAGATGGTGGGCGAGTCGCTCGAGCAGCACTGCGAGACCGAGTTCAACCGTCTGCGCATGACGGCGTTTCCCAACGCGTACTTCGAGAAAGATAACGATGCGTCCGAGGGTACCAAGGGCGACTTTATCTTCCGCGAGCGCGACGCGAGCGGTAACGAGGTCATTTCGATTATGTTCGAGATGAAAAACGAGAACGACGAGACCGCGACCAAGCATAAAAACGAGGACTTCTTTAAGAAACTCGACCACGATCGCCGCCAAAAAGGCTGTGAGTACGCGGTGCTCTGCACGCTGCTCGAGCCCGAGAGCGAGCTCTATAACGCAGGGATAGTCGACGTGAGCTATCGCTACGAGAAGATGTACGTGATTCGCCCGCAGTTTTTCATTCCCATGATTACGCTTCTTCGCAACGCCGCCATGGGTTCGCTGCGCTATAAGCAGGAGCTGGCGGAGTACAAACAGCAGAACATCGACGTCACGAACTTCGAGGCCAAGATGGAGAAGTTCAAGGACGGCTTCTCGCGCAACTACAACTTGGCGAGCAAGCAGTTCGAATCGGCGATCAAGGAGATCGATGCCGCAATTAAGCAGCTCGAGAAGACCAAGGACGATCTGCGTCGCAGTACCGAGAACCTGCGTCTGGCCCACAACAAGGCCGATGAGCTTACCATTCGCAAACTCACCTGGGGCAACAAGACCATGAAGGCAGCGTTTGACGAGGCGCGCGAGACGGCAGCGGACACGGTCGATGAGCCCGCCGAGGCCGATTCGTATGAGGTCGAGGATGCCGAGTAGGGTATAGCGCATGGCGCAAGAAGCGGGGCCGCTGACGATGTTGCCAGCGGCCCCGCTTCGTTTACTTGGCTGATTCGGCTAGTCCTCGAGCAGGTCCTCGATAAAGCCGACGCGGTAGTTCTTAAAGATGACCTCGCCGCCGTCCTGCGTGGCGTCCAGATCGACATCGCCCATGATGCCAAAGTCGTGGTCTCCATCCTCGTCGGCAAAGATCTGGTGCACGTGCCACACGTGATCGGTCTTCTCGTCGGACTCATCGATGGATAACATCGCGGCGCTGCGGGCATCTCCGTCGGTGAGGATCTCCTCGTGCTGCTCGTGATAGGCGTCGAGCGCCTTTTGCCAGCGGACCTCGCTCATGCCCCAGTCCTCGTCGAGCTCGCCCAGATCGCGCACGTGTCCGCGCGCGGCAAGAGACACGCGGCGGAAGAGCGCGTTGCGCACTAGCAGCGTGCAGCCGCGGCGGTCCGCCACGACCTCATCGATGCCCTGCGGCGGTGTGGCGTCGAGTGCAGCGGGGTTGCCGGCGTTCTCCCACTCGTCCACCAGGCTCGAGTCGACCGAGCGCACCACAAAGCCGAGCCACGAAATGATGTCACGCAAGCGCTCATCGCGCTTCTCGATGGGCACGGTACGGTCGAGCGAACGGTAGGCCTCTGCCAGGTAGCGAAGCAAAATGCCCTCAGAGCGGGCGATGCCGAGCTTTTGGATATAGCCCTTAAAGTCGCTCGCGCTCTCCAACATGTCGCGCAGGACACTCTTGGGTGAGAGCTGGTAGTCGTTGGCCCAGGGTACTTCCTGGCAGTACTTATCGAAGGCGGCATCGAGTAAGTCCTCGAGCGGCTTTTCGTAGGTGACATCCTGAATGCGTTCCAGGCGTTCCTCATAGTCGACGCCGTCGGCCTTCATCTCGGCTATCGCGCGGTCGCGCGCGGCGCGTTCCTGTGCGCGCAATACCTGCTTGGGGTCCTCGAGCGTTGCCTCGACCATCGAGATCAGATCCATGGTATAGGTCTCACTCTCGGGGTCGAGCAGCTCCAGCGCGGCAAGCAAAAACGGCGAGAGCGGCTGGTCGAGCGCAAAGTCCTCGGGCAGATCGACCGTCAGTGCATAGTCGATGTCTGGCGCGGCGTCAGTCGGGGCGTCGGGCGTGGGCGGCACCTCGGTGCGAACGACGACGCCGGAATCGATGAGCGTGGCGAAGATTTCGTCGGCGCGAACCTCGAGCTTGGCCTTTTCCTCGGGGGTCTGCAGGCTCGTCTCGATGAGGTCGTGTACGCGGGCTCGGGCATCGCCGCCCTGCTCGACCACGCTAATCACCATGGAGTGTGTGATGCGCAGGCGCGGCTTGAGCGTCTCGGGCTGCGTCTCGATCAGGCGCTCAAAGGTTTGCTTGTTCCAGGTGACAAAGCCCTCGGGGGCCTTTTTCTTTTTAATCTTACGGAGCTTTTTGGGGTCGTCGCCCGCTTTGGCCATAAGCTTGGCATTCTCGATCTCGTGCTCGGGTGCCTCGGCAATCACCATGCCCTCGGTATCAAAGCCCGAGCGGCCGGCGCGACCGGCAATCTGGTGGAACTCGCGGGCGCGCAGACGACGCATCTTGTAGCCATCGAACTTGGTGAGCGCGGTGAGCACCACGGTGTGGATGGGTACGTTGATGCCGACGCCGAGCGTATCGGTGCCGCAGATGACGGGCAGCAGGCCCTGCTGCGCCAGACGCTCGACCAGCAGGCGATAGCGCGGCAGCATGCCGGCATGGTGCACGCCGACGCCGCAGCCGAGCAAGCGCTTGAGGATCTTGCCGAAGGCCGTCGAGAAGCTCGTGCCTTTGGCAGCTTCCTTAATAGCCTCGCGCTGCTCCTTGCTGGCGATGCCAAAATTGGCGAGCGACTGTGCCGTCGCAAGTGCGGCATCCTGGCTAAAGTGCACGATATAGAGCGGGGCCTCGCCGCGGCGCATGGCGAGCTCGACGGTGCCCTCGAGGGAGGTCGTTACATAGTCGTAGCTCAGCGGCACGGGGCGCGGGGCATCGACGACCAAGTCGCAGGTAGCGCCGGTGTGTTCCTCGAGTGAGGCGGCGATGGCAGTGACATCGCCGAGCGTGGCGCTCATGAGCATGAATTGCGTGTGGGGCAGGGTGAGCAGCGGCACCTGCCAGGCCCAGCCGCGGTCGGGGTCGGCAAAGTAGTGGAACTCGTCCATGGCGACGCAGCCAACATCGGCATCTTCGCCCTCGCGCAGTGCGTCGTTGGCAAGGATTTCGGCTGTGCAGCAGATGACGGGCGCCTTGGTGTTGATATGCGTATCGCCGGTGATCATGCCGACGTTATCGCGGCCAAGCACCTGTACCAGGTCGAAAAACTTCTCGCTGACCAGAGCCTTGATAGGGGCCGTGTAGTAGCAGCGCTTGCCCTGCGCCATGCCCATAAAGAGCATGCCCAGCGCGACAAGCGACTTGCCCGATCCGGTCGGTGTTCCCAAAATGACGTGATCGCCGGCAGCCAGGTCCATGAGGGCCTCTTCTTGGTGATCCCACAGTTCAATGCCGCGGTCGCTCGTCCATTCAAAGAAGCGCTCGAAGGCCTGGTCGGGCGTGAGCCATGGTTCGGGCTCGCTGCCGTCTTCGGGCTCCCACCAGGTGGGGGAGAGCGCGCCGAGCGAACCGAACTCTGCCTCGGTTCCCGTGCCGCCTGAGAACGAGCTGGCGGCGGTATCTGTCGTGGTCTGTGCCATGTAGTCGCTTTCTCTCGCCGTTTGTCCGCCAACTATTATGGCGTAGCGGCGCATCGATGCGTTCGCAGGCAAGAAAATGCAGGAAATGGGCGTTCTGCCCAGCCGTTTGGTACAGTTGCCAGCTAAGTGAGTAGACTTTTTGCAATATCGCGAGCACATGGCTTTTGCGCAAGGGCTCTACCTGCGGTTTTAGTTTTCGCTATGCGGGTTGTGCTTGGCTATTGCAAAAAAGTCTACTCACTTAGGTTTGAGGGTCGTTTGCTGGCGCCTATTTGCGCTTGTTTGCTGACGCCACGCCCATCAGAAGCCCCTGGACTCTTGCGGCAGGCGCTTCTTGCCCTTGCGGGCACGGTTTCTAAAGTTCTCGACGGCTTCTTCCATGCCCAGAGGTACATAGGTGAGCTCTTCGAGGTTATCGGGTAGATAGCAGGCAAGGCTTTGCTCCTGCGCGCGGCCCGCCGCGAGCTGCTCATCGCTGGGCTGCGCGCCGGGTGTGGCACAAATGCCATAGACGACGGCACCCATCTCGCGCGTGCGGCATTCATATTCGGTCTCGGGATGCTCGGGATGGTCGCGGCGTACGTCGTCACTTACCCAAAGCGTGTCGTAGCCGGCCGCGGCAAACTGCCCCAGGGCGTAGTCGCGCAATGGCTTGCTGTCGGTGCGCAGCGTGACGGTGGCACCGGCTGAAAAGAGCGGGCGGTAGAGCATCAGATGGTCGACATGGACGAGGCGCTTTTTGGCGTGCTTGGCCTTGGGCTGCGGCGTGGGAAAGTTGATGGTGATGGCATCGAGCTCGCCTGTGGCAAACAGCTGCGGCAGCGATGCGGCGCCTCGGGGCAGGACGAGCGCGTTGGATAGCTCCTGCTCACAGATTTTCTGTGCGGCATAGGCGATGCAGATGGGCTCCTGGTCCATACCGATAAAGAGCGTGTTTGGCTCGTGGGCCGCGCGCTCTACAAGGTACGTTCCCTTGCCACAGCCAAGATCTAGGTGAAGGTGTTCGAAGGGCTTGCTGCCAGCTGGCGCACAGGCCTCGCGCCAATCTCCGGCATAAGCCTCGGGGTTCGTCTCAATCGCATCGGCGTAGCGCTCCAGGCGCTCCTCGAGCACAAAGTTCTTAGGCGTGCGAACGTGGACGGCTCCCATGAGGCTCCTTGGTCATAAGTATGGAACGCATAGCTGCGCGTTCCGTCAATGGGTTGAAAAAAGGGCGGGCATAGTTTGCCCAAAAGATGCGGTGCAGCTCGACGGCGAGTCGTCGGTGCCTACAGGCGCTTGAGAATCACATAACGGTTGAGCTCGCCGCTGCGACCGTCGGCGTGGAAACGCTCAAGTTCGCGCACGGGGACCTCGCCGCTCTTGTAGAACGTACGGACGCCGCGCACCAGGTCGGTGATCTGCTGATCGTCAAAGTGATGGCAATAGCGGTAGGCGTGGCGGTCGTTTTGCCAGCCGATGAGGTGGTCGCCGGCTTCAAACTGCGCGGAATCGTAACCTTCAAACGGCGGGGTGAGCTCGGCACGGGCCTCGGCGCGAACGGCCTTGCGCGCCATGCGCTCGTCATTCATAAACTCCCAAAAGCTGATGGCGATGATGCCGCCCGGGCGTGTCTGGCGCACCAGGGCGTCGAGCACGCGCACGCGGTACTCGCACGACGGCACGTGGTGCATAAAGCCAAAGCAGACCGAGATGTCGGCGAGCGGGGCGTCGAAAAGCACGTCGGGCGTCTCGGCGGGATTGAGTTTCATAAGGGCATCGAGCACGTCGAGTTCCTGGAAGTGCAGGTTGGGAATGCGCAGGGCGTGGCCACGTGCATCGATGGCCAGGTCCTGGCATGAGTCGACGCCATAGAACTCAAACGGGCAGCTGGCATCTGCCGAGGGATTTGCACCGTCGACGCCCTTGGCGGCAAGTGCGCCGCCGGCGGCAAAGTTCTCGAATCGCATATTGCCGCAGGCAAGATCGAAGACGCGGACGGGATGCTCGATGGTGGCGACGTCGAGCTGTTCGAGTGCGATGTCCATGGTGCGGACCCAGCCCGGCCACGGGGCCTGGCGCGTATCGGAGAAGGAGGCGGAGTGCTCGCGATAGAACGTGTTGTTGAGCTGGATGAGCGATGAGGCGAAATCGCGGTTCACGGCGCGGGACTCCCTCCGTTGGCGGTGCGGAATAAACGGTACGACCATACTACCGTTATCGCCGCAACGGGGACAACCGGGCTGCGGGTCATTGCTTGGTTTGGACACATTTTCGCAGCTCATGCGCGCCCGCAACCGCCGGTTGTCAAAAATCCCACTAAAATAGGTGGCATGTTTTTGGCGGTGGCGGATAGATTTTAACTGTGCAAGGCGCCTTAAGAACAAAAGCGGTCCGGCGGCACGGCTGGCAAAAGCATAGGAGGAACCATGAATGTAGAAACTGCGCAGCGGCTCGCCGACCTTCGCCGCAGCAAAGGCTTTAGCCAAGAAGGGCTGGCGCGAAAGCTGGGGCTGTCGCGCCAGGCGGTCAGCAAATGGGAGCGCGCGGAGAGCTCGCCCGATACCGAGAACCTGATCTCGCTCGCCAAGCTTTATGGCGTGAGTCTGGACGAGCTGCTCAATCCGAGCGACGAGATCGAGGACGATATCGAGTTTGAGAACGAGGACCGCGCCCGTCAGCGCGAGGCCGAGGCGGCAGAGCGCGCTCGCACCCATGAGGCGGCGGTGCGCGCCACCGAAGCGGCAACGCAGGCGAGTGATGCCGCGGCTAAGGCGGCACAGGCGGCAAGCTGGAGTGCACAGGCCGCCAACGCTGCTACGGCGCAGGCGACGAGTGGCCACGCAGTTGGCTCGACTCCGGTGAAGGGCCCCTTCCAGTCGTTCCCGTATTGGGCCGTGTGCTGGCTGCTGTTCTTTTTGCTGATGTTCCTGGTTGGTGCCAGCCCTTTTCCCGCACTGATCTTCTTTACGATTCCCATCTATCACTGGGTGGCGCGTGCGCTCGATGGCGATTGGGCGCGCGGGGATATCCAGGTTGGTCCGGCGCCGGTGGCGGTCAAGGCCCAGGGGAAGGATACTTCTGCGGAACCTGATGCTGACGTGGCTACCGCGGCCACCGCTGAGCCGTGTGCCAAAGAGGGTGACGAATGATGAAGCTTTCGCATGAATCCAGGCTGCGTCTGGGCGTTGGCATCGGAGCGTTTGTGCTCATCATCGGGCTTGTTTTTGGCATTTCACGGACTTTGATTCATTATGATGGCCCGTGGGATCTCGACGATGTCGTATCCGGCTTGTCTGGTATGGACGATGCGGTTGACGAGGACAATCTCTTGGACGACGGCAGCTATTCCGCTCGGCCTCAGCAACTTTCGAGCGAAACGTTTGATGCCGACGCGTTCACATCGCTTGACCTGGATGTGACGTCGGGCACGGTCGAGGTCAAACACGTCTCCGGCGGGCCGGTGCGCGTAATTGAAAGCGGTCGCGTGGCAACGGGGACCGTTGCCTTCGATGCGGCAACCCAGAACCTGGCCGAAATCAAGGGCTCTACGCTCAAGATTCGCCAGTTCGATTGCGATGACGAGCGCGCCATTGACCGCACGGTTACCGTCGAACTGCCGCGCGAAGTTGCCGATAACCTGGTCGGCATTACGGCGAAGGTGGGATCGGGTGATCTGACGGTCGCGGGCATTGCGTGCCATGACCTCAACCTGACTTTGGACTCGGGAGATGTTGAGTTTACTGGCACCGTGACCGATACCCTGAATGCCGAGGTCGGTTCGGGCGATGTGACGTTCGAGCTCTATCAGGCCCCCGCGAAGTCGATGGACGTGAGTGTGGGCTCGGGCGACGTGGAGATAGCGGTTCCGAACTCAACGGGCTTTAAGGCGAGCCTAACTGTGGGCAGCGGTGACTTCGAGAGCGATTTCCTTCCGCTTGGCTACGACGGCGAGACCATATTGAATCATGAATTCGACAACGGTGATAAGTCTGCCACGTATCGTTTTAAGGTCGGTTCGGGCGACATGTCGTTTGATCCGGAGTGACGACGGCGGGCTAAGTCCGCAAACTTAGATGCTTAGATGCGCTGTTTGATGAAGGCGTCGGGGCCGCGGTCGGCTTCGGCGCCTTTGCCTTTACAATGGGGACATGGAACAGATTATCTTGAACATACTCGACGCTCTGCGTCGCGGTGAGACCGTGGACGACAAAGCGCTCGTCAAACTGATACATGCTGAGGCGCGCCGCGAGGGCACCGATAAGCGCGATTTGGCCAAGCGTCGCCTGCTGCCGTTTTACCAGCGGGTGAAGCGTGAGGAACCGGCGCGTTGGGCGGCATGGAATGTCAATTCCGAGCTGGAGCGTCAGCTGCTGCAGGTGCTTCGCATGAAGCCTCGTCGCACGGCTTCGGGCGTGGCGACCATTACCGTTATCACCAAGCCGTGGCCGTGCTCGGGCGATTGCCTGTTTTGCCCCAACGATCTGCGCATGCCTAAAAGCTATCTGCATGCCGAGCCGGCGTGCGCCCGTGCGGAGCAAAACTGCTTCGACCCGTATCTGCAGGTGAGTGCCCGTTTGACGGCGCTTTCGCAAATGGGGCATGCGACCGATAAGATCGAGCTCATTGTGCTCGGCGGTACCTGGAGCGACTATCCGCAAGGGTATCAAACGTGGTTTATGTCGGAGCTTTTCCGTGCGCTCAATGACGATGCCGTCGCCGGCGTGGCGGCAAACCCCATGTTGGCGCGTCCGGGCATCAGCCGTGCCGAGGCGGGGCGCCTGCTCGATGACGCTCCCGCCGATGCGCTGCCGCCGGTGGTAGCGGAGCGCCGCGAGCGCTATCGGGCTGCCGGCATTGCGACGGACGAGGCCGAGCTTGCGAGCGGTGTTGCCGACGAGCAGGGGCGTGTGGATGCTGCCGTGGGTGGCTATAACCGCGCGGTGCGTCGTCTGTACGGCCCCGGTACGCCGTGGGGCGAGGTTGCCGAGTGGCAAACGGCAACGATGGAGGAGCTCGAGCGTCAGCAGCGCATCAACGAGACGGCGAAGCATCGCGTGGTGGGGCTCGTTATCGAGACGCGCCCCGATGCCGTAACACCGCAGACCCTCGCGCTCATTCGCCGCCTGGGCTGCACCAAGATTCAGATGGGTATCCAGAGCCTCGACCAGCACCTGCTCGATATCAACGAGCGTCGCATTTCAGTGGCACAGATCGAGCGGGCGTTTTCGCTTGCGCGCCTGTTTGGCTTTAAGATCCACGCGCATTTTATGCTCAACTTGCTGGGTGCCACGCCCGAGGGGGACAAGCGCGACTACGAGTGCTTTATGACCGAGGGGGCCTTTATGCCCGACGAAGTCAAGATCTACCCGTGTGCGCTCATCGAGGGCTCGCGTCTGGTGGGCTGCTATGAGCGCGGCGAGTGGCGCCCCTATTCCGAGGAAGAGCTGCTCGATGTGTTGGCCGATGACATCGTGGTGACGCCGGCGTTCTGCCGCATCAGTCGCATGATCCGCGACTTTAGTTCTGACGACATTATGGTGGGCAACAAGAAACCTAACCTGCGTCAGCTCGTTGAGAACCGCCTGGCTGCTCGGGGCGACGGTGCGACGGTGCGTGAGATTCGCTATCGCGAGATCAGCACGGCGGGTGCCGACCTGAACGAGTTGGTCCTTGACGATGGAGTGGCGTACGAGACGCCGGTGACGCGCGAGCGCTTTTTGCAGTGGGTGACGCCCGAGGGCAAGATTGCTGGTTTTTTGCGCCTGTCTCTGCCCGTTCGCGCTTTTGTTGCCGCGCATGCGGATGATTTGCCGACGACGCCGGACGAGGCGATGATTCGCGAGGTGCACGTGTATGGCATGGCGGCGCGCGTGGGGGATCAAGGCCAGGCGGCGCAGCATCACGGGTTGGGGCGTTTGCTCGTTGAACGTGCGTGTGAGATTGCCCGGGATGCGGGCTATGCGCGTATCAACGTGATTAGCGCGATCGGTACGCGCGAGTACTATCGCCATTTGGGTTTTTATGACCACGGACTCTATCTGCAAAAGGAGCTCTAAATGAACAAGCCGAGTGTTTCTGCCGGCGTCGTTGCCGGCGTTGCTCTGGGAGCCGCAGCGCTTGGTGCGGCCGCTGTCGCTGTTCGTGCTGCCTGTCTGCAGGTTGCGCGAACCCGCAATGGGTTGGCGCGTGTGAAACGCGTGCACGATGAGGGCGGCGACGAGATTCGCGTGTTGGTGCAAGGCGGCGTCTACCAAAGCGCGAGTTACGTTGGCGAGCGCTGGGCGGAGCCGGTCTTTGCATACTATCGCGCATTTGACGATGTTTTTGAGGCCGAGGACGCAATGCGTGACGCTTATGGTCACGGTATCGACCGCATGCTTATGCTGGGTGGCGGCGGGTTTGCCTATCCCAAGTTCGCGCTGATGTCGCACGAGGGCTTGCGCATGGACGTTATCGAGTATGACGGAGAGATTACGCGCCTAGCGCGCCGCTGGTTCTACCTGGACGAGCTGGAGCGCGCAGTGGGCGACCGCTTGCGGGTGATTACCGCTGAGGCGCGTTCGTATCTGGGTGTGACGAGTGTGGGGCATCGTCGGTACGACGTGGTCGTGAGCGATTGCTTTGGCGGTGCCGAGCCCGTGCGCGAGCTGGCAACCGTTGAGGCGCTGCGTCTGGCGCGGGGTAGCTTGAACTCGGGCGGCATCTACGTTGCCAATATCGTGAGCGCAAACGAGGGGAGCGACGTGACGTTCCTGTGCGACTGCGCCGCCACGGCGCTCGAGGTATTCGAACACGTTTGGGTGGTCCCATGCGGCGATGCGGAGTTCGGCGGCGAGGAGAACTACCTGCTCATCGCCAGCGACGGCGACTACGCTTTTGCCGAAGCCGTGCCCTTCGACGCTGACTTCCTCGGCACCGTCCTTCACGACAAGTAAATCTCCCCGTCCCAAAAAGACTGGTCTTAGGCGTGGTCGCGCCAGCCGAGAACGCGCTGCTTCATGCCCTTTATGTCGAGCACGCCTTCGGCAAAACCCTTGCGCACGAGCTCTTCGGGAACAAACTCGTCGTAGCGGTCAAAATAAGGCACCTCGCCGGGATAGACGAGCTCGATGGGATCGAAGTCCTTCTCGGCCTCGGCGGCGAGCACCTCAAAGAACGTCTCTTCGTCGGCCTTCATCTTAAACTGCATAAAGTACGGGCGCGATGGGTCGAGTCCGCGAAGGCCCAGCTCCGCGGCACATTTAATCTTGAGCATGCGCTCGAGCGCCAAAAAGGCGTAGCTGCCCAGCCAGGGGAAGAGCACCCAGGTGTCGCCACCCAGGTTGATGAGCGGCTTAGTTCCCGCGCCCGAAATCTCGGCGGTATGACGAGCCTGTGCAAGGCGTGCCCGTGCGTTGCCCATAAGGTACGGATACACGGCATGTTCATCGAGCGCCTTGCACATGCGCTCGAGCACGTGTGTATTGATGTCGCCGGGGCAGTCGCCAAAGTATGCCGGCACACGACCTTTGACTTGCGTGGCAAAGACGGTATGGCGCTTCCAGTCCACTTCCTCGACAATCCAGCAGTGTCCGGCGATGGCGATGCGCTCACCGGGCGGTGGCGGATTGACGATCGTGCCCAACTCGGCCGACTCGCTGCGAACGGTGAACTCCTCGTTTTCCTGGAATACGGCGTAGAACTTAAAGTTGTTAATGATGCGCTCACCCGCGAGACCCACGATGAGCCCACCGCCCTCGGTGACTTGGATATGGTCGATCTTAATGAGGTGACGCAGCAGTACGCGATAGTCATCGGCCGAGATGCGATGGAAATAGCTGAGCGTGAGCACGCGCTGGGCAAGCTCTGCCGGCGTGAGTTCGCCGGTACTGGCAAGCGTCGACATAGTCTGGTGGTAGAGCAGGCTGTAGGGGAGTCGATCGAGCTCGGGCGGCTCGACCCACTTTTCCTCGCGATAGAGTTGTACGAGCGCGATTCCCTGCAGGAGCTTCCACGGAATGGTCTCGGGCATCATCGTGCGCGGCTCGGGCTCTTCCTCGCGCATGACAAACCACATCTCGGGCGGAAGATCGCGGCGTCCCGTGCGGCCCATTCGCTGCAAAAAGGAGCTGACGGTAAATGGCGCATCGATCTGAAACGCACGCTCCAGGCGGCCGATATCGATACCGAGCTCCAGCGTAGAGGTGGTGACGGTCGTTTGTGCCTGTTCCTCGTCACGCATGAGTTCCTCGGCTGTCTCGCGCAACGATGCCGAAAGATTGCCGTGATGGATGAGAAAGCGGTCGGGCTCGTGTCGGCTCTCGCAGTAGCTGCGCAGCATGGAGCATACGGCCTCTGCCTCCTCACGCGAGTTGGCAAAGACCAGGCACTTGCGGCCGCGGGTGTGTTCGAAGATGTAGCCCATGCCGGGGTCGGCGTTGTCGGGTGCGGTGTCGGTGGGGTTGAGGAGCGCCTGCTCGGTAGCCTGGGGGATATCGACTTCGCCCTCGGGGGCCGAAGAAGTGCGACGGTCTTTGGGAGCGGCCTTGCCCCGCGCCTGCTCGCGACGTTGACGGCGCTCCTCTTGTGTGAGCTGTCCGCTGTGACGCATGTCTTGGGCGCCGGCGGGCAGTGCCGCGGGTGCCGCTGTCTCAATGCGCTCGCATGCAAGCACTTCGGCCTCTTGAGGACTTGTGCCCACGAATCCCCGCTGCTGTGCCTGGGGGCCCGAGTTGTAGAAGTGCTCCATGGAGATACGCCACACGCGGCGCGGTTCCTCAAAGCGGGGGATAACGCAGTCGCGCCCCGTTCCCTGTGAGAGAAAGGCGCCCGTGCGCTCGGGGTCGCCGATGGTGGCAGAAAGGCCGATGCGGCGGGGCTGCACGCCTGCCATGCGCGAGAGGCGCTCGATAAGGCACAGCGTCTGACCGCCGCGGTCGCCGCGCATGAGCGAGTGGACCTCATCGATGACCACATAGCGCAGGTCGCAAAACATGCGCGGGATCGCCATGTGCTTATGGATTAAGAGCGCTTCGAGTGACTCAGGCGTAATCTGCAAGATGCCGCTCGGTTTTTTGATGAGCTTAGCCTTGTGCGACTGCGAGACATCGCCATGCCAGTGCCAGACAGGGATATCGGCCTCTTCGCAGAGGTCGTTGAGGCGGACGAACTGATCATTGATGAGCGCTTTGAGGGGGCCGATGTAGAGGGCGCCCACGCTTGCGGGCGGGTTCTCCCAAAACTCGGTCAGGATGGGAAAGAAGGCTGCCTCGGTTTTGCCGGAAGCCGTGGATGCCGTCAAGAGCACATTATCTTGCGTGTTAAAGATGGCATCTGCCGCCGCAACCTGGATGGAGTGTAGACTCTCCCAATCGTGGGAGTAGATGAAGTCTTGGATAAACGGGGCGTAGCGGTCAAAGGCGTTCACGGGGCCTCCTTTCAAAAACGAATCTCTCAACGCGGTGGGCAGTGGCTTGCTGCATTACTGCCTCGACGTTTGCCCAGATAAAACCTGCCAAAATAAACCTGTCCCTTTTTGGCAGGTTAGATGGTGAATTCGGCGAAGTTACGGTCGTCGCCTGCGGTATCGGTGTCACCTGTTGCGGTTGCCGGCGCCAGCGCGTCGCCGCCGACGCTTTGCAGTAGCTCGGCCACGTTGGCGTCGGGGTTTTGGCATAGGATGTCGAGCAGCTCGATAAAGTCACGAATGACTTCACGCGGCGTCAGATGCGTGTCGGCTCCCACACGACCGAACTCGATCTTGAGAAAGTCCACCAAGTCGCTCTCGGTAAGCGTGGGCGTCCAACCAAAGTAGCCGGCATGGATCTGCATGAGTTTTTCGATGAGCACCAGCAGCTCCTCATAGGTGAGCGGCTGCAGGCGAATGATGGGCGCGAGCATGTCCTTAAGGTCCTCGCGTGCAAAGCGGCCTTGAGCGAGTCGGCTGCGCAGGGCCTCGTAGGAGAACACGCCGCGGCGGCGGTCTTCGATGGAGGTTGGCGTGCCGCCCATGATCATGCCCAGGTACTGCGCTTTGCCCTGGAGCGTGTCGTTGTACATGGTCAGGATTTTCTCGTAGTTGTACTGGCGCGTGATGGCGTTGGGAATCTTATACAGATTCACGAGCTCGTCGATGAGCACCAGCATGCCCTTGTAGCCGCTGCAGACCAAAAAACGCGCGATGAGCTTAACGTAGTCGTACCAATCGTCATCGCTGATGATGGTCGAGGAGCCCAACTCGGCGCGTGCCTCGCTCTTGGTGCGGTACTCGCCGCGAATCCATTTGGTCACGCGGCTCATAGTCTCTTCATCGCCCTCGGATACGGCCATGCGATAGCGGCGGAGCATGCGGGTGAAGTCGAAGCCGTGGACCATCTCCTCGAGCGGGGCCAGTTGGGCATTAACGACCGACTCGTCGACGTCGGCACACGAGGCAACCCAGCGATCCAGAATAAGGTTGAGCGCGCCGCCCTCGGGGCGCGTCTTGGTCGATATATTGCGGATGAGCTCGCGGTAGGTGGCAAGGCCCTGTCCCTGACCGCCTTGCAGGCGGCGCTCGGGCGACAGGTCGGCATCGGCGACGACGAATCCCTCGCCCATGGCGTGCGTGCGGATGGTCTGAAGCAAGAAACTCTTGCCGGCGCCGTAGCGACCGACCAGAAAGCGGAAGCTTGCGCCGCCGTCGGCGATGAGACTCAAATCGGTGAGCAGGGCGCGAATCTCGACCTCGCGTCCCACGGTGATATAGGGAAGGCCGATGCGCGGGACCACGCCGCCCTTGAGCGAGTTGAGAATGACGGCAGCGACGCGCTTGGGCACGCGGGGTGCTGCGGATGCGGTATCACTCATGATCTAGGTATCCTCTCACGTCTGCTTTGTAGTCCTCGATAATTTGCGGTCCTGCCGCGCCAAATTCAATTACGGTGTCGCCCACCAGGTCAAAGAGTGCTTCGTTGATGGTATCGACGAGCATGTCCTCGCTCTGCCCCGATTGCACTACCGCCGATTCCGCCTGTACTGCGTTGTGCTCGAGCAGCGCGCGAAGGAAGGCATCTGCGACGGGTGCGAGTTCGTTCGTGGCGTCAGCGGGCGCAACGGCTGCGAACGCGGGCGTCGGCGCGAGAAGCGGTGCCACGACACCAAACTGTTCGGTGGATATGGTTGGCTCGTCGGCCTCGTCCTGCCGAATGGGTGCCGCGATCGCCTCGACAATCGCGTCGGCTACGGGCTCGGCTTCCGGTTGCCCTGAGTCCGCTGCCTCGGCTTCCACAGGTGCGCCGTCCTCGCGCTCTTCATCGATCAAAAGCGCTTCACGCGTTTGCGCGGCGGCGCTCCGAATGTGCCCCAGCTGACTCAGATCGATATCGATCTTGACGGGCTGGTGTGCGGTATCCCATGAAAGCCATGCCACAATCTCGTCATCGATAATCTTGGCCAGATATTTGGGGACCTTTTCTTCCTTAAGGGGATGGGCGGGGTCCAGCGCCAGGCGCAGGCGTTGGTCGCAGGCGCGCATCATTTCACCGAGCTTGCTGCTCTTTTGCCTACTACCGTGGATACGCATACATTCCCAAAAGCCGTTTTGGCAACGGTAGATATGGATGGGATCCAGGCGGTATTCGCAGTCCTCGTGGCGCTCGGGCGCAAAGAATACGGCCGAGGCAAACATGGTGTAGGGCATGGCCGTCTCCTCCCCAAATAAGCTCGCCACGATGCCGGTCTTTCGGTGCGTGTCATAGTAGCGCGCCATACGGACATACACGGCGCACGCCACGTGGCGCAGATCGCGGTGGTGGCTGCGGTCGAGCCGCGAGTTACTTAGGTTGTACGTGGAGAGGGCGTTGATGGCGGCCATGAGTCGCTCCTCGCGCACCTCATCGGGCGGAAGGGGGAGCGTGGGCTCGGAGGTTTTGCGACGCTTAGGGGTCTGGCCGGACGGTGCCGGCGCTGGCACAAGGTCTCGTGCCGCGTGCCGCAGCTCGATAAGGGCATTATCGAACATGACGGTTTTAGAGTCACGAAGCAGCTTGGGGTCGAGCGCGTGGAACACGGCGTAATCCTGCAGCCACACGCGCGCAAACCGGTCGATGCCGGGCTCAAAGGCGCGGTAGGCATCCCAAAAGGCCTTGATCTTGTTAAAACCCTCGAGCGGATTATCTACGCCAATGCCGCAAATCAGCTCATAGAGATACAGAAAGGCAAAGGATGTAGACGTTTCCTCGACGGTTCCGCGGCGCACTTGGGCACGCCAGGTAAAGTAGCCGCGCAACTGTCGATCGCTCATGGCATTGTAGGTGGGAAAGTACGACTTAAAGGTGCCGTTGTAGGGGCAGTCGTCCTCAAAGTCGGCCATCAGCAGGCCTTGGCGGTAAAAAAGCTCGGCTTCCGAAAGCCAGCGACCCGCGCCGCCTTTGGGGTCATCCTGCCAGCGCGATATCTCGCGCATCTTGCGGTACTGGTCGGGAAGGAAATTCTGCATCTGTCGGCCGGTTTTGAGAATCGGCTCGTCTGCGTAGATTTCGTTTGAGAAGCGGGCGGACTGATGGGTCCGGGCCTCGGCCATAATGCGCTCGATGAGCATCTTGATGTCCTGGTCGGCCACCGCTTCTCCTCTCCTAACGCAGCTTCGGTGACCTCATATCATAGCACAGCATCAAACAGGTGTTCGGGATGCCGCTGCGTTGATAGATTTAGAACAGGAGGGCGTAGATGACGGCGATGACGACGGAGGGGAGCATATTGGCCGTGCGGAAGGTCTGAGGACGGATGAGGTTGACGCCGACGCAGAAGATGAGCATGGAGCCTACGAGCGAAAGGCTGTTGAGGGCTGCTGTGGTCATGATGGGGGAGAGCGCGCCGGCAAACAACGTGATCGTCCCCTGGAACACGGCTACGGGCAGGGCCGAGAAGATGCAGCCGCGTCCGAGCGAGGCCGTCATGGTGCAGACGATGATGCAGTCCAGCGCTCCCTTGAGGGCGAGCGTGGACCAGTCGCCGAGCAGGCCGTCTTGGATTGATCCCACGATAGCCATGGCACCGATACACACGGTGAGTGAAGTCGAGACAAAAGCGTTGGTGAACTCGTTATCGCCCTCACTGCCAGTCTTGCGCTTGAGCCATTCGCCAAGGTTCTCGATGGCGGCTTCCAAGTTGACGGCCTCGCCGATGAGCGAGCCGAGGGCGAACGAGACAATGAGCATGGTGGTACCGGTGGTCGCCAGCGCCTCCCCATCGATAAGGAGCATCTTTTGCATGGTGCCGCCCAGGCCGATAAACAGGACGCACAGCCCCGATGCTTTCATGAGCGTGTCTTGAATGCGCGGTGTAATGAAGCGGCCGCCCGCTAATCCCAAAAGACCGCCCGCAACTAAAAGCACAACGTTGATGATTGTTCCCAAGCCCGGCATGAGCCCTCCCGTATTGATGCCAACGTGGCAATCGTAGCAGAGTGGAATGCGAGGTACATCGCGACTCATCTAATACGTTATATAAGTGGTATTAGGAATGGTGCGCAGCATTTAAGCCTCAGGTGGTTGTCGGGACATAGGGATAGTAGTCAAAGCGCAGTGTCATAAGCCGCTGTGGGGATTCAATAGCCGCGGCGATGATATTGGCATCGCGGGCACGATCAAACCCTACGAGTTCGATCTGATACGAGACGTCTTGCATAATGTCCAGACGTCGCCAGGCTAGGAGTGTGTCGCCATCGAATTCCAAGGTCTTGCCTCCATCTGGAGCAACGGCGTATAGATGCAGCTTGGCGGTGGTTGCAGGGTCGACAACCGTGACCTTTTTAATTTCGTTTCGAGTATTCTTGGCGCCCAACAAGGTGAGCAGTGTTGGGGCCACGACCTCGCCCGATGGCAAAAAGACGACTTCGATGGATTCGGGAAATGCGATGATGGCCGACTTGCGGACGGGTTGATTGGCGGCGGCAACTTCGATGTCCGCAGCGTCGATGACCTCTGTGTGGTCGAGCGCGGCAAGCACGCAGCAGTTACCTTCATCGATCTCTTGAGGATCAGCAAGCCCCAGACTGTCCGCGAGCTCGGGATCGTTTGGATCGTTAGCGGGCTCATTCGGTGCTTCGAGAGAAGCTGGGATGCCGTTTGTCGGCGACGGCGTGTCGCCCGCACCTGCTTCTTTGTCCGCGCTCTCTTCTTGTATGGTTGCGTTGATGGGTTCGTCGTTTGAGGGGAGCGTCTTGGCGTCAAGCGCGGAGGGAAGAATTCCGATGGCTCCGGATCCGTTCCACTCCATTTCGAGAAGCGCCGGGTCGGCAAGAATGCGTTGCCTGCTTTGCGCGTGGGCATCGATTTCAATAGGGCCTGTCTCTATCCCTCGTGTAAGGCTGAGTGATCCGGCTGGCTTCTCGAAATGAGCGTCTGTGTCTTTGGTGCTGACGGCGTAGAACAGCAGGGACGCTTCTCCCGCCGCGATGGCATCGGTGTCGGCTTTGGTCAGTCGCAACGATGTCGTGAATGAGAGGGTGGGCTGCGTGCCGTCTGCATTCGCGGCGGCGCAGCCCAGACATATACCGCCTCCTTTCTCAAAAAACGTACCGTCGAAGGCGACCTTCGCTCCGTTCGCCGAGTCATCGACCGAAGCGATGTCGATGCGCAGCTCTAAATTGCATGGATCGCCATCCGCATCGAGCACAACCGAGCGCCACATGCAGACGGCGCACCCCGCCTGGGAGCCGTTTGCCTTGTTCGAACGCTTGATATCCACGACTATCGAGCCGTCCGTATTACGACGAAGGCATCCCGAGGTTGAGATCGCGGCCTGTGTGATCGAAAAACGCTCGCACGCAATGGCGCTCGACGGATTTGGTGCGGAACTTAGGGCTGCTGGTAAGGAGTCCGCCATGGCGGGAGTCGCCCAAGCGGCGACAGGCGTTCCGGTTGCGAGCGCGCCGCAGAGTGCGACGACGGGCAAAAGGTTCTTCGATGCCATGGGGTCTCCTTAGCTAATTTAGTGCGGCCTGTCCATGTTTTGTTTCTGGCTGCGTTTGATGTGCAGACCGAGGCCGGCGGTTCCTGCGCCTGCTGCTGTGGCGCCTGCTGCCAAGAGCCATCGTCCATCGCCTGTCTGCGCCAACGGTTCCTCGCGGTCGCCGCAGTCGAGCTCCGAGAGGTTGACCGTCACTTGCGTGGCGGCCTGCGCCTGTTCTTGCTGGGCAAAGGCCATGGCTGGCCCAAACGCTAGGATGCTGACGGCGGCGGCCAGGGCGACGGCCTTATGCCGTGTGCGCACCGGGCTCGACCGTCCAGGTGATCGTCGCAACCTGATCGCCTTCGCCGGTTACGCGGAAGATGTCGCGCGTGACGCGGGCGACGTTTCCGCTTGTCTTGAGCTTGATTTTGTCCGTGCCGCCGGCAATGCCCTGGTAGCCCATGTCGAAGGCTGCATTCTTGGAAAGATCGAGGCCCGTCCCCTGCATTGCGGCGCTGGCGTTCTGGAGCGCGCCGTCGGGGCCGACCTTAAAGTCGATGGAGTTCTGCGCGGTTCCGGCCTTGGCGTCGGCGGCAATGGTCCAGGTGTTCATGGCGTCGATCTTCATGTTGGTGACATGGATGCCGTAGGCCGAATGATTGTCGATGGTGGTCGCGTCTTCTGAGGGGCCCTGAAGCGTGCCGTCGGCCTTGGCGACGAAGGGAATAACCGTCGGAACTTTGAACTCAACGTTGTCGATCTCGGTCCTGACCATTACCTTCGTGGTTCCAACGCGCCCGGCTGCCATAGCTGGCGTCGGGGCGGCGCCCATTGCGAGCGCGAGCGCGAGCCCTGTGCCCACGACGAGCGCTCTGACTCCGTTCATGTTCCTGGTGATGTCCATGGTCGTTCCTTTCTATTCGCCGCGGGCCGTCCCCGCGATGATTGGACGAATGCTGGTGAATTGCATGCGGTGCCGCGTCGGCCGGAAGGCTAGTTCTCGGCTTGCTCAACCCGTACCTTGACACGTGTCGGATTGCCGTGGCTGTCGAGGGTCTTGGCATCGAGTGCCTGGATCTCGATGTACGCCTCGCCTTCTTTGATGTCGCCGGCGGGGCACGTCTCGATTGTCTTGCCGGTCTCGACCACACCGGATTCGTACATGGTCTCGTCGTTTTGGATGACGCGGAATCGCTGGGGAAATTTATTGTCTTGGACGTTTTGCACGTTGACGCGCAGCTTGCCGTCCTCCTGCAGCTGAGCGACCGGCGCGACCGAAATCGTCATCATGTTGTCGCGGACGATGGCGTCGAGCTCATCTTGGATTTCCCGGCGCGTTTTGCCCTCGGCCGTCGTGACCGAAGCGCCCGCCTCGGGTACGGGCTGCGACTGCCAAGCGTATAGTCCTACGGCGACAAGGGCACAGACGATGGCCAGGCAGGCAACGATGAGCTTCCTGCGATGCCCCAGGCCTGCAAAGTGGGGTGGCTTCTTCGCGATCATGCGGCATCCTTGGCGGTATAGATGCGCGCAAAGGTGGACGGGTCCGCTCCAAAGAGCATGTGAAGCATCAGACGGCGCGAGTAGACGAGCTCGTCGAAGTCGGGAGGGAGCTCGATGTCGTGGATATGCGCGATGTGGTGGGCGAGCGCCGAGAACGACTCGGGGTCGCAGATCACATCGGTGGTAACGTGGTAGACCGTCGTATCGGGGAATGCCTCTTCGTCGAAAGGCAGGAGATGGGGATCGTCGTCGACTTCGATGGCGATGCCGTACTGGGGCCAGTAATATGCCATGGGAACCTCCCTGCTTCTGGGGCCAAAACTTCTATCGGTTTTGGCTGTCGACGCCGACCGTATCAGCCGCTACTTGACCAATTTCTGACCAAATGCTTGACGGATTGGCGTCTCCGCAGGTAAAAGGCGGCAAAAAATACTCCAACTTTTTTTCGAGCGACAATCGCGCGGTCGGCGACGGCGGGGCCATATGTGTCAAAAGCATCGTCTGCCGAGGAAGCCTTGCCGTTCGCCGAATTGCACGAACGTAAAAATCGCCAATTATGGAGACGGTCTCGAACACGTCGACGAAACGATGCGGTAACATCTCCCTGCAAACACTGTAGTTAGCTAAAGGGGGAGTTCGCGTGTCTGCAACCATTAAACCCTTCACCGACGAGTTCGAAGAGTATGGTCGCGATGAGTCTCGCGCATCGGGCGAGGCCTCGAGCATCTCGTTTCCGACGACGGAAGACGAGGTCCGCACCATTTTGGGAAAGCTCCATGCCGAGTGTGTCCCGGTAACGGTTCAGGGCGCCCGAACCGGCCTTGCCGCCGGTGCCGTGCCCCACGGCGGGCATATCCTCAATACTTCCCGTATGAATCGCTACTTGGGCATTCGCCGCGATGAACAAGGCCAATTTCTGCTGCGCGTGGAGCCGGGCGTTGTTCTCTCGGAGCTGCGCAAGCAGCTGAGCAAGAAGGTGCTGCCGACCGCTGGTTGGGACCAGGCATCGCTTGAGGCCTACGAGGAGTTCCAAGAGGCCCCCGAGCAGTTCTTTCCCACCGATCCCACCGAGGCGTCTGCCTGTCTGGGCGGCATGGCGGCATGCAACGCCTCCGGCGCCCGCAGCTACGCTTACGGCCCCATGCGCCCGCATATCACGGGACTCCACGTCGCGCTGGCTGATGGCGATTTGCTTGAGCTTCAGCGCGGCGAGGCTTTTGCCCAGGGCCGCCACCTGTCGCTCGTGACGGCAGCGGGCCGTACGCTCGAGCTCGATCTTCCCGGCTATACCATGCCCAAGACAAAAAATGCCTCAGGCTATTTCGTTGCGGACGAAATGGACGCCATCGACCTCTTTATCGGTGCGTGCGGCACACTCGGCGTCATTACCGAGCTCGAGATCGCCCTGCAGGCGGCGCCTGCGGTCGTTTGGGGTGTGAGCTGCTTTTTCGATAGCGAAGACAAGGCCGTGTCCTTTACCGATTCCGTGCGTCCCGTCCTGTCCCATGCGGCTGCCATCGAGTACTTCGACGCTGGCGCCCTGGATATTCTACGTCGCCAGCGCGAGCAGTCGACAGCGTTTGCCTCGCTGCCGGCGCTCGACAAAGAGGCCAAGGTCTGTGTCTACGTGGAGCTCGACTGCGATGACGAGGCCCAGGCGACCGAGGAACTGTACCACCTGGGATGGGTGCTCGAGTTTGCGGGTGGCCGCGACGATGCGACATGGGTCGCGCGCACCGAGGTTGATCGCGAGTGCCAGCGGTTCTTCCGCCATGCGGTCCCCGAGAGCGTCAATATGCTTATCGACGAGCGCCGCCGCACGGATCCCACCATCACCAAACTGGGTTCGGACATGTCGGTGCCCAATGCACGCCTTGCCGATGTCGTGGCCCTCTATCGCCGCACACTGGCCGAAAGCGGGCTTGAATCTGCTGCCTGGGGGCACATCGGTAACAACCATCTGCATGTGAACATTCTGCCGCGCGATGCGCAGGACTACCGTCGCGGTGGCGAGCTGTTTGCCCAGTGGGCTGCGGAGGTAACGGCTATGGGCGGTGCCGTTTCTGCCGAGCACGGCGTCGGCAAGATCAAGGCGGGCTTCTTAGAGACGATGTACGGTCACGAGGCCATGGTCGAGTCGGCGCGGCTTAAACTCCAGCTCGATCCCGACGGGCAGCTGGGTCGCGGCAACCTGTTTTCGGAGAAGCTCTTGGATGAGCTCGTCCAGAAAGGGGGCGCGTGAAGATGAGCGATTTCCATATGGTGGTGTGCGTCAAGGCGGTGCCGGGCAGCACCGAGGTCAAGATGGACCTCAAGACCAATACCATCGTGCGCGATGGCAAGCAGGCGGTCATTAATCCCTTTGACGCGAGTGCTTTGGAATGCGCGCTGGCGCTGAAGGACGAGTTTATCGGCTTTGGCATGGATGTGCGCGTGACGGTGGTGTCGATGGGCATCCCCGCGACCGAATCGCTGCTGCGCGACTGTATCGCCCGCGGTGCCGACGACGCGCTGCTGCTGACCGACCGAGCCTTTGCGGGCGCCGATACCCTAGCCACCACCTATGCCCTCAAGTGCGGCATCGAGGCGCTCGACGAGGACTTCGACCTGCTCATCTGCGGCAAGATGGCGGTGGATGGCGATACGGCCCAGATTGGTCCCGAGCTTGCCGGTGCCTTTGAGATTCCCTGTGTGACCGACGTGAGCTGCGTGCAGAGCGCGGGCTTTACGACGTGTGGCTCGCTGGCGCTCGTTCACGGATGCGATGCCGGCGAGGAGACGGTGTGTCTTGAGATGCCGTGCGCGATGACGGCTGCCAAGGAGATTGGCCAGTTGCGTATGCCGAGTATTGCCGGTATTCGCGCGGCGGAGGAGGCGGACGTGCGCGTGGTCAGTGCCGCCGACGTGAACGCCGACCCCGCGCGTTGCGGTCTTGCCGGGTCGCCGACACAGGTCGTGCGCTCGTTTGTGCCCGACCGTGACCAAACGTGCGAGGCCGTTGAGGGGACGGCGTCCGAGCAGGCGGTAGAACTTGCCAAGATTATCGAGGGGATGGCATAGATGAGCGGACTGATTATCGATAGCGAAGCCTGTATCGGCTGCGGTCGCTGCGTTCGCGCCTGTGCCTCGGGCGGCATCGTAGTGGAAGGCGAGCGACCCAGCCGATGCGCCCGCGTAACCGACGGCTGCATCCTATGCGGTGGGTGCGTCGACGCCTGCCCTGTCAACGCTATCTCGATCGAGCGTGACGAGGCCGCCGGCGCGGTTGACCTCGATGCGTATCGAGACATTTGGGCATTCGTGCAGACCGACGAGCACAACGCCGTGGCTCCCGTGGCCTACGAGCTCATGGGCAAGGGGCGCGAGCTTGCCGATGCTCGCGGCTGCCGTCTGGTGGCACTGATCGGCATGGGCCCCGAGGGCTCGCTCAGGGATCTCGAACACCTGGTTTGTGCCGGCGCGGACGAGGTCCTGGCCTGTCGCGACGAGCGCCTGCGCCAAAACGATGCGGAGGTCTACGCCCGCTTGATCTGCGATTTGGTAGCCGAACGCAAACCCGAGGCCATCTTATACGGTGCGACCGCTTTTGGTCGCGAACTGGCACCCGGCGTTGCCGTGCGCTTGCAGACGGGCCTTACGGCTGACTGCACCGTACTTTCGATGGATACGGAGACGGGACTGCTGCAACAGACGCGTCCGGCGTTTGGCGGCAACCTGATGGCCACCATCGTCTGCCCCAATCATCGTCCCCAGATGGCAACGGTTCGTCCCGGCATCTTTAAGGCGCCCGACTTTGACTACGACCGCTCTGGCACGATCACCCAGATATCGCTTGCGGATGATGCTAAGGCTCGTGTCGAGATCTCGATTCCCGCCGAGGAGTGGGGGCAGCAGGCTTCGATCGCCGATGCCGAGCGCCTGGTCGTGGTGGGTCGCGGCATTGGTTCCAAGAAAAACCTGCCGCTGATGCGAAGGCTCGCCGAGGCTCTGGGAGCCGAGCTTGGCTGCACGCGACCTGTCGTGGAGGCCGGCTGGTTAGAGTATCGCCATCAGATCGGCCAGACGGGCGTATCGGTTTCGCCCAAGCTTCTCGTGAGTATCGGTGTTTCGGGCGCCATCCAGCATCTTGCCGGCATCGGTGGGGCGGAGTGCATTATCGCCATCAACGAGGACCCGGATGCCCCCATTTTTGGTGCTGCCCAGTACAAGGTTGTCGGTGATGCCGTCGAGGTCGTCGAGGAGCTGCTGGCCCAGCTTGAGCGCTAGGCGCGCGCCAGCCAGTCGCGCATCTCGTCCTTTAGACGGCTCCAGGTTGCCTGCGTGGCGGGGTCGGTAAAGGGCTGTGTAATGCCAAAGGGCGCGTCGAGCAGGCGGTGGATATCACCCTGTTCGCGCGCCAGCGCACGGCTTGCCGGAAAGACGAGCTCAAACATAAAGCAGATAAGCCCCACCAAGAAGTCGGCGGGCTCATCGCGCTCATCGCGTGCGACGCAGCGGTGCTCGTCAAAGGCGGCAAGTGTCGGCGACGAGAAACGGCTGCCGAGAAACGTCTTCTCGTCCACCTTGAGGATAGTGTCGACGGTGCTGTCGGCGATGGTGCGCATAATGTCGATCTTGTCACCATCGCGCACGATATCGCAGAAGCTCCGCGTGCGCACGTCGAGCCGCGCGGGTAGGCGGAAATCGCTGTGATAGGCAATGCTCGCTCGGATGAGCTCATCTTCTGCCGGGTCATCGATAAAGTCGCGGATGCTCGTTACGGCGGGTGCATCGGCGGGATTCTCGCCAAAGAGGACCTCGATGCCCAGCGCCGCATGGCTCATGCTCTCGGCGTCCTTAAAGGTGTCCCAGCGTCGCAGCTGCTCAAAGCGGCCCATATCGTGTAGCAGGCCGCAAAGCCATGCCAGGTCAATATCTTCTGACGACCAGCCCTGCTCGCGCGCTACGGCATCGCATGCCTCGGCCACGTGGTACGTATGCTCGATTTTGAGCGCGATGCGTGGGTTGGTGGCGTCGTAGGCATCGGTGTAGCTTTTGAAGGCCGTGCGCGCCCGGTCTCGATCGATAGCTGTCATAATGACTTCCTAAAAAGTTGTGTCTTTCGATCCGGTGGCAATTGTAGGTGAACTCGGTTGCTGTCGGATGATGATTCTGCCGTGTCGCTACATGCGGCTCGGAGACCTTGTCAGGATGAGAAGCGTATGGTGCTCAAAATCGTTAGAACCGTCTGGCCAGTGATGCTTACCTATGTTGCAATAGGCGCGCCGTGCGGAATGATCATGGGGCAGACGGGAATGGAGCCCTGGATGGTCTTTGCCCTGAGCAGCACGTTTGTGACGGGCAGCGGCCAGTTTATGATCTGCAATCTTTGGCTGGCGGGCGTACCGGCACCTTCGATTATCGCGAGCGTTGCCGCCATCTCCTCGCGTTTTGCGCTTTACTCGGCATCGATTGCGCCGCATCTGACGGGTGCCTCGAAGCGTCAGACGCTGGCTGTTGCCGCGACACTTACCGAGGAGGCATATGGCATCTCGCTTGCCAAGCTGATTGAGGGGGAGGATTGGGGCCCGCGCGAGTCCTTTGTGCTCAATGCGATCCTCATCGCAACATGGGGCGTTTCGTGTACGACGGGCGCCATCGTCGGTGCCGTTGTCGATGTTCCCACCGCCATTGCGGCCTTTGTCTGCACCTCGCTCTTTATCTGCCTGCTCTTTTCGCAGCAGCTGTCGCGCGGCAACGTTGTCGCGGCGGTTTCGGGCGCGGTGTCCGTCGCCGTATGCAAGTTTTTGGGCCTCGCGAATATTGTCGTGCCGGCAAGCGTCGTGGCCGGCATTGCCATTGCGCTGGCGTGCGATGCTGTATTTGACGGAAGAGGTGCCCGCGATGCCCGTTAACGAGTTCTTGGTTCTGTGGCTGTCGTCGTGGGCTGCTATCGCGTTCTTTCGCATCGCGCCGGCGTTCGCCTTGCGCGGGCGGACCCTGTCGCCCCGCATTACCGAGGCCCTGGGCTATATCCCGCCCGCTGCCTTTGCCGCGCTGGTCGCCAACGACTTGGTGAGCCCCGGCGCGTTCGACGCGGGACTCTGGCCTGCCTTGGTTCCCTGGATTGCTGCCGCCGGCGTCGTGGTCGTGGCGGTCAAGACAAAATCGATGCTGTGGTGCTGCGTCTCGGGTATCGTACTCTATATCGTTTTGAGCCTTATATAGGGGTGGCGTCGCGGGCGCCGAATCTCGTTCCATCCCAACTTGTCGAATTTTTCACCGAGCTGGTCTATTTCTTCTGGTACCATGGTCAAACTTTACTGTAGCAAAGCGTGACGTGGGCTTTTGTACCTCGTCAGCGGAAATGGGGGTTTCATGGCACAGGAAGCAACCGCCAACGAGCAAAAGAAATTCAAGGTCCCGCGCATCCCGGGCGACATCATGATCTATCCCATGATCGTCGGTCTTTTGCTCAACACCTTCTGCCCGCAGGTTTTTGAGATCGGCGGCTTCTTTACGGCTGCCTGCCGCGGTGGGTCCAATACCATCGTCGCCGCGATCCTGCTGTTTGTGGGCGCCGGCATCAGCTTTAAGTCCACGCCGGGCGCCATCAAGACCGGTATCGTCGTGCTGATTCCTAAGCTTGTAGTGGCAGCCGCGCTGGGTCTGGGCGTCGCGTACTTCTTTAACGATAACTTTTTAGGCCTGAGCTCGGTTTCCATCATCGGCGGCATTACGTTTTGCAACATGGCGCTCTATACGGGCATCATGGGCGAGTTCGGCGATGAGTCCGAGCAGGGCGCTGTCGGTATCCTGTTCTTTACGGCCGGCCCCGCCGTCACGATGATCATCCTCGGTGTCTCGGGTCTCGCCAATATCCCCGTCGGCACCATCATCGGATCCATCCTGCCGCTTGTTATCGGCATGGTCCTGGGCAACTTGTTCCCGTTTATCAAGAACCTGCTGGTCCCCGGCGCCAATCCCGCGATCGCTGTCATCGGATTTCAGCTCGGTGCGTCCATGAGCCTGTCGAGCTTTATCACCGGCGGTATCTCGGGCATCCTGCTGGGCCTCATCACCCTCTTTATCGTTGGCCCCGTCACCTTTGCCTTCGAGCGCTTGTGCGGCGGCAACGGCAAGGCCGCCGTTGCTTGCTCCACCATCGCCGGCACGGCTATGACCACGCCGGTTGCCCTTGCCGAGGTCGCTCCGCGCTATGCCGAGCTTGCGCCCACCGCGTATGCGCAGATCGCCACTGCCGTCATCATCACGGCAATCATGGCCCCGATTCTGACTGGCTGGGTCGATAAGAAGTTCTGCCACGGCAAAGAGGATCTGTCGGTTGAAGGCGTCGAGGCTATTGAGGAGGCCGTCGCGACCGACATTGACGGCGAGTAATCGTCGACGCGAGTCAATCAAGCCGGCGTGTGCAATTCGCGCCGTATGGGCGCCCGAACGGTGGCTGTTCTGCAGTGACGTTCGGGCGCTCTGCTATGATTCCCTTTACCCCTGCGGAGAAAGGGGTGTTTGGCGCCTGGGCGCGACTCGGGCGATGCTGGCCACTTGGATATTGAAGGGAGGGCGTCTAGTGATTAAGGCACTCAAGATCGAGATATTCCTGCTGTGCATGATTATTCTTATCGGGCTTGCCGTACGAAGCCGTCGCTCCCTGTTCTCGAGCACCCAGCAGCTTTTGTTTAGCATGCTGGGCTACACGTCTGCTGCCTACATTTTCTTCGATATGATCTGGACGCTCTCGGACGGCGTAAGCACTCCTGTAGGCATCACGGCCAACTGGATTTCCAACGCGGTCTCGTTTTCGCTGTTCGCCATCGCGTGCCTCATTTGGTTTTTCTATTCCGAGACGATGCAGGGCTCACGGCTCCTGACCACGCCCTACAGGGTGGTACTTTTAACGTTGCCAACAGCATTGGTGGTCGTGCTGGCATTTACCAGCTACTGGACGCACGCTATGTTCTATATCGATGCACAGGGCGTATATCGTCGCGGCTTTGCTTATATGATCCAGCCCATCGTGAGCTACTGCTACGTCATATATACGTCCTTGCATGCCTTTATTCAGGCTCGAAAAGTCGAAAGCCTGCAAAAGAAGGCCATTTATCGCACCCTCGCCTTTTTTGCGGTTCCCGCTCTGGTGGGCGGTACCTTCCAGGTTTTGTTTTCGGTACCGGGCCTTTGCGTCGGTATAACGCTGAGCATCCTGCTGCTCTATATCGTCTATCAGGAGCAACTGATCTCTACTGACCCGTTGACTGGACTCAACAACCGCAACCGTTTTGAGACCTATATGCTGTCGCTCTTTTCAAATGTGGATCAGGCCGAAGATGTATATCTGCTTATGATGGACGCTGATGGCTTTAAGCAGATTAACGATCGCTATGGACATGTGGAGGGCGACCATGCTCTTCAGGTCATATCCGCTGCGCTCAAAGAAGTCTGCTCGACGTCTGGTGGCTTTATCGCACGCTATGGTGGCGATGAGTTCGTGGTGCTCCAAAAAGCAGCGGCGGAGCAGGACGTCATAGACCTGTGTTCGGCGATTGACGACGAGCTCGCTCGTGCCGAGGTGCCGTATGCATTGCGGATGTCCATCGGTTACGCGCGGGTCGGCGATAGTGTTGATACCTGGCAAGACTTACTTCGCGCCGCCGATGCGGAGCTCTACCGCGTCAAGGCCGAGAAAAAGAAAGCCGGCATCCAGATACGCTAGAAAAAAGGGGCGCACGCTTGCGTGCGTGTCGGCCCTCAGCTCACCGATGTACTCCATTAAACTAAAGTATGTGAATCCCCTCTGCTAAATAAGGGCAGTTCACTATGCTTTTTTGGGTTTGTTGACGATGATGATGCCGCCGCAGACCAACAGCAGGGCAACGATGACGGTAACGGGGCTCGTGCCCGCGCCTTCGCCGAGCAGCAGCGCGCTCAGCAGCACACCAAAGACGGGGTTCATAAACCCAAAGACCGAGACGCGGCTGACGGGGTTGACGGCAAGCAGGCGCGACCACAGCGAGTAGGCGACCGCGGAGATAAGCGCCATGTAGATGATGAGCACGATGGCGGGGACAATCGCCGTGGGGGAGAGCGCGCCACCCATCAAAAAGCCGATGGCGGTGAGGACCAGGCCGCCGACTAAAAACTGCCAGCCGGCAAGCAAAACACCGTCGTGCTTGCGCGAGAAGATGCCGATCAGGCAGGTCGAAAGAGCACCCGCGACAGTGGAGGCTAGGATAAAGCCCTCGCCATCGAGCCTGAAGCCAAAGGTGCCATCTGCGCCCGAAAGGTTGACGAGCGCGACGCCGGCAAAGCCCAGCGCACAGCCAAGCACCTTGGCCGTATTGAGCTTCTCGGTGTGAAATGCCAGGGCGGCAAAGAGGATTGCGAGGAAGTTGGCGCTGGCCTCGATGATGGAGCTCGACATGGCGCTGGCGCGCGAGAGGCCCAGATAGAAAAAGAAGTACTGCCCGATAGTCTGGAAGAGCGACAAGACAAAGATGGGCTTGATGTCGCGCGCTTGCGGTATGAGAGGGCGGCGTTGGGCCGCGCTCATCCCAACGATAACCAGGGCGCCGGCAAGCGTAAAGCGTAAACCTGCAAAGAGCAGCTGCGAAGCGCTGTCGTGCGCCGGGATACCAAAGAGTGCGTAGCCGATCTTGATGCAGGGAAAGGCCGATCCCCAGAGTGCACAGCAAACAAGACAGCCCAGGATGAGTCCGGGCAGGGTGGCGAGATGCGGCTTGCGGCTTTCCATGATGTCCTTCCTACATGCGCGAAGCAAAAAAGAACCCGCCACCGGATGTGTCGGTGGCGGGTGTTGTTACCCGAAGGGATTGTACCCGATGGGAAAGGTTTAAGCGAAGTAGGCCACGCCGCTCTCAAAGATTGGCATGAACTTATCGCCGGGGACATGCTCGGGCACGTTGCGGTACAGGTTGTCGCCGCGACGCTCGGCATGGCCCATCTTGCCCAGGACGCGGCCGTCGGGGCTCGTGATGCCCTCGATGGCGAGTGCGGAGCCGTTGGGGTTGACGGAAAGATCCATGCTGGGCTTGCCGTCCTCGCCCACGTACTGCGTGGCGACCTGGCCGTTGGCGATAAGCTGGGCGAGTACCTCGTCGTTGGCGACAAAGCGGCCCTCGCCGTGGCTGATGGCGACGGTGTAGGGGTCGTCCAGGCTGCACTGCGACAGCCACGGGGACAAGTTGGACGAGATGCGGGTGCGCACCAGACGGCTCTGGTGGCGACCGATGGTGTTGAACGTCAGCGTGGGCGCATCGGGCGTGGCGTCGACGATGTCGCCGTAGGGCACCAGGCCGAGCTTGATCAGGGCCTGGAAGCCGTTGCAGATGCCCAGCATCAGGCCATCGCGGGCCTTGAGCAGGTCGCGGACTGCCTCGGTGACCTCGGGAGCGCGGAAGAACGCCGTGATGAACTTGGCGGAGCCGTCGGGCTCGTCGCCGCCCGAGAAGCCGCCGGGGATCATGACGATCTGGCTTGCGCGGATGCGGCGGGCAAGCTCGTGGGTGCTCTCGGCGACGGCCTCGGGCGTGAGGTTGTTGATCACGAAGGTGTCGGCTTCGGCGCCGGCGGCGCGGAAGGCACGGGCGCTATCGTACTCGCAGTTGTTGCCGGGGAACACGGGGATAACCACGCGCGGGCGGGCGATCTTGGCGCCGCCGTACACGTGGATGTCCTTGGCGCGGAAGTCGATGGTCTCGACCTCGGGGGTCTCGCCGGCGCTGCGGTAGGCAAAGACGCCCTCGATGCCGCTCTCCCAGGCCTCCTGGAGCTCGGAGAGCTCGATGACTTCGGAGCCGGTGTCGATGACATAGCCCTCGACGGTGGTGCCCAGGGGCTCGACGACAACGCCGTCGGCGACCTCGGGCAGCTCGGCATCCTCGGCGAGCTCGACGATAAAGCTGCCGTAGAGCGGGGTGAAGAGGCTCTCCACGTCTACATCCTCGGCAAGCTCGATACCGATCTGGTTACCGACGCACATCTTAAAGAGGCTCTCGGCGCCGCAGCCGTAGCCGGGCGTGGAGATGGCCAGGGCGTTGCCGGTAGCAGTGAGCGCCTCGACGGCGTCAAACGCGGCGAGCAGCTGCTGAGCATCGGGGCGGTAGTCCTCGCCATAGGTGGCGGGGGCGATGCGGACGACGCGGTGCGTGAGGCCCTTGAACTCGGGCGAGACGGCGCGGGCGGCCTTGCCCACGGCGACGGCGAAGCTGATCAGGGTCGGCGGAACGTTGAGCTCGCCGGCCTCGTCCTCAAACGAACCGCTCATGGAGTCCTTGCCGCCGATGGCGCCGGCACCCAGGTCGACCTGGGCCATAAGGGCACCCAGGACGGCGGCCATGGGCTTGCCCCAGCGCTCTGCCTCGGTGCGCAGGCGCTCGAAGTACTCCTGGAAGGAGAGGTAGGCGCGCTTGTGCTCAAAGCCGGCGGCAACGAGCTTGGCGATGGACTCGACCACGGACAGGTAGGCGCCCGCAAACTGGTCGGCTTCCATCAGATAGGGGTTGAAGCCCCATGCCATAGCACTCGCCGTGGTGGTCTCGCCGTCCACGGGGAACTTGGCGACCATGGCCGAGCTGGGGGTGAGCTGCGTCTTGCCGCCAAAGGGCATGAGCACGGTCGCGGCGCCGATGGTGGAGTCGAAGCGCTCGGAAAGGCCCTTGTTGGAAGCGACGTTGAGGTCGGTGACAAGCGAGGTCATGCGCTCGGCGAGCGTGGTGCCGGCCCAGCTGGGCTGCCACACGCTACGGGCGCACACGTGGGCGACCTGGTGCTTGGGTGCGCCGTTGGAGTTGAGGAACTCGCGGGACAGGTCGACGATGGCGACGCCGTTCCAGGCCATGCGCATGCGCGGCTCGGCGGTAACCTCGGCGATAACGGTCGCCTCGAGGTTCTCCTCAGCGGCGTAGCCCATGAACTCCTCGACGTCACCGTCGGCGACGGCACAGGCCATGCGCTCCTGGGACTCAGAGATAGCGAGGTCGGTGCCGTCCAGGCCGTCGTACTTCTTGGTCACGGTATCAAGGTCGACATACAGGCCGTCGGCAAGCTCGCCCACGGCGACCGAGACGCCGCCGGCGCCAAAGTCGTTGCAGCGCTTGATCAGACGGCAGGCGTCGCCGCGGCGGAACAGGCGCTGCAGCTTGCGCTCGACAGGGGCGTTGCCCTTCTGGACCTCGGCACCCGAGGTCTCGATGGACTCGGTGTTCTGGGTCTTGGAGGAGCCAGTGGCGCCACCGATGCCATCGCGGCCGGTGCGGCCGCCCAGCAGGATGATCTTGTCGGTGGGGGCGGGGCACTCGCGACGAACGTGGTTTGCCGGGGTAGCGCCCACGACGGCGCCAACCTCCATGCGCTTGGCCACGTAACCGGGGTGATAGAGTTCGTTGACCTGACCGGTGGCAAGGCCGATCTGGTTGCCGTAGCTGGAGTAGCCGGCGGCGGCAGTGGTCACGAGCTTGCGCTGCGGCAGCTTGCCCTCGAGCGTCTCGGAAACCGGGACGGTGGGGTCGCCGGCGCCGGTGACGCGCATGGCCTGGTACACATAGCTGCGGCCCGAGAGCGGGTCGCGGATGGCGCCGCCCACGCAGGTGGCGGCACCGCCGAAGGGCTCGATCTCGGTCGGGTGGTTGTGGGTCTCGTTCTTAAAGAGGAACAGCCAGTCCTGGTCCTCGCCATCGACATCGACCTTCACCTTGACGGTGCAGGCGTTGATCTCCTCGGACTCGTCGACATCGGTCATGACGCCGGTCTTCTTGAGGTACTTGGCGCCGATGGTGCCCATGTCCATGAGGCAGACGGGCTTGGCGTCGCGACCGAGTTCGTGGCGCATCTCCATGTAGCGGTCGAAGGCCTGCTGCACCACGGCGTCGTCGATCGTCACGTCGTCCAGGACGGTGCCGAAGGTGGTGTGGCGGCAGTGGTCGGACCAGTAGGTGTCGATCACACGGATCTCGGTGATGGTGGGGTCGCGGTCCTCATCGCGGAAGTACTGCTGGCAGAAGGCGATGTCCGCCTCGTCCATGGCAAGGCCGCGCTCGGAAATAAAGGCGGCAAGGCCGGCTTCGTCGAGCTCGCGGAAACCGTCGAGCACCTCGACGGGCTGGGGCTCGGGGGTCTCAATGTGCAGCGTCTCGGGCAGGTCGAGCGAGGCGATGCGCGCCTCGACGGGGTTCACCACGTAGTGCTTGATGGCATCGATGGCGGCCTCGTCCAGAGCGCCCGAGATCATATAGACCTTGGCGGAGCGCACGGCGGGGCGCTCGCCCTGGCTGATGAGCTGCACGCACTCGCTGGCGGAGTCGGCGCGCTGGTCAAACTGGCCAGGCAGGAATTCGACGGCAAAGACGGCGCCATCGCTTGCGGGGAGCTCGTCGTAGGTCACATCGACCTGGGGCTCGCTAAAGACGGTCGGCACGCAGGAGCGGAAAAGCTCCTCGTCGATGCCCTCGACGTCGTAGCGGTTGATGATCCTCAGGGCCTCGATGCCCTTGATGCCGAGAATTTCGGTCAGCTCGCCCTTGAGCTGCTGAGCCTCGACGTCGAACCCGGGTTTCTTCTCCACGTAGATACGAGAGACCATTGGTTCCTGCCTTCCTGATCGGTTGGGCGTACGGTACGGTATGCGGCAGCGGTCGGTTTGCGGGGTCTGCCCTGCGGTCGCCTTGAGCCACATGTTTGTAAACCTCACTATGATACGACAGCTCGCGGCGCGGTGAGGACGGCGAGGGTGCTACAGTGAAGCGCAAACAAGAGAAAGGCATCACATGGCATTCGTTTCTCTCGCCATCATCGCACTCGTGGCCTTTGCGAGTCCTTTTATCGCCTCGGCGATTCCCGGAAAACCCGTTCCCGAGACGGTCTTTTTGCTCGTGCTCGGCGCGGTGCTGGGACCCCATATGCTCGGCGTCATCCATGTAGATGCCGAGGTCTCGCTGGTGTCCGAGCTCGGTCTGGCCTTTTTGTTCCTGCTTGCCGGCTTTGAGATCGATCCCAAGAGCATCACGGGCGTCGAGGGCCGCTACGGCTTGGCGACGTGGGTCGTCACGTTTGGTATCGCCTGGCTTGCTGTGCGCTTTACCCCGTGGTTCTCGGTCAGTCATTTCGACGGTATCGCCGTGACGCTTGCCCTCACTTCCACGGCGCTCGGCACGCTCGTACCCATCATGCGTGAGCGCTCGCTCACTGGCACGCGTGTGGGCGACTCCATCCTTGCCTATGGCACGTGGGGAGAGCTCGGTCCCGTGCTCGCCATGTCGGTGCTGCTGTCTGCCCGCACTGGCATCCAAACGCTCGTAATCCTTGGCTTGTTTGCGGTGGTTTGCGTGTTGCTTGCCGTGGTCCCGAGCCGCTCCAAGCGCGTCGGCAGCCGTTTCTTTGCGTTTGTCGAGGAGCGCGCCGATACCACGTCGCAGACCTTCGTGCGCCTGACGGTGCTCATCCTGGTCACACTCGTGGCGTTCTCGGCCGTCTTTGATCTCGACATCGTGTTGGGTTCTTTTGCCGCCGGCTTTGTCCTGCGCTATATCATCCCCGAGGGCAACCATACGCTCGAGACCAAGCTCGACGGTCTGGCCTACGGCTTTTTGATTCCGGTGTTCTTTACCGTATCGGGCGCAAAGATCGACCTGACGGCCGTGGCTTCGCGCCCGGGCTTGCTCGTGGGCTTTATCGTGGCGTTGCTGATTATTCGTGCCGTGCCGATCCTTGTCTCTATGAGCATTTGTCCTGCGACGCGCGATGTGTCGGCGTATGGCCGCATTACCGTGGCCCTGTACTGCACCACGGCGCTGCCGTTCATCGTTGCCGTGACGAGCGTTGCCGTCAACGCGGGCGCGCTGTCGCAAGACATCGCGTCGGTTATGGTTGCCGCCGGCGCCATCACGGTGTTCTTGATGCCATTGCTCGCGCAGCTCTTCTACCGCGTGGTGGATGCTGCGCCGGTCGCCGCCGTGGCAGAAGTTGCCGAGCATCCATCCGATGCGCTCGACATCCTGCGCGCTCATCACGATTTGGCGAGTCTGCTCGCACGAGAGCACGAGCTGCTGACTTCGCATGGCCATGGTCGCGTATTCGAGGGCCTGCCTACGCTCGATACGATTGCCGAGCGTCTTTCCGCCGAGGCGGCGAGCGGCCACATCGATGCCCGCATCGTGGACGCGGCGCACCTGCTTGCCGATAAGACTTATGGTGATGAGATCGACACGTCCGAGCTGACTCCGCATGAGCGTCGCCGCCTGGAGCGCGCCAAGCTCGCCGTGCGCGAATACCGCCGCCGCATGCTGGAGCTCTATGCACGCGATGAGGCCCAGGACGACGACGGCAAGTAGTCGATACTCTCTCGAGGAAGCCGCGTCCCGCTTTGAAGGCCCGGAACGGGATGTGGTTTCCGAAACGGGGGCCGTTGGGAAACTGTGTCCCGGAATGGGCGCTCAGAGTGGGATGCAGTTTCCGCGAGAGACCCGTTGCGGAAACGGTATCCCAGAATCGGCGTTCAAAGCGGGACGCAGTTTCCGCAAGGAGGTCCTGGGGAAACCGTGCCCCGTTCTGATCCGAAATACTGGGACATAGTTTCCCTTTCATAACAGAAGAAGGCGCGCTGCCTGCAGTTGATGCAGACGGCGCGCCTTTTTGGTTGAGCTATGTTGAGGCTTGAAGCCAAAGCTTGTGGCTCCCTAGGAGCGGGCGGCTCCGTCGACGGGGAGCACGGCGCCCGTGACGTAGGAGGACATGTCGCTCGCCAGGAAAACAAAGGCGTTGGCGACATCCTCGGGCTCGCCCATGCGACCCAGCGGAATGGTGGCGACGATGGGCTTAATAACCTCTTCGGGCAGGTTGGCGACCATATCGGTTTTGGTTACGCCAGGTGCGACAGCATTGACGCGAATACCCATGGGGGCGAGCTCGCGCGAGAGCGACTGGACCATGCCGTTGACGGCAAACTTGGACGTGGGGTAACCGACGCCAGAGGGCTGACCGTACTTGGCGACCATTGAGCTCGTGGTGGTGATGGTGCCGCCGTGGCCAGCCTCGGTCATAATCTTAGCGGCTGCCCGGTGGCCGTTAAAGACGGCGACGACGTTGAGGTCCATAACTTTGGCGAACTCCTCGGCCGTGTAGTCCAAGAGGGGTGAACGCTGGGAAATACCGGCATTGTTGACGACCGTGTCCAAGCCGCCCATGTCGGCTGCAGCCTGGGTAAAGGCCTCAGTCACGGCTTCGAGTGAGGTGAGGTCGCAGGAGCGGCCCCAGACCTTGGCGTCGGGATAGGCGGCTGTCAGCTTCTCAACGGCCGCATCGGCGGTCTCTTGACGCGAGCCAAAGACGGTGACGGCGGCGCCCTCCTCGATAAAACGGCAGGCGATGGCATAGCCGATGCCGCGCGTGCCTCCGGTGATGATTGCTTTCTTACCCTCGAGCAACATGGTGCCTCCATTCTTCGGGGGTGGACATACGCAGCACAGCATAACGGCGCGCAAAATCAACTTCGTTCGCATATCGGTAAACGGCACCCTCGGTTGTCAGCGAATGGCCAAGTTGTTCAAACTTTTGCTTGATGAACGTCAAACAAAGGGGTTCCCATCCAAACGGACGGGAGCCCCTCAGGTGCTATGTTGTGTGCCAAGGACTGGACTAGTTGGCCATGACGCCTTCGGTCCAGGCCTCAACGTCCTCGATGCGCAGGACGTTGGCGACCTCGGCCACGCAGTCGACGCTGGCAAGCTCGGCGGCGGCAGCCTGGACGTCCTTCTCGAGCGCGCGGTGCGTCAGGAAGATGACCGAGCAGGCATCACTGACGCCCGATTTGCCGTCCTCGACCTGGTTGATGAGCGAGATCGAGATGTTGTGCTTGGCAAAGATGTCGACCGTCTCGGACAGGGCGCCCACGCGGTCGGCGACCTTCAGGCGCACATAGTACTTGGTCTGGAGCTCGTCCATGGGCTTAAAGGCGAGGTTGTGGCCATAGGGCTCAATCTCGGGCAGCGGAGCCACGCCGCGGCTGATCTGCTCGGAGAGCGACAGGATGTCGCCCACGACGGCACTCGCGGTGGGGAAGGAGCCTGCGCCGGCACCGTAGAACATGGTCTCGCCCACGGCGTCGCCTACCACGTAGACAGCGTTCATGGCGCCGTTGACCTTGGCAAGCATGTGGTCGGCGGGGATCAGCGTGGGGTGCACGCGGACGTCGACGCCGGCGTCGGTGTTGCGTGCGATGCCCAGCAGCTTGATGGTGTAGCCGAGCTCGCGGGCCTGGGCAATGTCCTCGGCGCCGATGGTACGGATACCCTGCTGGTAGACATCGTCGGTGGTCACACGGGTGCCAAAGCCGATGGAAGCGAGGATTGCCGTCTTGCTGGCGGCGTCGAAGCCGTCGACGTCGGCGGACGGGTCGGCCTCGGCATAGCCCTTTGCCTGGGCGTCGGCGAGCACGTCAGCGTAATCGGCGCCCTCGGCGTCCATGCGCGACAGGATGTAGTTGGTGGTGCCGTTAAGGATACCGGCGATGGTCAGGATCTTGTTGCCCACCAGGTCGTGCTCGAGCGTGCTGACAATGGGGATGCCACCGCCGCAGCTGGCCTCGCACTTAATCTGCACGCCGCACGCGCGCGCCTTCTCGGCGAGCGTCTCGACATGACGGCCCAGCAGGGCCTTGTTGGCAGAGACGACGTGCTTGCCGTTCTCGAAGGCGGTGGTGAATATCTCGGTTGCGGGATGCTCGCCGCCGATCAGCTCGACGACGATGTCGACGGCGGGGTCTGTGACGACGTCGTGCCAGTCACTCGTAAAGGCCTCGCGCTCAATGCCTGCCGCCTCGGCCTGCTCCCAAGCAAGCGCGCAGGCGCGGGTCAGCTTAAGGTCGATGCCGTAGGCTGCCAGGTACTCATCGTGGTGGCTCTTGATCAGACGGGCCACGCCGCCGCCGACGGTTCCCAGACCGATCAGACCGACGTTCACGGTGCGCAGGGGTTCGCTCATAGATAGCTCCTTCGTGCATCTTATGGATGGATTAACCACTTAAAGGTTGAGTGCATTCTAGCGTGAACAGAGGGCGCGTGCTCGCCAGGCAACAGGAGTCGCACAAAACGGCACCCCCGAAACGCTGCGGAAACATTGGAAACATGCTCGCTACAAACGGAACTCCGTAACAAACTGTCAACGCTGGCGCCATAAGGTTTGCCCCGTACCGCAAGACGGCCGCACTACGGCCAGCGAAAAGGGGGACACCATGTTCAACATCAACAGCACGCTCAGCCGTAGGAACTTTCTCGCCGGCGCCGCGGCGCTCGGCAGTACCGTCGCACTCGCTGGTTGCTCGTCGGGCGGCTCGGACGGCGGCTCCGCCGATGACGGCAAGACCTTCAAGATCGGTGTCATCGGCCCTCTGACCGGCGCCGCGGCAACCTATGGCGTTTCGGCCGAGAAGGGTGCCAAGCTCGCCGCCAAGGATTTTTCGACCAAGGACCTCAAACTCTCGCTTAAGTCTGAGGATGACGTCGCTGACGGCGAGAAGGCCATCAACGCCTTCAATACCTTGTGCGACTGGGGCATGCAGGCGCTCGTCGGCCCCGTCACCACCGGTGCCGCCGTCGCCGTCTCGGGCGAGATCGCCGACGATATGCTCATGGTCACGCCTTCGGCCTCGTCGCTCGACGTTACCAAGGACAAGACCACGGTTTTCCAGGTTTGCTTCACCGATCCCACCATGGGCGCCAGCGCCGCGAAGTTCTTGGCCGAGAAGTACGCGGATGCCAAGATCGCCCTGTTCTACAACTCTGGCGATACGTATAGCTCGGGCGTTGCCGACGCTTTTGCCGAGCAGGCCAAGGCGTCCAAGCTCGACATCGTCGATACCGAGACCTTTAAGGACGACTCTTCCACGAGCTTTACCAACCAGCTCACCAAGGCCAAGGAGGCCGGCGCCACGCTCATCTTTGCGCCGATCTACTACACGCCGGCGTCCGTTTTGCTCAAGAACGCCAAGGACATGGGCTACGACATGACCCTCATGGGTACCGACGGCATGGACGGCCTGCTCTCTGTGGAAGGCTTCGATACCTCTCTTGCCGAGGGCGTACTGCTCATGACCCCGTTTTCGGCTGACGATGAGAAGAATGCCGACTTCGTCAAGGCCTATAAGGATGCCTACGACGAGACGCCCAACCAGTTTGCCGCCGACGCTTACGATTGCGTCCACGCCATCGCCGAGGCTATCGATAGGGCGGGGATTGACATTTCGGCCGACGGTGCCGACATTGCCGGCGACCTTGCCAAGGTCATGCGCAAGATCAAGATCGAGGGCCTGACGGGCGAGCTGACGTGGAATGACGAGGGCCAGGTCGAAAAGCCCGCCACAGCCTATGTGATCCAGGACGGCAAGTACATCGCCGCCTAAGTGCGCATAAAGCGCGACCAGTGAGGCCGTTTTATTCAGGGCAGGGACGCCTGTAACAGAACGGAAACATTACTTTCACACAATAAAGTGGCATTACTGCATAAAGTAATAGAAATACGCGGAATTATGGATAAATGAACAAATCCAAAGAAAAGTTGAAATAATCGCCACTTTCCTTAACTAAAGCGTCTAGTATTTTGCGAACGCCGAACACGGCGAAGGATGGCCTGTCGGGTAACCGAAACCCGACGAGATTTGAGAGGAGAGCCGCATGTCGAGCCTCACCGGTAAGTCATTGAACCCTGTTATGAATCGCAGGAGCGTTATCGCGAGCGCAGCAGGTCTGGGGGCGATGTCCATTCTAGCTGGCTGCTCCTCCAACGGCGGCGACAGCGGTTCCGCGTCGGCCGACGGTTCCTTTAAGATCGGCACCATCGGACCGCTGACCGGCGCCAACGCGTCCTACGGCAAGTCCGTTACCCAGGGCGTCGAGCTTGGCTGCAAGGATTTCTCGACCAAGGAGCTGCCGCTTGCCAGCAAGGCCGAGGATGACCAGGCCGACGGCGAGAAGGCCGTCAACGCCTTCAATACCCTGCTCGACTGGGGCATGCAGGCCCTCGTCGGCCCGACCACCACGGGTGCGTCGGTTGCCGTTGCCGCCGAGTGCGGTAACGACCCCAAGACGTTCATGATCACCCCGTCCGCGTCCTCCGAGGACGTCACCGACGGCAAGGATTGCGTCTTCCAGGTTTGCTTCACCGACCCCAACCAGGGTGTCAACGCTGCCAAGTTCCTGGCGCAGAAGTATGCGGACGAGAAGTTCGTGCTGTTCTATAACTCCGGCGACGCCTATTCTTCGGGCATCGCAGATTCCTTTAAGGCCCAGGCCGCTGAGTCCAAGCTCGAGATTGTTGACGAGGAGACCTTTAAGGACGACTCCGCCACGAGCTTTACCAACCAACTGACCAAGGCCAAGCAGGCCGGCGCCACCATGATCTTTGCGCCGATCTACTACACGCCGGCGTCCGTCCTGCTCAAGAACGCCAAGGACATGGGCTACGACGTCAAGATGATGGGCTGCGACGGCATGGACGGCATCCTGGGCGTTGAGGGCTTCGACACCTCTCTTGCCGAGGGTCTGCTGCTCATGACCCCGTTCTCCGCCGACGACGAGAAGAACGCCGACTTCGTCAACGCTTACAAGGATAAGTACGGCGATACCCCCGACCAGTTTGCCGCCGACGCCTACGACGGCGTGCACGCGGTGGCCGAGGCCGTCAAGGAGGCCGGTCTTGGTGTCGACGCCGATCCGACCGAGGTCGCCGAGAAGCTGTCCAAGGCTATGCTCAAGATTACCGTTGACGGTCTGACCGGCAAGCTCACCTGGAACGATAAGGGCCAGGTCCAGAAGGAGCCCACGGCGTACGTCATCACCGACGGCAAGTACGTACAGGCCTAATAGACCGCCTTACATAGAGCGGTTTTGATCCCAAGCAGGGGAGGTTTTGGCCTTCCCTGCTTGCTTGGTATCTAGGGACGATGTAACGTCCCTGTTTCATACATCAACTGGAAACCTATTCGAAAGGGGGATGTGGAACATGACGGTCTTTATCCAATACCTGGTCAACGGCCTGTCCATGGGCAGTGTCTACGCCATCATCGCGTTGGGCTACACCATGGTCTACGGTATCGCCAAGATGCTCAACTTCGCTCACGGCGACGTCATCATGGTCGGTGCCTATGTCTCGTTCTGCGCCACGTCGTATCTCGGCCTCCCGGGCTGGGCATCTGTAGTTCTCTCTTGTGTGGTCTGCACGGTTCTCGGTGTTCTCATTGAGGGTCTGGCCTATAAGCCGCTGCGCCAAGCAGGCCCGCTGGCCGTTCTGATCACGGCCATCGGCGTGTCTTACTTCCTGCAGAACGCCGCGCAGCTTCTGTGGGGCGCCACGCCCAAGAACTTCACTTCGCTCGTCACCTTCCAGGTGCCGGAGTTCTTGGCCAAATTTAACGTAAGCGCCGTCTCGCTCGTCACCATCGTCGCCTGCCTGGTTATCATGGCCGGTCTGATGTTCTTTACAGGTAAGACCAAGATGGGCAAAGCCATGCGCGCCGTGTCCGAGGACAAGGCCGCCGCTCAACTCATGGGCATCAACGTCAACCGCACTATTTCGATGACGTTTGCCATCGGCTCCGCCCTTGCCGCCATCGCCGGCGTGCTCCTGTGCTCCTACTCGCCGGTACTGCAGCCCACCACGGGCGCCATGCCCGGCATCAAGGCCTTCGATGCCGCTGTTTTCGGCGGCATCGGATCCATCCCCGGTGCCTTTGTCGGTGGCATTCTCATCGGCATCATCGAGGCGATGGCGCAGGCCTACATTTCCACGAGCCTTGCCAACTCCATCGTCTTTGGTGTTTTGATTATCGTCCTGCTCGTCAAGCCTGCCGGCCTCTTGGGCAAGTACGTCCCCGAGAAGGTGTAGGTGAGCGTTATGAAGTTTCTTAAAGACAAGCAGACGCGTCACGACTTTGTTACGTACGCCATGTGCCTTGTGGCGTTCGCCATCGTGTTCTTTATGCAGTCTAACCACATGATTCCGCGCATGATCGCCGGTCAGCTGGTTCCCATCACGGCCTATATCGTCATGGCCATTTCCCTCAACCTCGTCGTCGGCATCGCGGGCGACTTGTCGCTGGGCCACGCGGGCTTTATGAGCGTCGGTGCCTACACGGGCATCGTCACCGCGGTCGCCCTCGAGAGTGCCGTTCCCTCCGATCCGGTGCGCCTTATCATCAGCATCGTGGTCGGCGCCATCGCCGCTGCCATCTTGGGCTTCTTGATCGGTATCCCGGTCCTGCGCCTGAGCGGCGACTATCTGGCCATCGTGACCCTGGCTTTTGGCGAGATCATCAAAGAGATTGTCACCTGCCTCATTGTGGGCGTCGATTCCCGCGGCCTGCACGTGATCTTTAACATCACGGGCAACTCCACGATTAACGACCTGCACCTGCTCGAGGACGGCACCGCCATCATCAAGGGCGCGCAGGGCGCTTCGGGCGTGTCGACCTATTCGACCTTCCTCGCCGGTGCCATCCTGGTCATGGTTGCGCTCGTGATTGTACTCAACCTGGTTCGCAGCCGTACCGGCCGTGCCATTATGGCCGTGCGCGACAACAAGATCGCTGCCGAGTCCGTGGGCATTTCCGTCACCCAGTACCGCATGATTGCCTTCGTGGTTTCCGCCGCCCTCGCCGGTGCTGCCGGAGCCCTCTTCGGTGGTAACTTCTCGCAGCTCTCCGCCACCAAGTTCGACTTCAACACGTCCATCCTTATCCTGGTGTTCGTGGTCCTGGGCGGTCTGGGCAATATGCGCGGTTCCGTCATCGCTGCAGCGCTGCTTACCGTGCTGCCCGAGCTGCTCCGTCAGTTCTCGGACTACCGCATGCTCATCTACGCCATCGTGCTGATCCTGGTCATGATCTTTACCAACAACCCGCAGCTCAAGGCGTTCTTCGCACGCATTAAGGACCGCTTTGCTTCTAAGAAGGAGGTGGCAGCCGATGCCCAGTAAGTTTGAGTTCAACAAGGGCAAGATGGTCCCGTATCCTTCTGGCGCCATCGTTCCCGATCGCGACCTGGGCGAGCGCCCGGCGCTCGAGTGCATCCACCTGGGCATTGAATTCGGCGGCCTTAAGGCAGTCGACAACTTTAGCCTAACCATCGGCAAGACTGAGATCGCCGGTCTCATCGGCCCCAACGGTGCCGGCAAGACTACGGTCTTCAACCTGCTCACCAAGGTGTACCAGCCCACGCACGGCACCATCCTGCTCGACGGTGAGGACACTTCGGGCAAGTCGGTCTACCAGGTCAACCGCATGGGTATTGCCCGTACGTTCCAGAACATCCGACTGTTCAACACCATGACGGTGGAGGACAACGTTAAGGTCGGCCTGCACAACCAGGAGCGCTACTCCGGCTTTGAGGGCGTGCTGCGCCTGCCGACGTACTGGAAGCACGAGAAGGCCGCCCATGAACGCGCCATGGAGTTGCTGTCCATCTTTGATATGGAGCACCTGGCAAACGAGCAGGCCGGCTCGCTGCCTTACGGCGCTCAGCGTCGTCTGGAGATCGTTCGCGCTCTTGCCACCAACCCCAAGTTGCTGCTGCTCGACGAGCCTGCCGCCGGCATGAACCCGTCCGAGACCGCAGAGCTCATGGAGAACATCGTTAAGATTCGCGACACTTTTGGTATCGCCATCATGCTTATCGAGCACGATATGTCGCTCGTCATGAATATTTGCGAGGGTATCTGCGTGCTTAACTTTGGCAAGGTCATCGCCAAGGGCACGGCCGAGGAAATCCAGAACAACGATGCCGTTATCGAGGCGTATCTGGGCAAGCAGGATAAGGGGGAGAACTAAATGGCAGAGCCGATGCTTTCCGTCTACAACATCAACGTCTGGTACGGCGCCATCCACGCCATCAAGGACATCTCCTTTAACGTCAACGAGGGCGAGATCGTGGCCCTGATCGGTGCGAACGGTGCCGGCAAGTCCACAACGCTCAAGACCGTCTCGGGCCTCCTGCGCTCCAAGACCGGTTCCATCAAGTTTATGGGCGAGGACATTACCCATACGCCCGCCGACAAGCTGGTGGGCAAGGGTCTGGCCCAGGTTCCCGAGGGACGTCGCGCCTTTTTGCAGATGACGGTCGAGGAGAACCTGGAAATGGGTGCCTATACGCAGCCCAAGTCAACGGTGGCTCCGGGTCTCGAGCGCGTCTACGAGCAGTTCCCGCGCCTTAAGGAGCGCCGTCGCCAAGTCGCCGGCACCCTTTCGGGCGGCGAGCAGCAGATGCTCGTTATGGGCCGCGCTCTTATGAGTAACCCTAAGCTGCTCATGCTCGATGAGCCCTCCATGGGTCTGGCGCCGATTCTGATTGAGCAGATCTTCCAGATTGTCGAGGACCTGCACAAGGCCGGAACCACGGTGCTTCTGGTCGAGCAAAACGCACAGATGGCGCTTTCCATCGCCACACGCGGCTATGTGCTCGAGACCGGCAAGATCACCATGACCGGCACCGGTCAAGAGCTCCTGCACGACGATAACGTCCGCAAAGCCTACCTCGGAGGCTAACCCACCTAACAAAAGGGGCGCTGACTATCTCAGTCAGCGCCCCTTTTTAAGTTGCGGTGAAATAGGGACTGAATACGGGCTCCAGAGGCCGAAAGAGTCCCTATTCCACCGCAACTTCATGGGGATGTGTGACAATGCCCGTCGGAAAACATCTGCTGTCTTTGGGGGTCTATCTATGCTGTACGAGTTTTGTGCCGAGAACTTTGAGCGGGTGCCGGCAGCTATCGATGCCGGCGCAAAGCGCATCGAGCTGTGCGACAACCTTGCCGTTGGTGGCACCACGCCTTCTGCCGGCGTTATCAGCGCTACAGTCAGCTATGCTCACGAGCATGACGCGCGAGTGATGTGCATGATTCGCCCGCGTGGCGGTGACTTTCATTACAACCAAGACGAGCTGCGCATGATGGAGATGGACCTGGGCCTTGCCGTAAGCGCCGGCGTTGACGGCTTGGTCTTTGGCTGCTGCAAGCCCTGCGCTGGCGGATGGACACTCGACGAGCTTACATTGGGCGCCCTCGTGATGGCCGCGGGCTGCGCGACCGAGGAATGCAAGCGTGAGCCCATCGACATCACCTTCCACATGGCGTTTGACCAGCTCTCGCCCGAGGCACAGCTCGACGCGATTGACACACTCGCCGACTGCGGCATCACACGCATCCTGACGCATGGTGGCGCTGCCGGTACGCCGATCGAGGACAACTTCGAAAACTTGGCCCGCTTGATTGAGTATGCGGGCGACCGCTTGACCATCCTTCCCGGCGGCGGCATTTCCACAGCCAACCGCGATACCGTGGCGGCGGCACTGGGCGTCTCCGAGCTCCATGGCACAAGGATCGTACCGCTGGAGGTGTAGCCCGTGGCGCTTGTATTCGATGTTCAGCAGGCGAGCGGCAAGCCCGACGACAACCGTCGCCCCGGTACCGCGTGCCCCTTTTGCGATACAGAAGGGCTCACCGACATCATTCGCCGTGATGGCGATTGCATTTGGCTCGAGAATAAGTTCAAGACCCTGCGCGCCACCCGTCAAACCGTGCTGATCGAGTCGGCCGATCACGATGCCGACCTGGTGACCTATGAGCCGGATGAACTCCACCATGTGATGCGGTTTGCCCTGGGTTGCTGGCAGCAGATGATCGATTCACAGCAGTATCGAAGCGTGCTCATGTACAAGAACAAGGGTCCGCTCTCGGGCGGTAGTCTCGTTCATCCGCACATGCAGATTGTGGGTTTGGAGCAGGAAGACGGCTACACTTCGCTGACTTCTGCCAATTTCGAAGGCATCAATGTCTGGCAACAGGGGAGGATCTCGGTCAACATCTCAACCGAACCCATCATGGGGTTCTTTGAGATCAACGTTTCAGCCCCGCAGGGAATCGCCGCCAGCGATGACATACGAGATCAAGCCGAGGCGGATCTCTTCGCCGATGCGATCCAGGTGGCTCTGCGCTATATCCTGAACGAGCACCACGGTGGTCGCGCAGAGTCGTACAACTTGTTCTTCTATCACCTGGGCGGTCGGACCATTGCCAAGGCGCTGCCGCGTTGGGTGGTTTCGCCCTACTTTGTCGGCTATCGTTTGGCCCAGGTCAATGCCGAGACAACGCTCGATATCGATGCCGAGCGCCTGCATGCACATCTGGAAACGCTCGTATAGCAAGACTAACACCCGTGTAATGCGGACAGTCTAGCGTGCCATGGCGTCGCGGCCGGCCTCGACCCGCTTGCGCTGGGCGGCGCGCTCCTCGCCGGTCAGACGCTCAAAGAGATGCCCGATAAGCGAGGCGAGTATCTGCTGAAACAGCGTTCCGCACATGACGGGAAACACGACTTCGCCTGGAAAGTACTGCGTGGCGATGACGGCGCCCGAAGAGATGTTACGCATGCCGCAGGTAAAGCACATGGTAGTCGTCTCGCTATATGGCAGATGCAGTGCACGGGCGACCAGAAAACCGACGACAAAGCCGCTGATGGCGAAGGTCAAAATAAAGAGGGCGACTTCCAGGCGCACTGCGTTCATGTGCAGCACGTACTCGCTCATGGCGGTGGAGTTGGAGGCGATAACGCCCATCATCATGAACTTGCAGGCGGGCGAGAGCGCGGGGGAGAGCTTCTCGTGTCCCCATCCACGCGTGAGCTCGTTGATCACGATACCGAGCACGGCGGGGATGGCGATCATAAAGGCCATGTCCTGCATCATGCTCGGCACATCGATCGAGACGGTGGCACCCAGCAAGAGCTTAAGCGTGAGCGGAATCGTCACAGGGGAGATAACCGAGGACGTCAGGATGATGGTGAGCGCGAGCGGGCCATCGCCGCCGAACATGCTAATCCACATAAAAGCAGTGACTGCCACGGGTACGCTGTACTCGAGCACGATACCGCAGACAAGGTTGGGGTTGGAGCCAAAGAACAGCGATCCCATGGCATAAGCTGCTATGGGAATAAGCAGCGCCGAGACCAGCAGCGCCAAAATCAAGTGCAGTGGACGGCGGAACACCTCAGCTACCTGGTGAAAGGTGTTGCTGAGCGCACCTTGGAACGTCATAAAGGCGAAAAGAGCGGGAACGATGGGCTTGAGTACGCCGATCTGCTGGGGAAAGAGCACGCCGAGCGTTACGCAAATCGGAACGATGACCTGCATATGCCCCGCGAGGAACTTTCCCAGTCCAACCCATTGCTTCATAGGCTCTTGTGACTCCCTTTGCTCGTGAACCCGTTTTGAATGGATATGCTAGACGCTCGCATGCGTCCGTGCGTCAGAAACGCTCGATTATTTCGAGGGTATTACCAGCATCGTTTACCGAAACCACGGCGTGCTGCGAGGTTCTGCGTCCGTGCCGCACGGTATAATAAATTCGTTCAACAGATCTGCCTGCCGAAGCGGGCATACACAGAGGACTCATCGCTATGAACCGTGAGAGGTATCGCGGCGACCTGCCCCTATCGGGGGTGGGCGCCTATGTCATCGCTTAAGACGACGCATCGCTGGGCGGTCGCTCAGCAAAATCCCGAGCTCGAAAAGGAGCTTTCGGCTGGTCTGGGCATACCCGGGCTGGTGGCGCGCATTATGGTTGCGCACGGCATTACATCCATCGAGGAAGGCCAGCTATTTTTGACGCCTTCGCTCGACCGTGATTGGGCCGATCCACTCATTATCCCGGGCATGTCGGTCGTTGCCGACCGCGTCGAGCGTGCTATTCGCAACCGCGAACGCATCGCCGTCTTTGGTGATTTCGACGTCGACGGTATTACATCGACCTGTCTGTTGACCGAGGCACTGCGCACGTTTGGCGCCGATGTTACGCCGTTTATTCCACATCGCTTTGACGAGGGCTACGGTCTTTCGCGCGCGGCGCTCGACCGCGTTAACGAGCTCGCTCGTCCCCAGCTGATCGTGACCGTCGATAACGGCATTGCCGCCAAAGAAGAGGTTTCCTATCTGGAGAGCCTGGGGATCGATTTGGTGGTCACGGACCATCACGAGCCCTCCGATCAGGTGCCGCAGGGCGTGCCCCTGACCGACCCTAAACTCGAGGATAAGGGCCCCTCGCGTGAACTTGCCGGTGCCGGTGTGGCGCTCAAGCTGGTGCAGGTTTTGGGCGAGCGTCTGGGCAAGCCGTCGTATTGGCGTTCGCTGACCGAGGTCGCGGCACTGGGCACCGTGTCCGACATGATGCCGCTCACGCCCGAGAATCGCGCACTGGTCGCCGAGGGCATCCAGCAGATGCGCGTGACGGCTCGTCCCGGTTACATCGCGCTTGCAGCGCTCGCCAAGGCCGATCTGGCTACCATTACGGCGGACGGTCTATCGTTCTCGCTCATTCCCCGCTTAAACGCCGCCGGCCGCATGGCCGATCCCAAGCTGGCGCTCGACCTGCTGCTTGCCCGCGATCCTATCGAGGCAAGTGCACTGGCGGCCGAGCTCGAGGAGATCAACCGTCAGCGTCGCGAGATTGAGGCGGAGCTCACGCGTGATGCCATGGCAAAGGTCGAGGAGACCTATGATGGCGGTCGCGCAATCGTCGTGGGTGGCGAGGGCTGGCACGAGGGCGTTAAAGGCATCGTGGCGAGCCGCCTTACCAACCGATATCACGTGCCGGCGTTGCTCTTCTCTATCGAGGACGGTATAGCACGTGGCTCGGGCCGCTCGGTGGGCAAGGTCAACCTGTTCGAAGCCGTCGAGCGCTGTTCCGACCTGCTGATTCGCCGCGGCGGGCATGCCGGTGCGGTGGGCGTGACCATCGAGGCGTCCAAGCTCGACGAGTTCCGTCGTCGCCTTTCCGCTGTGCTGTCCGAGCTTCCCGCCGAGGACTTTGAGGACACCGATGAGGTTGCCGCCACGGTCGACCTTTCCGAATTGAATATCGAGACCATCGAGCAGATTTCCCGCCTTGAGCCGTTTGGCCAGGGTAATAAGGTGCCGCTGCTGGCTGCCGAGGGCGTGACGATGTGTGATCGTGCCGTGGTGGGTAAGACCGGCGAGCATATGCGCTTCGTGGCGACGGATGGAGCCGCGAGTGTGCCTGCCATTATGTTCCGCGTACCGCAGATCGATAGGCTTATCAATTGCGACAGCGCCGTCGACTTGGTATTCGAGGCCGTTGCCGAGCATTGGCAGGGACGTGTGAAGCCCAAGCTCATGATCAAGGATGTCTTGGTCCGCGATACCACGGCGCCCAGCGTTGACGACCCGGCATGTGAGCTTCGCCGCGGCGTACAACCGGCGGATTCTGGACTGCGCCTGGAGTCGCGTAAACGCGAGACGCTTGCCCAGCTTTCCTATACCGAGCTCACGCGCTCGCTCATTCACAGCTTTATCGGATCGAACCAGCCGCACCGCGCGCAGGTCGAGGCGCTCGATGCCCTGGCCGATCACCAAAGTGTTCTGGCCGTTATGGGAACGGGGCGCGGCAAGTCTCTTATCTTCCATGTGCATGCCGCGCGCGAGGCGGTTCTTCGCGGGCGTGCGAGTATCTTTGTCTATCCGCTGCGCGCGCTCGTTGCCGACCAGGCCTATCACCTCTCGTCGACGATGGCCGCGCTCGGCATTGGCGTAGGCGTGCTGACCGGCGAGACCGTGGAAGCGGCGCGCGATGACGTGTTTGCCGGCTTGGCTTCGGGCCGCACCGGCATCGTGCTCACGACGCCCGAGTTTCTGTCCATTCACCGCGACCGCTTTGCGCGTTCGGGGCGCATCGGTTTTGTCGTTATCGATGAGGCGCATCATGCCGGTCTTGCCAAGGGCGGTGACCGGAGCGCCTACCTCGACATGCCCGATATTCTCAAAGCCCTGGGCGACCCCGTTGTCATGGCGGCAACGGCTACCGCGACGGCCCCGGTCGTGGCGGAGCTTGCTCGTGTATTGCCAATTACCAGGACGGTGGTCGACGAGACCGTTCGCGAGAACCTACAACTCGAGGACGACCGTGACCTTGCGAGCCGCGAAAATCGCCTGGTTTCGATCGTGGCGACGGGGGAGAAGACCGTTATCTATGTGAACTCGCGCGACCAGTCCGTGGCGCTTGCCAAGACGTTGCGCAAACGCGTGCCCGATTGTGCGACCCATATCGCGTTCTATAACGCCGGGCTTGCGCGCTCCGATCGCCGCCGTGTTGAGGAAGCCTTTAGAGACGGAAGTCTCAGCTGCATCGTTTCAACTTCGGCTTTCGGTGAGGGCGTCAACCTGCCCGATATCCGCCATGTCGTGCTCTACCACATGCCGTTTGGTGCGATTGAGTTTAACCAGATGAGTGGCCGTGCCGGCCGCGATGGCCAGCCCGCCGTGATTCACCTGCTCTATTCGTCGCGCGACGCCCGAATTAACGAGCGCCTGCTCGATTGTTACGCGCCCGAGCGCGATGAGCTTGTCACGCTCTATCGAGCGCTGCAGACCATGTGGCGCTCCAACCGTGGCAAGACGGGGGACGATTCATTCTGCGCGAGCGATATCGACATCGCTCAGATGTGTCTTGCCATCGATGCGCGCACGCCGGTCGACGAGCGCTCGGTGGAAAGCGGCCTGGGAATCTTCGAAGAGCTTGGTTTCTGTCGCGTTTCGGGGTTTGACGACACCCGCCGCATCGCGATGGCCGAAAACCCCGGTCGCGTGCAATTAAGCAGGTCAATTCGCTATTTGGAGGGCTTGCGCTCGCGCATGGAGTTCTCGGCTTTCCGGAGTTGGGCGCTCGATTCGTGCGCTTCTGATATGCTAGCCAAAGTTAACCGCCCGATCGTACCGCGGGCCTAGGGGAAGGGGACCTCGATGGATGCCGCAGCCCGTACCGCCCATGATTCTACCCTCCAGCCTTTTTCGGAGATGGAGCACTATAAGCATGCCGATGAGCTGCCGCCCGAGATTATGGCGGACAGCTACGACAAGCTGGAGCGCCTGTGCCTCAAATATATGAATGAGGATGACTTCTCCAAGGTGGAGCAGGCCTACTGCTTTGCTGCCGAGAAGCACTGCAACCAAAAGCGGCGCTCGGGCGAGATGTACATTAACCATCCCGTCGAGGTTGCCATCATTTTGGCCGATCTTAAGATGGACTGCGATGTGGTGTGCGCCGCGCTGCTACACGATACCGTCGAGGATACCGAGACCTCGCTTACCGATGTTTCGGGTCTGTTTGGCGATACGGTGGCCGAGCTCGTCGATGGCGTGACCAAGCTCACCAACATCGAAGTTGACAGCATGGACGAGAAGCAGGCGCTTACGCTGCGCAAGATGTTCCTCGCCATGTCCAAGGACATTCGCGTCATCATCGTCAAGCTCGCCGACCGCCTGCATAACATGCGCACGCTTGCCGCCCTGCGCGAGGAGCGCCGTCTGTTTAAGGCGCGCGAGACCATGGACGTATACGCGCCCTTGGCCGATCGCCTGGGCATGAGCTCTATCAAGTGGGAGCTCGAGGACCTGTCCTTCTTCTACTTGGAGCCCGATGCCTACCAGCGCATCGCGCGCATGGTGGCCGAGTCGCGCGAGGTTCGCGAGCGTTATCTGGCCGAGACCATCAAGACGCTCACCGATGAGCTCAATCGCATTGGTCTTGAGGGCTTTCAGATCAACGGTCGTTCCAAGCACTATTGGTCCATCTATCAAAAGATGAAGCGCAAGGGCAAGGAGTTCTCCGAGATTTACGACCTGGTGGCGCTGCGCGTCATCACTCATTCGGTGCGCGATTGCTATTCCACGCTTGGTGCCGTGCATACCTTGTGGCATCCCATGCCCGGTCGCTTTAAAGACTATATCGCCATGCCCAAGGTCAATAACTACCAGTCACTCCATACGACGGTTATCGGCCCCACGGCCCGCCCGCTCGAGATTCAGATTCGAACCTATGAGATGCACGAGCAGGCAGAGTACGGCATCGCCGCCCACTGGCTGTACAAGAAGTCGGGCGGATCGTCTGCCTCTAAGACCAACGATGCGCAGCGTCTGGACGACCAGATCAACTGGCTTAAGCACTCACTCGACTGGGCGGCGTCTGACGAGATCACCGATGCCAAGGAATACCTGCACTCACTGAAGGTCGACTTGTTCGACCAGGAAATTTTTGTCTTTACGCCCAAAGGCGAGGTCATGGCGCTTCGTGCCGGCTCTACACCGCTCGACTTTGCCTACGCCGTTCATACCGAGGTCGGTAACCACTGCGTCGGCGCCAAGATTAACGGTGCGGTGGCGCCACTCACGCACGAAATCAAGACGGGTGACCGTGTCGAGATTCTGACCAACAAGAGCTCTAAGCCGTCGCGCGATTGGCTCAAGATCGTCAAGACACCTTCGGCTAAGTCAAAGATTCGCCGTTACTTCGCCGCCGCGACCAAAGACGATGACGCTGCGGCCGGCCGCGATATACTGGCCAAGGACCTGCGTAAGCGCGGGTACGGCATCTCTACGCCACGATCCACGCGTGCGCTCAACGCCGTGGCGGAGCAGTTTAACTACAAGCAGCTCGAGGATCTGTTCGCAGCCGTTGGCGCGGGCAAAGTCGCCCCACGTGCCGTGGGCAACAAGGTCGAGCAAATCTTGGACCCCAAGCCCGAGGAGCAGCTCACCAAGACCGAAGCCATTGCCGAGGTCGTCAAGCAGCCTGCCCGCGGCTCCAACCGCAAGCCGCAAAAGCGTGGCAAGAGCGCGAGCAACGGCATTATCGTCAAAGGCGAGAGCAACAGCGGTCTGCTGGTCCGTCTGGCGCATTGCTGCAATCCGGTGACGGGCGACGATATCGTCGGCTTCATCACGCGCGGCCGAGGTGTCTCGGTGCATCGCGCCAACTGCCCCAACGTCAAGGGCCTCATGGAGCATCCCGAGCGCATGATCGATGTGGAGTGGGACGGTGCTGCCGACACCCTCTTCCAGGTCGAGATCGTGGTCGAGTGCCTGGACCGCATGGGCCTGCTCAAGGATGTCACCATTGCCATTGGCGATGCGGGCGGCAACATCCTTTCCGCCGCTACCTCGACCAACCGCGAGGGTATTGCGACCCTGCGCTTTATGGTCGAGATCTCGGACGCGAGTGGTCTGGATCCGCTGCTGGCATCGATTAGCAGCGTCGACTCGGTCTACGACGCGCGCCGCCTGATGCCCGGCGAGGGTGGAGCCCAGCTTAAGCGCCGTGTTTAGTCGCGACGAACGTGCCACATTATCGATATTCGCTACACTCGAGGCATCGTTTGATGCCTCGAGTTCTATAGAGAGGAGAGAGCATGAGTGCTGTGTCCTTGGATTTAACTCCCAAGGGATCGGTCGAGATCGAGACACTCGTAAACGGTCCTATTCAGACCAATAGCTATGCTGTTATTTCGGACAATGAGTGCGTGATTATCGACCCTGCATGGGAAGGCGAGCGCTTGGTGGAGCATATTCGAGCCGAGCACCCCGACGTACGTGTGCTTGGTGCCGTATGCACTCATGGCCATGCCGATCATGTTGGGGGTGTTGCCGGCGTGCGAACCACCGTTGGCGAGGGCTGCCAGTATGAGCTGTGTGCTAAGGATGTGGCGGTGCCGCATGCGAACATCGAGGAACAGCGAGCCATGTGGGGCATTGAGACGCCCGACCCCGGGGAGCCGACGCATCTGCTCGCCGAGGGCGATGCTATCGAGGTGGGCGATATCTGCCTGCAGGTGATCGAGACGCCAGGGCATACGCCGGGCGGGATCGTCTTCTTTGCTGCCACCGAGCAGGGGAACATTGCCTTTGTGGGCGACACCCTGTTTCCGGCTGGGCACGGCCGCACCGATCTTTCTGGTGGAGACGAGGCGGCGATTCTGCGCTCGCTCTCCAAGCTCGCCCGGCTTCTCCCGCCCGATACCGTTTGCCTAACCGGCCATGGCGATTCAACCACCATGGCACGCGAACTCATGCAGAGCCCTTTCATGCAGGTGTAGCTTTATAGTCGGCTTTTGAAGCACGAGAAGTGTCCAAACGTCAAGCTATTTTTTCCCAACGGGTCAATTTCGTAGGGCAAACGGTCAAAAAAGTCTGTTTGGACGATATTCGTGAACAAACGAACGTTTATGCTCGGGTACACCGTGGTAAAATCACAGGCGTTATCGGAGCAACCTTACAGGAGGTTTCTTTTATGCTCGTCAACGCAGCAGACATGCTCAAGAAGGCCGAGGCCGGCAAGTACGGTCTTGGTGCCTTCAACACCAACAACCTCGAGTGGACCTTGGCTATTCTCCAGGCCGCCGAGGAGGCCAAGTCTCCGCTGATCCTTCAGTGCACCGCTGGTGCCGCTAAGTGGATGGGCGGTTTCAAGGTCTGCGCCGACATGGTCAAGGCTGCCGTCGAGGCCACGGGCGTTACCGTTCCCGTCGCCCTTCACCTCGATCACGGTTCTTACGAGGACTGCTTCAAGTGCATCGAGGCCGGCTTCACGTCCATCATGTATGACGGCTCTCACGAGGAGACCTTCCAGCTTAACCTCGACCGCACCAAGGAGCTCGTTGAGCTTGCCCACTCTAAGGGCATGTCCATCGAGGCCGAGGTCGGCGGCATCGGCGGCACCGAGGACGGCGTGACCTCCAGCGGCGAGCTCGCTGATCCTGCTGAGTGCAAGCAGATTGCTGACCTGGGCGTCGACTTCCTCGCCTGCGGTATCGGCAACATCCACGGCGTGTACCCTGCCGACTGGGCTGGCCTTTCCTTCGAGCGTCTGGGCGAGATTAAGGCCCAGACCGGCGACCTGCCCCTCGTCCTGCACGGTGGCACCGGCATCCCCGAGGATCAGATCAAGAAGGCCATTTCCCTGGGCATCTCCAAGATCAACGTCAACACCGACCTGCAGCTCGTCTTCGCCAAGGGCGTCCGCGAGTACATCGAGGCTGGCAAGGATCAGCAGGGCAAGGGCTTCGATCCCCGCAAGCTCCTCAAGCCTGGTCGCGACAACATCGTTGCCCGCACCAAGGAGCTCATGGAGGAGTTTGGCTCCGTCAACAAGGCGTAAGCGTCGCTAAACTTCCCGCCGGAAGCCCCGTCTCCCTACACTGTTTCCTTTGCGCTCACCTGGCTTCGCCAGAAGTCGCGCCAAGGAAACAGTTCCGGGAGACGGGGCTTCCTTCGTTTACCGCCGCAGGGTTACGAGTCTGAATTAAGAGGGCTACTGGCTTTGCCAGAAGTCGCGCAATGGGAAAAGCTCCGGGTGAACGGGGCCTCCTTTGTTAACTCGCTACAGGGTTACTGGACTGAATTCATTTTTATAGGTACCGTTCAGCGGTGCTGATGGCTCCCTTGTTGGGGCTTTCTTTTTATCTCGGTACAATGGACTTCAAGGGTTCTAGTGACTTGGAGTTTTGGTATGGCTGTTGTCGATGTGTCGCCTTCTGATAGAAAGGTTATTGCCGAGGGGCCGGTTGGGTGCCCGGTTGATGTTTGCAATGATGACTTTCGTTTTCTGGATGTTGGCTTACCACCCGAGATCCTGCGTTTAAAGGATACGGGGTATCTTTCGCAGGCTATTGAGGCTTGCGATCGCCTGCTTGCCCAAGACCCCGATCCTTCGTTGGTCGCCTGCGTTCGCGCCGAGCGGTATCGCATGATCGAGACGCCGCTTCATTTTTCGGTGTCGCGTGATCGGGCTATCGAGATGATCCGCGAGGAGTGGCCTGAGTTTACCGATGAGCAGTTTGACGACCTGATTGAGCGCAAGCGTATCGATTGGCGCTTTATCGATGGTGAACTGTTCGTTCTCGACAACTTCCTTGATTCTTTGCGCGTGTATCCCAAGGAGGTTCCGGGTCTGCGTCCTGATTCTGCGGATGGAATTGCGCTGCGCAACCAGATGCTCGAGGAGATGGAGTTACAGGGCGGGCTGTCTCGCGCCATCACGCTTAAGGCATGCGTATCTGTCCCCGGTGCATTGGAGGGAGAGACCGTTCGCGCGTGGCTTCCCGTTGCCGCCGCCTGCCGCCAGCAGTCTCAGGTCGAGATGCTTGATATGACGCCGGAGGGGGTCGTTGCTCCCGCGAACTCCTCGGCACGCACTGCCTCATGGGTTTCCTCGACCGATCGCTCATTCTCGGTGACCTATCACTATCAAATCGATGCCGCTTATCGCGATATCTATGGGGGTGCGCTTCCGGCGCATCCGTGTATGGACGCGCCGCTGCCCGAAGATATTTCCGAGGACCGTCCGCACATTGCATTCACGCCGTATCTGCAACAGCTGACCGAGCATGTCGTTGATGGCCTCGAGGATCCGCTCGATCGCGCTCGTGCTATCTATGATTACCTGACACAGCATATCGACTATCGCTATCAGCCACCGTACCTGCTTTTGGGATCTATTGCCGATGACTGTGCACACTCGCTCCGCGGCGATTGCGGCGTTATGGCGCTCACGTTTATCACCATGTGCCGCATCGCGGGCGTACCTGCCCGTTGGCAGAGCGGCCTGTATGTTGCGCCTGATTCGGTGGGGCCGCATGACTGGGCGGAGTTCTATACACCACAGACTGGTTGGCTTAACGCCGATGTCTCGTTTGGCTCCTCGGCGAGAAGGATGGGGGAGGAATGGCGCCGCCGCCACTACTTCGGCAACCTCGATCCGTGGCGCATGGTGGCAAACTGTCGGTTCCAGGCGGGGTTTGAACCTGTCTTTAACGGCATGCGAGAGGACCCCTACGATAACCAGATGGGTGAGGCTTCGGTCGACGGTCGCGGATGTCGTCAGCGCGAGATGCTCCGCACGGTCGAACTCATCGAAATGCTCGAAGTTCCATTTTCGGACTAATCGGTAGAAAGCTGTGATAAACTAACTCACGCATTACGTGCCCGAGTGGCGGAATTGGCAGACGCAGTGGACTCAAAATCCACCGTTGGCAACAACGTGCGAGTTCGAGTCTCGCCTCGGGCACCATACATGCAAGTGAGCGTTCAGGGGGGGGTTGCGACCCCCTTTTTCGTGTACGTAATGTGATAACGCGCTGCGCGTGTTATTATCCACAAGGCGTTGTTCCCGCAATGCCCTAAAGAGGAACCCGAGGGTTCCCACCTTTTGGCGCCAATGAGCAGCTGACTGGTCATACAACTTAGATTCACTTCCTCAAATCGAGGATGTCTATGTGTACGACCTGGCTGCAAAGAAGCGCCGGGTTATTTTTTTATGAATGGAGGTAGGGAAAATAGCTAAGTCTGATGACACCCGCATCAACGACGAGATCACTGCATCTTCGTGCCGTTTGATTGGCGTCGATGGCTCTCAGCTCGGCCTGTTCGCTATCCGTGATGCCCAGCGCGTCGCCGACGATCAGGGTCTCGACCTGGTCGAGATCGCTCCCAACGCGGAGCCGCCGGTCTGCAAGGTCATGGACTACGGTAAGTTCAAGTACCAGCAGGCCATGAAGGCCAAGGCCGCTCGTAAGAACCAGTCCAAGGTCGAGGTCAAGGAAATGAAGTTCCGACCCAAGATCGACGTTGGCGATTACGAGACCAAGAAGGGCCACGTTCTGCGTTTCCTCAAGAAGGGCGCACGCGTTAAGATCACCATCATGTTCCGCGGCCGTGAGATGGCTCACCCGGAGCAAGGTCTTAACGTTCTCGAGCGTCTCGCCGAGGATCTTAAGCCTTACGCTACGGTCGAGTCCAAGCCTAAGATGGAAGGCCGTAACATGCTTATGCTGCTCGCCCCGATTAAGGGCGCCTTTGATGAGGAAAAAGCGGCAAGCGATACTAAGTAACTAGTGTTCTGTAACCGATTAAGGAGTATTTCATGCCTAAGATGAAGTCCCACAGCGGCACCAAGAAGCGTTTCCGCAAGACTGGTACCGGCAAGCTTATGCGCGCCAAGGCTTTCAAGAGCCACATCCTGAGCAAGAAGTCCACCAAGCGTAAGCGTGGCTTCCGTCAGGAGACCGAGATCGCCGCTGCCGACCGCAAGGTCATCAAGTCGCGTCTCGCCTAAGTTCGCGTTCCCGTTTTTTCGTTTAACCGTCTAGGAGTTGATAGAACATGGCACGTATTAAGCGCGCTGTTGCCGCCAAGAAGAAGCGCCGTACCGTTATGCACCGTGCGAAGGGTTACTACGGTGCCGCTTCGCGTACTTACAAGCATGCTAAAGAGCAGGTCCAGCACTCCCTGCAGTATCAGTATCGTGATCGCCGCAACAAGAAGCGTGAGATTCGCTCTCTCTGGATCACCCGTATCAACGCTGCTGCTCGCCTGAACGACATCTCTTATTCTCAGTTCATGCACGGCCTGAAGGTTGCCGGTATCGAGCTCGACCGCAAGGTCCTGGCCCAGATGGCTTACGAGGACATCGAGTCCTTCAACGAGCTGGCTGCCATCGCCAAGAAGGCCCTCGAGGCCTAGTCGATTCATTTGAATCAATAGGGGAGTGTCGCGTTATGCGCGGCGCTCCCTCTTTTTATCTAAAGCGCTGGTTTATATAGCAAAAGCGCGGGTAGATAGACACTTACAGGTGACCGATCTTTATATATCTCTTAACCGAAGGGTCATCATCTGATACGTGCAGTATTTCTGTACCAGCCTTTCTATTACTTATATAGGAAGCAATATATTGTGTAGGACTTGTGAAGAGTGGAATTGACGTCCCACATCGCTTCGCGGTCTGGCAATATATCTCCTTGCCGCGCGGCCCGGTCGGACCGGATGAGCCGCAAAGCGTGCACCTTGAGAACCGGATACTGCGAGGATGGACACTTACTTCAGTGTCGCA
>CATYVQ010000014.1 GCA_958413895.1 uncultured Collinsella sp.
AAAGGGAAGAGGCGGGGTATGCCCCGCCTCTTACACCACATCTCTGCGCGCTACCCTTGAAACTCCCTAATCACCGTCAGCTAGCGCCAAATTGGAAGTCGATGATCACTCATTAACGTACAGTTCTTATAACTTTGTTCATTATTTTCCATACCTAAAATGAAACGCCGTTTGTGACAGTACTCACAAACGGCGTTTTTTGACCACCGGCGTGTCTGGCAGGCGGCAAGCACCGCCCGAATCCGCATTTTGAACGCGCCCGAATCGGTTCTGGAGCCGGTTTTCGCGCTCTTACTCGTCTTTGGGCGCGGGGTGTTTGCAGACCACGCTCATGTAGATCATGCCGAGCACGGCAGCGGTGACCGAACCGGCAAGGATGGCGGCCTTGGCGGCCAGGACCTCAAACTGGGCCGTCGGGAAGGCAAGGCCGCTGATGAGAATCGACATGGTAAAGCCGATGCCGCCCAGAATGCCCACACCGGCAATCATGTGCCAGTTGACATTGCGCGGCAGCTCGGAAATCTTGAGCTTGACCAAGGCGAACGTCATACCAAAGATGCCGATCGGCTTGCCCAGCAGCATGCCAAAGTACACGCCGAGCGTCACCGGGTCGGTGAGTAGTGTGCTCATGTCCACGCCCACTAGGCGAACCTGTGCGTTCACGAACGCAAAGATCGGCAGGATCACAAAGTTGACCGGCGTGGAGATCAGACGCTCCATGCGGATGAGCGGCGGGGTCACGCGGTGCATGACGCGCTCGACCTTGGTGGTCGAGACGGTAAAGTCATGCTGGCCCAGGATGTGTGCCTCGTCGTCGTAGCGGTCATCGAGCAGCGGCAGGCACTCGCCCAACCAATCGGTGAGGCTATCGAGCTTGACGCCGCACTTGGCCGGGATGGTGAAGGCCAGGATGACGCCGGCAAGCGTAGCGTGCACGCCGCTCTTGAACATGCAGAACCACAGCAGCAGGCCCAGCACCGAGTACGGGGCAAGGCGGTAATGCTGCGTCTTGTTGAGCCACACGAGCGCGCAGGTCACAAGCGCGGCGGCGCCCAACCAAAACGGATTGGGGCTCTGACCGTAGAAGATGGCGATGGCGGCGATGGAGATGAGGTCGTCGGCGATGGCGAGCGTCGAGAAGAACACACGCACGCCGTTGGGCACGCGATTGCCCAAAAGCGACAGCACGCCCAGCGCAAAGGCAATATCGGTTGCCATGGGAATGGCCCAGCCGTTGTGCGCGCCGGCATGGTTAAAGATCAGGTAGATGCAGGCGGGAACGACGACGCCGCCCACGGCCGCCAGCATGGGAAGCATGGCCTGGCGCGGGTTTTTGAGCTCGCCGACCGTCATCTCATACTTGAGCTCAATGCCCACCAACAAAAAGAAGATCGCCATGAGGAAGTCGTTGACGAAAAGCTCAACGGTGAGACCGGCCGTAAGGTTGCCCAGACCCACATACAGCGGGGTCTCCAAAAAGTGATGGATGGCCTCGTAGGCATCGGTGTTGGCGCAAATGACGGCGGCGATGGCGGCGAAGACCATGACGGCGGCGGAAATCGTGCCGTTCTCGGTGATGCGCTCCCAAATGTCGTGGCGCTCAAAACGCTTGCGCTCACGAACGTTAAACAGCTGCTCGGGTGCTGCCATGGGCGGCTCCTTTCACGGGAAAGCTCCCGTCTTAAAAAAGCACGGCCCGCCCAAGTGGCGGTGCCGCGCTCTAACGTATTACGCTTGCATCTAGCCTACCCTGCACGACAGGCACGCAGGCGTGGCCGAAAAGCGGAACCACAGGTTGAACATTATTTGCTCAACGGCACGGGCGCGCCTATCCAAGAGACGACGCGGCGCCGTGCACAAAAAACGACCGGAGCGCGGGGCTTCCGCGATCCGGTCGTGGCGTTTGGTCAACTAAACCTAGCAGGCGGCCATGATGGGGGCAGCGACCTGCTTCTTACGGGAGAGGACGCCCGGCATCCAGACGCCGTCGTGCTCGTCGGCAATGCCCAGGCCCTTCTGAGCAGCCTCGGTCTCGCCCTCGAGCAGGACCTGCGAGCCCTCCTCCATGATGTCAGTGATGCACAGGACGATGCCGTCGGCACCCTTCTCGGCGGCGTAGGCGCGCATGGCCTCGCGAATCTCGTCGATCATGCCGAGTGCGCGAGTCTTGTCGACAGTCTCGTACTGGCCGATGAGCAGCTTCTTGCCGGCAGGCTCGAACATCTTGATGTCGTTGCCGACCATCTCGGCTGCGGTGAAGGAGCCGGACGGACGGGTGAGGAAGACTTCCATGCCAAACTTGACCGGGTCGACGCCCACCTGCTCGCCGAGCTTGGCGGCGACGGCGCGGTCGACATCGGTGGTGGTGGGGCTCTTGAGCATGAGCGTGTCGGTCATCATGGCCGAGAGCAGCAGCTTGGCCTGGACGTCGGAAAGCTCAACGCCGAGCACGCCGGCGAGCTTGGTGACGATGGTGCAGCTGGAGCCCCAGGGCAGGCAGATGTAGTGCAGCGGGCCGGCGGTCTCGAAGTCGCCGATGCGGTGATGATCGACAACGCCAAAGACCGTGGCGTCCTTAAGGCCGGCGACGGACTGGGCAGACTCGTTGTGGTCGGTGAGGACGACGAGCTGACCGGCCTCGACGGACTCGATCACGCGGGGCTCGGCGATGCCGGCGTCGGCGAGCAGCTTGGCGGACTCGGCCGGAAGCTGACCAAGGGCGCAGGCCTCGTAGGTGTTGCCGGCATACTCAACCTGGTTGAGCAGCTGGGACAGGACGACGGCGCTCATGATGGCGTCGTTATCGGGGTTCTGGTGACCAAAGACAAGAACGTTTGCCATGGATATCCTCCACTTGATATGTGTACTTGGACGTAGCTATGGTAGCACGCTGGCGCCGAACCTTATGAGACGGAAGGGGCACGGCGCGATTTGGGGTGAGCCTGGGGAGGGGCGAAGTCTGTCCCCTTGTACCACCCGCCCTCCTGTACCGACTATTTGCCGGCGGCGCGCAGGGCTACGTAGGCGGCACCGATGATACCGGCGTCGTTTCCGAGCGAAGCGACCTTAATGGGCGTCTCGCGCGAGGCGGAAAGCGCGTACTGCTTAAAGTGCTCGCGAACCTTGTCGAGGTAGACATCGGCCGAGGCGGAGGCGCCGCCGCCGATGAGGAACATCTCGGGATCAACCACGTTGGCAATAAGCGCCAGTGCGCGGCCGAGATAGTCGGCCATGGTATCGGCCGCGGCAAGCGCGAGCTTGTCACCCTCGCGGCAGGCCTGGAACACGTCCTTGGAATCTGAGGGGCCGGTGAGCTCGATGGGCTCGACACCCGCCTTCTTGCACTCGGCAAGGTAGTTGCTCACCACACCGGTGGCGCTAGAATACTGCTCCAGGTGGCCATGGCCGCCGCAGCCGCAGGTACGCTCCTCAGCCGGATTCAGGCACATGTGGCCAATCTCGCCGCCGGCGCCCACAACGCCCGATACCACGTCGCCGTTAACGATAACACCGCCGCCCACGCCGGTACCAATGGTGACCATCACCACGTTCTGTACGCCCTTGGCAGAGCCGAGCCAGGCCTCGCCCATGGCAGCGGCGTTGGCATCGTTCTCGTACTTAACGACCGCGTCGGGGCAGTGCTCCTGAATGGCGACTCTCAGCTCGGGCAGGTTAATGGCAATGTTGGCCTTGACCTTGGCATCGCCCGATGCCGGGATGGGGCACGGAACGGCCAGGCCAATACCCGCCACAAAGGCGCGCGGAATCTGGGCCTTGGCGACCACCTGGTCGATAGCCTCGGTCACCGCGGCAAAGCCCGCAGCGTCAACGATGGGAGGCGTGGGCACGCTGGCCTTGGCAAGCAGGTTTCCGTCCTCATCGAACAGACCCTCCTTGACCGAGGTGCCGCCGACGTCGATGCCGATGTAATACTGCTTAGGTTCCATGGGAGCCCGCCTTTCTCGTTTAAACATTGCCTGTATGGTACCGCTCCCAAGGCAAAAACCTACCAAAAAGGGACAGGTTTGTTTTGGCAGGTTTTATCTGGGGTAACGCAATTGGCTGCCCAACAGGCCGCGCAAGACCATCCCCAAAAATAAAGGCGCCGGGAGGCGGAGGCTCCCGGCGCCCGTCAAAGGGACTATGTTGTCTGTTGGACCGCACGGTCCGTCGCGGCGATAACGCCGACTAGGCCTGAAGTGCCTGCAGCTGCTTGTGAACCTCGATGAGCTCCGTCGCCATGACGCGCATGGTCTCGGTGCCGGCCATCTGGTCCTCGGCATGCAGCAAAATCAACGGGGCCTCGCCGTTACGCTCGCCGTTGGCCTCCTTCTTCAGAAGCCCCATGTGAACATCGTGGCCACCGTTATAGGCCTCGTCGCCCTGCTTGATAAGCTCCTCGGCGGCGTCAAAATCGCCCTCCTTGGCCTTTTGCACGGCATTGATGTACATGCTCTTGGCGGTACCGACGTAGCTGATGATCTCAAAGCAGGTCATCTGCAGTTCGTTCATATCCTCCATGCAGAGCACCTAGCCCATCACGCTGACGCAGTGGTCGATGATGCCGGCAGCGTTCATGCGGCCGTAGTCGACCATGTTGATAACCTCGACCGGGAAGCGGCCGGCGGCCTCCTTCTCAAAATCGCCCTTGGTGTAGCCGATCTGCGGACCAAGCAGCAACATGTCGCACTCGTCCAGGTGATCGTGGGCCTCGTTCATGGGACGAGCCTCGACCTCAATATCCAGACCACGGTTTGCAACCTCGGCCTGCATCTTCTGGACCAGCAGGCTCGTGGACATACCGGCATTGCAGCAGAGCATGATCTTCTTCATGGTTTCCTCCTTATAACTGCGCGGCGCGCAGACGACAACTGGTTTTATTCCTTGCGGCTATTGTGCCCACCCCCCTGCATCTTTACACAAGGGAGAGAGCTGCGGGCACCGGCACCGCGTACCGGCGCCCGCAAAGGTGAAAGGGGCGAACGTTAGGCGTTCTACTCGGCGAAAGCCTCCTGCTTGGCGATTGCCTTCTCGGAAATCTTCATAAAGGGCAGGTAGACGGCCATGCCAATGACAATCTCGATAGCCTGCCACACGCCGGCGCGCCAGTCAAAGCCCGTAGCGAGCAGGGCATTGATGACGGGAGGCATGGTCCAGGGCACCTGGGCGATGCAGGGGCTGATGATGCCTGCGCAGGTAAGGCCATAGGTGATGCCGATGAACAGATCGGGAAGAAGAACGAACGGGATCATGAGCGGCAGGTTGTACACGATGGGGTAACCGTAGATAACCGGCTCGTTGATGTTGAACAGACCAGGCAGGATAGCCATCTTGGAAACGGTCTCGGAAGCCTTGTTCTTGGAGAACAGGAGCGTGTCGAGCAGGAGCATGAGGGTGCAGCCCGAGCCGCCGATGAGGGCGAAGCTGTTAACGATCTGCATGTTCATGTAGTGATCGGGCTGGATGGTGCCACCGGCGGCAAAGGTAGCCATGTTGTCGACGATGAGCATGGTCAGGATCGGCTCGACGGTAGCGCCAGAGATGGTGGACTGGTGAATACCGACGCAGAACAGCAGGTTAGCAAGGGTGTAGATGAGGATAACAGCCCACGGACCGGCGTTCATGATGCTCTTGAGCGGGTTGGAGATGCACGTGGAGATGATGGTGCACAGATCGGTGCCGGCGCACACGGCGAGCAGGGCTGCGGCAAGAGCGAAGACCGCGAGGTTAAGCAGCATCGGAATCATGACGTTGAAGGAGTTGGAGACCGCGGGAGGCACGCCCTCGCCCAGCTTAACCTTGAGCTTCTCGACGCCAGAAATCTTGATGAAGAGCGAGACGGAAAGCAGGGCGATGATAATAGCCGAGAACAGACCGTTGGTGCCGGTGTTGGCAGTCGAAAGGGCGCCCGTGACCTCGGCGGAGGTGATCTTGTCGGTGAGCAGTGGGCTCGTGGCGGCAAGCGAGGCGGTGATCTGCTGCGGCATCATGATGACGAAGGCAGAGATGGCGACGACCACGCAAGCGAGCGGGTTATCGAAACGCTTGTTCTTGGCGAGGCTGTAGCCAATCAATCCGGCCAAGATAATGGCAGAGACGTTGAGGGTGCCCAGCGTAATTGCCGAGCCCCACGTCTGAAGGTTGGCAAGGCCCGCCGCATCGAGCGGGAACAGAGGGAACACGACGTTGTTAATAAGAACCGCGATACCCGCAAGGATATAGAGCGGCGTGATGGTCGCGAAGGCGTCACGCAGGGAACGCAGGTGAACCTGGTTTCCCACCTTCGCAGAGACCTCGGCAAACTTGTCGAGGAAGCTCTTTCCGTTGTCACTGGCCATGATTGCTCCTAACTTTCAAATCCGGCCTTTTCCTATGCGCACGGTGGTCTGTCGCCCTCTGCCACCAGATGTGCCATGTGTTGCGCGCGGCGGCGCGCGGTCTGGGCGTTCGCCCGGTCGCTAATCAACCACGTGGGTCGTGGCGACCTGTTTGAGCCAGGCCGCCGACTTCTTAAGGCGGCGCTTGTAGCCGTCCATGAGATCGACCTCGACAAAGCCGTAACGATTCTTAAAGGCATTGGCCCAAGACCAGTTATCGATGACGGCCCAGTAGTGATAGCCCCGGCACTTGGCGCCCTCGTCGATGGCCTTGGCCACCCACTCCAGGTGCTGACGTACAAAGTCGACGCGGTAGTCATCCTGGATGGTTCCTTCGGCGTCACGGTTCTTGTATTCGTCCATGATGCCGATGCCGTTCTCGGAAACGAACCACTCAAGATCGGGGTAGTTCTTAGCGCAGTCCATGCCAAAGTCGTAGAGGCCCTGCGGGTAGATCTCCCAGCCGCGGCTCTCGTTCATAACGGCGTCGGGCCATACGTACTCGTCGGCAAAGTGCGGCAGGCCGTACTGGTCGACCTTGCTCGCCGGCGCCTGAACACGCGTGGGGTGGTAGTAGTTGCAGCCGAGCCAGTCGACAACACCCTGCTTGAGGATCTCTTGGTCGCCGGCGCGGAACGGGAGCTTAACGCCGCCCTCGGCCAGGCTGTCGAGCACGTCGGCAGGAAGCTCGCCCTTGGTGATGAGGTCGAGCCACCAGCGGTTGTTGATGCCGCTGGTCATGCGCACGGCCTCGAGGTCCGCCTCGCTGGGGTTCTCCTTGGTGTAGACCGGGGTAAAGCAGTTGATCATGCCGATCTTGGCATCGGCGCGAATAGCGCCCTCGTCATAGGCGCGACGATAGTTGGCCACGGCCAGCGCGTGCGCCAGCGAGATGTGATACTGCACGGTGCGGGCGCGGTTGAAGTCGTGGAGCTGCGGGAACCACACGCCCTCCTGATAGCGCTGCTCGGGCTCGACGATGGGCTCGTTAAAGGTGAACCAGTACTTAATCTCCTGGCCAAACTCGTGGAAGGCGACGTCGGCGTAATGTGCGTAAGCCTCGACAACCTCACGGCTCTCCCAGCCGCCACGGTTAAAGAGGTAGGTGGGCATGTCAAAGTGGTACAAGTTGACAAACGGCTCCAAGCCGGCTTCGCGAGAGGCGCGGAACAACTCGTGATACCACGCGGCACCTTCCTCGTTGAGGTTGCCGTCGGCATCGAGCAGACGGCTCCACTGGATGGAAGTGCGATAGGCATCCAGACCCAAGTCCTTCAAAATGCGAAGGTCTTCCTGGTACTTGGCCATAAAGTCATTGCCGGCGTAAGAGCCAACGCGGTTGTAGAACGAACCCAGATCCTGGATGGACCAGGTGTCCCACAGGTTCTCGAGCTTGCCGCCCTGGTTCCACTGACCCTCAGTCTGCGGGCCGGACATAGCAGCGCCAAAGAAGAAGTCGTTGGGCAGCTGATACTGTGCCATCAAAGTCCTCGCTTTCGTGTTCTAGAGCTTCCGGTTGGAGACGGGTTTGCTTTGGCAGGTTATCCGGCGCGGGCGCGCACCGGCCATACCGATATCCAACCCGCCAAAACAAAACCGTCCCCAAACGGTCGATCCTGTTGTGCGGAAGGATTCCGATCGTTGCTTAAACTATAGCGCTCTAATTTTAAAAGTAAAGCGTCTTTTTCTTTTTTCTTTCTCGAACTTCTTAGATAAAAGTAATATGGATGCCCTGTTGAGGGTTATACTTACTTTTTGTATTCATATATGTCGGAAAGGAGGTTCCATGATTCCCAAATACGAGGCGATAGCTGCAGATATTCGTCGGAGTATTGAGGATGGCGCTCTTAAATCGGGCGACAAGCTTCCCACCGTCGTTGAGTTCTGTGAGCTCTATAGCGTTTCCAAAATCACCGTCAAACGAGCTATCGAGCAAATCACCGAGGAAGGTCTTATTACCAGCCGGCGCGGATCGGGTACCTACGTTAAGGACACGGCGGGACTTCCCGGCCAGGCGTTTTTCCAGGGCAAAAACGACCGTGCCCAGGGTTTTTCGTATGAGCACCGCGGGGAGAAGGTGACCTCGGTGGTCTACGATTTCTCGATTGTTAATCCACCAGCGGACATCGCAGCCCAGCTGGGAATTGCCGAGGATGACTTTGCCTATCACATCGTGCGCGTGCGTCAGGCCGATGAGAAGCCCATCGTTATCGAGTACACCTACATGCCGCTCGAGCTGATTCCGGGCCTTAAAAAGAAGGACCTGTACGGATCGGTCTACCATTTCATCCGCGAGCAATGCGGGCTGAAAATTTCGAGCTTCCACCGTACCATTCGCGCCGTGGCAGCAACCAAGGAAGAAGCTGAGCGCCTGGACACCAAACCTGGCTCTCCCCTGCTCGAGCTCAAGCAGATTGGCTTTTTGGACAGCGGCGCCGCCTTTGAGTATTCGGTCTCGCGCAACGTTGGCGACCGCTTTGAGTTGCACAACGTAACATTGGCATAGGTTTTTGTAGTCATACAGGCGCTCGTTTTGAACAGTTTTACGCGGCGCCCACGCAGCACAATGGGGGTATGAACATGTCCGATTTGATTAAACTGACGCCGATCTTCCACGAGAAAATCTGGGGCGGCCGTCAACTCGAAACCGTATTTGGCTACGACATTCCCGAGGGTCCCATCGGCGAGTGCTGGGCCATCTCGGCCCATCCCAACGGCGACTGCCAGATTGCGGAGGGCCCGTATGCCGGCCACACCCTATCGTGGCTGTGGGCCGAGCACCGTGAGCTTTTTGGCAACTGCGAGGGCAAGGAGTTCCCGCTGCTCGTTAAGATTCTGGACGCCAAGGACGACCTTTCAATCCAGATTCACCCCAACGACGAGTACGCCGCCGAGCACGAAAACGGCAGCCTGGGCAAAACCGAGTGCTGGTATGTACTAGACTGCGAGCCCGACGCCACGATCATCGTCGGCCAGCGTGCTAAAGACCGCACCGAGGCCGCACAGATGATCAAGGACGGCCGCTGGGACGACATGCTCAACGTACTACCGATCCACAAGGGCGACTTTTTCCAGATTGATTCCGGTACCGTGCACGCCATCAAGACCGGCACGCTCATTTTGGAGACGCAGCAGTCGAGCGACGTGACATATCGCCTGTACGACTACGACCGCCCCGGCACCGACGGCAAGCTACGCCCGCTGCACATTGAGCAGAGCCTCGACTGCATCGACTTTGATGCTCAGGCTCCGACCGACGGCACGGTGACCGCGCCCGAAGTGGACGGCGTGACCGAGCTCGAGTCTAACTCCTGCTACACCGTCGATCGCGTGCGCGTCGACGGCAGCAAGACCCTCGACCAGCGCTGGCCCTTCATGTGCCTGTCGGTCATCAACGGCGAAGGCACCGTCTGCGGCGACCCCGTCCACAAGGGAAGCCACCTGCTGGCTCCGAGCACCGTGGACCAGATCGAACTCGAAGGCAAGATGGAACTGATCATCAGCCACCTGTAGGCCACCGGTCCCCAAGCGCTCGCCGGGACGGGGCGCGGGGTTTGGTCGCCTGCTCGGACAGTCCTGCTCGCACGGAGAGCACATTAAGTGCTCTCCGGCTCGTGCGGAACTCGCGATCGACCAAACCCCGCGCCCCGTCCCGGCGAGCCTCTGGCTAGTTACGACAATCAAAAAGCAACAAGGGGCTCCCCCGCTCATCAAACGGGAGAGCCCCTCGCCATACATAACGAATCAAGGTGCCTATAGGTAGACCTTTTCGAGAAACGATAATGTGTCCTGAAGACGCGCTCTCTCTTTACGATCGGTCTGCCGATTTACATAAGAGGAAAAGTCCGCCAAGAAGTCTCCGGCGTCAGCCCTCATTTGCTCTATTAGCTCCAAGCGAGCCGAAGGCGGCAACAAACCCGCAAGTCGAACAATATCCGAGCGATGCTTTCGTCGATCTTTATCGTTGCAATGGCGCCCTTCTTCATAGCTCCTATTGATATCAATGTGTGCACGCATCTTGAGGGGAATGATATGGAGCGCATCGAGCAACGTAATGCCCTCTACGTTCGTTGCGTTGTCGCGAATAAATTCGTAGTAGCCATCGTCGAGAATAATTGCCGAAAGACTTGATACGGCCCCGTCAAAGGAAAGAGGTGCCACTTCGCTCGTTTCATCTTCGAGCACAAAATCAGGATGTCGGGCAAATAGCTCAATTTGGCCGGGATAGTCTAGGACTTGCCTTGATCCTTCGGGCAAACAGAACCGATAGTAAGTGCACCTTCCATCGCCGACCTTTCCAGTCTCATATCCGGCAGCTTTGATAAATGCCCACAATGCAGTGGCGAATTCAACGCCTTTCCCATCAACAATTACGACGACATCCAAGTCTTCAGTAGCTCTAAACGAATCGCCCCCATTGTCAAATAGAACGCTGCAGGCCCCTCCACCAATAAGGACGTAACCGCCTTTACAGCCGCTCATGGCATCGGCAAATCGCTCTATTCCCCTCACTTTTGACATATCGTCCTCCTGAGCTGTTCGACCGCGTCGAGCAGACGATCTTCTTTGTAATCTGCTTTTGCGCAAGCAACGTATAAGGAAAACGGGTCGACACACTGCAAACCCGTCGCGTCAAAACTAATATCGGACGGCGCGTCCACGGGATACGACCAGACCTCAATCACAACTGCCGCCGGTTCGTACCACTGAGCCTCCAGCCATCTGTCGCCCATATGCTCTTTCAAGGCCTCTAGCTGATATTTTTCGAGAGCAATGGTTGGAGCAGAGTCTTCATGGGCAAGGTCGGACATATAGCTAAGGGCAGACACACCGGAAAGCAGCGCATCAACGGCACGTAGCTCTGTTCTCTCGATAACCTTCTTGAGCCGGATTCGCTCTAAAACTGGCGTGCGAAGATAGTCCTCAAACCCATCTAGCAACGTCTCGGTCGACAGCCCGGCGTCACACAATATACGCTTTTTGCCGTCCCGCATAATCAACCCAGGAGCTATAGCGGCGATTTCCGAAAGATAGCCGCTGACGCTTGCCGCGCTTTTGCCACACAGACGCGCTAGGTCGCCGGCGGAGCAGTCAACCCATCGTCCCGCAATGAGATTTAGGACGATTCGTTGAGATTGGGACGAAAGCGGAGCAGCGGGAGAAGCACCCAGCACTTCATCGGAAATAACGGCTCCGATAAACGGCAGGAACGCATTTCGCTCATCTCGGATATATGCGATTCCCTCTGAAGAAAGCGCGCGCATAAAACCTAAATCCATAGCATCCCAGCAAATTGCCACCGGACGAGCATCTAACGTACGCACTGCATTGACGAGATTTCGCGCCGAAATGACACTGGGCGGTTCTTTAGGTTCCGCAACAATAAAACGGCCCTGCTCAGACATGCCAAGCCGTGCCAAGCGAAGCGAATACCGCTCAAGATACATGCGAGGAATCTGCATCTCAACTGGCTCCGGGTCGATGGCGAGCTCTAAAGAGAAGAGTCTTTTTGGGAGACAATTTAGCAGCATGTCCAATCACCCTTTTCATTTCAGTTACATTTTAGTATCTATCTGAAATTATACTGAATCGTATAAAACGCTCAATCCCTAAAGTCATAAGAAACAATCCAAACGCAATAAAGAGGCTCCCCCGCTCATCAAATGGGAGAGCCCCTACTCACATCTATTTTTCTATCAGCCCACCCGGCCCTCCAGACCAAAAAGCGAACGGGCAAAGCGACGTTCGCAAGCAACGTTATCTAAGGACCTGGGCGGGCGTATGGGGCAACATCGATCGCGAGTTCCGCACGAGCCGGAGAGCACTTAATGTGCTCTCCGTGCGAGCAGGACTGCCCGAGCAGGCGACCAAAGCCCCCGGCGCGCCCGCCTAGCCGGATGTACGGGTTTTCCAGGTGCGGCAGATCGGCCTGAAAGAGGAGGGCATAGACCTTGAGGTCATGCCCGACGATTGAAGGCCGAGGTGCCGTGCCTGGGAAAGCCGCCTAGGTCAGTTTCACTATAGGAGCAAAGCCCTTCATTAGCTTTTTGGTCTGGCCGGTTTTTTCGAACTGGACCTCGATCATGTCTCCGGCGACCGAGATCACGGTACCCGTGCCAAAGGTCTTGTGGCTCACGGTATCGCCCGCGGCAAAGTCCTGCGATGCACTGGCGCGATCGACCTTGCGCTCCACCGTCGGCGACACCTTAGACGACGGCTTTTTGGCTCGCGGCGCGCCCGAGCCAAAGGTCGAGGCAACACGGCCGGCGTCGGGTGAGACCCCACGATGGCGCTCGGTCCCGTAGCTGCTGCCACCAAAGAAATCGTCAAAGCTCGATCCGCCGCGCGAACCGGAACCGCCGGTCGAACGCGTATGCGAGCCAAACACCTTGCCGCCATACATATCCGAGCCCATGCCCGAGCCAAAGGTGCCGTGACGGTCGCCGCGCTTCTCCCAGCCCGTGCCTTCAAAACCGGCAGAACCGATACCGCTAAACTCGATATCCTCAAACGGAATCTCGTTGAGGAAGCGCGAACGCGGGTTGGCAGAGGTCGAGCCGTAGGTGCGACGCGTAGCCGCATAGGTCAAGAACAGGCGCTTACGGGCGCGCGTGATGGCGACGTAGGCCAGGCGACGTTCCTCCTCGAGCTTACCCGGGTCATCGCTGCCGCCAAAGTCGTGCACGTGTGGGAAGATACCCTCCTCCATGCCGGCCACGAACACCGCCGGGAACTCCAGGCCCTTGGCGGAGTGGATGGTCATCATGGTGATGGCATGCGTCTCGCCGGCCAGGGAATCCAAGTCGGAGCGCAGGGCCAGCCACTCCATGAGTGCCGGCAGCGCCTTACAGGTGAGCGGACCGTAGGTGCGCTCAATCTCGTCGGCATGCACGGCACCCGCCGGCATCTCCGTCGGCGCGGCATACGCGTTGCCCGCGATGGCGGCGGCCAGGGCATCCTGCGGTGAGAGCGCCGGGGCGGCTAGTCTATCGAGCGGATTGGAACCTGCAGCATCGCGCGCGCCGACGAGTGCCTCAAACGAGGATGCCGGGGCGGACGGCCCCGGTTCGGGCGCGGGCGCGCTCACCACGACGGGCTCGGGCTCGGCGCCGGCAGGAACGTCGGCAACACCGGCTGCGCGCAGCTCTTCCAAGCTCTCGAGCGTACCCTCGATGTCCTCGTGCGTCTCCTCAAATTCGGCAGCGACGCCCAGGAATTCCTGGATGTTCTCGGCGCGGCTCTCGGACTCCATGGTGCCCTCGGCGCGAAATGCCTGCAGCAAGCCCGTCTTATCGACAATCATCTCGACGACGTCCTTGAGCTCGCCGTCCATGCGGCGGCCCTCGCGCACCAGCGACACAAAGCTCGACAGGCCGTTGCGCACCTTGGCGCTAAACATGCCGGTCTCGGCGCACGCGATCTCGCAAGCCTGGAAGAACGAGCAGTGGTTGTCGCGCGCCAGCTGCTCGATCTTTTGGATCGAGGTGGAACCGATGCCGCGGCGAGGTGTGTTGATGACGCGCTTGACGCTCATCTCGTCGGCCGGGTTCACGATCATCTTGAGGTAGGCCATGACGTCGCGGATCTCGGCACGGTCGAAGAATCGCGTGCCGCCCACGATCTTGTAGGGCACGCCCGCGCGCAGGAACATATCTTCGAGAATACGCGACTGGGCGTTGGTGCGGTAGAACACGGCGATGTCGTCGTAGCTCGTACCCTTGGCGTGCAGCTTCTCGATCTCGCCGGCAATCCAGCGGCCCTCGTCGCGCTCGTCGCTCGCCTGGAAGGCCTGGATCTTCTCGCCATCGCCCTCGGCCGTAAACAGGCGCTTGTCCTTGCGCTGCGAGTTGTGGCGCACCACGGCGTTGGCGGCGCTCAGGATGTGACCCGTGGAGCGATAGTTCTGCTCCAGCTTGACGGTCTTGCAGTTTTTAAAGTCCTTCTCAAAGTCCAGGATGTTGGTGATGTCGGCGCCGCGCCAGCTATAAATGGACTGGTCATCGTCGCCTACGACCATGAGGTTTTGGTACTTGGCGGCCAGCAGGTTGGCGATTTCGTACTGGACGTGGTTGGTGTCCTGATACTCGTCGACGCTAATGTAGCGGAAGCGCTCTTGGTACTTATCGAGCACCTCGGGGCGGGTGCGCAGCAGCTCAAGCGCGCGCACGAGCAGGTCGTCGAAGTCCATCGCATTGGCGGCGCGCAGGCGGCGCTCCAGCTCCAGGTAGACTTGCGCGGCCTTTTTGTCGTTGGGGCTATCGGCGCTCTTGAGCATGTCCTCGGGGCCGATCATGGCGTTTTTGGCCGAGCTGATCTTGCTGCGGATCATGTTGATGGGGAACTGCTTTTGCTCGATGCCGAGCGCCTGCATAATATCGCGCACCATGCGCTTGGAATCGTCGTCATCGTAGATGGTGAACTGACCGGTGTAGCCCAGCAAGTCGGCGTCCTCGCGAAGCATGCGCACGCACATAGCATGGAAGGTGCACACCCACATACCGCGGGTACCGCTGGGGATGAGTGCCGCCAGACGCTCGCGCATCTCGGCCGCGGCCTTGTTGGTAAACGTGATGGCAAGGATCTGCCAGGGCTTAACGCCCAGGTCGCCGAGCATATGTGCGATGCGGAAGGTCAAGACGCGGGTCTTGCCCGAGCCGGCGCCGGCAAGGACCAGCAGCGGGCCCTCGGTGGTCAGGACCGCCTCGCGCTGAGCGGGATTAAGGCTGTCGATGTCGACGAGCGGCTTGGCGGGCTTGGGCGCCGGCGCGGGAGCGTCGTAGATGTCGAGCGGAACGAGCTCGGGCTCCGGCGCAGCAGGGGCGGTGTATGCATCGAGCGGCACGGGTTCCGGCGCGGGCGGCACAGGTACCGCGACATTCTTTTCCCAGGGCAAGGGCTGGGTCATGGGCGACTCCTCATCTGACGGACGGCGCGCCTGCGGGCAGCGCCATAGTTTGAGCCGTACCAGTATACCGAGCCGCGCGGACACCGACGCAAATCACACCACGACTCCGTGCGCCACCGTCAGGCCCGCCCAGCGGATTTGGCGCAATGGGGTCAGGTTAGTCTGCACCACATTGGTGCAAAGAAACCTGGCCCCATTGCACCAATCACGAAACCGCCGATGTCATGGCAGCAGCAGCGAGCGGCGGCCGGGGCGAACAAATTGGCATGAAAAGGGGGCGGCATAGACCTTTTGGTCATGCCACCCCCTTTGAATGACAAGTTGTCGCCCCGGCCGCCGCGCAGCGTCGACTAAGTTAGAGGCCGAGCATCGGCTCCAAGACGAAGAAGTACGCAAGCACCACGATGCCCAGGATGATGCGGTAGACACCGAAGCACTTGAAGTCGTGACGGCGGACGAAGCCCATGAGCCACTTGATGGCGATGAGCGAAACCACAAAGGCCACAACGCAGCCCACGCCCAGGATAGCGACCTCGTTGGCACCGAACGTGCCGCCCTTGATGAAGTACTTGACCAGCTTGAGCGCACTCGCGCCAAACATGACGGGAATGGCCAAGAAGAACGTAAACTTGGACGCCACCGAACGCGTGCAGCCCAAAAGCAGGCCGCCGATGATGGTAGAACCGGAGCGAGACGTACCAGGCACCAGCGAAAGCACCTGGAAGCAGCCGATACCCAGCGCAGTCTTCCAGCTCAGGTCCTCGAGTGTGGCGATGGAGCCAAAGTCCAGATTCTCGTCATCGTCCTCATCCTCAGCGGTAGCCGCGGCAGGCGCCGCAAAGTGCGCACCGGCGGGACGTCCGCCCGACACCACAGCACGCGAACCAAACGAACCGGCAACGGCCATTTCCTCGCGCTTGTTCGCGCGCCAGTTCTCGATCACGATAAACAGCACGCCGTACACAATGAGCGCCAGCGCCACGACGGGAGCATTGTAGAAATGCTCCTCCATCCAGTCGTTGAGCGGCAGGCCGATCGCCGCGGCGGGAATGCAGCCGAGCACAATCTTGCCCCACAGCACCCAAGTGTCGCGACGGCCCTCCTTGCCCTTGCTGGGCGAGAACGGATTGAGCTCATGGAAGAACAGCACACAGACGGCCAGAATGGCGCCGAGCTGAATCACGACCAGGAACATATTCCAGAACGTCTCGCTCACGTTCATCTTGACGAACTCGTCCACCAAGATCATGTGACCGGTCGACGAAACAGGCAGCCATTCGGTGATGCCCTCGACCAGGCCCATGAAGGCAGATTTTAGAAGCTCGATGATATCCAAAGGGACCCCCTCGTTAGACACCCGCCGATATTGTTCTGCGGACGGTGCGGGCGATGTCCCATTATCAACCGTTCGGGCGCGTCTGCGCCCACCCTTACCAAAAAACTCGTCCGTTCACAGAATTGCGAGCGGTCAAACCCAAATCCTTGGGTATAACTGCAACAAGATAAAGTGTTCGGCGGCCAACGCGCCCGCGCCCGCCCGATGCACGAGCCCCGCGCACGTGCGATAGACCAAGGAGGAAACCATGAACGAGGGCTACACCAAGGTATTTGTTTCACTCGATGGTACTGAGCAGCAGGATTTTGTGCTCGCACGCGCCATCAAGGTCGCCGCGAACAACGGCGCCAAGCTAATCATCGGCCACGTTATCGATTCCACGGCGCTCGAGAGCGCCGGTTCCTATCCGGTCGATCTGGTCAACGGCCTAGAGGAGGCATTTAAGAACTCCATCGCCAAGCAGCTCGAAGAGGCCAAGGCCAATCCCGATATTCCCGAGGTCGAGGTCATGATTCGCGCCGGCCGTATTCGCGAGACGCTCAAGGACGAGATGCTCGACGTGGTTAAGCCCGACCTGGTGCTCTGCGGCGCCCGCGGCCTGTCCTCGATCAAGTATGCGCTGCTGGGTTCGATTTCGACGTTCCTGCTGCGCAACACCGACTGCGACATTTTGGTCGTGAAGTAGGTTCCTTCCCGCCGGCGCAAGGCCTGCGGGGTTATCACGCCGACGTCCTCGCCGCTTCGCGGCTGCGGGATGTCGGCTTAGATAACCCCTCCCGGCCTTGCGCCTTCGTCACCGTACTTCAGCGAGTTGTCTGATGGAAAAATGGCGTGCCGCCCCGTTTGGGGCGGCACGTTTTTTATGGCACGTTTTTTGTTATGGGAGGCTCATTTGGGCCTCATAGCTATGTTCACGTTCGGGAACATAGCCGTCCGCACCGCAAGACGGCCCGACTACTCGAAATATTGGAACTTGTTGGTTGAGAAGGCGAATGTTACGACGAAGCCTTCGCCCGGCTCCGATGCCGCGGTGACGTCGATGCCCATCTTGGAGCACAGGCGCGCCACCAGATAGAGACCGATGCCCGTTGCGCGCTTGGTGGTGCGGCCGTTGTCGCCGGTAAAGCCCTTCTCGAACACGCGCGGCAGGTCTGCCGCACACACGCCGCAGCCGTTGTCCGCGACGGTAAGCTCGATGCGCTCGCTTGCCAGACCCTCGTCCAGCAACGCACCCGAAAACACGATCTTTGCGCCGTCCTCACGCGCATATTTAATGCTGTTCTGAATGAGCTGGCCCAGAATAAACTCGAGCCACTTCTCGTCGGTAAAGACCTCGAAGTCGAGGTTCTCGCACACCGGGGCCACGTGCGCCGCGATGAGCTCGCGCGCGTTGGCTTTAATCGCGCCCGTCACCAAGGTCTTGAGATCCCAGCGGCGAATCAGGTAGTCCCGCTCCACGACTTCCGAGCGCGCGTAGTACAGCGCCTGGTCGATATAGCGCTCCACGCGAGTCAGCTCACGGCCCAGGTCATCCACGCGCGACAGGTCGTCTTCGCTGCCATCCAGGTTTTCCAAAATCAGGTGAGCCGCCGCCAGGGGCAGCTTGGCCTCGTGGACCCAGCTCTCGATATAGTCGCGATAGTCATCGGTCTGACGCCGGCCTTCGGCAACCTCGTCGCAAGCGGCTTTGCCCACCCGGCGCAAGACCTCGTACTCGAGCTCGCCCTCGGCATAGGTCGGGCATTGCACCATCTCCTGCACCCATGCGGGACTCTCGAGCTCCTCTGCCGCACGCTCCAGCTGGCGCAGAAAACGGCGACGGCGCGCGTATTCGATCACGATGCCGAGCATACCAAAGATAAAGGACACGCCGACCGCCACGACCACGATGGATGCCGAAGCACCGGCGACCGTCAGCACAAAGCAGCTCAGCAGCACGCCGCACGTCCACACGGCGACGGGAAGCAGCGCATCTTTAAAGAACTTGCCAAACGACATAGCCGGCCCCTAGACCGAATAGCCTTGGCCGCGATGCGTGGTCAAATACCCCTTGATGCCGATTTTTTCGAGCGTGGTGCGCAGGCGGTTGATGTTGACGGTGAGCGTATTGTCGTCCACGAAGGCGTCGGAGTCCCACAGATCCTGCATGATAGCCGAGCGCGAAACGATCTTGCCCGCGCGGCTCAGAAGCAGCGAGAGGATACGCAGCTCGTTTTTGGTAAGCTCGGTGCTGGTGCCGGTTGCCGTGTTGGTGACCGTAGAGCGGGCGAGGTCGAGCTCCAGTCCCTTGTGGACGAGTGTGCTGCGCTCGCCTGCCGCCGTGGTGCGGCGCAGCAGGGCATTGATGCGGGCCACGAGCACGCGCGCGCTGTAGGGCTTGGGAACAAAGTCGTCCGCGCCGAGCGTCATGGCCATAACCTCGTCGATCTCGGTCGTGCGCGAGGTGAGGACGATGATGGGAACCTCGGAATCGCGGCGAACCTCGTGGCAGACGTGCTGGCCGTCTTTGACAGGAAGTGTGAGGTCAAGCAGCACCAGGTCGGGCGCAGCGGCGAGAATATCGCGCGAGACATGTTCGAACGATTCGCAGGCCTCGACTTCAAACCCGGCGCGGGCAAGGATGTCGACAAGCTCACGACGAATGGGCTCGTCGTCCTCAACGACATAGATCAGCGCCATGTGTCCTCCCATTTCGCGTAACTTGCACTTTCCACACCATTATGCCCACGGCGTCGCGAGTACACGCCGCGCGCGGTGCCAGGTGACAGAACTGTTCGCGAGCGGGGCCGTTTTGTCCGCCTCGCACTCGCAGCGGTGGCGGGGACCAAAATGGTTCTTTAATCCCCGTCCCAGAAAAATCATTTAGCGGCGGGCACGGAGCTTTTCGTAGCCTTCGGCGAAGAAGGCGACCGTCGCGGCGTCGGCCTCGGCGGCGTCCGCCTCAGCGGCATCGGTATCGTCGGCAGGGACCACGCCGTGCTCGTCGCTCACCAGGAACAGCGCGCCCTTGAGTTGCGCGGGAATGTCTACGCGCGTGACCGGGATGCCCTTGGTCTGGGCGAGCTGCTCGATGAGCGTCGCCGTGCCGCACAGGCACTCGTCCGCCGGCGCCACAAAGGCAAGCTCGCCGTTGTTGACGGCGGCGAGCAACTCGGGCGCCACGCCGGTCTCGTCGGCCTCGGAGCGGGCCTCGGCGGAACGGGCACGCAGCGCCTTGGCCGACGTATCGGCGAGCGGCTCGTACTCCCCCACCGTCATGGCGGCGTTGCCGTTGATGTCGATCACCAGCATGAGTACGCCGTCGTGCGCAGTGTAATCGCCCTCGGCAAGCGACCACTCAACGTGCTGTTTGGCCCAGCTGAGCATGTTATGGGTAAGCGGCTCGCCCTGCACCAGGCGCTCGGACAGTGCGCGAATGTGGCGGTTGAGCATGGGCACCTTTTTATTGGACATGCGCCAACGGCAGATAAGCGCGGGCTTGTCGAGCGTAAACTTCTCGACCGCCTCCTGATTGGCGCAAAAGTCCTCGTACGCACGCTGATCCTCGGCATTGCCAAACAGCTCGGCATCATCAATCTGGGGCATGGTCATACCTTTCGTGTTAGTCATTCCGTCCTCTTATACCAAAAAGACGGCCCTCCAAACGGAGCAGCCGTCTTTTGCGGAGATTATTTTGTCCCAAGGCGGAACTTAGTGGCGGAAGTGGCGGGCGCCGGTAAAGACCATAGCAATATTGTGCTCGTTGCAGGCCTGGATGCTTTCGTCGTCGCGCTTGGAGCCGCCGGGCTGGATGATGCAGGTCACGCCGTGTGCAGCAAGCACGTCGACGTTGTCGCGGAACGGGAAGAACGCGTCGCTTGCACAGGCAAAGCCGCCCTTCTCCACGCCCTCGCGCTCGCAGAAGTCCTCGGCGCGCTCGCAGGCAAGTAGCGCAGAGTCAACGCGGTTAGGCTGACCCGGGCCCATACCAATGCCGGCCTTGCCCTTGGAGACCAGGATGGCGTTGGACTTGACGCCCTTGCAGACCTTCCAGGCAAACTCGAGCTCGGCCATCTCGGCGTCGGTGGGCTTGCGGTCGGTGGGGAACGTAAAGGTCGCGGGGTCCTCGGTCACGTGGTCGACTTCCTGCACCAGCATGCCGCCGTCGACGGAGCGCAGCTCCACCTGAGCGCCGTGGTCCACGCCGCCGGTCGCCAACACGCGCAGGTTGGGGCGCTTGGCCATGCGCTCGAGCGCCTCGGCGGTGTAGCTCGGGGCGATGATGACCTCGACGAACTGCTTGTTCTGATCGGCAAAGTGCTCAACCAGATCAAAGGGAACCTCGCGGTTGCAGGCGATGATGCCGCCGAAGGCGCTCTTGGGATCGCAGGCAAAAGCGCGGTCGTAGGCAGCCGTGATGTCCTCGGCAACGGCGGAACCGCAGGGGTTCTGGTGCTTGAGGATTACGCAGGCCGGCTCGTCGAACTCGCGGACCAGGTTCCAGGCGGCGTCGGCATCCAGATAGTTGTTGTAGCTGAGCGGCTTGCCCTGGATCTGCTTGGAGCCCACGAGCGGGAACTGCGAGCTCGCGGTGTTCTCGCAGCCCTCGGCAAAGCGATAGACTGTGGCTTTCTGCTGCGGGTTCTCGCCATAGCGCAGGTCGTCGACCTTCTCCAGCGAAATCTCGAGCTTGGCAGAGGTGTCCGCCACGTCGCTTGCCTGGGCGGCAAGCCAACGGGAGATGGCCGTGTCGTAGGCGGCGGTGGTCTGGTAGACCTTCACCTGCAGGCGACGACGGGTGGAAAGCGTGGTGCAGCCACCGGTCTCGTGCATCTCGGCCAGGACGGCATCATAGTCGGCCGGATCGGAAATGACGGTAACGCTCGTGGCGTTCTTGGCGGCAGAGCGCAGCATGGAGGGGCCACCGATGTCGATGTGCTCGATGGCGTCCGCGAAGGTGACCTCGGGGTTGGCGACGGTCTTCTCGAACTCGTACAGGTTGACGACGACCAGGTCGATCAGCTTAATGCCGTGCTGAGCCGCCTCCTGCATGTGCTGCTCGGAATCGCGGCGGGCCAGCAGCGCGCCATGAACCTTGGGGTGCAGGGTCTTAACGCGGCCGTCCATCATCTCGGGATAGCCCGTGAACTCCTCGATGGGGGTTACGGGAACGCCCGCGTCCTCGATGGCACGAGCCGTGCCGCCCGTAGAGATGATCTCGACGCCAAAGTCGTCAACCAGCGTCCGTGCGAAATCGACGACGCCCGTCTTATCGGTAACCGAGATCAACGCGCGTGCGATCTTCACATCAGATCCCATGCAGTCCTCCTGTCTGGTACGCCGCCGTGCTCTGTGAGTCGGTGATACGTCGATCTGCAGCGCTCGCGCAGCGGCATTGAAAATACTGATTTAATGTAGCGCATCGAGCGCATCGATGCACCCCGCAACGGGCGCATGTGCAGAAAAAGTTTGCGAGCGGAGGGGATGGGCATGGCACCGGGCACGGTGAGTTCATGGAACACAGGGGCACCATAATTAGATGCCAATGGCGTGGTAGAACTGTGCTCGATATGCATCCGCAAAAGAAAGAGGCACCATGGTCTCGCGGGTTCTCTACCGACCGTTTGATACCGAAGACTTCGACGCCATCGCGCTGATTCTGCAGCAGCTTTGGCATAACAATTCGGATAACGATGAGTACAACCGCCTTGAGGCCGCGTGCGACCTCGCCTATTGCCTTTCGTCGTCGACGTTTTCACAGGTTGCCGTAATCGACGGTCAGGCGCGTGGCATTTCGCTCGCGCGTGCGGGACAGAGCTCCGGCACCACTATCAACGAGCATTGGATGGATACCGAACGCGCGCTGCTATCGCAGATGCGTGAGCTAGAGCCCGATGCGTGCGCCGAGTATCTCTCGTTTGTGCGCGCAACCATCCGAACCAACAACCGCCTGCTCGAGAGCAGCCCGTTGCCGCACGACAACGAGGTCACGCTGCTTGCCGTGGATCGCGATGTCCATGGCCTGGGCGTTGGCACGGTTCTGCTCGATGCCGCCGTCTCGCACCTGTCCTCGCTTGGAGCGACGAGGGCGCACCTGTACACCGACTCCAACTGCTCGTGGAAGTTCTACGAGCTGCACGGCTTTAAGCGCACGGCCACGCACCGCGCCAACCGCGAAGAGCGCCGTCACGACATGCCGCGCGAAAGCTTCCTCTACGAACTCGACCTAACAGCCTAAACCCGGCAGCCATACCTAGTCATTTAGGAACGTCCCCAGTGACTAGTCGTTGGGGACAGTCTTCGTAGGTAGCGCATAAAAATGGGATGGATCCGTCGGCAGTCGCCGGAGAAGATCCATCCCAAAAATCAGAACTCGCTAGAACGTTCCGCCGCCGCCTCCGCCGACGCCGCCGCCTCCGCCGCCCGAGAAGCCGCCGCCGCTGCCGCCGCTCGAGCTATCGGAACTCGAAGCCAGCTCGCGGATGGTCTCGTGATACACATCGTTGAACGAATCGAGCGGAGACTCGTTGCCGTAGTGATGGTAATACCACCAGTAGCAGGGGTAGTTGTCGTAGAAATCGTCGCTGTTGCGCAGGTCCGCAGGCACGGCCTCGGCCAGCTGTCGCAGCACTTCTTTCGAAACGCCCAGGGCAACGCCCATCACCAGCAGCTTGTTCCACAGAATCAGATCGCTGGGGATGGCCTCCTTCAGGCGCGTAAAGTCCTCGAGCCAATGCTTAAGCGCCTTGCAGCGAGCCGCCACCTCGGCGCCCTCCGGCGTGTAACGGCGGAAGGTGCAGCTCAGGACAAAGCCCACGATCGTGACGGGGATCGAGATCATAGCGGCACCGACGTTGGCATCCGCAAAGTCGGTATAGAACAGAGAGCCCAGAATGCCAAAGACAATGATGATGCCGAGAACCAGGCCGGCCACCATCGCGATAGTGCCATCCGAAGCAATAAGCTCGCGCGCCTCCAGCTTGCCCTTAACTGTGCTCTGATAGTCCTCGAGCTTGTCGCCAACAGATGTGGTGCGCTCGCTAGCGTACTCCTCCAGCTCGCTAAACGTGCGCGAACGGACTCCGTCCTTATCGGGCTTAACGCCGGCGAAGAAGACCTTGAGCACATCGCGATCGATGCCGTCCTTCTTGGCAGCCTTCCAGGCCTCGTCGGTCACTGTGATGCGATACGTCTGCTCCTCTTTTTCGCGACGGAGCAGACCCTTCTTCTTGGTCTCGGTCGCTTCTTCCAGCTTGATCACGCGGTCGTCGGTCAGCTTCATCAGTGTGGCGATATATGCCTGATCGGGCACGTCATTCCAGCTCATAAGAGCTGCAAGCACCGCGGGATGGTCGGCAGAGGGCACATCGCGGAAGTACTCGTCCTGGAAGAGCGGCTTGGGCTTGGGCCTGTGCAGCTTGAGCATCACGATCGCGCCGGTATAGGCAACCGCCACAACAACACACACCACGGCAATCGTGCTGGCAACCGCACGCGCGTGCTCACGGCGGGCGTTGGCCTCGTCGGCCCATTCCTTCTCTTCGCTCAGGATCGTTGACATGCGCTCTTCACCCGAGGCGGCAAGCTGCGGCACCCAGTCGCTGGGGAAGGCGATGCGTGCCTCGGCGAATTCGCCCTGATGCACACAGGGAATGGTATAGGTGACCATGGGCTCGTCCTCATCGAGCGACACGTCGCCCGTCAGCGGACCGTGGCCCCATGCGCGGAAGTTATCGCCTTTGACGGCCGCCGTCCCGGCAGCGGCATTTGCGAAGCGCACTTCCATCTCGACATCGTCGGAATCCGCAGACCAGCCGTCGCCCACGAACTTCCAGTAGAGCTCGGCGGTATCGGCCCAGTTCATAACCGCACCGGTCATGGTGTAGCTCACGTAATAGATCGCGCTGTCGCCGCTCTCGTGGGGGCTGAACACCTTAATCCTTACGCCGTCACCGGCCTGCTCGACCGTGTAGACACCAGAATCGCCCTTGTTCGCGCTATCGACTTTGTTAAACGCGGTGTCCTCTTCCTCGACACTCAGCACGTCAACGCCCGCCGTGCCGCCCTGCTGGTTGGTGCCCGTATTGATCTCCCAAAACACGCCGTTGATGTCATCGTCGAAATCAAACTGGCGTCCCTCGACAACGGTCAGCGATCCATCGGCCTCGACCGTGGCACTGATGTAGGTTTGGGTCATGGAATACCCGTCGGCACGTGCAACGGCGGGTAGCAGCAGCAGCGCGCACGCGACGAGCGCGCAAATGGAAGCAAATCGCGCAAACAGGCAGCGCTGCCGACAGGTCTTGGCAACGGGGGCGTTCATAGGCACATCCTTTGTCTGTGATACCAGTAGCGTCATTGTCCCACGTTTGCGGGTTCATGTGACGAACATCTAGGTCAGCGGAGTATCAAACGGGACGAAAGTCACGCCCGCGGCCGGCACCTGGGGACGTTCCTTATTTGCCGGCAATCTGGGACACTCCTTGGCATAGCCCACTCCGGCAATAGATACCACTTCATAGCTCCGTCACAGGTGTAGCGGCTTTGTGTGGGCGCAGTGTGAGCCGATTAAGCCGCCAGCCGAGGGGCATAAAGCAGTTGAGCGAAAACGGTTTGCCCCTTTGCCGTTCGCTTGAGGATCATGTCCCCCTTTTCCGCGGAAACCCCGGCAGTTGCGAAGAGCTGCCGGGGTTTCTGTCGTTTGAGGGGTTGAAGGGGCTGAGCTTGGGGCGGTAATCGAGGTGTTGAGTCGGTGCCCGCCGCGCACAACACGCAGCCTCGGCAACTCGCGAGCATCGACGACGCCCCCCACCTCACCCCGCGCTATACTCGTCCGCATGGATATCAACGCATGCAACATAGCAACACACGCCGTGGGCGCACCAGCAGCGGCCGCTCCCGTGCCCGTCGTGGGCCGCTTTGCCCCGTCGCCCTCGGGCCGCATGCACCTGGGCAACGTGTTCAGCTGCCTGTGCGCGTGGCTTTCAGCCCGCAGCCAAGGCGGCAGCATCGTGCTGCGCATCGAGGATCTGGACGATCGCTGCAAGCGCCCGGAACTTGCCGCTCAACTGATTGACGACCTGGCCTGGCTAGGGCTTGAGTGGGACGAAGGCCCCTACTACCAGCACGATCGCCTCGACCTGTACGAGAGCGCCTTGCACCAGCTACAAGACGTCGGCCTCACCTATCCCTGCTTTTGCACGCGCGCCGAGCTCCACGCCGCGAGCGCGCCGCATGCCAGCGACGGCACGCCCATCTACCGCGGCGCCTGCAGAGGCCTTTCTGCCGAAGAAATCGCCCGCCGCAGTGCCCTGCGCGCTCCGGCCACGCGCCTGCGCGCGCCCACCGTAGATGACCTCGCAGACGACGTGATCGAATTCGTGGACCGCACGTACGGGGCTCAATGCGAGGCGCTCGCCACCGAGTGCGGCGACTTTTTGGTCCGCCGCAGCGACGGCGTTTTTGCCTATCAGCTAGCCGTGGTGGTCGACGACGCCGCCATGGGCGTCACCGAGGTCGTGCGCGGATGCGACCTGCTGGGGTCCACGCCGCGCCAGATCTATCTGCAGCACCTGTTGGGACTGCCCACGCCGCACTACGCACACATTCCGCTGCTCATGTCGCCGGACGGCCGCCGCCTTTCCAAACGAGACCGCGATCTGGACCTGGGCGAGCTCCGCGCCCGCTTTGGCACGCCCGAGGCATTGCTAGGATGGCTCGCCGGGCAAACGGGCATCGCGCCGGACACCACGCCGCGCTCTGCCGAGCAGTTGGTCGAGCACTTTAGCTGGGATGTTATCCGTGCGCATCGGGAGAACATCACTGTAACGGTCGAGTAGCCAGTCTCCCCGCCTCTACGCAACATCCCAGGATTGGAGTTCGTCGCCCAGGCGAACGATGCAGTCGTAGAGCACGGTATGGCGCTCGGCCGGATTGGCATCCCGATGAAAATGCCCGTCGTACCAGCGCTTGTAGTCCAAGCGGTCTTCCAGCTCATCGAAAAATGCCGTAAGCCGATCAACGGAGGGGCAATTCCAGCCGGGCGCCGGATAAAGCGTGGGCGAAAGCATGCGCGTGGAGCAGGTATGGGTAACCACATAGTCGACCTTCCAGCCCACGCTGTCGAGCTTTGCCCGTGCCTCCTCAAAGTTGCGCTCGTCCGGCAACTCCTGCGGCCACCAGCTGGAATACGGAATGCGGTATTCCTTGTCCACGCTCGTGGCGCCGCCCATGGTAAGGATCGTTGAGCCGTCGAGTTCAAAAACCTCGCCGCGCGTCAGGCGCCGTATGGGCGAGGTATCCGACAGGCGCTGCGTCAGCCCACCGTGCCACAACTCCATGGGTCGCTCCGCCCAGTGATCGAAACGCTCGTGGTTGCCGTCGACGAACAGCACGGTATAGGGGCGCGACTCCAGCCAGGCGATATCGGCGCACTCCTCGGCAGAAAAATCCCAGGGAAAGCCAAAGTCGCCGGCGACGATGAGATAGCCATCACTCGTCAGACTATCCCCAAGATCCCAGTCGCGCAGCTTTTGCATGTCGAGGCCACTGTGAATATCGCCCGTCACATAGACCGTCATCGGATTACCACTTCCCTGCAAGTCGCTAGCCCGCATTCTGCACGATTACTAAGCTAACCGTTCCAGCCCTTCCATCCCTTAGGGCTTACCCCTCGTTCTTCCATCCAAACGGGTCAAGCACCCAAAAAACCAGATCGAGCACGCCGCCGGTCATCATGGCACCGGCAAGGGCCATGCAAACGTGCAGGGAACTGGCACTTCGGAGCACGTCGAATGGCCCCAGAACAGCCAGCAGCGCGACCGCTGCGCCGGCAAGGCACAGCGCGAGGCACGGCCCCGCGTCCTTGACGCTCTTCTTTGCGAGATGCTTGGTGTTGTCACTCATCAATATCGAACTCCTTAGAGGGTCGTTGCTTTGATTCACGCCGCCGTGGCAGAGCCGGACGGCAGGGTAAGTGTCACATGTCGTGCGGACACAGCTGAAAGCCCTCGCGCAAAAAACAGCGCGCCGCAGGATTCGTATCACCTGCGGCGCGCCGAAAATGATCCGCTTTCCTCCATCCCCAACGGATCAGCTGAGTTGGTGCCGCCCGACGGAAAGGAAGAAGCCGGCGGTATCACGAGCTGTGGCAATGTCGCTAGGCATAGAAAAAGACGCGCTCCAAACGCCCTAAGCCCCAAGCCTACCCATTAAGAAATCGACTGCAGAAACGATTTTGATGCCGTCGATGTCGGTCGGATGGCTCCCCTGACGAACGACGATGATCTTCTCGTAACCGCCCGTAATCTTCTCGAGCGACCTGAGCTCAAATGGACGCAGCTCGCGCTTACGCGTCGCCTCCTCGTCAATCGACTCTGTGACCTGAATAAACTTACGATCCGAGCCGTCGCCTATCGCAACAAAGTCGATTTCGGCATCTCGAAGATGACCCGTGAAGACCTGGTATCCGTCATAGATAAGGCGATTGTAAACAGCATTTTCGAGAACACGCCCGCTGTCGCTGCCGCGATACCCATCCAAGAAAGCTCGAAGCCCCAGATCCTCAATGTAGAACTTGCCACCGGTCTTCAAAATGTCCCGACCCTTAATATCAAATCGGCGCGCGTGCGAGAAGATATAGGTCTCCTCAAGGGCAGACACACAAGTGTCCACGACGCCGTGCGAGGATTTCGCCCCGTTCTCTGCCAGCGTTCCAACGATCTTATTAATTGATGTCGGGTTTGAAATGTTATCAGCCAAGTAGGAAGTGACGCGGTCGAGCACACTCCTGCTCGTCACCGACCGTCTACCCCGACGCGCCTCGCGAGCCAAAATGTCGCGCCCGACGATTGTTTGGTACGTGCTCCAGATATAGTCCTTCATTTCCTGCTCCGGTAGCTTTGAAGCAGCGAGAAACGGCAGGCCTCCAAACGTAAGATAACGGTCGAGAAGATCGTCGAGCGCAACGATGTCCTCCCGACCAAAAACAGCGAGCCTATTCGTGACGTCAGTCGGACCAAGAAAGTCGACATATTCCGAAAAAGTGAGCGGATGCATCCGAATCTCGACATACCTGCCCGAGATTAAGGTCGCAATCTCTGACGAGAGGAGAAAAGCATTCGAACCCGTAACATATATATCGCAGTCCCGGTCGACACGAAGTGCGTTAATCGCCTTCTCCCATCCGGCAACCTCCTGGAGCTCGTCGAAGAAGAGATAGCACCTCTTACCAGCAGGCATTAGGCCGTCGACGTGGCGGTAAAGCTCTCGCCAATCACGCACACCCTCCAGCTCAAACGACTCCATCTTAAAGGTCAAAAGACATTCGGATGGAACGCCGTTATCCTCAAGATGTTTGCGCATCATGTCCAGAAGCGTCGATTTGCCACAACGGCGCATACCCGTTACGACCTTGATGACATCCGCATCACGAAAGGCAATCAATTTCTCGAGATATCGATTTCTAGGGACCATCCGTTTATCCATCGCCCGCCCCAATCTGCAAGTTTTTCTCACAGCATGACAAGAACTTGCGAGTTTTGCAAGTTTTTCTCACGTAGCGACAAGAACCTGCAGAATTACATCAGAGCCATTATAAGTCGGGCTCAGTCAAAGCAGCGTCAAGGCGCAGAACAATGGTATGAGGCGAATCGTTCAAGAGCGCGTTGAACAATTTCATTCCCGCATTTTTGGAATGCCCATAAGATGCCCGTTTGACAGGAAGCAATCTGGGCCATCTTTGAGCAGAAACTCAAATGCTGGCGCGCCGCCTGCACTTATCGAGTTTCCCGCAAATGCTATAAATAGAAAGTTTATTTACATAGCGAGACACTCCTGGACGTTTGACTTTCATCCTGGTAGCCTGGATATCTAGAAGTTTCTGTTTGGAGAGGGTTAGCAGTGATTCCCGTTATTGACTTATTCGCGGGCCCGGGAGGCCTTGGGGAAGGCTTCTCGTCACTTCGAGACGCTGAGAACAAGCCCGTGTTCCAAACAATCATGTCCATTGAACGTGACAAGCAGGCTCATCAGACCCTGAGGCTTCGTTCATATCTGCGCAAAATTGCAGAACCGGACGGAACATTGCCGAGAGTTTATCTCAGATACATGAAAAAGCATGACAATGAGACCTTCGACCAACTTATCCGCTACCGCCCAAAAGAATGGCAGGCTGCTTGCGAAGAAGCTTTATGCGACGAGCTCGTCGATGGAGACGACCGCTTGGTCAAACTCGGCGCCGAACGCGTGACAAGATGGTTTGAAGACCGTGATAGGGGTCCGCTGGTCCTTATTGGCGGACCTCCGTGCCAAGCATATTCGTTGGTGGGCAGATCGCGGCGCAAGCATGACATTACATTCGAAGAGGACCCGAAGCACACCCTCTACCGTTGCTACCTCTCGTTTATCAACGAGCTAAAGCCGGATGTCTTCGTTATGGAAAACGTCAAAGGACTTCTTTCTGCAAAGCACGAGGGCCATGGCGTTTTTAACCGCATATGCAAAGATATGGAAGAGGCGGGATACACCATCCATTCCCTCGTCACTGATGACCCCCATAATCCAAAAGATTACGTTGTCAAAGCCGAACAGTATGGAATCCCCCAGATGCGCCACAGGGTCATTCTCCTTGGTATTAAAAATGACACCGGAATCGAACCGAGCACGCTAACCAAAAAGCATGTTTGCACTCTTGGGTCAGCCCTTCGTGGGCTGCCTAAACTGCGAAGCGGATTCTCTGAACGCAACGAAAACTGGCGCGATATGAACTGGGCAGAGTACATAAACTCAGCGGCAAAAGAGCTGAAAGACAATGACGAATGTAACGATCTTACAGACATCCTTGATAGGGTAATTTCACGCTACGCGCCAAAGTTAACCGCAAAGCACAAAGTTGATCCCGTCCACAATCGATATGAAGAATGGTATAGAGGAAGGCTCGGAAATAGCAAGGTCCTCACAAATCATGAGTCTCGATCTCACTTGGCGAGCGATCTTGACCGTTATCTCTTTTGTGCGGCATATGCAGAAAAATACGGTACGCCCGCACGCCTTGAAGAATTCCCCGAGTCATTGCTTCCCAATCATAAGAACGTCCAGGCAGCAAAAACGACTGGTAACTATAAATTCAACGACCGTTTTCGTGTGCAAGTATGGGGAAGACCCTCTACGACCATCACCTCGCATATCGCCAAGGACGGACACTATTACATCCATCCGGATCCGTCGCAATGCAGGAGCCTTACCGTGAGAGAGGCCGCAAGACTTCAAACCTTCCCAGATGACTATCTGTTCGAAGGCAACAGAACGTCTCAGTACACTCAGGTGGGTAACGCGGTGCCGCCGCTACTTGCCCAGCAGATAGCGGCGGTAGTCGCAAAGGCACTTGGAAAAGAAGCCCACGGGTTTTACGAGAATCTTACAGACGATACTGACCGCTCTTAACACGGTAAGGGCAGCCGACTCTGTGCAGCCGCTTCATCATGTTAATAAGTACAACGGACTGGCTCTCGGAGGGCACTTTGTTTGGCAAGGCACATGCATACTGCAAAATACCCCGTTCCTTCTCAGTTCCCTCGCCCTCTGCAAGGCACCAGTTAAGAACATTTTGCCAAAATCCGCTTCCCATCTCGCAAACCGCCGTCTGAGCTTCAATCCCATTCAGCGTTTTCTGGTTACGGGAGCCCTCTCGCTGAATGTCTTTCTCCTCATCGAGGTCAATAAGCTCGCCAAGCCACTCTTTGTCCCAATCAACCTTTTTTAACTTGATAGCCTCCCAGCATTTCTGTTGTTTTGCCCATTCAGAAATGTTTCGATAGCCCGTCGCGGGATGCATCAATACATCATGCGCAGCGTCAGATGCTTGCCCAAGCGCCCTCTCAAACGCTGGCGACAACGATTGTTGATTCCAAATGCCGAGAAAGTTAACGGCTTTTCCTAAAGCGGAAACTGCATTTGAAAGCACTCCCACCGCAAGGACTACATGCTGCGAGCGATAGCTGCCGGTTTCCCACCAATCACGCGACTGCACAATCTTGCCTGTTCGATCGAATATGATTTTCTTGGCAATCAAATATTTGAAATAAGTCTCATTGAACTGACTCTCATCCTTATCCCAGGAGTCTTTAATTAGCCGAGCAAATTCAGAGAAGTTCTTCTGGGCACCGCGATTGACCAAGTAGGCCTTATTCGTCCAGACCATGAGATATTTTGCCAAATCCGTTTTCGTAAAAGTCTGCGTTTTAGGAAACTCAGCAACAAATTTACGCTTCTGCGCAGGCGTAAGATAAGCTTGCTTATCTCGATATGAGCCTCTTGCCCGCTCGCAGAACCATTTGGTTTGCGTGAAGCTATCTGCCCGCATGGGAGCAAGTATCCTTTGCGAGAACTCTTCGATCCTCACGTGATAAGGGTGGTTTGCAAAGAAGTCGGCTGAAGAAACCTTATTCTGGCTGTTTGCATATTCAGAGATCCTAGGCACCAGTTCGAGAGCCTCTTCCGGGCTGACGACACTAAGCTTCATTTGGACAAACACGCGATCCAAACTTTTACCAGCCTTATATGCGGCATAAACCGATGCGGTTGTCTGGCCACCGTTAACTATCTGCAGGTTTTCTAGACGGTCAATTAAAAGCCCATCTTCCCCGCTCTCCGTTGTAACGCTCTCTGCGGTCGCCGTGATACCGTTATTGAACGAGAAGAAAAGCTCAGGCTCATTCTCGAGAGTACGCTTTATACCCTTGTTGACATTGCTTCTCGCCTGAAGAAATACACGGACGTTTTGCTCAAGAAGTCGCGCTCCCCAACGATCGTAGATGCGCGCCAAATCGACACCCGGTATCGCAGCAAGGTAAACCTTGTTCTTGTCTTTCGGAGAGCTTGCGAGAAGGGCCCGAATCGGACCCGTCGGCAATTCGTTAAAGTCAATGAGCAGTCTCTCCCGCTCACGACCCGATTCAATAAGATTACCTATCCGTTCAAGATCCCAGACGTTGTAAACAACCTCTTTGCCAAGGACACTCCCCGTCTCTTTACCCGAAACCCTTTGGCTAAGTTTTTTGTTTGAAAGAAGATACAGATTAACTCGCTCGATTTCGTTCCAGCGAGCGTGAATTAAATCGGCGAGCCCAAACCCCGGATCCGTCGGCTCAAGAGATTCCCTAAATTGAGAATCCAATGCTTTGGTTACGAATTTCTCAAGCCGCCGAAAATCTGCCTCCATTTCAGAATTCGTTAATGTCAGCAAGCCAGTATCTTGGTTGAAGTCGAGGACAATGAGGCCAAGGACTTTTCTGCTTGACTCAAAAGGATCGCCACAGTAGCCATCAACCCTTATTCCAGTTCTCTGACAGAAGGCGGGGATGGCCTCATCGAATTCTCCCACATCGCAAAGATAATCAGTGATGAGGTCAAAGAACGCATCGTTCTTATAGACTCCCTCCGAGTCCGCCTTATTCTTGACCTCTTGAAACAGTTCCTCCTGAAACGAAGTGGAATCTGTCATCTAATTCACCTCAATGCTTGGGTAATTGCGCTCTGATCAACTTCGTAATCAGAGCAGTAACCAAGGTCGATTTTATATGTAACAGCCTTAACTCCAGGCGGACACGAACTGGAAACGATTCGCGGAAATCCATCCTTAACTTCATATGCTTCAGTTACGCCCTCGCTCCACAAGGTGTGGGAATAATCGTCTTCCGGAAAATATCCGGCATCCGATAGCTTCTCCTGAAAGTGCGCCAAATCCAATGGGCTGTCGAAGAGCATTTGAACATCGTTGACGACATCGGTAAGGCTGAATGCCGCTTTATCTTCATCCGTAGCGCTGTTCAACTCAACGACATATAAGAAGAGCCTTTCACTTTCGTTGGTGTTCAATTGCTCTTCTGACGATATCCCAATTTCCGAATTCGACGACCCTCGTTTGCTTTTCACCTCGACGAAAATCTGCCCGTAACCGAAATCGCGCTTAGAGCGTTCTGGCCCTGTCCAGCCACTCAAGGCATTCGACGACTCGTAAATGGCAGCGGAAACCCGTTTAAGAAAAAGCAGCTCGCCGATAAGCCCTTTTTGTTGCTCGGCTGTGAGGGGACCACGCCCGGGCCTGAGAAACGAAGCCCATTTCTCGAGCCTCATGAAGGTCATCTTCCTCATCGCAACGGTGGGGGCTTTCTGCACCGAGTCGGCAATATCAAGACATAATCGGAGAAATTGGGCTTTCATTTCCTGGTCTTGAAGCTCAAGTAGTATGGAGCGCTCCGATTCAATGTCGCGAATAGAAATGTTCTTAAACTTGGGAGGCTCCGGTGCCCCCGTCTCGCTGCTGTCATATTCGACAAGAAAAGCAGGATTATTAGAGCGCCCTTTTGCCCAATAAATCCTTTTTGCATCGGGATTGACATCGGGTGCGACCATTCTCGTGTTGTAGTCGCCCCTTCCATGCGATCTAGGCAGCTCTTCCCACGGATTATCGCTAGTCGTCTTCATAATCATCATCGCTATCTTCGGGTTCCGGCATCATGTTCTCCAGTGCCACAGAATTAAAAACGTAAGTGACTGGTCGCGTTTGCTTATCGGTGTGCGGAAAACTGATGCTCCAGCCGAAAACGTATTCCTGAGCATCCCAGCTCTTCCACCAAGAAGGAGCTTCTTTTCCGGCCTCCTTCTTTTCTTTAATTTTGATTTCTCCAAATCGCATGCAAATCGGATGCAAAACCAGCAATGGCCGCTTCCTCATTTGACGATAATAGAGATCAGAACAGTTTTTCGCCTTGTCGCCGCTATGGTCTGCAGTATATCGTTCTTCCGCCATTTTCCTTTCTTCCGCACTTAAGCCAGCGGCCTCAACTCCACGACTGGATAAACGATGTTTCTCTCCAACAACAACGACATCATTGTTCGAAGCGCTACCGGGATATCTTTGCTCCATGCTGACCGTTCCATCAACAGGCAAATCGATTGGATCATTTGATCGAGAGCCATGTGCCAAGAGAACGTCCCATTCCTTCAGCTCGCCATCAAGTAACCGTTCGTTGATGTAGCTTAGGATTGGAGCTTTTTGAGACTTTGGCGAAAGGCTATCTTCGTTTTCATAGGATTCTAGAAAAGCGGTGACAAACTTGACCGGAACCCCCCTTATAAAGATATCTATAAGAGCCCCCGTCTTTGAAGTCCGCATACACCTTTATTTTGCTAAGAAGGTCCCTGCATGCCGCCTCGTTATCGGCAACTATTTCCGCGTCCCTGTCAAATGCAATCGTTTCAACGAACCCCTCGTTTAGATCGATTGGGGCCTTTTCCTTTTGCCCGGCACCCATCTTATTTCTCGCGGTAACGGTCAGGGCATCAGGGCTCTGGCGTATTTTCAAAACGTAATTCTTTGGAGTGCGCTTAACTTGGCGCATGCTCCTTAGTTGATCGAACAGATTCTCCGTCGAATCGGCAACGTATTTGTACCAGCCCGCCGCCTGATCGGTCATCCATACGCGACAAAGATCCTCATACTGAGGCCTATATCCAAACCAACGAGCCATCTGCATCAGTGCATCATATGCCCTAGCGTTTCGCGAATAGTAGGAGACCGTTAATCCTTCAAGGGTTAAACCACGAGAAAGCCTATACCCGCCAACCGCGATAACTCGCTCGTTCCTGTTCTCATAGTCCAGAGCATCTCCCGAGTCTGTATTGATGCTCAGAACATGATAATCCGGGTCATAGAGACATGGCTGTATTTCGCTCCAGCCAAAACCGCAGTCTGCATATTCCAGCTCCCAAGTAGTTTTCAAATCCCTTAGGTGCGGAGAAGCTTCGAGCGCGTCCTCCGGGCTTAAGGCCCCATAGGATTTCGCCGCCGTATTCAAGTCGATAAGGTAATCCTCAACTAGATTCCGCATGCAATTCTGCGGCTTCTTATAGGGAGATACATTGACCATCATCGTTGAATGAAAATTTGTGCCAAAACGAAGCGTCTTTATCGTTGTCGCCAATACAAAAGTACGAATTGCCGCCTTTAGACTAAGGGGCAGCATAGAGGGTTCAAAGCTACTTTTATGTTTTGCAGGAAGGACATCGTCCGCATCGTCAATGAAGCGCAAGTGCTTGTGAGTAGGCTCGTCATAATCTCCGAATACCTTCTTGGCACCGAAGTAGTCAGAGGATTCCTCAAGCGTGTAAATAAAGTTGCTCGGGAAAAGGTCCTTACCATACTCATCGCTGTCAACGCTAGGATCGATCAAAACGTTAGCAAATGGCGTAGCAGTGTAGCCAACATAGCAGGCCTTATTAAATAGGTTAAGCAGGTTTCTTATCTGCCCATTGATTTTGGTCGGTTCATTCTCACGCTTTTCGAGTTTGTATTTTCCGTTAATCGATGCATTGTCTGCCTCATCGTCAATGAGCAGCAGGGGATCATTTTGATCGCCGTTGCTTTTCAACCATTCATAGACTTGCTGGAGAGATTTGCTGTTCTTTTTGACCACAAAGAGAAAAGGCTCGTTTGCCTGTACGGTTTGAATACCCTTCAGAGCATCAGCCCTACTCGTACTGAAATCAGCCTCCCTCGATGTGCAAGCAATTGGGCGCCTCGCTTGATTTCTATTGCCAACGCCAACAGGTTCAACCTTACGGTTCTCGATATTGAATCCGGTAAACCCATCTTCGAGGCGGGCTTGCGTCTGATTTCGTAAGACATTATGCACACCAGCCATGACAATAATGATTCGATATCCGGCGTCGGCGGCACGGCACACCAATCCAATATAGTTTGCCGTTTTTCCAGATTGAACAGACGCAACTACGAGACCGCGCCTCGTGAATGATTCATCTTTTAGGGGGTTAGCCATTAGATCAAGGATGTTACGGCCGTCTCTATCTATTGATTTGACCGCAGCTTGCGCCCATTTTTTATCGCGCACTAAATACTGCTTATAGCGATTCCAGTAAAACCAGTCAATTGAGTCTTCCACCTCACTCAACCAAGGACGGCTGTCCTCATCCTTAAATTCAAACCCAAGTTTCTTTTTAATCGTTAGCTCGCTGCAATACCTCTTAACAAGCTTAGATACAATTTCGTTCTTGTTGCATTGCTTTGCAATGGGAAAGGCAAACGAAAGAGCGTCGTAGAGCTGAGAGAAGGCATATAAAACATCAGCCTCCTCAGGGATTTTATCTTCGTTTCCCAAAGTCTCTCTAACGGTGTTATCAAGATAGCTGATGAACTGCTCAAGCGTAGCATCCATTTAACGCTCCTCAATTCCAAGAATAGCAAGTACTTCGTTCCAGCGTCTTACGAACAAGTCAACTGACCTCATAGTGGAGAGGATGTTATCCTCATCCTTCCCCATTTGTTTTAATGAGCCAAAGAAAGTGAGGACAGCGTTACAAAAGTCATCGTCTTCCATCTCTTCAAAGCAAACTGACCCTTCGTTGTTCGACAGTTCGTAGAAAAGAGATTCCGTTGGGAATGACGATTCAACTAGCGAAAGAACAGTCTTGAAAGCAGCCCTCTGATCATCATCAAGAGATGAATTGAAGCTATCAAGAATTGGGTTTTTGCGATTAATGCAATAAAGGGTCTTGTCTCCAGTTTTTATCGCATTCCAAGCCGGATACGCCTCAGGCCTCGTTAACCTAGCGCCGCGACGACGATAAACTCTTTTTGAAGGCGCACCAATATGAGCAATCAATTGTTTGATACTCGCCCTTACTTCTTCTGGAAGCTGAGCGGACACTTTCTTAACGTCAATTTTCCATGCTTCATCTTGGTTGACATCAATATCAATCTTCACGCGGCACAACTGGGTGAGAGCGGTTTTCTTGGCAATCCCAAACCAAGTTCCATGCAGTATCAAGCGCTTCGCGCGATAGAGAAAGACTCCCTGATTCTTTAAGTAACCACCGGGAAGAGCAAACTTTTCGTACTCTGCATCTGAAGCATAATTTGACCTATGCGGAAGAGTGAACGCCTGCATCGTAACGCCGGGACAAACATTTTCGACAGGCGATGGTTGCGTCGCCTGATTGCTAACATTAAATGGATCGATGGGGTCAAGCGTGCGGTTATTCACATTGACCTTGATGCGCTTGAGCCCACGTTCTCCCGCCAAGTAACGATGGAATACAAGAGAGAGGTAATCTTGAGCCTCACTAATAATTCTGTCGTAATTGGCTTTTCCGGATCCATTTACCCCGGTCAGACGATCAAGTTTTTCCCAGAGAACAAGCGTACCCGTCTCGTGCATCTCTCCAATAAACGGAATGACGTCCGTTCTTTTCTGTTCCAAAACTGTCCATTTGTTTTCACTGGAAACAAGATCGAGATCCCACGTGAAGGCATTCACTTCACCGTTTTTCTTTGACACAACTGTCAGCCTTCTGCACTGTGAAAATGAAGCGGTTTTTAACCCGAGACCAAAACGCCCGAGATCGTTCAAATTCCGCTTGCACCTCGGATCAGTACTACCGAGCCTCATGGCATGCATTAGCTCATCTCTGCCAAGCCCCTCACCGTCATCAATGATTGCAATTCTGAAGTCATCAGAAGGAATAGCAAAGATTGAGATATTCCTTGCCTTCGCGGTAATAGAATTGTCGACAATATCAGCTAGTGCACTATTAAACGAATACCCAATATCTCTTAGGCTTTCAATTAAAATCCTGGGTTCGGGCTCAAGCTGCATCGATTCCATCCAAAGCCAATCTTACTAGCACCATAATCGCTAAGTATAGCAGCGGCTATTAATCAATTATCACTTACCGACACCCAAATCATGCGAACGGTAGCGCCACCGGCATTAACGTGACAGTCACAGCGCAATTATTCACGTTTCGACGCTCATTTAAAACTGCTTTGCGGCATTTCCAACAGCCATCTCCAGCGCGGCAGGCGTTTTGTACTTCACCATGTCCTCCGTTCGCATTACCCGTTCAGTACCATCAGCAAAGGCGCCATCAACTCGCGTCGTTTGGCGGTTTTAGAGTTCTCCTTTACAAGTTCTTTCAGCCGCTGTATATCGAGCCCTCGCCCAAGCGCGTTGTTATAGGCATCGATAATTAATAAGGGATCCTCGCAATCGAGGCAAAGATCGACAAGCGTGCGCTCGGGTTTAGTTACCGGCAGGCCGTCGAGCCAAACGATGTCCTGCTCAGCGATCTCGCGCTTTACAAAAGAAAGGGATTCGTTTCTCGTATTGATGCGCATGGGCGCGGTCATCCTGTAGGGGGACAGAAAGAAATCGCCGATTTGCTGAAGGTTCGCCGCCGTCGTACCGCTCACGGCGATGCCATCCCACTGGCGTTTTCTCTCCCACGCGCAAAGGGAGGGATTGGTGAGCTTCCAAAAAGCGTTGAGCTCGTCAGTGTCTCGGCGCTGTGTTCCAGACATCCGGTAGGCGCCGTGGCATATCCGTTCAAGACGCCCTACACGGCATGAGTGCGCCAGCGCATCTCGAGAGATGTCCATGCGAGCCGCCTGGGCTGTGGTAAACACGCCCTCACTCTCGGAAAGCTCGCTTATCGCCGTTATGTTGCTAAAGTACTTCATGTTGCAATTATAGGATATTTTCATACTTTTGCAACATGATTTTGATCCATATAATCCATTCGCCTTGCTTATCCCATTTCTGCCACCGCTTTACTACCGGCACCCCATCCCCCGCTATCGAGGTCTAATACTTTTCCCACCGCCGCGCAAAAACTCATCCAACATTAATCTTGGCTCAAGAATCGCTTAATCTATAACCTGCACTATAGAGTTCGACCAAGGGCGGGGCGGCGCCACGCAGGTCGCCGAACGCAACGCTCGCGCCCGGGCAAATCGCCCGGCGTCGCGCCCATCGAACGAAAGGACAGGTCATGGACGACCTCGAAAAAGTTGAAACCATCCGCACCAAGTGCAACGTGAGCTACACCGATGCCAAGGCGGCGCTCGACGCTGCCGACGGCAACGTTTTGGATGCCATCATTTGGCTCGAGTCGCAGGGCAAGACCCAGACCACGTCGGCGCACGCCGCCACCGAGCCCGCGCCGGTCGACGAGCCCTCGGCCGAGATGGTCGCCGCGCAGGCCGCCTACGAAAAGTCGAGCGAAAAGACCGACTTTTCCAAGAAGATGGACAGCGTGTGGGAGTACCTCAAAAAGCTCTTCCGCCTGAGCCTGGACACCAAGTTTATCGCCACGCGCCGCGATGCGATCATCCTCAACATCCCCATCCTGATTCCCATCGTCGCCCTGTTTGCCTGGGGCGCCACGATATGGCTGATGCTGATTGGCCTGTTCTTTGGCATGCGCTACCGCATCGACAGCGACGGCGACGTGCCCGGCAGCATCAACAACCTTATGAATCACGCCGCCGACGCCGCGGACGACATCAAGCAAAATCTGAACGACGACAAGTAATCGCAGACGGGGGCACGCATGGCACGGATCCTGATCGTAGAGGACGAGGAGAAAATCGCCCGCTTTGTGACGCTCGAGCTGGAGCACGAGGGCTACCAGGTGGAGCACGCCGCCGACGGCCGCACCGCCGTGGACCTGGCGCTGGAGCGCAACTACGATCTGATTCTGCTCGATGTGCTGTTGCCGCAGCTCAACGGCATGGAGGTGCTGCGACGCGTCCGCAAGCACAAGGATGTACCGGTGATCATGGTCACCGCGCGCGATGCCGTGATGGACAAGGTGGCCGGGCTCGATGCCGGCGCCGACGATTACCTGACCAAGCCGTTTGCGATTGAGGAGCTGTTCGCACGGATCCGCGTGGCGTTGAAGCGCTCGGAGGCCGTGCGGGCGGCTTCGGGCGTTGGCGGCGTTGGGGCCGGGACGGGCGCTACGGGCGCCGCTGCGATACCCCCGGCTGGCGACTCGACCCAGGCATCCGCCTCGCCCTCCCCCGCCGCGCTCACCGTGAGTTCGGTCGCGCTCGATCCCGACCGCCGCGAAGTCACGGTCGGCGGCTCGCCCATCGCGCTCACTGCCCGCGAGTTCGACGTCCTCGCCCTGCTTATGGCGCACGCCGGCACCGTGCTCACGCGCGAGCGCATCGCGCACGAGGCGCTGGGCTACGAATACGTGGGCGACACCAACAACGTCGACGTGCACATCGCGCACCTGCGCGCCAAGATCGAGGACGCCGGCGGCGCCCGCATCATCCAGACCGTGCGTGGGGTGGGCTATGTCTGCCGCGCGTAACGCCGAGGCCAAGCGCGTCACATCCATCGCCCGCGCCATCAACTGGAGCTATATGTGGCGCCGCTTGATGAGCTACGTCTGGCTCGATCTGCTGCTGATGGTGATTGCGGCGGCGATCCTCGTCTATGGATACAACCAGATGCTGCCCGACGGCGCGTTTACCGCAGGATGGATCCCCGGCGTCGCCGTTCACGGCATGTCGCTGGCGCCTGCGCGCGGCTGGGACCTGGCAACGCTCACCTATACCGTCGAGCTTGCGCGTACCACCAAGACTTTCCCCCTCGCGCAGGACCTCGTCGCGCTATGGCCTCTCTACCTTGTCGTTGTGGGTTGGCAGGTCATCAGCGTGCTCGACATGCTCGGCGGCGCCCGTCGCGTGCGCCGCACCATGGCACCGCTCAACGACCTGGCCTTGCGCGTGGACGAGCTCGGCCGTATGCAGCTCTCCGGCGGCAAGATGGAAACACTGGAGCAGGCCATCGAGCGCGCAAGCGTCGACTCGCCGAGCGTCACTACCGGCGACGCCGACCTGGCAAGCATCGAGGTTGCACTCAACCGCCTACTGCACCAGATGCAAGAGGCCAAACTGCAGCAAATGCGCTTTGTCAACGATGCGAGCCACGAGCTGCGCACGCCCATCGCGGTGATTCAGGGCTACGTAAACATGCTCGATCGCTGGGGCAAAGACGACCCGGACGTGCTGGCAGAATCTATCGCGTCCCTCAAGGCCGAAAGCGAGCACATGCAAGAGCTCGTGGAGCAGCTGCTGTTTTTGGCACGCGGCGATGCCGGGCGCACGGTCCTGCGGCGCGCAAATACCAACCTTGCCGCACTGGTCGACGAGGTATGCGAGGAATCGCAGATGATCGATACCGAGCACACGTATCGGCTGGCCTTTGACGCTGCGCTTGTCAGCGACCCGCGCTGCGACGCGCCCGTCGACGTGGCGCTCGTGAAGCAGGCTCTGCGCGTGATCGTGCAAAACGCCGCCAAGTACTCGGATGCGGGAACGACCGTCACATTTGGCGTAGCGCCGGATGCGGGCGCGGGCACGATCGACATAAGCGTTGAGGACGAGGGCATCGGCATGAACCAGGAATCCGCAGCTCACGCGTTTGAACGGTTCTACCGCGCCGACAACGCACGCGATGCCGGCGCGCAGGGCTCGGGTCTGGGGCTTGCCATTGCCAAGTGGATCGTCGACAGCCACGGCGGCGTCATCGGTGTGACCTCGGTCGAAGGAGTCGGAAGCCGCTTTACGATTCGCCTGCCGCGGTAGGAAGCCTCTCGGCATAAATAAAGGGATAAGGCCATGCGGCCCTATCCCTTTTTGCTAGTTATGGCAGCTTGTGCACTACTCGCGGCACAGATGCACGGCGAAGCCGGCGAACTCGCGCTTAAAGTACACGAGCTTGGTGCCGCCGTCGGGCAGCAGCACGCGCGACTCCTCGTTGACCTCGAGCCCGCGTTCGGCAAACCACTTCTCGGCCGCATCGATGTCGTTGACGGCAAAGCCAATGTGGCCCTTGGCGCCACGACCGTTCTGCTTCATGATCTCGACCAGCGAATCGTTAAAGTACGAAACGGGGGTCTCGATAACGGGCAGGCCCATCATCGTCGAGAACAGCTCCGCGATCTCCAAGGCATCTGCCGGGTCGGTGGCGTTAATGCCCACATGGGCAACGCGCATGCCAAAGAGCTCGACCGGATTGGCGTTCTGCTCATTCATACAGGCAGCGCCTACTGAGCCATAACGTCGAGAACGGCCTTCTCGGCAGCAACGCGGTTCATGCCGGTCATGAAGGGCACGCCGCTCACGTACGGGCAGGTGAGGCCCTCGGGGGCAACGGTGGTGGCGATCAGCAGATCGGCGCCCTCGTCGCAGTAATCCTTGGCCTCGGAGATGGCGCACTGCACGATCTCATACTTGCCGGCGTAACCGTTGGCGTCGAGCAGGGTGGCGACCTTCTGGGCAACGAGCGTGGAAGTAGCAGCGCCAGCACCGCAAGCCAAAACGATCCTCTTCATAGGTAATGTCTCCCTTCATGGTTTACTTTAGGTAAGTGTACCGCAGCGAGCGATGGCACTCGGCCTCGATGAGCTTTTATGCCAGTTTGCTTGCGCGCTGCGTATAATACATCTAGTACGTGTTGTCATACCGCTCGCTTTATGAGCGACTAAGGACCCTAATATGCCCGATTCCCGCACACTCTGGACCGCCGTCGTTATCATCTGCATCGCCGTGTCGGTGTTCTTTAGCGTCAAAAAACGCACCACGTTTAAACGCCTGCAGCAATTGATGGCCGCCAAGCAGTGGGACGAGTTCGATCGTTTGCTCGACGGCAAACTCACCAGCATGCTGTACCCGCGCTACAACCGCGACTACCTGCGCCTGAACTCCTATCTGCTGCGCGAGGACCATAAGCGCGCCGACGAGATGTTCGACCTGCTACTGGGACTCAACCTGCCCAAGATGCAGCGCGTCGACCTGGTGATCAAAGCTTTTAACTACTACGTTGGCCAGGAGGACCGCAAAAAGGCCAAGGAGTTGCTGCACGAGATCAAGGGCTTTGAGGGCGGTCAGGCCGAGACAGTCGCACGCGAATGCCAGCTGATGTACGACACGATGATCCTCAAGCGCCACAACGACATTCCCGAGCTGGAGCGCATGCTCGAGGATGTCGGCGACGACCCGGTCAAGCGCTGCCGACTGGAGTACCTGCTGGCCCTGCAGTATCAAAACAAGGGCGACGAGGCAAAGTTCCAAGAGTTCCTGGAGAAGTCGGGCCAACACTCGATGGCCGTCAACGCGTAACGGACGGCTTGTGCTAGACTTCTAGTCTCACGGGGGCGTGGCGGAATTGGCATACGCAGGAGACTTAAAATCTCTCGCCGCAAGGATTGTGGGTTCGAGTCCCACCGCCCCTACCATATGGAGCTTTCGAGCCCGTGTCCCCAAGGGATGCGGGCTCGTTTCTTTTAGATGCCGGTGGGACTCGAACCCGCGAGGGGGCGAGCGTCAAGCGGACGCGCAGCGTCCGAAGCGAGCCGGCGAGGGCGCCGACAGGCGGCCGAAGCCGGTGCGTATTTGCGCAGCAAATGCGCGGACGTCCCACCGCCCCCTACCATATGGAGCTTTCGAGCCCGTGTCCCCAAGGGATGCGGGCTCGTTTCTTTTACACGCCGGCGGGGCTCTAAGTTGCGGTGGAATAGATCCTGTTTATACCGTTTACCAGCTTATTTAGGAACTATTTCACCGCAACTCAGAGGAAGACGGTTAAAGAGCACTCAGGCTCGGGGTCCAGGAGATGGTGGGGGTCGCACCGTCGAGAGCCTCGTTGATGGTGGCGGCCATGCCAGCGAGTAGGCTGTTCTCGCTTACGGTGAGCGTCTTGTAGCCGCCGGCACGCATGAGCTCGCGGATCACCACGGCGCCGGCCAGAATCACGCCCGCGCGCTTGGGCTGCACGCCCGGCAACGCGGCAATGCCTGCAACATCCAACGCAGACATGCGCTCGATAGCGGCCGAAATCTGCTCCATCGAAAGCTCGCGCAGGTGCACAAAGTTCGAGTCGTACGGCTCCAGTTCGTGGACCAGCGCCACGAGCGTGGTAACGGTACCGCCCACCGCGACGAGGCGCTCGGCGCGCTCAAAGTCGACAGGCAGGCCCTCAAAGTAAGCCCCGAACTGCTCGCCCGCCCATACGCCAGCGGCGGCAAGTTCACTGTCCGTTGGCGGCAGCGCCGAGAAAAACCGCTCCGTCACGCGACGGCAACCGATGTCCAGCGAGCGCGTTCCCTCCAGCGCAAAGACCCCGCGCTCAGGCGCATAGACGCCCGTCGCGAGCTCCGTGGAGCCACCGCCCGAATCGGCAACAATGATGCGCTCGCCAGCAAAGTCGTGTGCCACGCCAAAAAACGTCAGGCGCGCCTCGACCTCGCCCGGAATCACCTGCGGTTCGAGCCCCAGATCGCGCAGACCGTCCAGCAGCAGCGCGGCATTGGACGCATCGCGCGCGGCACTCGTGCAGGTGGTGCAGACGCACGCGGCCCCAAAGGCACGGGCTTCGTCCACAAACATGCGGCATGCAGCGAGCACGCGCTCGACAGCCGCCTCGCAAAAGCGACCCGTCGCGTCCACGCCCTCGCCCAGGTCGGTAATCTCGGTATGCTTGGACGATTCCACAATCGCCCCAGCCTCGACCTGCGCCAACACCAGTCGCGACGACACCGTTCCCAGGTCGATCGCGGCTACCTTATAGCGTTTGCAATTTGTCATTGCGGGCTCCCCTCCGGGCGCTATTTGCCGTTGGACACGACCGTCTGGCCCTCGACGCCGTTAAACCCAAACAGCATGTCGAGCGCTTGGATGTACCACGGCGCGTCCTTACCGACTTCTTCGATTTCCTTGGCAACTTCGCTGGCCTTCTTGGCGTTCGACGACTTCTGGCTCGACGAGGCATCCGAATCGCCGTCCAGGCCCTGCACTTCAATCCTCTTCTCGCCGGGCATCACCAAGCCCAGGTCCTCGGATGCCGCATCCTTGATACCCTCCTCCGAGAGCAGCTTGTCGACGCTTTTTTGCAGCCCATCATTGTATTGCTGGCGAATCTCGACCTGCTTGGCCAAGATATCGCTCGAACGCTTTGCCACGTACAGGTCGCGCACGGGGAAATACAGGCTCACGAGCACCAGGGCAACGACGATGCCGATGAATAGCCCTCGCTGAGGACCGTGGGTAAAGTCGTAGATCGCCTTGACCACCGCGTTGTCGTTGGCGTAGTGCATAAAGTCCGAGCCCGAAAAACGGTTCGAGGGCCTGCTCGACTTATCGTGCGTTTGAGCCGATGAGCGCTGAGCATGCGACGAACGTGCCGGGCGCACCGGTCCATCTGACGAAGTATTCACATGAGCATTGGGGCGCGAGGTACTTGTCGGGCGCTGCGTGGAGCGGTCGGCGCCGGCGTAGACGGACCCACCGAGCTGCACCGTGCGCGCACGGCGAGGCGACGGCTCACGCGAACCGGCGGAATAGTACCTGTTGTCGTAAATCTGATCCATGTGCGCCTTGTGCGGTTGAGGTTTGTTTGCGCTAAGTATTCTAGTTATAGCACGAGCGCGCGCACCGCCTTCGCCAGCCTTTGCTCGACATAAAAAAGGCGCTGAGCCGTATGGCCCAGCGCCCATAGCGCTTTGCGGCATCCAGCCAAGGCGAGGCGAAACCGAGTCAGCCTCCCCCTCGCCAAATTCGCCCGTTTAGCGAATGTTGTAGAATGCGGCCTTGCCGGCGTAGCGCGCGCTGCCCTCGAGCTCGTCCTCGATGCGGATAAGCTGGTTGTACTTGGCGATGCGGTCGCTGCGGCACGGGGCGCCCGACTTGATCTGGCCGGCGTTAACGCCCACGACCAGGTCGGCGATCGTGGAGTCCTCGGTCTCGCCGGAGCGGTGGCTCACGATGCAAGCGTAACCGGCCTCTTTGGCGGTCTCGATGGCCTCGAGCGACTCGGTGAGCGTGCCGATCTGGTTGACCTTGACCAGGATCGCGTTGGCGGCACCCAGCTCGATGCCCTTCTTGAGGCGCTCGGTGTTGGTGACGAACAGGTCGTCGCCCACCAGCTGCACCTTGTTGCCAATGCGACGGGTGAGCTCGACCCAGCCGTCCCAGTCCTCCTCGGCCATGCCGTCCTCGATGGAGATGATGGGATAGGTGTCGACGAGCTTCTCCCAGTAATCAACCATCTGGGCGCTCGTGTACTCCACGCCCTCGCCCTTGAGCTCGTACATGCCGGTCTCGGCGTTGTAGAACTCGGTCGAGGCCGGGTCCATGGCGTACATGAAGTCGACGCCGGGCTTAAAGCCGGCCTTTTCCACGGCCTTGGTGATGTACTCGAACGGCTCGGCATTGGTCTTAAGGTTGGGGGCAAAGCCGCCCTCGTCGCCCACGCCGCCGCCCAGGCCGGCCTCGTGCAGCACGCCCTTGAGGGTGTGGTAGACCTCGGCGCACCAACGCAGGCCCTCGGCAAAGCTCGGGGCGCCCACCGGCATGATCATGAACTCCTGGAAGTCAACGTTGTTGTCGGCATGAACGCCGCCATTGAGGATGTTCATCATGGGCGTGGGCAGCAGATGAGCGTTGACGCCGCCCAGGTACTGGTACAGCGACAGGCCCGCCGACTCGGCAGCGGCGCGGGCGACGGCCAGCGACACGCCCAGGATGGCGTTGGCACCGAGCTTGGTCTTGTTGGGGGTACCGTCCGCGGCAATCAGCGCGGCATCGACGGCGCGCTGGTCGAAGGCGTCGAGGCCCACGACGGCGTTAGCGCACTCGTTGTTGACGTGCTCGACGGCCTGCGAAACGCCCTTGCCCAGGTAGCGGCCCTTGTCGCCATCGCGTAGCTCGCAGGCCTCAAAGGCGCCGGTCGAAGCACCCGAAGGCACCATTGCGCGGCCAAAGCTGCCGTCCTCGAGCACGACCTCGACCTCGACGGTGGGATTGCCGCGGCTGTCGAGTACCTCGCGACCGTAGACGTCCAAAATATCGCTCATGTTGTCTCCCTCTCACTTGGAAACGTAGTGGATGCAAGCGACCGGCTGACCGTGCACCATCGGTGCGCCTCCGTAAGTTAGCCATGTCGCACTTTTTGCATTATGCCCTAAGTTAGCCGAGGGATACACTTGATTTTCGAAAAATTTAGCGGGAACGATGAGGCGTGTCAGCCCGTCGTTCCCGCAGTCTTACTCCTCCGCCTTTGCGGCATCCCACAGGTCGTTGAGACCGTGGGTCGAAAGCTCGGCCAGACCCACGTTGGCGTCAGCCGCCATCCGCTCCATTGCAGCCCAACGGCGACGAAACTTTGCCGTGCTGGCACGAAGGGCGCTCTCGGCGTCAATGCCCTCCTTGCGCGCGACGTTGACCAAGGCAAAGAGCAGGTCGCCGAACTCCATTTCGCGCTCGGGCGAGCCAGGGGCCTCGGCCTCAAACTCGGCACGCTCCTCGGCGACCTCGTCCCACACATCCTGGACCGTCTCCCACTCAAAGCCCACGGCAGCCGCCTTGCGCGACACCTTCTGGGCCTGCATCAGCGCCGGCAGATGCGTGGGCACGCCGTCGAGCAGGCCCTCGGGCGCAGCCTCGCCTGCCGCCACGGCCTTGTCCTTGGCAGCCTTCTCGGCAAGCTTAACCTCGTCCCAAATCTTGAGCACCTCATCGGAGCTCTCGGCATCCGCATCGCCAAACACGTGCGGGTGGCGACGGATGAGCTTGGCGTCGATATCGCGCGCCACGTCGGCCAGTGTAAACTCGCCGGCGTCGGCCGCAATCTGCGCATGCAGCACTACCTGCATGAGCACGTCACCCAGCTCCTCGCGCAGATGCGCGGCATCGTCGCCCTCGATGCAGTCGAGCGCCTCGTAGGCCTCCTCGATCATGTTTTTGCCAATGCTGCGGTGCGTCTGCTCGCGGTCCCACGGACAGCCGTCGGGCTGACGCAAGCGCCAGACGGTCTGCACCAGATGTTGTAGCTCGGCCGACGCGTCGACCAGCGTGGACAGATCGCGCGAGCCCTCGGCATTTTGCTGAGCCATGTGCTGCGCCATGGTTAGTCCTCCTCCAGGATCACGTGGCGGAACGCTCCGCCCTCGTAGATGCCGTAGCTGTGCGTGCCGTCCTTGGGGATGCTCACGCTGCCGGGGTTGAAGAGCCACAGGCCCGGGTGCGCGGCGCTCTCCTCGTTGACCTTGATGTGCGTGTGACCGTAGACGAGCGCGGAGCCCTCGGGCAGCGCGGGCGCGTGGTCGACGCTGTTGTGCATGCCGGCGCCAAAGACGTGGCCGTGCGTCAGGAACAGCTCGCGGCCGGTTTCGTCAAACAGCGTGGCGTAGTCGGCCATGACGGGAAAGTCGAGGACCATCTGGTCGACCTCGGCATCGCAGTTGCCGCGCACCGCGATAATGCGGTCGGCCAGGGCGTTGAGCAGCGGGATCACGCGCTTGGGGGCGTAATCGCGCGGCAGGTCGTTGCGCGGACCGTGATAGAGCAGGTCGCCCAGCAGGACGATGCGGTCGGGCTGCTCGGACTCGATGGCGGCGCAGAGGCGCTCGGTCCAATATGCCGAGCCGTGGATGTCGGAGGCGATGAGGTATTTCATAGGGAGGTCCTTTCGGTGAGGTTGATATGGCTGGGCGCAGGATGTCGCCACCAGCCGCGTTATTCAAATCGCAGTGCCACGGCTTGTGCCGCCTGCATCACGCGCTGGAGCGGCACATTGTGCTCGCGGGCGAGACGGGCGCAGTCCTCGTACTCGGGCGCTGCACGCTCGCTGCCGTCGGGCAGGGTTGCCACCTTGACGGACACCTCGCCCCATAGCGTCGTTACGCGCTCAAAGCGGCGTGGCAGGCAAACGCGCTCCATGACCTGGCGACGAATGCCGTTGGTCGTGGTTTCCAAAAAGATAATCGTCTGCAGGCGCTCGATATCCTCGTGAGCACAGATTACCTGTAGCTGCCAACTGGGACGGCCTTTCTTGCAATAGAGGGGCAGCCAATGCACCTCGCGCGCACCCGCCTCGCGCAGGCGGTCGGCAGCGTAGGCGAGCACCTCGGGCGACGCGTCGTCGATGTCGCATTCCAGCTTGACGATGGTCTCGGGCGCATCGGTCTCGCGGGACAGCGGGGATGTGCTATCGCATTGCATACGGTCCGGATCCTTTCCGCGCGGGCTCGTTTTGTTCATCCAAACGCTAGCACATCGCGGGCGGCGCAGAGGCGGCGTCATGGGATAGATGCGACTTTTGCTGGGCGCAAGTGCTGGCGCGCTCCAACGCCGGCCCGCTCCACTCAAACGTGTACGTCAGCCTCCAAACATGTCATTTTTTGCAGCTTTTTGAGGCTGATGTACATGTTTTGAGAGCGCAAGCGAGGCCGCACCGCGCGCCGCACAGCCTTTCCAATCGATTTCGATCCCCGGCGTGTCCGGCGTGTTGAGAGCTGCACCATTACAATGAAGCGGATTCGCTTGACGCAAAGGAGCTGCCATGTCTGCTTGCCCGCTGGTCGATTGCCATACCCACACCTCGTTCTCGGACGGACACGCCTCGTTTGAGGACAACGTTCGCGCCGCCGCTGCGGCCGGCTGCCAGGTCATGGTCTCGACCGACCACCTCACCCTGCCTGCCAGCATGGACGCCAACTGCGAAGTGCAAGTTGTCGAGGGCGACCTGACGGCGCACCGTCTGGCTTTTGAGGATGCTCGCAAGCTTGCCGCGCAGATCGCGCCGGAGCTCAGCTTTATCTTTGGCTTTGAATGCGATTGGTACGAGGGCTGCGAGCCTTTGGTTGAGCGCTGGTCCAAAGGCGCCGTGGTGCGCCTGGGTAGCGTGCATTGGATTGGTAACCCGGGCGATATTGCGGCAGGCGCCGCGGGCACGGCGGGAACGGAGGACGTCGCTCGTCCCGATACGCCCGATTCCCTTTGCGGTTGGATCGACGACGACACCAACCTGCATGTTTGGGAAAACTTAGGCGTGCGCGGCGTGTGGGAGCGCTACGTCGACGACTGGTGCCGCGCTTGCGAGAGCTCGCTCAACTTTGACGTGATGGCCCATCCCGACCTTGTCATGCGTTTTTCGAAGGAAGGCTTTGCGCCCGACTTTGACCCCGAGCCGCTCTGGGAGCAGATGGCCGAATGCGCCCACGATACGGGTCGCCGCGTTGAGGTCTCGACCGCCGCACCCCGCAAGGGCCTCGACGACTACTATCCCGCGACCGGGCTGTTGCGTTGCTTCGCCCACGCCGAGGTACCGATTACCTTTGGCTCGGACGCGCACCGCGCCTGCGACATCTGCTGGAACATCCGCGAGGCCCAGGCCCACGCCTACGACTGCGGTTATCGAACCTTCGATATCCCCCACCCCACCGGCGAATGGGAGTCCATGCCCCTCTTCTAACCCATCCCCTTCATCAGTTGCGGTGAAATAGGGATTGTTTGGCCTGATGAAGTGCTTAAGCAGTCCCTATTTCACCGCAACTTCCATGAGTCCGTTGCGCCGGCAAAGACCGTCCCAAACGACTAGTCGTTTAAGAACGTCCCCAATGACTAGTGGCGGCGGGCGTTGAGTTCGCCGGCCAGTTCGTCGAGGGTGATGCCGTAGCGCTCGAGCGTCACGAGCAGGTGGTAGACCAGGTCGCCGGCCTCGTAGCGGATGTGATCGTGGTCGTTATCCTTGCAGGCCATGATCACTTCGCTCGCCTCCTCGGCAAGCTTCTTGAGCAGCTCGTCCTCGACGTCGGTCAGCAGACGCGCGGTATAGCTCTCCTGCGGCGATGCATCACGACGACCGTGAATCACCTCGGCCAGACCTGTCAGCGTCTCACCGATATTTCCATCCTGAACGTTTGCGGTGCGCACACCCATAGTTCAATCCTTTCTGGTGGCCGAGCGTCTAATCGAGCGCCCGCCCTACGCGAGTTTCTTAAAGAAGCAGGTGCGGTTGCCGGTGTGGCAGGCTGGACCCGGCGAGTCGACCTTGACCAGCAGCGTATCGCTATCGCAGTCGGCCCAGAGCTCCTTGACCTCCTGCATATTGCCGCTCGTCGCGCCCTTGTTCCAGAGCTCCTGACGGCTACGGCTCCAAAACCACGTGGTCCCGGTCTTGAGCGTCAGCCCCACCGACTCCTCGTTCATCCAAGCAACCATAAGCACCTCGCCGGTGTCATACTGCTGAACCACACAAGGAATCAGCCCACGAGCGTCGTACGTAAGATCCGCCGCTTTTACTACCTCAGTCATCATTTCTCCCAAGTCATAAACGAAACCCCACAGGTCGGCGAGGGTTGTCCAGGTGCCCGAGATTCCGAGCGACAAGCCCGACGACGCGTACTTAAGTACGCGAGGAGGGTTGGAGCCGGAAGGTCGGGTGCCTGGACAAGCCGCAGCATTAGAAGTCCAGCCTCACAGGAATACCTTGCGAGGCCATATACTCTTTAACTTCGCGAATGCTGAAGGTTCCAAAGTGAAAGACGCTCGCTGCCAACACGGCATCGGCCTCGCCCTCAATCACACCCTCGGCGAAATGCTCGAGCGTGCCCACGCCGCCGCTCGCAATCACCGGAATCGGCACCGCGCGGGCCACGGCGCGGGTGAGCGCCAGGTCAAAGCCGGCCTTGGTGCCGTCGCGATCCATACTGGTCAGTAGGATCTCGCCGGCACCGCGACGAGCCGCCTCCTCGGCCCACGCCACCGCGTCGATACCCGTGGCGTTACGACCGCCCGCGGTAAAGACCTCCCACTTGTCGGCACCCGGCTCTCCGGGCAAACCGACGCGCTTGGCATCGATCGCCACGACCACGGCCTGGCTGCCAAACGCCGCGGCAGTCTGGCTAATCAACGACGGGTCGCGCACGGCCGCCGAGTTGAGCGACACCTTGTCGGCACCGGCGGCAACCATGGTGCGCATGCCCGCCAGGTCGCGAAAGCCGCCGCCCACGGTATAGGGAATGGCCAGTTCCTCGGCAGCATGCGCCGCCATCTCGATAGTCGTCGCGCGGTTATCGCTCGTGGCGGTAATGTCCAAGAAGACGACCTCGTCCGCACCCTCGCGGTCGTAGGCGCGCGCCAGCTCCACCGGATCGCCCGCATCGCGCAGGCTCACAAAGTTGACGCCCTTGACCACACGGCCGTCCTTGACGTCCAGGCAGGGAATCACACGTTTGGTAAGCATGGGCTACTCCTCCCCTCGGACGGCGGCTAGCGCCTGTACCAGCGTAAAGTTGCCCTCGTAGAGCGCACGGCCGGTAATGGTGCCCTCGATGGCATCCTCGCCCACCGCGGCAAGCGCGCGGATATCGTCGAGCGTCGAGATACCACCCGAAGCCACGACGGGAAAGCCCGCGACCTCGGCCACATGGCGATACGCCGCCACATCGATGCCCGTCTGCATGCCATCGCGCGCGATGTCGGTATACACCAGATGCTTAAAGCCCAGCTCGGAAAGCTGCGCCACGGCGTCGTCGAGCGCCACGCCCGCGCCGTCACGCCAGCCGTTCACCTTGACCTGGCCGTCGCGCGCGGCGATATCTGCCACCAACAGCTCGCCAAAGCCTTGGGCCGCCACCTCGGCAAAACCCGGCTCGGTCACGAGCACCGTGCCTAGTGCAATGCGGCGCGCACCATAGCCGGCCAGCTCGTCGATGCGCGCGAGCGAACGGACGCCGCCGCCCACGTCCACGGACAGGCCGTCGACGCCACAGATGGCCTTAATCGCCGCCGAGTTGGCAGCGCATGTGTCCTCGTCCTCGCCAAAGGCAGCGGACAGGTCGACGACGTGCACCCAGCTTGCGCCCTGCTCGGCAAACGAGCGGGCAACGGCCACGGGGTCGTCGGAATACACCTTGCAGCGGCTGCGGTCGCCGCGCTCCAGGCGCACGACCTTGCCGCCGATCAGATCGATTGCGGGAAACAGAATCATCGGCCAGCCTCCTCGACGATGTTGACGAAGTTCTTAAGGATGCGCTGACCCAGCACGGAGGATTTCTCGGGATGGAACTGGCAGCCCCACACGTTGCCATGGCGCACGATACACGGGAAACTCCGTGTATAGTGCGTGCGCGCCAACACATCGGCGGCATCGACGTCGTCGGCCACCGCGTAGCTGTGGGTGAAGTACATGTTGGCGCCCTCGGCAAAACCGGCAAGCAGCGGATCGGCCGTACCGGCGGGCGTCATGTGCACCTGGTCCCAGCCCACGTGCGGCACCTTCAGGCGGCTCGACTCCAAGCGCGTGCACGAACCGCGCATAATGCCCAGGCCATCGACCCAGGGACCGCCAGCCTGCTCGGAGGCGTTGCCGTCGGCGACCACGCCCTCGTCCGCAGGCACGCCCTCGTTGCCGCGCTCAAAAAATAGCTGAAGGCCCAGGCAGATGCCGAGCAGCGGAGTTCCGGCGGCGACGGCATCGAGCACCGCGTCCGCCTCGCCGCTCTGGCGCATAAAGGCGATCGCGTCATAGAACGCGCCCACGCCCGGGATGACCAGGCCGTCGGCGCGGCGGATCTGCTCCGAATCGTCCGACGTGCAGGCGGCGGCACCGGCGCGCGCAAGCCCGCGCGCAACGCTCGACAAGTTGCCCTTGTGGTAGTCGATCACCACGATCTTCGGTTCGCCCACGCGACCCTCCTTTTCCCCATTCAAAACCTGTCCCTTTTTGGCAGGTTACAGTGAACCCTTGGTGCTGGGGATGCCCTGCACGCGGGGATCCAGCTCACAGGCGTGGCGCATCGTGCGGCCCACGGCCTTAAAGGCGGCCTCGATAATGTGATGCGAGTTGCCGCCCGTCAGCTCGCGCACGTGCAGCGTGAGCTTGGCGTCGCGCGCAAAGGCGTAGAAGAACTCGACGGCCAGCTCGGTATCGAAGCTGCCCACGCGCTCGGTCGGCACGGGCAGCTCGCAGTAGGCCTGCCCGCGACCCGAAATATCAACAGCAGCCATCACGAGCGTCTCGTCCATGGCAATCGCCGCGTCGGCAAAGCGCGTAATGCCCGCCTTGTCGCCCAGCGCCTGGCAAAACGCCTCGCCCAGCACGATACCCGTGTCCTCGACGGTGTGGTGCGCATCGACCTCCACGTCGCCCACCGCGTGCACCGTCAAATCGAACAGACCATGGCGGCCAAAAGCGTTGAGCATGTGGTCGAAAAACGGCACGCCGGTCGAGATATCGCACACGCCGCTTCCGTCCAAGTCGAGCTTTACGACAATGTCGGTCTCGCCCGTCTTGCGGGTTACCTCGGCATAGCGGTCCATCTACATCTCCTCCTTCACCAGCGTGGCAAACGCGGCCAGCACCTCGTCGTTTTCCTGCGGGGTACCCACGGTAATGCGCAGGCAGTCCGCGAGCCCCGGCGCGTAGCTAAAGTCGCGCACCAAAATCGAATACTCGTTGCGCAGACGCTCGCGCACGCGCGTGGCATGCGGCGTGCGCACGAGCGCAAAGTTCGCCGCGCTCGGCCACGCCTGCACGGGCAGACCCTCGGCAGCCATTGCGCGCAGGGCACACAGTTCGCGCTCGCGCTCGGATGCAACCTGTGCCACCACGGGCGCGTACGCATCGCGGGCACGCACGCAGGCAAGCGCGGCGGCCTGGCTCAGCACGTTAACCGAATAGATCTGGCGAATCGCCGCGAACACGTCGATGACCTCGGGCGCCGCAATCACATAGCCCAGACGCGTGCCGGCGGCGCCAAACGCCTTGGACAGCGTGTGCAGAATCACCAGGTTGGGATGCTCGGCGATAAGCCCCTGCGCCGTGGTAGCCGCGCCAAACGAATCGTCCGCAAACTCAACGTAGGCCTCGTCGACCATGACCATGCCGGGGCACGCATCGCACAGGGCCGCGACAAAGTCGAGCGGAGCCACATCGCCCGTGGGATTGTTGGGCGAGGTCACGATAGCAAGGTTGCACTCGGGCGCCGCCGTGAGCACGGCCGCCTGGTCGAGCTCAAAGCTCGCCGGATCGCGCCACACGTCGCGCACCTCGGTCTGACAGAGCGATGCAAAGAACGCATACTCGCTAAAGCACGGCGGGCAGTTGAGCAGGGTCCGTCCCGCGCCGCCAAACGCCAGCAGGTAGTTATAGAGCAGCTCGTCGCCGCCGTTTCCCACGCAGATGTTCTCACGCGCCACGCCATGCCAGGCAGCAAGCTCATCGCGTAGGTCGTTGGACATGGGGTCGGGATAGCGGTTGAGCGGCGTGGCAGCCAAGGCCGCATCAACCGCCTCGCGCACGCCAGCAGGTACGGGATAGGTGTTCTCGTTGGCCGAAAGATTGATGCGCGTGGGCGTAAAGTTGGGATCGTAGGGCTCGATACCGGCCAAGTAGGGCTGGACGAGCTCCTTCATGCGGGGCGTCAGCTCGGCCATATTAGGCCTCCCCGCCGGTCGCGCCAGCGCCATCCGAGCCTGCAGCCGCCAGGTCCACGCCCTCGGTGACCGTCGCGGTCGTATCACCCGGCCAGGCGACCTTGGTCAGGTCGGCCGCAGCCAACGACTCGGCACTCACGGCATCCTCGCCCTGCTCCAGCACGCGACGACGCAGGGCGGCAGAGAGCGCGTGCGCCCACAGGCCCTCGGCCTCGGCCAGGCGCTGCGTAGCGGGAGCGTCGGAGAGCAGACCCTCGGGCGTATAGCAAATGACGCTCGAGCGCTTAACGAACTCTTCGACCGAAAGCGGGTTGGAGAACATGGCCGTGCCGCCGGTCGGCAGCGTGTGGTTGGGGCCGGCAACATAATCGCCAAGCGGCTCGGAGCTCCAAGCGCCCACAAAGATGGCGCCGGCGTTGCAAATGCCGCCAAGCAGGCCCATTGCATCCTTGCAGTGCAGCTCCAGGTGTTCGGGCGCCACGGTGTTCACGGCCTCGACGGCGGCAGCCATATCGGCGGCCACCACGATGGTGCCTTCGTTGTCGAGCGAAGCGTGCGTGATCTCGGCACGCGGCGACTGCGCCACCAGGATGTCGATGCCAGCCTCGACCTCGCGCGCAAACTGCTCGTCGCAAGTCACCAGATAGCAGGCTGCCAGCGGATCGTGCTCGGCCTGGGCCATCAGGTCTGCCGCGACCACCATAGGCTTGGCCGTGGCGTCGGCCAGCACGCAGACCTCGGAGGGACCGGCGACCATATCGATACCCACATCGCCCGAGACAATCTGCTTGGCCGCGGCGACAAAAGCGTTGCCCGGTCCGGTAATTTTGTCGACGCGCGGAATGGTCTCGGTACCATACGCAAGTGCGGCCACGGCCTGAGCGCCGCCCACCATATAGATCTCGTCCACGCCGCCGAGCTTTGCCGCGGCGAGCGTGTAGGGACTGATCAGGCCGTCTTTTTGCGGCGGGGTCACCATAACCACGCGCTTGACGCCGGCGACCTTGGCGGGAATGGCGTTCATGAGCACGGTGGAGGGATATTGCGCGCGACCGCCCGGTACATAGATGCCGGCCGCCGCGAGCGGGGTCACCTTAACGCCGAGCATCGTGCCGTCCACACGCGTGGTAAACCAGCTCTGCTCGACCTCGCGCTGGTGGAACTCGCGAATCTGGCGCGCGGCCTTCTCAAGCGCGGCGACAAAGGCCGGGTCAAGGCCTTCGAGCGCGGCATCGATCTGCTCCTGCGGCAAGCGGAAGCTCTGCAGCTCAACGCCGTCAAAACGCTGACAGTAATCGCGCACCGCGGCATCCCCGTTGGCACGCACTTTGGCCACGATATCGCGGGCGGCGTCGATGATGTTTTGCGGCAGCACGCCCTTGCGGTTGAGCTGGTTGGTAACGAGGCGCTCACCGGGAGCAAGCTTGATGGTCTTCATATCGGTATCCCCTATCGGTCGAGGTTGTGTTCGAAAAACGAGAGGCCGGGTGGCGGCGCCAATCGGCCCGCAGCCCGTACGTTGGGGCGCCCGTGCGCGGTCGCGCTATTGTGCCGAGCCCGCGACGGGCTCAAAATGCTTGTCCTTAACGGCCGCCGCCAGGCGATCTGCCAGATTGCGTACGCGCGGATCAAGGCGCGCAGCGCCCGGGTTGACAAAGAAGCGGGCCGTGCAGTCCATGATGCGCCCGGTGATGACCAGGTCGTTGTCGCGCAGCGTGGCACCCGTGGCGGTAATATCCACGATGCGATCGGTCATGCCGACAATGGGGCCCAGCTCGATGTTACCGTGCAGCGAGACGATATCGGCGTTCACGCCGCGCTCGGCATACCAGGCACTCGCAATGCGCGGGTACTTGGTGGCCACGCGAAGCGAACCGCGGCGGGCATAGTTGCGCTCGGCCTGGCCGGCGCGCCACGCGGGCTCCGCCTCGATAAAGGTGCACAGACCATAGCCCAGGTCGACCAGCTGCAGCAGGTTGAGGTCTGCCTCAATGAGCGAGTCCCAACCGCAGATGCCGCAATCGGCACCACCGCAGCCCACAAAGGCAGGCGCATCGCTGGGACGCACGATGACAAACTCGATATCTCCGACCGCGCCCTTGCCGGCACGCGTGTCGCGGCCGCGCACGATCAGGTGACGGCCGGGGTCACGCAGCTCAGAGACATCCAAGCCCGCAGTCTCGAGCACGTCGAGCGTGTCGGCCTTAAGCGAGCCCTTGGGCACAGCGATGCGCAGCGGGCCCTCGGCGCCACGGCCCGCGGCGTGATCGCCGTCGGAAGCGGCATCCTCGGCCGAGGTGCGCGCGGCCTCCAGGCGCTCGAGCGAAAAGGCGAAGCCCGCCGCCGGCACCTCGATGCCGTCGCCGAACGCGCCGGTAAAGATGGAGTCGTAGCGACCGCCTGAGCCAACGGGATCGGGCAGGCCACCGGCGTAGGCCTTAAAGACCAGGCCCGTGTAGTAATCGAACGAGTTCATGATAGAGAAGTCGAACGACAGCACCTGGGCGTCCTCGGGTACCAGGCCCTCAACCAGGGCACGCAGCTCGCGCGTCAGCGGCGCGACGATACCGGCGGCCTCCAGCAGCGCGTCCACGCGGTCGAGCACCTCGGCACCGCCGTGCAGACGCGGCAGCTCGCTAATGGCGGCCTTGACGGCCTCAGACTCGGCACTTTCCGCCACGCGGGCATCGAGGCCCACAAAGTCGTTGGCGTGCACGCAGCGCAGGGCCTCAGCGGCCAGCTCGCGATCCTCACACGCCGCGAGCAGCTCCTTAAACGGACGCACGCTACCCGCGATAATGTGCGCATCGGGAAGTGCCAGCTTGCGCACCGCCTCGGCCACGAGCGAGACGATCTCGACATCGCCCGCGGTATCGCCCACACCGATAAGCTCAAAGCCCAGCTGTGTAAACTGGCGCGAGCCACCGGCATTGCGCTGACACTCGCGAACCACCGGCGCCTCGTAGCGAAGGCGTAGGGGCAGGTCGGCCGCGCGCATGCGGGTCGAAACCAGACGCACGATCGGCAGCGTGTTGTCTGGACGGACCACCAGCAGGCGACCGTCATCATCAAAGAGCTTAAACGGCGTGTCCGCAATACGGCCACCTTCCTCGAGTGAGCCCTTGTCCTCGAGCAGCGGCGTCTCGACCGGAAGGTAATGATGCTCCCTAAAGCAGCCCTTCACCGTCAGCGCAATCTCCTCGCGCGCCTGAGCCTCCTCGGGCAATATGTCCCGGAATCCCCACGGTGTGGCCGTCATCTGGTGAGCCTCCTCATACTGCGTTTCATATAGAACGAAAGACCGGCATAGCTCCGCCGGTCTTCTGGGTACTTTAGCATACTAGAGTGCTTGCGGGGAAAATCCGCCGCAACCGCTCATAGCGTATTCATTTGGAAACATAGGGCGAGCGGTTAGCAGCAGTCTCTTGTCACAACGCAAAAAGGGCGCCCGCGCAAATGCGGACGCCCTTGTGCAGGGTCGAGATATCAACCAGCCAAGATATCGGACCCGTGACCAGCTCTTAGTAGTCGAACTGGTGGTAGTAGCGGCGGTACTTGAGGTTGTGCTTGGTGACCAGCTCGTAGTTGCGCGCGAGGCGGTCGGTGGTCAGCACGGACAGGATCCACGGCGACACGATGACGCGGAAGTCGTCGTCCAGGCCCGGGATCGCGTACTCGGCGGTGTCGATGATGACGTAGTCCTCGTCGCCGGTCACGCCGCTGGTGAGGAAGGCGCGGACGCGCTCGTCGAGGGCGCGGCACTCGTCCTCTCCCATGAACAGGAACACCGGGACGCCGGGCTCGAGCAGCTCGAGCGTGCCGTGGAAGAAGTCGTGCGAGGTGATGTGGCGGATGCGCTTCCACTGCATCTCCTCGAGCAGGCACATGGAGTACAGGATGGTCTCGCCCCACAGCGCGCCCGAGCCGATGAACATGGTGTAGTCGGCCAGCGCGTACTTCCTGGCGAGCTCCTCGGCGCGCGGCTCGAAGCGCTTGCGGATGTCGAGCATGTCCTTCCAGACGTCCTTCGTCTGCTCGATGAACAGGTCGAACTTGGGGAAGCAGCCGCGGCGGTTGAGCAGGCGCAGGCCGAAGCAGTCGGCGAGGTAGTAGCCCTTCTCGCAGCCGCCGGCGCCGTGGTCGGAGGCCATCATGACGCAGTTCTCGGCGCCCACGGCCTGCCCGATCTTGCCCTCGGGGTTGGTCATGGCGAAGACGCGCACGCCCATCTCCCTCATCTTGCCGACGGCCTCGAGCACCTCGGGGGTGGTGCCGGACTCGGAGGCGGTCAGCACGACGGACCTGTCGGTCATGCGCTTGTGGCCCATGACGTTCCACTCGGCGGCGTGGATCAGGTAGACCTCGAGGTCGCGGTCGCCGAACTTGTTCATGAGGTACTCGAGCTGCATGAACTCGTCCCAGGTGCCGCCGACGCCCATCAGGAAGACGGCGTCGTAGCCCTCCTCGTGCACGCGGTCGGCCAGGGCGGTCATCTTCTTGCCGGCCTCGTAGACGTTCCTGCCGTCCTCGAGGTAGCCCTCCTGGTCGAAGTGCATGATCTCGATCTTCTCGGTCTCCTTCATGTGTGTCCTCCCATCACATGTGCGCAATTCTATACATCGCGCTTCTTGCTGATACCAATTATAGCCATACGATTGCTTGTTATTTAATACCAATCCAAACTCACGGAGATTTGCGGCGAACGGTCGGTTTCCTCGCCCGAGTGGTATTACAACGCCAATAGTTGTCTATTTCGAGCGCTACTGCCAACGGGTTCCCCACAACTCGCCAGCTATAAAAGCGTTGCGCCAGACCCGCCCAAGCGTTTCCGGCGCAACCGCGCAGTTTAGTTATTCGGCTTCCATCTCCGCTGTCACACGGCGATACATCTCGATAACCTGAGTCGTCGCCTTGGACGGATCCTGATAGTAGCGGCCATCACACGTCTCGGCCGAGACATAGCCCGTATAGCCGTGGCGCATGAGTGCCTCGAGGTCGGCACGCATATCACGCTCGCCGTCGCCCCAGGCAAGATGCGTCGTGCCGCCGCCCACATCTACAAAGTGGGTGTGAACGATCTTGTCGCCCAAAACCTCAAAGTAGCCGTCGATCGTGTCGCCGGCAACTTCCATGGCGCCAAAGTCGATACAGGCCTTCAGGTTGGGACGATCGACCGCCTCGAGGATGCGCGCGACATCCTGTGCGGTGTTGACCAACACGGACTCCGACGGCTGCAGGGCCTCGAGCGCGACGCGAATACCGCGCGTATCGGCGTAGTCGCACACCGAGCGCAGCATGGCAACGCTGCGGGCCCAGGCGTCCTCAGCCGGCTCGTCCAGATAGGCCCAACCACTCGTCACCAGAATCTGCGGCACGCCCAACTCAACGGCAACGTCGATCACATTCTTAAAGTACGAGAGGATGCGTTTTTGGCCCGCCTCACCGCGCACTGCGACGTTCCACGGCTTGGGGTTGTTCTGCTCGGGGCACACGCACACGATCTTGATACCGTATTGGGCGGCAAGATCGCGAATCTTATCCACCGAATCGTGCTCATGGCAATCCACATACAGGTGCATCGAGCCGGTCCACAGCTCGATATTGCGATAGCCGGCCTCACCTGCAGCCTTAAAAAACGTCTCGATGCTGTAGTAACGATGGTTGATGTTCATGAGCGAAAGCTCGGGTACGACCATAGCCCTCCCCTTTCGTACGGAGTTTTAAAAAACAGGGGGCCGCCGCAGATGCGACAAGCCCCCCAAAGATCGACGCAACCGTTAGACGCGATGGAAGCGCGATTCGAACATATTAGGCAAGCACGCCAAAGTAAGCGCCGATGATGCCCACGACCATGGTGCAGAGGATCAGGACCATCGGGTTGATCTTCTTGGAGAGCAGCCAGTAGTAGAGCCAGAAGGCGGCCATACCGAGCATACCGGGCATGATGCCGTCCAGGATGTCCTGGAGAGTTTGGGCGGAGTCGCCCTGACCAATGGCGATGGGCAACGAAGCCCAGAACATGTCCTTGCTCATGGCGCCGACGACCATAACGCCGACAATGCCGACGCAGGCCATGATCTTTTGCATCAGGCCGGTCTTCTGAGCCTCGTCGAGGAAGCCAATGCCTAGCTCATAACCCTTGATAGCGCCAAAGATACGAATCAGGAACGCCGGGATGTTGTAGACGAGCAGGAAGGCGATGGGGCCAAAGACGTTGCCGGCCTGGCACAGGCTGATGCCCACGGCAGCGGCGACGACGCGCAGGGTGGACAGGAAGAAGGAGTCACCCAGGCCGGAAAGCGGACCCATGAGGGCGGCCTTGATGTCGTTGACGCTCTCGGGCTCAACCTCGCCACGAGCGACCTTTTCTTCCATGGCCATCGCGATGCCGCCCACGAAGGGAGCGAGCTGCGGGGTGATGTTGAAGAATGCGCTGTGACGGTGCAAGGCCTCGGCGTAATCATCGGGACGGCCGGCATAGATCTTCTTGAGCATGTTGGCGACCATCAGGCAGAAGGCAATGTTCATCTGCTTGTAGTAGGTCCAGGAGAATTCCATGCCCAGGGCGCCGGTGTTCACGGCGCTCTTAATGAGGTCGGAGCGAGTAATCTGGTTCTCGGAATTAGAAGTCATCGTCCTCATCCCCTTCCACAGAAAGCTGGGACTGGGCGCCACCAAGGCCCAGCAGGTCGTACTTGTCGATGCCGATGATGATTGCGATCAGGGCGACGCCGAGGACGGGCACGTTGGCATAGGAGCACAGCAGGAAGCCCAGGAAGTAGAACGGCACGAGCTGCTTGGTAAGCACCAGACGGCCGAGCATGGCGAAGCCCATGGCAGGCAGGATGTTGGCTGCGACGCCAAAGCCATCGAGGACGAACGTCGGGATGAAGTCGAGCAGGCCCTGAACGGCGTCGGCACCCAGATAGAAGGAGACCGAGCACAGGATAAAGGCCAGGACGACAATCACGAGACCGATAATCCAGTGCATAGCGTAGATACCCTTGAGGTTACCCTTGCTGGCAAAGACGTCGGCACGGTCGACCAGAAGGGGCATACCGGCGTTGACGACGTTCTTAATGGCCAAGCATAGAGTGGCGATGGGCATCGCGAGCGCGATAGCGGCCTCGGTGCTCTGACCCAGCTGAATAGCGAAGGCGCAGGCGAGCACACCGCCAATACACTCATCGGGCGGCACGTAAGCGCCGATGGAGATTGAACCCATGAAGAGCAGCTCGAGGCTCGCACCGATGGCGAGGCCGGACTGCAGGTCCCCGAGGACTATGCCGACGAGCGGGCACAGAACGATCGGGCGGAACGCATAGAGCGTACCGAGCTGATAATCGAGCTTACCGAAGGCAGCGATAAGTCCGATGAGGATCGCTTGAACAAGCATTGTTCCTCCCTTTGATCCCTCTTGGATCCGCGCGGCGATTCCCGACTTGTCAGCGCGCCCTTTTCCATGCCGACAATCGCCTAGACAGATCCAGCTTGTACCGGTGTGCTGTTAACACCTAAACCGGTGCAAATGATTTGATACCAATTATATAGTCATGAGAAAACTATTTAATACCAATCGCTCAACGGGCGTGTACTCCCGGTGAACGGTAGATGGGGGTAACGGGTAAAGCGTTTATCCGGTACGCCCACGAATAGGGGCGGCGCCGTGCGCGCCGCCCGTGGTTCTCAATTAGAGGGCGCTTAGGGCATCGACCTTGGGGTCGTCGGCCAGAGCGCGAATCTCGACCTCGACACCGCGGCCGACGAGCTCACGAATGTCCTCTTCCTCGGCAGCAGTCACAAAGATCTGGCGGGAGATCTTACGGGCATCGGGACGCTGCTCGTCCTTGGACTTGGTGTTGCCCAGGTTGATGGAGGTAATCTGCGGGCAGCCGTCGACAAGCTGCTTGGCCTCGGCGATGCTGGCGACGCAGATGATCATCTTGTACTTATCGGTAACACCGGAGTTGATGGCCTCGATGGCGTGCTCCATGTCCTTGATGACGAGCTTGACGTTGGCCGGCTTTCCCATCTTGAGCGTAGTCTTCCAGACGGGATCGTTGGCAACCTTGTCGCCAACGCAGAAGATGCAGTCAGAACCCAAGCCCTGGACCCAAGAGACGGCCACCTGGCCATGAAGCAGACGATGGTCGACGCGAAGCAGTTGAATCATGATTGACCCCCAAAGGTCTCATGCCGGAAACCCGGCCCCATTAATAGCAGGCGGTGACTAGAACTCTTCCTCGTCATCCGCATCGGTCAGCAGGTCGTTGACAAACTTGACGCGCGTGTCGTCAGCCGCGAGGATCTCGCGGATAACCTGATCGGCGGGAGCCTCCTGGTCCGAAAAGAGCAGCTGGATCAGCAGCGGCAGATTCATGTTGGCAACCAGGTAGGTGTTGGGGCGCGTCTGGACGATCTTGGTGAACTCGTTGTTGACGCTGCCGCCAAACAGGTCGGTGCACACGATTACGTCGTCGGCGGGGTCGAAGGTCGCCAGGAGCTTGGCGGCCTCCTCGGCGACATCGGTGCGGCCGTCGACAAACATCGACAGGTCGTGGACGTTATCGCGCGCGCCCGAGAGCAGCTCGGTACTCTCCTTGATGCCGGTCGCAAAATGCGCGTGGCTGGCGAAGATGTATTGCCTCATTGCGGTTTCCCCCAAATGAAATTAGTAGTCGAACTGGTGGTAGTAGCGGCGGTACTTGAGGTTGTGCTTGGTGACC
>CATYVQ010000015.1 GCA_958413895.1 uncultured Collinsella sp.
CGGTCCGACCGGGCCGCGCGGCAAGGAGATATATTGCCAGACCGGAGGGGCCCCGGGGGCGGGAATCTGGGCGTACACATTTCCTACACATCTTGGGATCCGACTAACGTTTGCCAACCGTTACCTACCGCTCGCCGAGCATCTCTTTATATAAGGCAGTCTCATGGTTAAAGCGGATACGTCCCCCTAGCTAAAGCACAGCCAGCATCGAGCAACTCATCACGTTCTTCCACCGAGAACCCCTCGGCGTAGACGCGCACCACTGGTTCGGTCCCGCTAGGACGGACCAGCAGCCACGTGTCATCCTCGAATGCCAAACGCAAGCCATCCATATGACTAACGTTTTGCGGCACCTTGCCACAAATCGACTTGGGGTTTACGCCCGGCAGCAGGGTTCGTAACGTTTCGGCATCTTCGGCCTCAAGGCGCAAATCCCGTCGACCGTAACTCGTCTTACCAAAACTGTCCTCGAGTTGGTCGACCAGAACGCCCAAAGGCGCGTCCGTCTTTGCCATAAGCTCACACAGAATCAGACAGGCGAGGATTCCATCGCGCTCGGGCATATGCGCGGCGATGCCGATGCCACCGGCCTCTTCGCCGCCTATGAGGACGCCGCCCTTCTTCATCTCCGCCGCTATATATTTGAAACCGACTGGTTTGACGGTCACGCGGCAGCCAAGCGCCTCGGCAATGCGACGCACGAGCGTCGAGCATGAAAGATTGACGACGACGCGCCCCTCCAAATTACGAAATTGAACCAAGTCGCCCAAAACGAGCGCCATGATCTGATGCGGATGTATATATCTGCCGCGCTCGTCAACCGCACCGATACGGTCGGCGTCGCCGTCGGTCACCAGACCAGCGCAAGCTCCGTCATCGATAACCGTGCGCTCGCAAGCGTCCACCCAAGGCTCAACGGGGTCGGGGCAGATATCTTCTTGGTCAGACGCCTGCCCGGCGTGAATCTCGTGCACCTCAACGCCAAGCTCGCGCAGCAAGTCGGCTAGATAGCCCTGGGCTGCGCCGCCCATGGGATCGACAACCACGCGCAGGTGCGCGGCGCGGATGGCTTCGGCATCGACAAACGATGCCACCGCCTGCATATAGTCAGGAATGATATCCGCGGCGCGATATTGCCCCTCGATCCCCATTGGCTCGGGAGCCATGGTCTCTTCGAGCTCTTCGATGACATCCTGGTTGGCGGTTGAGCCATCACCCATGCGAATCTTGAGGCACAGATAACCCTGCGGATGATGGGACCCCGTCACCATGAGCGCGCCGCACGCTTCACCGTCATAAGCCGCCGCCCACGTAAGGGCAGGGGTCGGGACAGGTCGCGAAGCGAGCACGGCGTCTAGCCCGTGCGCTGCTAGCACGCCCGCCGCAAGCTCAGCGAACTCGCGCGCCAGGGGCCGGGTGTCGAACCCTATATATACCGTTTTGCCCGGATTGGTCTTTTGCCACAACTCGCCGACGGCATCGGCGATACGGGCAACGTTATCGGCAGTGAAGTCCTCATCGACGCGAGCGCGCCAACCGTCAGTTCCAAAATGAATTATCGCGCACACGCGCAGACACCTCACAGTGTTTGGATCATGGTACGCATGGGGTATACCCGCAACATGCACTCGGCAACCTGCCGGCACCAGCATTCACCATTTGGGCAAATGCTGCCGAGGACATGCAGGCAATAAAAAAACCGCCCCGTATGGAGCGGTTTTGCCCTTTATATATCGAGTGCCTCGGCCATCGCTGCCGTAGTGATTGCCGTGGTTCCACAGCAACTGCCCACCATTGCGGCACCGGCATGCCTCCATTCGATGCATGCGCGCGCAAAAGCTTCGGAGTTCTCGTGCCATACGGGGCCATCCTGAGTCTGGACCGGATCGCCCACGTTGGGACGCACCGTGACGGGAGTAGTCGCCGATGCAACCATCCTGGGCACCGCCGCGTTCGCGGCCGCAAGCGAACAGCAATTAACACCAACCGAGTTTGCGCCGTGTTTTTCGGCGTACAAAACGGCTGCCTCGATGTTGAGGCCATCGCCCAACAGGTCGCCTTTATCATCAACGACAAAACTCACCAGAACAGGCATGCCGTCGGCGGCATCTCGGGCACCGGCAAGTATGGGCTGCAAATTACGGATAGACGTCACCGTCTCGATCAGCAGACCGTCAACGCCGGCATTGAGCAAGGCGTGCGCCTGTTCGCGCGCAATGCCTCGGATTTCACGATACTCGGCAGAGTCCTCGGCAAACCACTCAATGCCGATCGGGCCCATCGAGCCCAGCAGCAGCTGAGGGTGCGCCTGGCGGGCATCGTCGACGGCCCCGCGATTGACCTCCGCCACGGACGGCGCAATCTGGTCGTGCTTGAGGGCATAGCTTGATGCCTGAAAGGTGTTGGTAATGAGCACCTGCGCGCCGGCGGCGACATACAAGCGATGGATACGAGAAACGGTCTGCGGCTCCGCCAGGTTCCAAAACGCCGGTGGAATGTCGGCGGCATCGTACTCACTCAACAGAACACTGCCCATGGGGCCCTGCGCCAACAAGGTCTCGCTCGACAAGCGGCGCGTAAGTTCCTCGGCACCAAAACGGTTGTAATAACTCGTATCCATATATATCCCGCTATTCCTCGACGCTGATTCCCTGCTTTTCGAGATAGGCGAGCCAGCGGCTCATCGTGTCCTCGGATAGCGCATGCTCCATCATGCAGGCCTCGGAATCGGCACGCTCAAATTCGACACCGAGCTCCTGAACCAAAAACGTGCGGATGAGGCGATGACGGTACCAGATAGCCGTGCCAACCTCGCGGCCGCGATCGGTCAGGACTACCTTGCCGTAGTGCGATTGCTCGACAAGCTCGGATGCCTTGAGCGCCGAAACCGCTTTATTGACCGATGCCTTGGAGACGCCAAGGCGCTGCGCGATGTCGACCGATCGCACGCCGTTGGTTTCCCCCTCTTCGCTTTCAATGCGAACCATGCACTCCAAGTAGTCTTCGTTCGCCACCGTCAGATGTAGTTCGCGCGAGCTAATTGTCGTATCCATGATCTTCCGTCCCTTCTGCATTCAATGGCTGATTCTACCCCATCCAAGCGTCGCGGTATGCCGTGGCATACCGTGCTAGAGTTCTTGTTGCACACGACGACCAAGATTGGAGCGGTCTTTATGGAAAACACCACCACGAACCCCGATGTCCTCGAGCGCTTTTTGCGCTACGTCCAGATCAACACGCAGTCCGAGGATGCAAACTGTGACCAGGTACCCTCGAGCGCCGTTCAGTTTGACCTTGCCAACGTGCTGGCTGAAGAGCTGCGCGAGCTTGGTGCGGAAGATGCCCACGTGACCGAGCACGCCTATGTCTGCGCGCATATCCCCGCAAGTGCGGGCGCTGAGGACAAGCCCGCCCTGGGCCTGATTGCCCATCTCGACACCACCGAAGTTGCACCGGGCGCCGGCGTGAAGCCGCACATCGTACACTACGAAGGCGGCGACCTGGTCTGCGGCACGGTTGACGGTAAGCCCGTTGCCATGAGTACCGCCAAGCTTCCCGCCCTGAACGACCTCGCGGGTGAGGACCTGGTCTGCAGCGATGGCACCACGCTGCTGGGCGCGGACGACAAGGCAGGCGTCGCCGAGATCATGTCGCTTGTCGCGCGTATCGCTCAGGACCCTTCTCTGCCCCATTCCGCACTCGGCATTTGCTTCTGCCCTGACGAGGAGATCGGCCACGGAGCCGAGCTGTTGGATATCGACACCTTTGGCTGCAAGTACGCCTACACGGTCGACGGCGGCCCCATCGGCGAGCTGGAGTGGGAGTGCTTTAACGCCGCCGAGGCGACCGTCCGCTTTGAGGGCCAGTCCATCCACCCGGGCGACGCCAAGGGCCGTATGGTCAACGCAGGCAATCTATTCTGCGACTTCAACGCGTTGCTCCCCTACGTGCAGCGCCCGGAGTATACGGAAGGCTACGAGGGCTTTTATCACCTTGAGGGTGTATCTGCGACCGTCGATCACGCCACAGCGCGCTATATCGTCCGCGACCATGACGCCGCCAAGTTCCAGCAGAAACTCGACCTTATTGATGCCGCCGCCTCGATGCTCAACCAGCGTCTGGGTGAGGAGCGCGTGACGGTCGAGATTAAGCAGCAGTATCGAAATATGGCCGAGATCGTTCGTGACTATCCCGAGCTTATTGATGTTGCCAAGGAAGCCTACCTTGCCTGCGGCGTTGAGCCCCAAGTGCTGCCAATTCGTGGCGGCACCGACGGCGCTCAGCTGTCGTTCCGCGGTCTGCCCTGCCCCAACCTTTCCACCGGCGGCTATTGCTACCACGGCGTCAACGAGTTCGTCCCGGTCAGTTCGCTCGTCAAGATGACCGACGTGCTCCAGGAGCTCGTCGCCCGCTTTGCATAAGCCTGGCTGCACAAGTCCAAAAGACGAATCGCCCCGTCCTCAACCAAGAACGGGGCGATTTTTTTTGCTGCAATGAGAACAGGTTGACGCACGCCAGCCTCTTAACGCAAGGAGTGTCCCAAACTGCCGGTACAAAAGGAACGTCCCCAAGTGCCAAGTGTTCCGGCAACGCCGATGTTTTGGCAACGACAGCGAGCGGGTCGCATTTGAGACAAGGTGACGTGAAACGAAAGGGCGCTGACCTTCTGGTCGCGCCCTTGAAGTTGAACGTCAGATTGTCCAAATGCGGCCCGCGCAGCGTCGAGTCGTTACGGCGTTTGGTAAAACGCCGTAACTCTAGTAGTTGGCTTCGTAGCCGTTGCCGTCGCCGGTGGGCTCTTCGTAGTAGTCCGAATCGCTCGAATCGCTTGAGTCATCGGAATCGTCAGAGCTGACCGATGAGGTTGCGGTACCGTTTGCGTAGTCGTCAGACGTGTTGTTGTTCAGGTCGCCGATCGTAGAGCTGGAACCGTCGGAAAGGCCCATGGTGTTGGGACCCTTGGGGTCCTTGCCGGCGTCGACGCGCTCCATCATTTCCTTGAGCTCGTCCTCGTAGACAAAGACGTAGCTCACACCGTCGATCATGGTGCTGTCGTCGGCGTACGAGGGCAGGTTGGCCGAGTAGATACCGTCGACATCCATACCGCGCATGGCGTTGACCGTAGCCACGATATCCTGAACGCGCATATCGGTTACGAGCATATCGGACAGCGAATTAACCAGGCCAAAGATCTTCGTGGCATCGAAGTTATTGAGAATCTGGTTGGCAAGGGCGCCAAGTACCTGACGCTGGTGGCGCATGCGCGTGTAATCGCCGTCGGCATAGGTGTAGCGGCAGCGGGCATAGGTAAGGGCGGTGGCGCCGTCCATATGCTGCTGACCAGCGGTAATCTTAATATCCAGGTGCTCGGGGTCGTCAACATCATCGGTTGCGTTAATGTCGATACCGCCAACCGAATCAATCAGCGCCTGCATACCGTCGAAGCTGACCTCGGCATAGTGGGAAATCTGAACACCGCACAGCTCGTTGACCGCCTCGACCATGGCCTCGGCGCCGCCAACGGTATGGCAGGCGTTGATCTTCATGGTCTCGCCCTTGTACTCGACCTTGGTGTCGCGCGGAACGGAAATGAGCGTCGCCTGCTTTTGCGTGGGGTCGATGCGTGCCAGGATAATCGAGTCGGCACGATACGTATCCTCGCCCGGACGGCCGTCGGTGCCAAGAAGCAGCACGTAGAACGGATCCTTTGCCTCATCGGTGTCAACCAGAACCCGACGCAGATTGTCGGTAATGACATTAGAATCGCCGAGCTTGCCCATAATGGTGGCAAACCACAGGCCGGCAGCGGTAGTGGCACTCAGCAGCACGCCAAGCACGACAATGAGCGCGACGTGACGAATCGTGTGGCTACGACGACGTTGACGAGCGCGCTCGGAATAGCGAGCCACGTTATCGCGACTGTAGATCTTGGCCTGCGCACCAGTTGAGGGTCTTCGGGCGGTGGTATCCGCGAGGGGATTTTTATTAAACATAGGCAACCTGTATTAGTAGATGGCGGGATCGGGGACGGTAGCATGCTCGACATGCGCGCCGAGCGCCTGCAGCTTTTCGACAAACTGCTCGTAGCCGCGCTTGATGTGATGGATGGCCGAAACCTCGGTCGTCCCGTCGGCGATCAAGCCCGCTACGACGAGGGCCGCTCCGCCACGCAGATCGGGCGAGGTAACCTGTGCACCCGAGAAGCCCTTGACGCCATGAATCATGGCATGATGGCTCTCGATACGAATGTCGGCACCCATGCGCACCAGCTCAGAGGCAAACATAAAGCGATTCTCGAAGATGTTTTCGGTAATAACGGAACTGCCGTCGGCAAGGGCGGAGAGCACCATAATCTGCGCCTGCATGTCGGTCGGGAAACCGGGGAACGGAAGCGTCTGGATGTCGACCGGCTTGATACGCTCGGCACGGTTCACATGGACGCCATCTTCGACGCGCTCGCAGTCGATACCCATGAGCTCCATCTTCTTGAGCACCATGCCCAAGTGAATGGGGCAAAAACCCGTGACGTCGACACCGCGATCGTCGGCCATCAACGCACCGGCAACGATAAAGGTACCGGCCTCGATGCGGTCGCCCACCACGCGATGGGTAACGGGATGGAGCTCTTCCACGCCTTCGATAGTCACGACGGGCGTACCGGCGCCGACAATCTTGGCGCCCATCTCGTTGAGCATGTTAGCGAGATCGACGATCTCGGGCTCGCGGGCGGCATTATCGATAACCGTGGTGCCCTGTGCGCGCACAGAGGCCATGATGAGGTTCTCGGTCGCACCGACGCTGGCGAACTCGAGCGTGACGGTGGTACCGCGCAGACCTTGGGGCGCATTAGCGTTGATGTAACCGTGGGCGGTATCGAACTCAACGCCCAGGGCCTCAAGACCAAGAATGTGCATATCGATCTTGCGAGCACCCAGGTTGCAGCCGCCCGGCATGGCAATTTTGGCGCGATGGAAGCGGCCCAGCAGGGGTCCCATGACGGCGGTGGAAGCGCGCATCTTGGCAACGAGCTCGTAGGGGGCCTCCCATGAATCGACCTGAGAGGTATCAATCTCGAGCGTGTGCTCGTCGAGAACATCGATCGTAGCGCCCATGCCTTTGAGCACCTTGCCCATCACGTGGACATCGGAAATATCGGGCACGTTCTGCAGCGTCGCCTTGCCCGGCGCCAGAAGCGTTGCCGCCATGAGTTTGAGCGCGGAGTTCTTGGCGCCCGAAACGGGCACGGAGCCTCCGATGGCGTGGCCACCCTCAACGCGGATAATATCCAAGGTCTACCCTTTCAAAAAGCATGCCCGGGGTGGCTGGGCCATCCCGGGCATGATGTGTTCGCAAATGGTCGAACGCTAAATCGTTTGACTATTGGGCAAGCTTGAGCTTACACCATGCGATTTCATTATAGAGGTAGGCGCGGCGTGCATCATCCTCCGACAAATTACCCAGCTTCTCTTCAAAACCTTGAATATCAGCTTTAAGCTTGTCGGCATCGACGGTCGCCAAATCGCAAGCGCGCTCGGCGAGAACGGTCACGACATCGTCCGCAACCTGGGCATAGCCGCCGGCCACGGCAAACGTGTGGTCGACAGTGCCCATGGCCTTATCGGAAACGCGAACGTAACCGCGGTCGATCGTGCAAATCTCGCTGGAGTGAGCAGGCAGAACGCCAAACTCGCCATCCGTGGACGGAATCGACACAAACGCAGCGTCGCCCTCATAGGCGCAGCTCACGGGGCACACGATGCGGATACGCATAACCTACTTCTCCCCCATCTTGCGGGCGCGCTCGCGCACGTCCTCAATCGTGGAAGCATAGCGGAAAGCCTGCTCGGGCAGGTCATCGGCCTTGCCGTCGACAATCTCGGCGAAGGAGCGGACGGTATCCTCGACGCGGACGTAGACACCGGGGTTGCCGGTGAACTTCTCGGCAACGTGGAAGGACTGGGAGAGGAACTGCTGGATCTTACGGGCACGGTTGACCGTAAGGCGCTGCTCCTCGGACAGCTCGTCCATACCCAGAATGGCGATGATGTCCTGAAGGTCGGAGTACTCCTGCAGGAGCTCCTGGACCTTGACGGCGACACGGTAGTGCTCCTCGCCGACGATCGAGGGATCGAGAGCGTCGGAGGAAGACGCGAGCGGGTCGATAGCCGGGAACAGACCGAGCGACGAAATGCTACGCGAAAGGACCGTAGTGGCGTCGAGGTGCGTAAACGTCGTGGCAGGCGCCGGGTCGGTCAGGTCGTCTGCAGGGACGTAGACGGCCTGGACGGAGGTAATGGAACCCGTCTTGGTCGAGGTAATGCGCTCCTGGAGGTCGCCCATCTCGGTTGCCAGCGTGGGCTGGTAACCAACGGCGGACGGCATACGGCCCAGCAGTGCGGAAACCTCGGAACCTGCCTGGGAGAAGCGGAAGATGTTGTCGATGAACAGCAGAACGTCCTGGCCACGATCGCGGAAGTACTCAGCGGTGGTAAGGCCGGCCAGACCGATGCGCAGACGCGCTCCGGGCGGCTCGTTCATCTGACCATAGACCAAGCAGGTCTTGTCGATAACGCCAGACTCGCTCATCTCGAGGAACAGGTCGGTGCCCTCGCGGGTACGCTCGCCGACGCCGGTGAACACCGAGGTGCCGCCGTGCTCCTGGGCGAGGTTGTTGATGAGCTCCTGGATCAGAACGGTCTTGCCGACGCCGGCGCCGCCGAACAGACCTGTCTTGCCGCCGCGGATGTAGGGCTCGAGCAGGTCGACGGCCTTGATGCCGGTCTCGAAGATCTCGGTCTTGGTGGTGAGCTCGTCGAAACGGGGCGCTGCATGGTGGATGGGGTAGAACTCCTCCACCTCGGGCATAGGCTTGCCGTCGACGGGCTTGCCCATGACGTTCCAAATGCGGCCGAGCGTCTTGGGACCAACGGGCATCTTCATGGGCTCACCGGTATCGGTGGCGATGAGGCCGCGCTGCAGGCCGTCGGTCGAGGACATGGCGACCGTGCGGACGACGCCGCCCGGAAGCTGGCTCTCGACCTCGAGGATCGTGCTCAGATGACCGATCGGGGTCTCGGCCTCGACCGTGAGCGCGTTGTAGATCGGGGGCACCGCGCCGTCAAACTTGACGTCGACGACAGGGCCGATGATTCGCACGATGCGACCATCACCGGCAGTCGTCTTCTTGGTGGCTTCCTCGACCGCAAGCTTTACGGTGTTATTAGCCATTACTGTTCCTCCAATGCTGAGGCTCCGCCGACGATCTCGTTAATCTCGGTCGTGATCGAAGCCTGGCGCACGCGACTATACGTGCGGGTAAGGGTCGAGATGATCGCGGTGGCGTTTTCCGTCGCGGAGTGCATGGCCTTGCGGCGTGCACCCTGCTCGGCAGCCGCCGAATCGATCAGGGCCTGGTAGATGACCGTCAGGATATAAGACGGCACAAGCTTGCCGAGAACATGCTCGGGAGAGGGCACGAACTCGAACGTGGACGAGATGCGCTTAGGGGCGTCGGTCTCGTTCTTACGCGGACCGTGGGCCATAGCGATCATCTCGGGGTCGAGCGGCAACAGATGCTCGACGCGAAGCTCCTGATCCACGCGGTTCTTGGCGTGGTGGTAGACAAGCTCGACACGGTCAAGCTCACCGGCACGATACGCATCGCAGATATGAGAGGAGATCATGCGGGCCTGATTGAAATCGGGCTCAGAGGAGTTGCCCTCAAAGTGCATGACAACGTTTGCGCGGTCACGGAAATACGTGGCCGGCTTACGCCCGCACGCGATGATCTCGCATTCGATGCCGTCGTTCGCCCAAGAAGCGGCGAGCTTTTCGGCCGTGCGCTCCACCGTCGTATTGAAACCGCCGGCAAGGCCGCGGTCCGAGGCAATAACGACAATCAGGCCATGCTTGACGCTCTCATGCTTCTGCAGCATGGGATCGGTGCCCGAACAGGAGGCGTCGCCGGCGACCGTCAACATGACGTCGGTCAGCGCCTCCTTATAGGGCTCGGCCTGCTTGGAGCGATCGAGGGCACGACGAATCTTGGCCGTAGAGACCATCTCCATCGTGCGCGTGATCTGCTTGGTCGTGGTAACCGAGGAGATTCGCTTCTTAATGTCGCGAAGGTTGGCCATGGGGCTTAGTTCTCCTCTGATCCAGAAACATCCGAATGGTGCTTGGCCATGAACTGCTGCTTGAAGTCGCCGATGACGCGCAAGAGCTCAGCCTTGGTGTCATCATCGATCTTCTTGGCGCGAACCTTGTCGAGCAGCGAACCAAAGCCATTGTCCATGTACTCGATGAGCTCGGCACGGAAAGGCAGCACGTCGGCGATCTCCAGGTCATCCAGGAAGCCCTCGTTGCCAGCGAACAGCGTAACGATCTGCTCGCCAACCTCAAACGGCTTGTAACGCGGCTGCTTCAGGAGCTCGGTCATGCGAGCACCGTGGGTCAGCTGCTTCTGAGTAGCCTCGTCGAGGTCGGAGCCGAACTGCGTAAAGCCAGCGAGCTCCTGATAGGAAGCGAGGTCCAGACGGAGGTTGCCGGCGACCTGCTTCATGGCCTTGGTCTGCGCATCGCCACCGACGCGGGACACGGAGATACCCACGTCGACTGCCGGGCGCTGACCCTGGAAGAAGAGCTCGGACTGCAGGTAGATCTGACCATCGGTAATGGAAATGACGTTGGTCGGAATGTAGGCCGAGACGTCGCCGTCCTGGGTTTCGATGATCGGCAGTGCCGTCATGGAGCCGTAACCGTTCTTCTTGGACATCTTGACGGCACGCTCGAGCAGACGAGAGTGCAGGTAGAAGATGTCGCCAGGATAGGCCTCGCGTCCGGGCGGACGATGCAGCGTCAGCGACATCTGACGGTAGGCCACAGCCTGCTTGGACAGGTCATCGTAGATGACGAGCACGTGGCCGCCGGGGTTGGTCTCGCTGGCGGGCTTGCCGTCCTCGCCGTTGTACATAAAGAACTCGCCAATAGCGGCACCGGCCATAGGCGCGATGTACTGCATAGGGGCGGAATCGGCAGCGGTGGCCGAAACGATGATGGTGTAGTCGAGCGCACCGTGCTGAGCGAGGGTCTCGCGGATGTTGGCAACCGTGGAGGCCTTCTGGCCGATGGCGACATAGATGCAGACCATGCCCTTGCCGCGCTGGTTGAGGATAGCGTCGATGGCGATGGCGGTCTTACCGGTCTTACGGTCACCGATGATGAGCTCACGCTGACCGCGGCCAATAGGCACCATGGAGTCGATAGCGAGCAGACCGGTCTGAACCGGCTCGCACACCGGGGTACGATCGATGACGCCGGGAGCCTTGAACTCGATGGGGCGACGGTGCGTAGCGACGATGTCGCCCAGGCCGTCGATGGGCTGGCCGAGCGGATTGACGACGCGGCCGAGCATGGCACGGCTCACGGGGATATCCATAACGCGGCCAGTGGTGCGGCACTCGTCGCCTTCCTTGATGGAGTCGACGGCACCGAACAGAACGGCGCCGACCTCGTCACGGTCAAGGTTCTGGGCAAGGCCGAAGACGGTCTCACCGGTATCGGAGCTCTTGAACTCCAGAAGCTCGCCTGCCATGGCGCTCTTGAGGCCGGAGACGCGCGCGATGCCGTCGCCTACCTCGTCGACCGTTGAAACCTCATGCGTATCGACCGTCGCGGAGAGGCTCGTGAGCTGCTCCTGCAGTTTCTTGGCGATATCCTGGGCATTGAGGGTTTCGGACATTAGGCTTCACCTCCGTACGAATTAGCAGAGTTTGCGAGGGTCTCCTGCGCGATGCGCAGCTGCGTCTTGACGGAAATGTCACGACGCTCGCCGCGGGCCTCGAGCACCAGGCCGCCCACGATAGACGGGTCGACCTGCTCGATAAGGAATACCTTGCGGCCGAAGTCCTGCTCGCATTTCTTAGTGATGGTTTGACGCAGCTCGTCGTCGAGCGGGATCGCCGTGGTGACGGTCACGCCCACTACATCCTCGTCTTCCTCGGCAACATACTTAAAGGCAGCTGCCACCTTGGGAAGAAGGTCGAGCTGGTCGCGCTTGGACATGGTGTCGAGCACGGCGATGATCTCGGGGCTGGCAGAAGCCAAGCGCTCGATCATCTCGAGGTCCTCGAACACATGGTTCTCGGCCTTAGCGGCTTCCAGAAGGGAGCGCGCGTAGGTCTCGAGTACCTTGTCCTGATAGCGGCTAGTCGGCATTCAGGCTACCTGCTTCCTGGATGTAGCGCTCGATGAGCTTCTTCTGCTCGGCATCGTCCTCGAGTGCCTCGCCCACGATCTTGGTGGCGACGGCAACGGACAGGTCGGCGATGGAGCTCGCGGCACCGGCGTAGATGGACTTGCGCTCGTCCTCGACGGTCGTATGGGCCTTGGCGATGATCTCCTCAGCCTCCTTGTGAGCAGCCTCGATGATACGGGCGCGCTCGGACTCGGCGTCCTTACGGGCCTCGAGAACGATGTCGGCAGCCTGACGACGGGCGTCGGTGACGATCGAGTCGGACTCAGCGCGCTTGGCGATAGCCTCCTGCTTGGTCTTCTCGGCCTCGTCGAGGCTCTCCTCGATCTTCTTGCCGCGCTCCTCCATGGTTTTCATGATGCCCGGCAGGGCAACCTTGGCCAGCACGATCCAGATGATCAGGAAGGCGATAAGCGCCGGGATGAACTCCGCCATCTTAGGGATGAGGATGTCCGCACCGGCGGCGCCGTCCTCGGCGAACGCGGAAACCGGCATGAGCAGCGCGGCCGCGGACGCGGAGAGTGCGATCGCGCTCTTCTGGGATGAAAGATTCATACTTGACGCTCCGTGCTATTTAACGATCAGCGCGACAACGAAGCCGATCAGAGCCAGAGCCTCGCCGAAGGCGGAGCCCATGATGAAGACGGTGAACACGCGGCCCTGGACCTCAGGCTGACGGGCCATAGCACCCGTAGCACCCAGAGCAGACAGGCCGATAGCAAGACCAGCGCCGATAACACCGAGACCGTAACCGATAACTCCCACGATTCCTCCTTTGTCGTGCGTGTCTTATTTCACGCAGGATAACCTTTTTATAACTGCCGGGCTCCATGGGTACGGGCACCGGCGGTTTAACGAATTACCTTACCTTTAAGGCGCGAACGGAAGACTACTCCTCCTCCGCGACCTCCTCTGCCTCGGAGACATACACGGCGGTAAGGACCGTGAAGACGTAAGCCTGGATGGCGCCGACCACAAGCTCGATCGCATAGATCAGGATGAGGATGGCAAGCCAGGCTAGCGAAGGCAGGGCGCCGACGGCGTGGGCCGCGGAAACCTGCTGAAGCAGCGGCTGCATGAACATGCTCGCCATGATGGCGAACGAGCCCATGACCACGTGTCCTGCGAACATGTTGCAGAACAGACGGACGGCGAGCGTGATGAGGCGCAGGAAGGTCGAGAAAAGCTCGACGACCCACACGAGCACGTTCATCGGGAAGCTCACGCCCTGCGGGGCGAGGCTCTTGATGTAGCCGATCACGCCGTGAGCCTTGCATCCGTAGTAGATGAAGTACACAAAGGCGAAGATGGCGAGCGCGGCGGTGGAGCCGATTGCGCCGGTGCCGGGCTTCATTCCCGGGATCAGGCCGATCATGTTGTTGATCAGGATGAACAGGAAAAGCGAGCACAGGAACGGGAAGTGCTTCTTCCAGTTCTCACCCACGACGCCCTTGCCGATATCGTTCTCGACGTACTCGATGATGTACTCGAAACCGTTGACGAAGAAGCCCTTGGGAACCAGGGTCTGCTTCTTCTTGAACACGGCCAGGACGATCAGGAGCACGATCGTGGAGACGATCAGCCAAAACGAGTACTGCGTGATGCCGCAGCTCAGATCGCCCACGACAGGGGTGGAGCTGAACTCGCTGACCAGATGATTAATCTCATCAGGCAGCTTTTCAAAAATTTCCACGACTTACCTTTCGACCTCATGAGGATCTCGCAGCGCCTTGGCGACGCGAACCGTGCAGGCGGCCATAAAGGCCACGAAGCCGATCGCCTCGCCCAGGAGGAACATGCGAAATGCCTCTCCGAACAACACAAACACAACCAAGGTAAAGACGAGCAGGGCGATTGCCGAGACCGCCAGACTCACCATACCCTTGAGCATGTCCGCATTCTGTTTATCGTCAAGAACCGGCTTGAGCGCAAAGACAAAGGGAAGGAAGGCAATTGCGCCCGCGATGGCGCCTGCAACGATAGCGAGCAGATCGGCTATCTGAAACACTGGCGTCCTCACTTTCCTTTTTAACGCTTCACAGAACAGTTCCCGCCAAACATTGGTGACTATTGTACGAGCCAATCGCTAAAGTACAACCGAAAAAGCATCGGTTAATACGCACCTGTTCGTTTTCTTAAGACCTTCTTTATGCCGCAGGTACGGTAATACGTTTTTCTCGAACCCTGCAGGGCAAAACGTCCGTTAACAGGAGTGCGCGCGGTCGCCTTTTGTTCGTCCGCGCGCACCGTTTCTTCGTATTTGCAGCCGCGGCCATCTTAGCCCAGCGACTAGAGCGTGCCGTAGATGCGGTCGCCGGCGTCGCCCAGGCCGGGAACGATGTAGGCAGCCTCGTTGAGATGGTCGTCGATGGCGCAGGTATAGATATGCACATCAGGGTCCTTCTCAGTCAGCGACTTGAGGCCCTCGGGGGCCGCGACGATGCACAGCATGCAGATGTCCTTGACACCGCGCTCGCGCAGGTAGCTAATGGCCATCTCGGCCGAACCGCCCGTGGCGAGCATGGGGTCGACGACCAGGCAGATGCGCTGGTCGATATCCTTGGGCATCTTGCAGTAATACTCGTGCGGCTCGTGGGTGACCTCGTCGCGCTCCATGCCGATGTGGCCCACGCGAGCGGAGGGCACCAGGTCGAGGATGCCGTCGACCATGCCAAGGCCCGCACGCAGGATGGGCACGATGGCGAGTTTCTTGCCGGCGAGCTGTTTGAACGTGGCGGTAGTGATGGGGGTCTCGACCTCGACGTCTTCCATAGGCAGGTCGCGCATGGCCTCGTAGCCGTCAAAAAGTGCGAGTTCGCGCACGAGCTGACGGAACTGGTTGGTGCCGGTGTTTTTGTCGCGCAGGATCGACAGCTTGTGCTGGACGAGCGGGTGATCGACAAGCGTCACACGGGACGCATCGTAGGTGACGGTCATGGATTGATTGCCCCTTTCGTTGCGGCCGCAAAACGGCCTTGCTGACAAGGCGTGCAGCAATGTTGCCGCCGCACGCCATGCATTAGTTTAGCGGTTTGTTGTATCGAGCAGCCCATCGCAGCCCTACTGTGAGGTGCTGAGCGAGCGCCTGACTGCATCACGCCAGCCCGCAAGGTTTTGCTCGCGGCGCTCGGCGGACATGTGGGGAAGGAAGGTCCTAACGATCTGGGCATTTTGCTCCAGCTCTTCCAGGTCTTCCCAATAGCCGACGGCAAGACCCGCCAAGTACGCGGCACCGATTGCCGTGGTCTCCACCGTCTCGCATTGCAGCACGGGGATATCCAGCAGGTCGGCCTGGAATTGCATGATGAACTCGTTGCGCGAGGCACCGCCATCGACAGACAGGCGCTCGATCGAAAGCCCCACGTCCTGCTCCATGGCGCGCAGCACGTCGTAGCTCTGATATGCCATGGATTCGCAGGCGGCACGTACGATGGTCGCACGGCTCGAGGCGCCGGTCAGACCGCACACGATACCGCGGGCATGCGGGTCCCACCAGGGAGCGCCCAAACCCGCAAAGGCGGGAACGAAGTAGCAGCCCTCGTTGTCGCTAATCGAAGCGGCGAGTTGTGCCGACTCGCTCACGCTCGAGATGATGCCCATGTTGTTGCGAAGCCAGTTCATCGTTGAGCCGGCGGCAAAAATAGAGCCCTCGAGCGCATAGCTGACTTTGCCGTCCGCAGCGATACCGATGGTGGAGACCAGGCCATTCTTGGATTCGACGATCTCGTCGCCGGTGTTCATGAGCATAAAGCAGCCCGTGCCATAGGTGTTTTTGGTCTGGCCGGGACGGAAACAGCAGTGGCCGAACAGCGACGCCTGTTGGTCACCCGCCACGCCCATGATGGGCGGCATGTTGGTCATGATGTCGCTCGCGACGCGGCCGTAGTCGCCCGAGCTCCAGCGAACCTCGGGCATCATGGAACGTGGAACGTCAAAGAGCGCCAGCAGGTCGTCGTCCCAATCGAGCGTATGGATATTAAAGAGTGCCGTGCGGCTGGCATTGGTGTAGTCGGTGGCAAAGACCTGGCCGCCGGTGAGGTTGTAGATGAGCCAGGTGTCGATGGTGCCAAACATGAGGTCGCCCGCCGCCGCGCTCTCGCGTGCGCCGTCGACGTTGTCGAGAATCCACTGCACCTTGGAGGCCGAGAAATACGGGTCAAGCGTGAGTCCCGTGCGGGAGCGCACCAGCTCCTCGCAACCCTGTTCAACCAACGCGTCGATCGCCGGCGCGGTACGACGGCACTGCCATACGATGGCGTTATAGATGGGCTGGCCGCTCACGCGGTCCCAGACCACCGTGGTCTCGCGCTGGTTGGAGATGCCGATGGCGGCGATGCGGTCAGAATGGATGCCGCTCTTAAACTGAACCTCCATCATGACGGCAATCTGGCTGGCAAGGACCGTCATGGGGTCTTGCTCTACCCAACCGGGACGCGGAAAACTCGTTTTGACGCTGCGACGTGCCTGCGCGACGATGCATCCATACTCGTCGACGATGGTCGCAAGTACCGAGGTGGTGCCGCAGTCGAGCGCCATGATGTAGGAACCGCCAAAGTTAAACGAGGCATCTTCCATGCCCAGGCTGCCCAGATTCAACGACATCGCTTACACCTTTCTATTGCATCGGGTCGGACAGGACCCGTTCGATCTCTGATGCGGGAAGTGCGCCTTGGCGCAGGATCTGGAGCCCGCCGCGCTGGAACGACACGATGGTCGAGGCGTCGCGACACGGGGTCTCACCGGCATCGACGGCAACATCGACCCCCTCCAGGATGCGACCCTCGACGGCGGCAAAGCTTGCCGGCGAGGGCGCGCCGTGCGTGTTGGCGCTCGTGCAGGCAAGGGGACTGCCGCAGGCGCGAATGAGCGCTTGGACCACGGGAGAGGCCGAAGCGCGCAGGGCCACGGTGTCGTCGGCAGCGCGCATAAAGGTCGGCACGCAGGGGGCTGCCTTAATCACGATAGTCAGGGCTCCCGGCCAGCATCGTCGCGCGAGCACACGAGCCTCTTCGGGGATGTCCACGCCATAGCAGTCGAGCGCTTCGACGCCATCGACCAGCCAAGCAACGGTTTGTGTGAGTTCACGTTGCTTGAGAGTGAAGATACGTCGATAGCCGGTGCCAAGCGCAGGGACTGCGGCACCGTTGACGGCAGCCTGCGGATCGCGCGGCCACGATGGGAATTCGCTTGTATCTTGGGGCACGGCGTCCGAGAAGGCGTTGACTGCCACGGCGACACCGTAGACGGTCTCGGTCGGGATCAAGGCCAGGCCGCCGCAGCCGAGCACCTCGGCCGTGCGCTCGACGGCAAGCCGATGCGGCTCGCGCGTTCCCTCGTATACCCGATAGACCGTCTGCATGTGTATGCCAGCCCCTTACGCTCTGGTGCAAGTTTGTTTACTGTGGGGCATTCTCGCACGAAACGTTCAACCTATTTGCCCAGAGCGCATGTTGGTTTGGTGAGCGGCTCTAGTAGTCGGTGAAAGTGAGGGGGTTAATTGAAGATTTTTAGCGCGCAAGCGTAACGGTACGATCGGGAAACTCGATGCTTGCAACCAGTTTTCCGCCGAGGCTCTCTGCGTACCTGCTCAGCGTGTCGAGCCTCATCGAACCCAACTCCCCACGCTCGAGCTCGGATACACGTTTTTGAGAAACGCCCATCGACTGGGCGACCGACGCCTGTGTTAGATCTTTTAACCTGCGAATCTGAGCAAGCTTATAGGCTTCGATACGATCGCGAGTCCTCTCCTGCTCGGCGGTAATGGAGTCGCGTGTTATCCCGCGAGATTCCATATACTCATGCAGTTCCATCTCGATCGAGCCTCCTTACGTGGCGACGGTATATTTGCTCGGCCCTTGGAATGTTGATCGCATACCAACCGTTCCATTTTGCCCTTGACGATCCCGCTCGCGACTTATCACCCGCCAATAGCAATACCGCCTGGCGCTTGGGGTCAAAGGCGAAGAGGATGCGAATCACCTGCCCACCACACGACGTCACTCTCAGCTCCTTTAAATGATGAAGCTTCGAGCCCTTTACGCGGTCAACCAGCGGACGACCAAGGCTGGGACCTTCCTTCTCGAGCACCAAAAGGTCTGCATAAATCTGCTTCAGCGTAGCTTCATCCTGCTCATCAAGCCAAGGTTCAATGTAATCAAGCACGATACGGTACCGATGCAGCTGATTTGACATACCTTTCTCCTTCTATAGTAGAAGTTTTACGGTATATTGCAAGAGCAAACTTGAGCAAATGTCTATTAGTTCAGCTTAAATACGCTGCTTGGGCTCGGTAACGATGGCTCGGACAATGCGGGGGCGATCGGTGAGGTCGTGGACGATACGCACGTCCGAAAGGCCTGCCTGGCGACAGAGCTCGGCCGCGGCGTCGAGGGCACCCTCGTAGAGCTCGCAGGCAAACAGGCCGCCGGCGCGCAGCATGTAAGGCGCCGCATTGAGCAGGCGGCGGAAGATATCGAGGCCGTCGGCGCCGCCCTCGAGCGCCAGGTCGGGCTCAAAGTCCTTGACCTCGTGCGGCAGCGAGCGCATGACGCCGGTCGGGATGTAGGGCGGGTTGGAAACGAGCACGTCGAAGGTGCCCCACTCGTCGTGGGGAATGGAGCTCACCAGGTTGGTGAGGCTGAAGGCAACCTCATCTGCCGTGAGGCCGAGCGCGTCGCGGTTTTTGGTGGCCAGATCGATGGCGCGCGGCTCGATATCGGTGGCGGTGCAGGTAACGTGGCCGCGACGCTCCCAGGCAAGGGAGAGCGAAATGCAGCCCGTGCCGCAGCCGACCTCGAGAACGCGGGCAGTGCAGGGCTCGGTTGGGGCAGGCGCAGCGGCATCCTGAGCCGAAGTCGTCTCCTGGCTGGCACCCTCGATGGCGATGCCGTATTCGTCGAGCTCGGACTCGGCGGCTTCCGCGGCTTCGGCTTCTGCTGCCTGCGCGGCGGCTTCCTCGGCCTCGCGGTCAGCCAGTTCCTCGGCATAGGCACGGCTGCCCAGCACATCGCCGCCCAGCGCCGCCTCATCGGCAGCCGTCAGGTTAGCGGCGCGGCGCTCGGCGGTCGCCCGTTCGTCTGCCAGCGCGGCCTCGGCCTTGCGTGCCTCCTCGACCTCATCGTTCCAAGGCAGCTCAACACGCTGACGGGCGGCAGCCTCGGGGCTCAGCACCTCGGCATCCAGATAATTGAGGACTTCCTCGACGAGCATCTCGGTCTCGGGGCGCGGAATGAGCACACCGGGGGCGCACGCGACGTCAATCATGCGAAACTGCGTGCTGCCCGTGATGTATTGCAGCGGCTCGCCCTTAGCACGGCGGACAACGGCTGCATGCATGGTCTCGAGCTGGGCCGCGTTAAGCGTCTCGTCCATACGCATATATAGGTCAATGCGCGCCAGGCCCGTGGCGGCGCACAGCAGCCACTCGGCAGAAAGACGGGGGTGCTCCTCGCCGCGCTCGGCCAGGTACTCCTTGGTCCACTCGAGACAACGCTTGATGGTCCAAATCTCGTTTGCCATGGGGCCCTCCCCTCTTAAGCGCCGGGCGGCGCGCGAATGTCGGAGCAGATTGTACGCGAGGCCAGCGCTTGGCAGGGGACGATTGAAGGCAATTATCGAGAATCAGCCCAGAATTTTGCACCGGGCTCGCTCAAAGTGTTCATTCGCCGACGTCTAGATTTGCATTCGTCAAGCTTTTGGCAAGGTTGCCCCAAAACTGTCCAATATCTAACCAAGAACTTGCCACATCGCTTGACGCACGACGCATCAAAAAATGCACTGCGACTTCTCGGACGTTTTTTGAGCATTATTATCGATAGCAGATAAACGCCGTTGATTGCTTTAAGCAGTTAAATTGCTTAATTTCTAACAAAGCAGATTAAATAAACTCGAAAAGCAATTTACCCAACCTAGTCATTTAAGAACGTCCCCAATGACTACATCTAAGGCACCGCAGGTTGAGCATACCCAATGACTACCCAAGAGAACGCCGCAGGTAGAGAACGGACAGCGAGCGACGTCCAGGGCGAACAAGTTGACTAGTCGTTTAAGAACGTCCCCAATGACTACATCTAAGGCGCTGCAGGTTGAGCATAAGTCAGCGAAAACGCCCCTAAGCGAGCAAGGTGACGTGAAAGAGGAGGGAAGCGTACTTCGGTACGCGACCGACGATTGAACGTCAGATTGCCGCTTAGGGGCGTTTGCAGCGTCGAGCCGTTACGCGGTTTGGCAAAACCGCGTAACCCACTACACAGCCTGTGCCAGCTTCTCGGCTCGCTCGGCGGCGGCGAGCGCCTCGATGACGGTACCGAGCTGATCGCCCAGAAGGACGCCGTTGTAGGTAGAGTTGAAGCCGATACGGTGATCGGTCACGCGGTCCTGGGGCTGGTTGTAAGTACGGATCTTCTCGGAACGGTTACCGTGGCCGATCTGGCTTTGGCGCTCGGCACCGAGCTCGGCCTGCTGCTTCTCGAGTTCCATCTCGTACAGACGGGCACGCAGCATCTGCATGCAGACCTCGCGGTTCTGGATCTGGGAACGTTGCTCCTGCGACTGCACCACGGTGTTGGTGGGCAGGTGGGTGATGCGCACGGCGGAGTAGGTGGTGTTAACGCACTGACCGCCAGGGCCGGAGGCGCAGTAGGTGTCGATGCGCAGGTCGGACTGGTTGATCTGGACGTCGATTTCCTCGGCCTCGGGAAGCACGGCGACGGTAGCCGTTGAAGTCTGGATGCGGCCCTGGGACTCGGTCTTAGGGACGCGCTGGACACGGTGCACGCCGGACTCGTACTTCATAACGGAGTAGACGCGGTCGCCCTCGACCTTGAACTCAATGGACTTAAAGCCGCCGGCCTCGCTGGGGCTGGAATCGAGCACGGTAGTCTTCCAGCCGCGCGACTCGCAAAAGCGCTGATACATCTTGTACAGGTCGCCGGCGAAGATGGCCGCCTCGTCGCCACCGGCGGCGGAGCGAATCTCGACGATGGTGTTCTTGTCGTCGTTGGGGTCACTCGGGATGAGCATGTACTTGATGTCTTCCTCGAGCTGGGGAAGCTTTTCCTCGTTCTCGGAGATGTCCATCTGGAGCATCTCCTTCTCGTCCGCATCGCTGGTGTCGCGGAGCATCTCCTTGGCGGCCTCGATGTCATCGAGCGCGCCGATGTACTCGCGCGAGGCAGCGATGAGGTCGGACTGGTGTGCGTACTCCTTGTTGAGACGCGTGAACTCCTTGATGTCGGAGGCGACGGCCGGGTCGGAAAGCTTCTTCTCGAGCTCCTCGTAGGCCTTAATGATCTTTTCGAGCTTGTCGCGCATGGCGGGACTCCTTTATGTGCGTGAAGGCGAAAATCGGCAGAGTTGATGGGGCGCGCGGCGCCACTGCGGGGGTAAGCCCAGCTAGAACATGTCGATCTTCAGATACATGCGCATCCCTTCGCGTATGAGGTACATAGTTGCGGTCTAACCCATACATGATAGCGTGCGCAGGCATACCTGCATATAACCCGCACGGAATGCGACAAAGGGTCAGTCTCTTTCCTTGAATACAACTTCATCCGAACGCCTCCCGCATTTATCCGCACATATACGGATAAATTTGGGAATCCGATACCCTGAGGGCCGGATCGGCCGGCCCCGGGAGATCGGAGGACGCCATGTCCGGAAAGGGCGGGAAGGGCGCCGCGAGGGCGGTCCCGAGGACCCACGGCAGGCTCACCGGGTACGAGCGGGACACGGTCCAGAGGATGCTGAAGCGCAGGGTTCGCTCGGCCACTTCCTCGAGAGGTTCAAGGGCGTATCGACCCGCAGGCTCCACAGCTGCCTGATGTGGTTCAGATGGCTGCGCGAGGCCGCACGCGTCGGGGACAGGACGTCGCTCATGCGCGAGCAGCTCGACGACGGGCGCTACGAAAAGATCCGGAAGAAGATGATGGAGCCGGAGTACGAGTTCCATCTGGAGCCGGACGTGCAAACGGCGGGTTAACATAGCCTTTCACCAAAAAGGGCGAGCGGCCGCGCCCTGCGACCACCCGCCCTCAATCAAAGCCCTTCTCGGCCGCCGTAGCTACCGGTTCCGGCGCCGCAGGATAACGCCTGCGGCGATCAGCACCACCGCGCCGCCCGCGATGCCACCCAGGGCCATCGGCGACAAGCTGGTATCGCCCGTATACGGCAGACCCGGCTTCTCCTCCTTCGGCACCGGTGACTTGCTCGGCGGATTGGTGGGCGGCTCCGTCGGCGGGGTGGTCGGCGGCGTGTACGTGTTCTTGAACACCGGCGGCACGGCGCCGTCATAGGTTACCGTCGCCACCAGATGGCCCGCACCGTCGTCCGTCACCGTCACCGTTACCCGGTGCTCGGCCGCGTCGTACGTCACGTTCTTCTGACCGTCGTCCACCTCGGAGATGCTGTAGGCGTACGTTCCGGGCTTGTCGTACGAGATCGCCTCGAAGCCCACCGTGCCGTCCGCCGCGTTCTTTGCGGTCTGCAGCACCTTGCCGTCGGCATCCTTCAGCTGGAAGGAGAACTGCCCTTCCTTCAGGTCCTCGCCGCTCAGCACCTTGGAGGCCCCCAGCTTCACCTCAGTCGCGGCCGGCGCGTAACTGTTGCTGAACGCCACCGCATCCGCAGCCTTGCCGCCCTTGCTGTAGGCAACCTGCGCCTCCAGCGCGTGCGTCTCCGCATTCTCCGTCACCGTCACCGTCGCGGTAAAGACCGTCGTGTCGTAGGTGACGCCGTTCGCCGTCGCCCCTGCCCGCTCGGACACGGTGTAGACGTACGTCCCCACCTTGTCCAGCTGCAGCGGCGCGAAGCCGAACGTGCCGTCGGCGCCGTTCTGCACCGTCTGCACCACGTTACCGTCGGCGTCCTTCAGGTCGAAGAAGAACTCACCCTCGGCCAGGTCGCGGCCGGTCAGAGCCTTCGTTCCGGTAATCGTCGCCGTCGTTGCCGTCGGCGTGTAGGTGTTGGTGAAGGTCAGATCCGCAGCCGTCTTGTTCGCCGTCGCGGTCAGCTGGCCGCTGCCGTCATCGGTCACGTTCACCGTTACGTCCAGCACCGCATCGCTGTAAGTGATGGTGCCATCTTGGCCCGCAACCTCCTTCACCTGGTACGCATGCGAACCAGTTGCGGTGTACGAGATGGCCTTGAAGGTAAACGCTTTACCCACGTTCGTGGTCCGGTCGATCTCCTGCCCGGTGGCCACGTCAATCAGCGCGAATGTGAACTCGCCATCGGCGGGCGTCCGCGTGGTGGCCGGGTCGGCATTCTCAAGCACCTTGGTGCCAGAGATCTGGTAGGAGGTCTGACCCGGCTGGTAGCTGTTCGCAAACGTCATGGTATTGGGGGTGACGCCGTTCTCGGTGCCCTCGCTCGGTTTCACCGTAGAGCTCTCTACCACCAGCTTGCCGTCGTTGTTGTCCTTCACCACGTAGGTCAGGGTGTACGTCTTGCCGGTGTAGGTCACGCCCGGCACGCCCGGCGCGCCGTCCGTCGGCTGCACCTCGCGGACCGTGTAGGTAAAGGTGCCCGCATGGTCGAAGGTCAGCTTGTCGAAGGCAACCTTACCGTCGGCATCGTTCTTCTGGGTCTGGATCACCGAGCCGTCAGACCCCATCAGCTCGAAGGCGAAATCTCCCGCCTTTAGCTGATAGCTGCCGTCGTGCACGTTAACGCTCTTGGTGAGGGCGATCGCACCGGAGTCCGTCGCCTGTGCCTCGTAGGTGTTGGTGAAGGTGGGCTTCGTGGCGTCCGTACCGTCGTAGGCGACGCTCGCCTGCAGCGTGCCGGCATTGTCCGCAACCGTCACCACGGCATGGTGCACCGCGGCGTCGTAGGTCACGTAGGCCAGATCGCCCTTCCGCTCAACGATGGTGTACTCGTGCGTGCCCGGCTTCGCGTAGGAGAAGGCGTCGAAGCCGACGCTTCCGTTCGTGTCGTTGGTCGCGGTCCGGACGGGATTGGCCTCGGCAAGCTGCTCAGCCGTCAGGTTGCCCTCGTACACATCGAAGGTGAACTCGCCGCCCTTGAGTACGATCGGCGTGTTGTCGTCCTTCTTCACGTAGCTCTTCTGCGCACCGAGGGCCAGGCCGGTCGCGGCCGGCTGGTAGGTGTTGGTGAAGGTCTCCGGGCCGGATGTGCTCGTCACGATCGCCTTCGCATTCAGTGCTCCGTTCCCGCCGTCTGTGACCTTCACCGTGTAGGTGAGCGCATGGGTGTCGTAGACCATGCCCGGCTCCGCGCCCGGCTGCTCCACGATGGTGTAGGTGAAGTCCTTGCTCGCGGCGCCGCCCAGGTCGGCGAGCTCGAAGTGGCGCGTAAAGCTGATCTTGCCATCGGCCTTATTCGTCGTGGTGGCGAGCACCTTGCCGTCGGCGTCCTTCAGCTCGAACGTGTACTCGCCGCCCTTCAGCTTGGTGTCGTGCGTGAAGCCCGGCGCGACCGCAACGACCTTGGTCGCCGTCAGCTCCACGGATCCCTTTGCGGTGTAGGTGTTCGTGAAGGTGGGGGCATCGGCCTTGTCACCATCGTAGGCAACGGCGGCGTCCAGCTTGCCAGCTTTGTCCACGACCTTCACCACGGCGTGGTGCACCGTGTCGTCGAAGGTCACGTGGGACAGGTCGCCCTTCTTCTCCACGATGGTGTACTTGTACTCGCCGGCCTTGGTGTAGTTGATGGCCGGGAAGGTGACGGTACCGTCCTCGCCGTTCTCGGCGGTCTGGATGGGTTGTTTGTCCTTCAGCTGCTCAGCCGTCAGATCGCCCTCGTACAGGTTGAAGGTGAACTCGCCGCCCTTGAGCGCAGCCGGCGTGCTATCGGACTTCACGTAGGTCTTCTTCGCCGTGAGCGCCACCGAGGTCCCGGCGGGCTGGTACTTGTTGGTGAAGGTCGGGATATCGTTCTTGCCGTCGTAAGTGACGGTCGCCTTCGCCTTGTCGCCCTCCGCCTTCACCGAGACGTGAACCTTCACCGCCGTTGAATCGTAGGTGATGGTCGAGTCGCTGCCAGCGACCTCCTTGAGCGTGTAGTCGTACTCGCCCAGGTTCAGGTTCTCGACGGCCAGCTTGACGTTGCCGCCCCGGTCGTTGGTGCCCTTGGCGACCTCGTTGCCGGCCTGGTCGTACAGGCCGAAGGCGAACGCGCCGCCCGTCAGCGCCTTGCCCGTGAGGGTCTTCGTCGCCTCGACGGTTGCACCGGCCGTCGGCTTCGCGTTGGTGAAGGTCGGCACGGCCTTATCGCCGCCGTAGGTGGCGACCGCCTTTAGCGTGCCGTTCTTGTTATCAGTGACCCTAACGTGCACGTTCACCGTCTTGCCGTCGTACACGACGGTCGAGTCGTTACCGGTAACTTCCTTGATGGTGTACTCGTAGTCACCGGCCTCGGTGTAGTTGATGGGCTGGAAGGTAATGTTGCCGTTTTTGTCGTTTGTGCCGGTCTCAATGGGCGTGCCTTCCGTCTTGTCACCCTTGTACAGAGCGAACGAGAAGTCGTTCCCCGCGAGCGCACCGCCCGTAAAGCGTTTCTTCGCCGCCAGGGTCACGGAACCCTTCGCAGCATAGCTGTTGGTAAAGGTGACGAGGTTCACCTTGCCGTCCTTGACCTCAGCCTTGATGGGCTTGGCCTCAGCGTCACCATCCTTCTTCACCGTCACGCCTGTGACAGTCAGCTTGGCATTCTTGTCCTCAACCTTCACCGTGACGGTGTAGGTGGAATCGTCCATTGTCCAACCGGCGTTCTGCGTACCAGCCGTATTAGGATCGTCATCGTCCCCGTGGGCCTCGGTGAGCGTGAACGTGTACTCGCCTGCCTTGTTGAATTTCATGCCGGAGAAGTTGAGGGTCTGACCGTCCTTGCTGGTGATCTCCCCCTTCGTGGTCTTGGACTCCGAGGTTGTGTCATCCTTCAAGCCGTCAGCCTCCAGATCGCCGGCGGCAATCTTATCCTTCGTCTCCGGAGTGGCGGTCAGCGTGAACGAGAACGCCTTCTCCGTGCTCTCAACACCGGAGATCTTCTTCGTTACCTGCGGGGTCAGCTCGTCGCTGGCGTCCGTCTTGTAGCTGTTCTCGAACGGAATAGTCGCCGTGTTGTCCTCGAGCGAGGCGCTAGGGGCAAACTTACGGTAATCGACCCTCTTGCCATCACTGTTCAGAACCGTCGTCTCGACTTTCAGTGTGCCGTCGCCGTTGTCGGACACTGCGATCTCGACGGTATAGACCGTCTTGTCGTAGGTGTAGCCGGCGGGAACGGGCTTCGGCACGTTCTCTTCCACCCTGTATCGGTAGACGTTGGCGCGGCATTCATTGCTCACGTCGTCGTGCGTGAACTGCAAGCCCTTCGGCAGCAAGCTCACGGTCTTGGTGTCCCCGAGCTTCATCTCGGGAATCTTGAAGGTCTCCGCCCCACCCGTGATGTCGAGCTTCTTCGCCGCGGCGTCGGCGGAGGTCAGGATGAACTTCGTGCCATCCTGACCCTCGGCCTGATAGTCCTCGGGCGTCACCGTAAAGCTGAATGTGCTGCTTGCATCACCGGTGCCGGTGAATTTCTTCTCAATCTGTAGACCGGCCTTCGCACCGTACTCAATCGTCTCGACCTTGTACTCGTTCTTGAACGGGACGATAGGCGTAGCGGGCTTCGCACCGCGACTCGAGACCGTCTGCACGTAGTTAGTCGTGGTATCGAGGCCCTTAATCGTCTCGGCCGTCAGCGCATCAACGTTGTCGTCCTCGCCAACAAGCGTCGTCACGTCCGGCCCCTTCACGACCGTCGTCACGGTGTAGAGCTGACCCTTGTTATCCAGGTTCGGTTTCACCGCGATGAGCACGTAGGCGTCACCGGGGTACTCGGTGTCATACGTGTATCCACCAGCGTTGGCGCCATGTACCTCAGACACCTTGTACACGTACATCTTGTTGTAGCTCAGCTGCGTGAAGTTCATCTTCAGCTTACCGGACATCGTGGCGGTCTGCGTATCGTCACCGTCATCCTTGCCCACGGTATTCGTGAACGACTTATCGGTATCAGCCGGCTCCGGGGCCTTCGTGCCGTTATACGTCATCGCCTCGATGGTGAACGGGAACATGCCATTCTCCAGCGGGGTACCGACCAGAGTCTTGGTCACATCGATGCCCGCGTAGGTACCGGAGGCCGTATAGGTGTTGGTAAACGCGGCAGCGCCCGTCACCTGCCGATCGGCATCCGTCGTCGCCTGCTTGTTGTCGTACGCAACTGACGCGGTCAGCTTACCGGCATGCGTGCCGTTCTCGATATCGGTCACTGTGTACGTCACTGTGGACGTATGGCCGTCATAGCTGATGCCTGTCTTGTCCGCGTCGGTCGGCCTCGTCTCGTTCACTTTGAACGTATACACGCCCGGCTTGGTAAACACAAGGTCGCCCGTGCCGAACGGGGTGGTGCGCATCGCGTCGCCGGGACCTGCGATCTCGACCTTAGTCGTCAAATCGCCAGTCTCATCGGAGTCGGCAGCCTTCTTCTGAGTAACGGCCTCGTTTTTAACTGCTTTCATCGTGGCGTCATCCGCCGGCGTCAGCGTGAAATCGAACTTGTCATCCTGCTCCCACGCACGCCCAGCCAGCGTCTTCTGCACAGTAACCGGTGCCGACGTCGTCTGCGTCACCGTGTAGGTGTTCTTGAACGGGATATATCCACCCGTGTCCGTCAGCTGCGTGCCGTCGGCCTTCCAATACGTGGCCGTGGAGGACAGGCACTTACCCGTCCCAGACTCGTTATCAACCTGCTGGTTCTTCACCAGCACGTAGTACACCGTATCGTCGTAGCCTATGCCACTGGACGTCGATGTATCGGAATCCTTGACCTCGGTCACCTTGTACACGTAGGTGAGGTTCTCGCTCTCCATCGTATAGGTGATCTGCGGGAACGCAGCGATACCGTCGTCATCGTTCTTCGCCGTGGTCGTGGTGGACGTGCACCCCTTAGGCATGGGGACCTTGCTGGCACCGACGCTGTAGGAGGTGGCGAGCTTGCCGAAATCGATGGCTCCACTCGGCACGGCATCATTCTTCATCCCGCCGAGTGCCTCGAGCTGGAACGTGAACTTATCCTTCACAAGCGGATTTGCACCGGACTGGTCGGCATACGTCTTCTGCACGTTGAAGGAGATGGTCTCCTCATCGGTGTTATAGGCGTTCGTGATCTTGGCGATTTTGTCAGCGACCTCGATCGGGCTGTCCTCATGGCTCACGCCGTCGTCGGTGTAGGTCTGCTCCATCTTGACTGCCGGCTGCGACAGCGTGCCGTCGCCGCTATCCTTCACCGTCACCGTGACGCGGTAGGAAGCGCTTGAATACCCGAACCCGGGCAGCCAGCTAGCGTCGTTTTGAGACGGCGTGGCCTCGGCAATGAGATAGGTGTAGGTGCCGGGCTTGGCGTACTCAATATTGCCGAAGTCGAACTTGTCCCCGTTCTTGACGGTCTTCACAACCTGCTTCATACCACTCACGGGCGCATCCTTGGCACCGGCGGGCATCGGCGTTCCCTTGTCCGCGCGCAGGTAAATCTTGAAGCTATCGCCATCCTTCCAGTCACGGCCCCGGAGCACCTTCTGCGCCCAGAACGCATTGGTGAGCGTCACCGGCGGCTTTACGCTGTAGGTATTCGTGAATACCAGCTTGTTGGCGGCGGCCACCGTGCCGTCGGCGTTCTGCTTTGCGATCGTGCCGGAGATGCTGTCGCCCTCGCCGCTCAGGGCGTTGCCGCCCTGCTCGCGCTTGGTCAGCGTGAAGCCGGCCGGCATCTTGTCCGTATCGGCCAGCTCCTGCACCGTGTAGGCGTCGTGCTCGTCGAGACCGTACACGCGGATCGTCTGGCCGGCCGTGATGGTCTGCTCGCGGCCGTTCGTCAGGTCGAACATATCGCCGACCTGCTTCTCGCTTGCGGCCCCCGCGTTCTCAAACACTGCGGCCTTGTACGTCTTCCCCGCCGTCGTGGGCACGGTGAACTTGAAGGTGAACTTCGCGTCCTTATTGCCCGTCAGTCCCTTCGGCACCACGACATGCTTGGTCACTTCGAGGCTCGCCTCGCGCTTGTTAGCCACGCGCACACAGGTGGCACCCGTGAACAGGGCATTCAGGTTCATGTCGCCCAGATTGGCACGGGCACCTTTCGACGTGGTCCCCTTGGGCCGCTCGTCCTGGGTGATACCCATACGTATCCAGCCCGTCTCGGTCTCCAGGCGGTAGGGTTTGCCCTCCTCGGTGGGCCCATACTGGTACATGCGTCCGTTAGCGCCGTACTTGAGGCGCACTGTGTCGTCTGCACCCACGGGTTCGACATCGGTCCACGTCAGGTTGCCGTTATCATTGGTCTCGCCATTCGAGGTCTGCCGCGTACCTTTGATCCACGTAAGCGTGTTGTCGATGTCGCCCTCTGCGCCAAACTGGCCCAGACTCTTCATGAGCGCGCCCGGGCCCACGAACGTCGAAACGCCGTCATCGTCCGTACCAGCATCGGCATGGACGCCGTAATCGTCCACAATCACCTTGGTGAGCGTGTCGTTAAGCAGGAAGCCCTTGGGAGCCGAGACCTCCTTTAGGAAGTAAGTTCCATTCACGAGCGGCATGTTACCGGCGCTTGTATTCGGGAATATGCCCGCACCTTCGAGCGAGACCGGGTTGCCGACCGACCCCGTCGTCAGGGTGTCGTAGGGGGTCTGCTCGCCCTTGAGCACGACCTTGCCGTTCGCGTCTGTTGTCACCTGATCGGCCGTGTACAGGCCGAACTTCGCCCCGTCAACGGGCTTACCCTCGGAATCGGTCTTCTGCACGAACAGGCGATTCTGGATGTTCGTGACGAGCAGGCGCGTGGCGAACTGCCGCTTGAAGTTCGTGCCGTCTGCGATGTCGTCGCTGTACACGTGGACTGTGTTCTCAGGCGTCGCGTCGCCGATCGAGCTCGCCGTTGTGTGGTAGATGGCCACCGTGTACTCGGCATCCTTGCGGGCATCACCGCTCAGCAGGTAGTAGTACTTGGAGATGTCACCGGGCAGATTTTGAATCTCTACCTGGTACTGGCCGCTCGTGTTGAGCGTGAAGGCGTGCAGGTCCTTCTTCGCCGCCTCGATAGCGCCGGCCTTGCTCGACTTCTCGACGAGGGTGTACCCCGCTCCCGTCGATGGGTCGCCCGACACGGCGTACCAATTGTTCTGATCTTTGATATCTGCGTTTGCGCTTTTATCGCGCTTGAGCACCACAGCGAACAGTATGCCGGACTCCAGGTCGTCGATCTTGTCGGACTTCGTCAGGTTATCATTTGCCTTGTACACGGTCGACGGCGCGGTGATGGTCTCCTTCGCAGCGGCGAACGCACCGGTCTTCCACACGACGCTGTCCGCGTCCATACCGCCGCGGTTGATGATGACGCCGCCCGCGTCCTTCTTGTCGCTTGCGGGCACGTACTCGAGCTGCATGTTACCGTCCGTTGCCGTGAGGCTCGAGCGGTAACCGTTGGGCGCTTTTGTTTCCTTCAGGAGGTAGTGCTGGTAATGATACTCTTTATAAAGGTCATCGAAGTTGATAACGCCGTTGTCCACGTCATTTGTGAGCGTCAGTTGTCCATTCGCGTTCGTGGTGCCGGAGCCAAGTAGGTTATTTTGATTAGCGGTCGTGTCAGTGAAGTTCTCGTCTGTCTTGTACAGCGCGAACTGAGCACCCTCCACCAGACCGCCATCCTGGTCGAACTTGATGATGTCGGACTCGGGCACCGTCACGAGGTTGAACTTGAGTTCCATGTTGGAGTCGGTGGCGCCGCGCTCCAGGTAGAAGAACTTGAGGGTGTGGTTGGTGCCGTCTTTGAAGGTGTTGCCGTCGAAGCCCGAAGTGCCCTTTTTCGCCGCCTGGTACTTGCTCAGCAGCGTGCCGTCGCTTTTGTCGTTCACCTTAATGTCGCCCGTATGAAAGTTGATACTCAGACTCGCACGGCTGTGAATACCGCCGATATCACCCACGAGGACATCATCGATGAACACCCAGACGTCATCATCGCCGGCGAACTCGAAGGTCATGTCCTTCTTATCGTTCGTCAGGCCGCCGTTGGGCTGCACGAATCGCGTGGACATTGAGAGGCCGAAGTGGTGGTTGACGTGGTTACCGGCGTTGTCTGCCGTGATGCCATTTTGGACGAGCCGGCCGCTTTCCTCCTTGAACACCTTGTCTGCCGCATCGAACGGGAAGAACTGACCCCGATGGGACGAATCGCCCACTTTGTCAATGCCCCAGGTGTCATAGACGTCGAAGGCATTCTTGTCAGCGTTGTAGGCTGCGTAGTTTTCGGAGCTGTCATAGACGTAGTAGCCGTCCTGAACCTTGAGGAGGCCCGTCACGCCAAAATGGGACGTCTTGCCGGTCTGGGCAGAGGAATCGAACAGATAGCGGAGGGAGTCGCCGCCATAGGTACCGGAAAGCTGCGGGTAGCCGTCTGAAAGCGTGTTGCTGACAATGCCGGGCTGCGGATTCGTGTTGCCCGTCCAACGGTTGAGCGACTCACGACCCTGGCCATCGTTAAACTGGAACCGGTGGCTTGCGTTGATGCCGCCGTTGCCGGAAACCGACAGATGGTTATCGGGATTCACCCAGTAATCAAACAGGTTGATTGTTGTCCCCGAAGGCGAAATCGTCGGAACCGTGTGGTCCGGAATTGCCGCCTCGGCACGAAGCGGCAGGAAGAAACTCGCCGTCAGCGCGATGGCGAGGGCCAGAACAATCGCATATGGCGAGACCGAGCGCAGCCCGCGACGACGGCCACAAGACATGACGGACCACCGCTCGCGCGGCCGATGTCCACCAAGAAGTTCCCTGCTGGGACCCCCCCCCGGTAACCATATTCATGAGTAGAGACGTCGCCTCTCTGAGCTCCTGCATAATTTCCCTCCCCGTCACACGGCAACCCGCCTGGGCACCCCCCCCGGGGGGGCCGAGGCAGTCTGGCACATGCCCGCAGTCGTTCAAGAAATACCAACCCCAGCATATGTCTCTTAAGATATCTTAGTCTTATTCTATGACAGTTTTCGTCTCATTACCGATGAAATCGGCTCAGTCCCTTTGTCGCATGCTAGAGCGTGTGGAGCAGGGCGATGAGGAAGCGGATGCCTTGGAGGTAGGCGCGACGGGTGATGCGCTCGTTGGTGCCGTGGACGCCGCGGTCGCATTCGTCATCGTCGACCACAAAGGCGGAGAAGCGGATGCACTCGTGGCAAATGCGCTGGTAGTTGGCGGCATCGGTTGCACCAATCACGGTCGAGGGCACGATGCTCATCGGCTCTTGGCCCACCGCAGACGATCCGTTTTCCTCCGTCCCCTTGGGATCACGGAAATAGCGGGCGGCGATGGAGCGAACCGCCTCGAGGCCGGGACCACCGATACGCGGGGACGGCGAGGGTTCAGAGCTGCCGGGGCCCAGCTCCACTTCGACACGACCGGCAAGGTCCGCCCCGGCAACCGCCTCACGGCAGCGCGCCACAACGTCGGCCACGCTCGTGCCCTCGAGCATGCGGAAGTTGATGTTGGCCCACATATCCTGCGGCATTACGTTGGCGCCGGTGCTGCCACCCTCGATCTGCGTGGGCGCGCAGGTGGTCGTCACCAGCGGATAGAGCTTTTTGCTGGCGAGGCAATCGCGGACAATGGCATCCCCGTTGGCGGCAATTTCATCGGCCGTGTAGAGCCCTAACTCGACAAGCTGGGCGGCAAGCAAGTCGGTCACGCGCGTCGGCCACTCGATATCGCAGATTGCGGTGATGGCACGGCTGAGCACCTCGAGCGATGTGCCACCGTAGGGGTTGGACGAATGCCCGCCCTCACTCTTCGTCTTGAGCACGATATCGGCATAGCCCTTCTCCGCGAGGTCAGCATGCATAAGCCAGCCCTCGCCCGCGCCATACTCGGCAGCCGAAACGATGCGGTAGTCGCCCTCGTCGATCAGGTACTCAAGCTCAATGCCGCGCTCCTCGAGCGCGCGGCCGATGGCACCTGCGCCGTACTGCGTGGTTTCCTCGTCCTGGCCAAAGGCGAGCAGCAGGGTACGCTTGTGCTCCCAGCCGTGCGCGAGCGCATACTCAACCGCCTCGAGAATGCCTGCGACCTGGTCTTTCATATCGATGGCGCCGCGACCCCAAATGTAGGTGTCGTCTACATGCCCGCTAAAGGGGGCATGCGTCCAGTCAGCCTCGGTGCCGGGTACCACGGGAACCACGTCCATGTGGCCCATGAGCATAATGGGCTTGAGGACAGGGTCGGAACCGCCAAGCGTCACCAATAGCGAATGGTCGATAAGCTCGACCTTACCCGCCGTAAATACGTTCGGCCAAGCCCGCTGCATATACGCGCGCAGGTCGTCGAACGGCTGCCAGTCCACCGCCTCGGCATCCATGCTCGAAATGGTCGGAAACGACAGCACACGGCTCAGGCGCTCGCATGCGCCGGCCTTGTCCAAATCGGCAAAATCATCCTCATGCGCAAAGAAGCGCCAGACCTCGGCCATGACATCCTTTCGATTGTGATGACGAGGGCCGCCCCACCGGAGCGGCCCTGCCACGTAAGCGTTTGCGGTCGGCTATTTGTCCTCGAGATAACGCGAGAGGAACTCGCGGGTACGCTGGTGCTTGGGGTTGCCGAAGAGCTCCGTCGGCGCGGCGTCCTCGAGGACCACGCCCTTGTCCATAAAGACCACGCGGTCGGACACCGTGCGGGCAAAGGCCATCTCGTGCGTGACGACGACCATGGTCATGCCGTCGGCAGCGAGCTTGCGCATGACCTCGAGCACCTCTCCCACGATCTCGGGGTCGAGTGCGGAGGTCGGCTCGTCGAACAGCATGATCTGCGGATTCATGCATAGGGCACGAGCGATGGCAACGCGCTGCTTTTGGCCGCCGGACAGGCGACCCACGGCGGCGTGCGCGAACTTCTCGAGCCCCACGCTCGTCAGATGCTCCATCGCGACCTTCTCGGCCTCGGCCTTGCCCATCTTTTTGAGCGTGACGGGCGCGAGTGTGCAGTTGTCGAGCACGTCCATGTTGTTGAACAGGTTAAAGCCCTGGAACACCATGCCGATGTCCTCACGCAGCTTGTTAATGTTGCAACGCTCGGCCGTGAGGTCCTGGCCATGGAACCAGATGTGGCCCGCGTCCGGGGTCTCGAGCAGGTTGAGGCAGCGCAGGAAGGTCGACTTGCCCGAGCCCGAGGCGCCGATAATGGTGACGACCTCGCCGGGATTGACGGACAGGTCGATGCCCTTGAGCACCTCGAGCGAGCCGAAGCTCTTGCGCAGGCCCTCGACGCGGATGAGCGGCTCATTGGTCTGTGCGGCGGCCGCAACGCCGGTAATGGCGGTATCTGCCATGATGATTCTCCTCGTCTTGAGCCTAGTTGGAGCTGGGCAGCGTGACCGGAGCCTCGGCGCCGAGCTTTTTGCCAAAGGCCTCGAGCAGGCGGCTCGCCACGAGCGTCAGGATCAGGTAGACCACGAGCGCCACGCAGTAGACCTCCATCTGGCGGTAGTACACGCCGGCGACGGTGGTGGTGGCGTACATAAGGTCGAACACGCCGATGACCGAGAGCACCGACGAATCCTTGATGTTGATGATGAGCTCGTTGGTGAGCGCCGGAATCGCGTTTTTAATGCCCTGGGGGAACACGACTTTGCGCATGGCTTGCCACTGCGACAGGCCCAGCGAGCGTGCTGCCTCGGCCTGGCCGGGATCGATGGACTCGATGCCGCCGCGCAGGACCTCCATCATGTAGGCGGTGGAGTTGAGCGAGATGGTAACGAGGCCGGCGGTGAAGGTACTCCAAATCTGGTTGGCCTGAGCGGTCTCGAAGCCCATGCCGCGCAAAACGGTGAAGCCCGCGTAATAGATGAGCAGACCCTGGACCATCATGGGCGTGCCGCGCACGATGGTGGAGTAGATGGTCGCAAAGCCGCGGCCGATACTCTTAAAGAAGCGCACCAGGTCGTTGTCCACGCGGTCGAAGGTCTGAATACGCAGGAACACAAAGAGCAGCGCCAGGAAGAATGCGATGACGGTGCCGAAGGTGGCAAGCGCGATGGTGATCTCGATACCGCGAATGAAGAAGTCGCCGCTCTTGTAGGTCATGTAGACCAGGCTCGACAAAAAGTCGCTGGGGTTGGAATCCGAGACAATGCTCACCTGCACCAGATCGATAAACGACATGACACAGCGGTCGATAAAGAAAACTGCCGCGATGGCGACCACGACGTAGCTGCCTAAGCGTGCTCCACGACGGAAACGCTCAGATGCGAACGGCGATTTTTCGCGATAGTCGCTCCAGTGCATAAGCTTGGTGACCAGCGCCGCCGCCGACACGACGAGCCACGCCCACAGGATTGCCCAAAGGCAATCTTGAAACACGCCCGTGGGAGCCAAGAAGCTCAGCGGTGTGGGGTTGCGCTGGCTAAACGCCAGGCCGAGCGCCGCGATAACGCTCGTGCCCAGGTACACATAACGGTGGTCGGCCTTGATAAAGGAGGCCAGACGATTGATGGTTTTCATGCTGCCTCCCTATGCCGGCTGGCGGTCGAGGCACGCGTCCCACATTTGGTCGCGCTCCTCTTGGCTAATGCCCTTGAGTGTCTTGTCGATGAGCTTAAGGAGCTTGTCCGAGCCCTTGCGGCAGCCGACGTTTGCCGCGACCTCCTGCTTAAAGCCCTCGCCCTCGGCAAAATGAATGGGGACGATGCCCGGGTTTTGGGCCATATAGCCCTTCTCGTTCTCGGTGTTGTAGGTCACGGCGTCGCACGTGCCCTGCAGCAGGTTCGAGAACACCGTGGGGACGGAGTCGACCGGGTTTTTGTGCACAACGCCCGGAATCTCGTCGATGACAGTATCGAGCATGGTGTCCTTTTGGCCGAGGACCGTAGCGCCGCTAAAGTCGCTGAGCTTGGTCGCGTTTTGGTAGGGCGAGCCCTCTTTTACGAACAGGCCAAAGTAACCGATAAAGTACGGGTCGGAAAAGCCGACAGACTCCTCGCGCTCGGGCGTGGCGCTCATACCGGCGATGATGAGGTCAATCTGGCCGTTGTTGAGCGAGTCGATAAGGCCCGAGAAGCTCTGTTTGACGGCAACGGGCTCGCCGCCGAGGGCCTTGCAGACGATCTTGGCAATCTGCACGTCGTAACCATCGGCATAGGCGCCCTGCACGTTGTCGATGGGGATGGTGTACTCGCTGGCTTCGGAGACCTGCCAGTTGTACGGGGCGTAGGCCGCCTCCATGCCGATACGGATCTTGTCCTTGCCGATCACGGAATCGGACAGGTCGTCGCGACCGCCGCCCGTCGTGGGCTGAACTACTTCCAGCGTGGAGGGACGCTGGCAACCGGCAAGTGCGCCGGCGACGACAGAAGCGCTCGCAGCGAGAGCGCTACCCAAAAAGATGCGACGGCTGCATACCGGCTGTGGATGCGCGTCGCGTTGATGGGGAGAATGCATAATCTGCCTTCCCTGTTGAATCGTATGCTGACGAGTTAACAGGATATACGCCAGCGACCAGCAGCGCAGCACAAGCTCGAAAAATTAATAGACACACGGTAGTCATTGGGGACGTCGATGTTTTGGCAATGCCGGCGAGCGACGTCCAGAGCGAACAAGTTGGCATGAAAAAGGCAAGGCATAGACCTTCTGGTCATGCCTTGCCTTTTGAATGACAAATTGTCGCTCTGGGTGGCGCGCAGCGTCGACCGGCCCGCCGTTCGTCAGAACGGCGGAACCTCTAGAACAAGGTGACGCTAAAGCTACGTTTATCGGTAGCGCCGGGAGCCAAGGTGATGGTGTTGACCTTGTGCTCAAAGACATCGTCCTCGGTGTCCATGGTGGTATGACCGGTCCAGGGCTCGAGCGCCACAAACGGAGCGTCGTTGGCGGCAGACCACACGCCAATGTACTTAAAGCCCTCAAAGTCGATCTTGACGCCGTGGCCCGACTTGCGGCCGCGCAGTGTGAGCGTGGAACCCGGAGTATCGGTGAACATGATGGCATCGTTATCGAAGCTGCGGTGCGTGATGGGCAGCACGTCCGAGTTATCGGGAGCCTTGTAGCTACCCTCGAACGTCATAAGACCGTCGGGCGTGATGATGGGAGCCTCGTTGGTCCAAGCCTCGGTAAACGCCAGCTCGTAATCCTCGAACGCCTCGTCCTCGGCACCGGGGGCGGGCACGTTAAATGCGGGGTGGCCGCCCACCGAGAACGGCAGGTCCACGTCGCCGGTGTTGGTGACGGCAAAGGTCTGCGTGAGGGTGGCGTCGCCGGTCAAGGCATAGGTCATGTTGAGCTTAAAGTGGAACGGGAACGCCTTGAGCGACTCGGGTGTATCGGTGATCTCGTACGTTACCGAGGAGCCGTCCTCCGAAACCTCGACCAGCTTGTGCTCGACAATGCGCGCGAGTCCGTGGCGCGGCATCTCGCAGATGCCGGCCGCAGACGTTGCCGTGTTGTTGCGCAGCGAGCCCACAATGGGGAACAGGATGGGCGCGTGCTTGCCCCAAAAGGCGGGGTCGCCCTGCCACAGATACTCGTTGCCGTTGAGGGCAAGGCTCGTGAGCTGGGCACCCATGGAATCGATGGCCGCGGTGAGGCCGCCGCGCTTGATGGTAGTGACAGTAGACATGCTACTTCCTCCAAAAGTAAACAATAGTGTCGAGGGCTATTGTCCCACTCTTGGCGGCGGGACGGGACGGCAGGCGATTATTGAGTAGCCATAGCGGAATGAGCGGCGAGTGCCTACTGGGTATCCACGTAAAGGTCGAACCCGCCCTGCGGTGTGGTGTCGACCGTGTCGGGCGCCTGTGAGTTAAAGCTCACGGGGACCATGCGCTTTGAGGCACGGAAGCGCGTGCCGTCGGTGGCGACGGGCGGTTCATCGACGGTGAGCTCGTAGTCGCCGGGCTTAAGTTCGATGCCGTCACCAGCGGAATTGACGTATTGATACTCGTCAATCGTCTGCCCTTTGAGCGTGCGCCCCACGATGTAGATGAGCATTTGGCTGTCGCCGCGCGCGGTGTCCCACGTCGCGCCGTCCTTGACCTCGACCGACACATGTACCGAGCGCGTGCGGCCGAGCGATTGCTCGATAGACATCTCGACCTTGGCGGCGTCTTTTCGCTGTTGTTCAACATGGCTCCAGACGTTTCCAATTACCGAGCATGCGATAACGCCGGCCATGAAGGCGATAAGGATGGGGCCGAGCGGAGAACGGCGGCCCGCGTCTTCCTCACGAGCCAGGTCGGGGCGATGTGTGGGCGCAGGCGCCTGGGCGCCTTGCGCGGGCACGTCGAGAATGCTGAAGGATGCCGTGCTGTCGGGGTCGATGGTGTGACGCGGCTGCGGGATCTTTGCCGGCGAGATGGACATGTCCGCCGGCTCACCGAGTGTGGCCGTGGCATCGGCCTTAGCCTCATCGGCCTCGGCTTGGGCCCAAGCCTGCTCAAAGGTCAGGGGCTCGGCGGCATCGGAGGCGGCATCAGGCTCGACAGCGGCATCGTTGCCGGTCTCGTCCTCGTCGCTCGACACGTCACGCGACGCGGGCTCGTCCCACTCCTCGTCCGGAGCCTCGCCCTCGCTATACCACCATTCAAAGTTATCGATATCCATACGGGGCGCCCCTTAGGCCTCGCAAATAAACACTCGCTAGTCTTATACCCCCAGACGGCACCGAAGCTCACCCGCGCCGGACACGAAAACCGTCACAACATTCGACGTTTTTCCTCGTTTTCGAGATTTTCATCGAATGTTGTGACGGTTTGGGCGACTGGCCGGCAGCGCAATGTGACAAAGGGACTGCCCCTTTGTCACATTCTGCTAGAGTTGCAGGGATTGAATCCCGCTTATTCATGCGACATTGGAGTGACAACCTTGACCGCCGCAACCACGCCTAAAAGAAAGTCAACCGCCGCCGCGCTCTCCCCCGCGCGCACCAAGCTCTGCCTGGCGCTGCTCGTGCTGTTGGGATTCTCGCTCGGCTGCTCCGAGTTCGTGGTCATCGGCATCGAAAGCGACTTGGCAACGGAACTCGGCGTATCACTTGCCACTGCGGGCCAGCTCATCAGCGTGTTCGCGCTCGTCTACGCCATCGCTACGCCGACGCTTGCGCTCAGCACGGGCCGTTTTCGCCGCTACCAGCTGCTCGTGTGCTATAGCATCGTCTTTGTGCTTGGCAATTTGTTTATGGCACTGGCGCCCAACTTCCAGGTGCTCTTTATCTCGCGCATTGTCCTGGGCTCTGTCTCGGGTGCGCTGCTCGCCGTGGGCGTGACGTACATCCCTGAGCTTCTGTCCCCACAGCAAACTTCGCTTGCCATCTCGGTAGTATATGGTGCGTTTTCCGTGGCGATGGTCTTTGTGACCTCGATCGGTAAGTTTGTGGCCGACACGCTCGACTGGCACGTTGCCATGTGCGGCGCGCTGACCTTTGCCGTTTTGATCTGCGGAGCGCTCGTGGCGTTTATGCCGCGCGCTGGGCAAACCGACGAGCCCGCCACCTTTCGCGAGCAGGCGAGTCTGCTGCGCGAGCCGAGTATCATCACCGGCATGCTTATCTTTTTGTTTGGCGTGGGCTCGGTCTATGTGTTCTACGGCTACGTGACGCCTTATCTTGAGCAGGTGCTGGGCATGGGCACGGTCGAAGCCAGTACCACGCTTATGGCCTACGGCGTGTTCTGCCTGATCTCGAACATCCTGGGCGGATGGATCGATGCGCGCTTTGGCATGAAGGCGCTGCTTGTGACGTTTGTGCTGCAGGCGGTGGCATTGTTTGGGCTGTTTGCCGTAGGCGCTGCCATGCCGCTCGCACTTGTCTTTGTCTTTAGCCTGGCGATGCTCATGTACCTGTTCTCGGTGTCGTGCATCACGCACTTTATGGACGTGGCTCGCAGCCGCCATCCCAAATCGATGGTGCTCGCGAGCTCGGTAGAACCCATGGCGTTTAATGTCGGCATTTCGTTTGGCACCGCAGTGGGCGGCGCCGTGGTAAGCAGCATTGGTATTGCGTACGTGGGCGCAGTGGGCGCCGCGTTCTCGCTTGTGGCCTGGGCGCTCACGCTGGTGACGATTAAGTTGGCTCGCTGGGAGCGCAAGCGGGCGAGGGTGCAGGCGTAGATGCGATACTCGAGCTCGATGATGGCGATCGAAAGGAAACCACATATGCAACGTGTACTGTTTATCTGTTATGGAAATATCTGCCGCTCGACGATGGCTGAGTCCGTGTTTACCGAGCTCGTGCGCCGCGCTGGGCGCGAGGCGGAGTTTGCCATTGATTCCGCCGCGACATCGACCGAGGAGATCGGCAATCCGCCGCATCGTGGCACCGTTGCCAAGCTGCGCGAGGTCGGGATTCCCGTCGTCGCCCATCGTGCACGCCAGGTGCGTCGCGCGGAGTATGGCGACTGGGATCACATTGTCTATATGGATGCCGAGAACGCGCGTGGGCTGCGTCGCATCTTTGGCAAGGACCCCGATGGCAAGATCTCGCGCCTGCTCGATTGGACCGATCGCCCCGGCGACGTGGCCGATCCCTGGTACACCGGCAACTTCGATGCCACCTACCGCGATGTGCTCGCCGGCTGCACGGCCATGCTCGAGCAGCTGTAGGCAAGCGAGGTCGCGGGCCACGCCTTTGTCGCATCGGGAACTGGCCCTAGACCGGCTTGACCTCCAGCTTTATCCCCTCGGCGCAGGAGTCGCCCAAAACATCCGAAAGGGCCCAGATCGCATATAGCGGCAAATAGAGAACCGCTCCGTTGCGCTCAACGTTGCCTCTCGAGAAAACAATCCCGAGCCTTACGCCATATTCAGCCGTATCAAGCACATGACCGAGCGCAGCGTGCGCGTGGTAATAGGAGCCCGATTTAACCTCGATCGGAACAGCCGTCCCATCCGGTCCATCGACCACAAAGTCCACTTCACCGCGCTTTTTTGTCTGATAGTAGTAAAGCTGGCGGTTTTGGGCAGCCAGCTGCTGGGCCACCACGTTTTCGTAAATGCCGCCCAGATTGGGCTCCTTGCTATCAAGATACGCCGCTTGGGCGACTCCAACGGGGTAGCGCGCCATCAACATGCCCGTATCCGATTGATATAGCTTGAACTGCGATGGCCGTGCCGTCTTGAGCAGGGGCGATTTTGGCTCGGTTACGATATCGGCTTTGAGAGCAACGCCGGCATCGACAAGCCATACAAAATCTCGCTGATACTTCTCGTAGTGAGCCTTGGGGTCAATGGAATTGAGCACGAAACGCTTGTTTTCGCCCTCGAGCATAATAGGGAGCTGATCGTAGATGCTCTGCACCTGAAGGGCTCGCCCGCTTGCATACTTGGGGATATCCCGCCGGTACTGTTCGTTGAGCTCTGACTGTAGCTGACGAACAGAGGCAAGGTCGCCCTGCGTGTCAAGGAAACGCTGCACGACCTCCGGCATTCCGCCGACAACGGTATAGGTCCTGAAGTTTGCCATCATCGCGTCATGAATGTAATCAGGAATGGGCCTCTCGCTGATGCACGCGTCACGTATCGTTTGGCGAGCCCCCTCGCTCACCCCGATTGCCCAGCAAAACTCCTCAAAATCGAGCGGGAACATCCTAAGCTCGTGGACATACCCCACGGGATAGGACCTGACGCCCTTGAACTGAGTCCCGAGCATTGACCCCGAAAACGCCCAACGGCACCTCCCGTCCTCAACAAGGAACTTTGCCATCGTCATGATGTCGGGGGCTTCTTGGACCTCATCGATAAACACGAGCGTTTTGCCTGGTGCAATCGACTTTCCCGAAAGAAGCGTCACCCTGCTGATGAAATCATCGGCATCCCGCGCCTCGAGAAGAGCATCTTTTGCCTGGCGGTTTTCCATGAGGTTAAGCTCGATGTAGGTTGCATGGTTGGCTTTGCCAAATGCGCGAATCGAATAGCTTTTGCCGATCTGGCGAGAACCCGTAATGAATAAGGCCTTTTGCTCGGCAGACTTCAGCCAATGCTCCAGTTCTGCCGCTATTTTCCTGCGCAGCATAGGCTCTCCCCTCAGTGTCATCAAATGAAATGCAAAGTTTTATACGCTTGATTATCGATGAAACGCAGAATTTTTAGAACCTAAAATCGGATGAAATGCAGAGATTTGAGATTACAAGCATAATAGAAGGGGCACCACCGGCGAATGTGACAAAAGAACTGTCCCTTTGTCACATTGCGCTCAGCTACTCGTCAACGATCTCGGCAAGCCAGACGTTCAGCGTATCGACCTCGGGGCAGCAGAACTTTGCCGTACCGGGCTCGTTGCCAGGCACGGTTCCGCCGTAGCGCAGGATATCGATATAGGGAAAGCCCACATGGCAGGCCATGGCGCACATCTTGCCGCGATCGCGGTCGAAGTCAAAAACGTCGCCCGGCTTGTGACCGTGGTGGCAGCGGCATGTGCCCAGCTGGTCAACGCAGCTAATGCGAATACGTGGGCGCTTGCCACGCGGTGCGCCGAGCGGCTTGTTCTCGCCCGTGGCCTCGGTGCCGCTCTCGTCGGCGTTACTCATGGTCGATCACATCCAGGCAGGCCTCGATGGGCAGGCCGGCGGACTTATCCTCCTGGTCGGCATTGCGCTCGATGAGCTCCGCTACCACACGCATGGCATCGCTCGTCGCGCGTTGCAGGCTCCAACCGGCCATAACGCGGCCGACAAGCACCGCCGAGAACGTGTCGCCCGTGCCCGGGAAGTAGACCGGTATCAGGTCGAAGGGAATCGTAAAGTACTCCCCCGCCACATGGTCGTAACCGATGACGACATTCGCACCGTCGACCACAGCACTCGTAATGACCACCGACTTGGCGCCCAGGACACGCACGGCATCCACAAGAGCGCGGCCCTCATCAGGCGTGATTTGCTCGGCAATGGGCGTATCGGTGAGCAGGCATGCCTCGGTGTAGTTTGGCACCGCATAGTCAGCGCACTCGAGCAGGCTGCGCATGAGACCGATCGTGGACTCGGGCACGCCGGCGTAGAGCTTGCCGTTGTCGCCCATGATGGGGTCGACGAACACCTTGGTGCCCTTTTGCGCACGGCGATGGCAAAAGTCCGAGATGATGCGCGTCTCTTCCTCGGTCACGATAAAGCCGGTCGAGATGGCGTCGAACTCAAACCCGAGCTCCTCCCAGATAGCGAGGCTCTGGCGCACGTACTCGGTGGTGTCATGGATGTAGAACTTGGGATAGTTGAGCGTATCGGACACAAGTGCCGTCGGCAGGTTGTGGATACGGTAACCCATGTGCGACAGCACCGGCAGCATGGCGGAAAGCGCGACCTTGCCGTAGCCGCACATATCGTTGATCAGCAGCAGCTGAGTGTTCTTCATGAGAGTCCCCCTTGGGTCGGGCGCGGCACGATGGCGCCATAGTGCAACTAAGTGTAGCGCAGGGGACGTTGTGAACGGGCGCTGGCGCCGCGGAGGACGAATTGTTGCGGAAAGGTTTCGGAAATGAGAGAGCAGCCTGTCCCCTGCACCAATCCCTTGACAAGAAGTGTCCCCATCTACCGGCACAAGAGGAACGTCCCAAGTGCCAAAACGACTAGTCGGGCAACGCCGATGTTTTGGCAAAGTCAGCGAAAGCCCGCCAGAGCGAGCAAGGTGCCTTGAAACGAGGCGGCATTGACCTTCTGGTCATGCCGCCGAAGTTGAAAGGTAGATTGCCGCTCTGGCGGGCTTGCAGCGTCGAGCCGTTACGCGGTTTGGTAAAACCGCGTAACCACTAGTTTGGTACCTTGACATTTATTTCTCACGCTCCTAGATTAGTTAGGCACAAAACAATTCATCTACCTAACTAAAGAAAGGAGCGAAGATTAGATATGTGTGTTGAACCACACGCCCATCCGCATGAACCCGGCGACGACCCCTCGCAGCCGGCAGACGAGCCCGAGACTCAGTCCAAGGAGGACCGTCTCGCCAAGAGAATCCTCCATGGGCTGGGGTTTTGCGGCCATTACATGCATTTTCACGGCGGCGGCATATCTGGCAAGGCGCCCATCGTCTGCCTGCTCGCCAAGCAGCCGACCGGCGAGCTGTCCCAACAAGAGCTCGGCATGCACTTCGACCTCAAGCCGGGGTCCCTTTCCGAGATTCTGTCCAAGCTCGAACTGGGCGGTCTTATCGAGCGCAGTCGCAATCCCAAAGACCGTCGGCAGCTCACCATCCGCCTGACCGATGCGGGATGGGAAAAGGCCCGCGTTGAGCAGGCAGCCCGCATTCGCTTTAGAGAGCAGGCCTTTAGTGCCCTCACCCACGACGAGCGCGAGGACCTCGCCGAAATGCTCGAGAAAATCCGTGTAACCTGGGAGGAACTGGATGATTAAAACCCTCATGGGCAGCATCCGCGACTATATGAAAGTCACTGTTGCCACGCCATTGCTCGTGCTTGGCGAGGTGCTCTGCGAGATGCTGATTCCATTTATCACCGCCAACCTGATCGATGCCATCAAAGACGGCGCCACCGTAGCCGAGATGCTTCCCACCGCGGGCTTTTTGGTGCTCATCGCGCTGACGTCGCTTGCTTTTGGCGCCGCTGCCGGCGTCACCTGCAGCCATGCGAGTTGCGGCTTCGCTAAGAACCTGCGTCACGACCTGTTCTACAAGATCCAGACGTTCAGTTTTGCCAACATCGATGAGTTCTCAAGCTCCTCGCTCGTCACGCGCCTGACCACCGATATCAACAACGTGCAGCAGGCCTTTATGATGATCATCCGTATCGCCGTGCGCGCGCCGCTGGTATTGATCTTCGCCTTTACCATGGCATTTATCATGGGCGGCAGCGTCGCCATGGTCTACCTGGTCATCATTCCGCTGCTGGGCTTTGGGTTGTTCTTTATCATCTTTAAGGTGCGCCCCATCTTCTCGCGCGTGTTCCACAAGTACGACGCCCTTAACGAGTCCGTTGAGGAAAACGTCACCGGCATGCGCGTAGTTAAGAGCTATGTGCGCGAAGACTTTGAGAAGGAGAAGTTCGCGACCTCTGCGCGCGACGTCCAGATGGACTTCACCCGCGCCGAGAAGCTGCTTGCCCTTAACAACCCCATGATGAACATCTGCGTCAACGGCGCGTTTGTCGTCATCATCTACCTGGGCTCCAAGCTCATCATCACGAGCCAGGGCACGCTGTTCGACGTGGGCCAGCTCTCCTCGATCTTTACCTATGGCTTCCAAATCCTCATGAGTCTGATGCAGCTGTCGATGATCTTTGTCATGGTGACCATGGCCGACGAATCGGCACACCGCATTACCGAGGTGCTGGCCGCCGAGCCCACGATCGCCGATCCCGCCGAGCCCGTGCTCGAGGTTGCCGACGGTTCCATCGACTTTGACCACGTGAGCTTTAAGTATTCCGCGCATGCGAAGCGCCAGGCGCTCGACAATATCGACCTGCACATTAAGAGCGGCGAGACCATCGGCATCATCGGCGGCACCGGCTCGGCCAAGTCCACGCTCGTAAACCTCATCGCCCGTCTGTACGACACCACCGAAGGTACCGTGCGCGTGGGCGGCGTGGATGTGCGCGACTACGACTTGGACGCTCTGCGTCACCAAGTGGCCATGGTGCTGCAGAAAAACGTGCTGTTTAGCGGCACCATTGCCGAGAACCTGCGTTGGGGCGACCCGAACGCCACCGACGAAGAGGTCCGCGAGGCGGCACATCTGGCCTGCGCCGACGAGTTTGTCGATGGCTTCCCCAAGGGCTATGACACCTGGATCGAGCAGGGCGGCTCCAATGTCTCGGGCGGTCAGAAGCAGCGCCTGTGCATTGCGCGTGCCCTGCTGCGTCGCCCCAAGATCTTGATCCTGGACGACTCCACCAGCGCCGTCGACACCAAGACCGACGCCAAGATCCGCGCGGGGCTGGCAAGCTATCTGCCCAACACGACCAAGCTCATCATCGCCCAGCGCATTAGCTCCGTGCAGGACGCCGATCGCATCATCGTCATGGAGGGCGGCCGCATCGCGCAGATCGGCAACCACGATGAGCTGCTCAAGACGAGCGAGATCTACCGTGAGACCTTTACCTCGCAGAACAAGATGTCTGCCGAGGGCGAAGAGGCCGTCGAAGCCGACACCGAGGCATCCGCAACACAAGCTCAGACCCAGGAAGGAGGCGAGGCACATGAGTAAGGCAACGACCGCCGAGCGCGCGCTCAACCGCAAGGGTGGCACCATGTCGCGCCTCATCAAGACGCTCTTTGGCTTCTACCCCGTGCTTTTGCCCCTCGTCGTCGTCGGCGTGGTGCTCTGCGCCATCATCAACTCCATCGGCGCGACCTTCCTTCAGAGCGCCCTGCAGATTATTAGCGAATCGTGGCAGTCGGGCGATTGGGAAGCTGCACAGCCCAAGATCGCACAGCTCGTGACCACCCTCGCCTGCATCTACGGCGTCGGCATCCTGTCCTCGCTGTTCTGGAACCGCGCCATGGCCATCGTCACGCAGGGCTCGCTCGAGAAGCTGCGCGAGAAGATGTTCAACCGCATGCAGGACCTGCCGATTCGCTACTTCGACACGCACCAGCGCGGCGACATCATGAGCCACTACACCAACGACATCGACACGCTGCGCCAGATGATCAGCCAGTCGCTGCCCAACCTGCTCATGACGACCATCGTCATCGTCACGGTGTTCTTTATCATGCTGTACTACAGCGTTTGGATGTGCCTGGTCATTGTGGCAGGCGTCGCCTTTATGACCTTTATGACCAAGCTGCTCGGCTCCAGCTCCGCGCGCTTCTTTATTGCGCAGCAGACCGAGCTCGGCGTTGTCGAGGGCCATATCGAGGAAGTCATGAACGGCCAGAAGGTCGTCAAGGCATTCTGCCACGAGTCTGCCGCCGAGGCCGATTTTGACGAGCGCAACGAAAAGCTCTTCGAGGTCTCGCAGAAGGCCAACATGTACGCCAACATCCTCATGCCCATCCTTATGAACCTGGGCAACCTGCTCTACGTGCTGGTCGCACTGGCAGGCGGCATTTTCCTGGCGCTGGGCGTGCCCAACCTGAGCATCTCGGGCATGGCACTGTCCATCGCCGTCGTGGTGCCGTTCCTCAACATGACCAAGCAGTTCTGCGGACAGATCGGCCAGATCTCGCAGCAGATCAACGCCGTGGTCATGGGCCTCGCCGGCGCCGACCGTATCTTTGAGCTCATCGACGAGAAGCCCGAGGCCGACGAGGGCTATGTGACGCTCGTCAACGCTCAGGTGAACCCCGACACCTGGCAGCTCGAGGAGGCCGACCACCACACCGGCATGTGGGCGTGGAAACATCCGCACCGCGCAACCGGCGAGATCGAGTACGTGCCGCTGCGCGGCGACCTGGTCATGGACAACGTCGACTTTGGCTACACGCCCGACCACGAGGTGTTGCACGGCGTGTCCGTGTTTGCCAAGCCGGGCCAGAAGGTCGCGTTTGTCGGCGCCACCGGTGCCGGCAAGACGACCATCACCAACCTCATCAACCGCTTCTATGACATTGCCGACGGCAAGATCCGCTACGACGGCATCAACGTCAACAAGATCCGCAAGGCAGACCTGCGCCGCTCGCTGGGCGTGGTGCTGCAGGACGTGAACCTGTTCACCGGCACCGTGATGGATAACATCCGCTACGGCAACCTGGACGCCACCGACGAGGAGTGCATCGCGGCGGCCAAGCTCGCGGGCGCGGATGACTTTATCACCCGCCTGCCCGACGGCTACGACACCATGCTCACCGGCAACGGCGCGCAGCTGTCGCAGGGCCAGCGTCAGCTGATTTCGATCGCACGCGCCGCCGTCGCCGATCCGCCGGCAATGATTCTGGACGAGGCCACGTCGAGCATTGACACCCGCACCGAGGCTATCGTGCAGGCCGGCATGGACAAGCTCATGGAGGGCCGCACGACATTTGTCATCGCGCACCGCCTGTCCACCGTGCGCAACTCCGACGCGATCATCTGCCTGGACCACGGCCGCATCATCGAGCGCGGCAACCACGACGAGCTGATCGCCAAGCGCGGGTATTACTACCAGCTCTATACCGGAGCGTTTGAGCTGGAGTAGTTCGGCCCGCCGAGATGGCCGATTTGCTGCTCATTCGTCGGGCATGACCCTAAGGTCAATGCCCTCCTCTTTCGGGGCAAATCGACTCATCTCAACGACCCAAACACAATGCGCCGCAACGAATAAAGCCTCCGCAGCCACACGAGCTGCGGAGGCTTTTCTATGCCCTTTGTTACAAGCTTACCGTTCCTCGCGTTGCAGCCCGGCTGCCTCAGCTGTCTTTACGCGGTTCTTGTCGATGTACATGTTTTTGTCGGCCTGGGAAAAGAGCTCGCGCATCGTAGGCGGTTCGTCAAAATCACTGGAAAGCGCGTAGCCCACCGCATAGCTGATAGGCATGTCGGGGTGAGCCTCGGAATACTCGTTCACGTTCGCACGAACCCGAGCGAGACAGGACTCCACGGCAGCTCGATCGGCATCCCGCAGCACCGCGATAAACTCATCGCCACCGTCGCGGCCCACAAAGCAGGTCTCGGACGCCACGCACCCCAGCTGCTGGGCAAAAGAACGGATGTATTCGTCGCCCTTCTCGTGGCCGAAGTTGTTATTGACCGTATGCAGATTGTTAAGGTCGAAGACGCACACCGCAACGGGCGCCTCCGCGGAGACAGGCCGCTCCTGCCCCAAGATCTCCTCGCACTTGTTCTTGTTGGGCAGTCCCGTGGCTTCGTCGAGATAGACTTTGCTCTGCAGCTCGCGGTTGAGCGCGGCAGTGCGCACCGCGCGAACAAGTTCGACCGCAAAGGTCGCCACCAAGCCCACGATGTCGATGATCACCAAGCCCTCGAGATAGTTGAGCGCCGACGCCTTCTCCTGAGAGTAGTCCTCTGCGAGTCGCGTAGCATCGTCGCAAATGCCAAAGAACTCCTCGCTCATGGAGATGATGTCGGTGCTCTCGTAGCCGACTTCGCGCACGCGGCTAATCTCGGCGCAAAGCTCATCATAATAATTTGCAAGCTCGGTCATCTTTGCCTGATACTCATCGTCGTCGAGACGGACGAGGTTGAGGTCGTCACTTCCGTAACGCAAACCGTTGATGTATGAATCCACGGCTTTGAGCAGGTCATCTTGAGGCTGGCCCGCGTCCTCGAGCTTAACGATTCGCTGCGTGGTACCGCGCACCAGACCGGCGTAGTTGACCACGCGCGCCGTGCCCTGGATATCGGAGACGAGCAGCATAACATTAATGAAGAAGAAGATGAGAACTGCCGTGAGCACCATCATGAGCAGGCGCATCGCCCGACTGGCTTTCTTGGCGACAGAAGCATTCACAAGTTCACTCCTCAAATGACAAAAGTGCAGGTAGCACACAGTGTGCTGAAATTCACGTGAGGTCAACTCTACCAGATGATTTTTCTAGGACGGGGATTAAAGAATCATCGACACGATAGCTATTTGAGAAGTTGTGCCATAGCGTTGACGAATTTTTGGACTTGGAGGGTGGGCTCGAGCGGGTAGTGCAGAAAGACCGGCACCTCGCGGCCGCACAGGAACGGCACGCCCACAAAGGCTGGGTGCACCCCCGACCACGCTCCGCAGGTGAGCACCGCGTCGCCCTTTTCCTCCGCCTCGTTAAAGAGCGCAAAGTCAAAGCTGTCCACGTCGATCACGTCAACGCCGCCGTCGGCCAGAAGGTCGATGCGCAGACTGTCCATTGCGTCGTTGCCGTGACGGAGCACGCGCAGGCGCATGCCCTCTAAGTCGGCAACCGTGATGCGCGTCTTGCGCGCCAGCGGGCTCGTACGCGGCAGGTCGATATAAAACGGCACGTTAACGATGCGGAGCTTTTGGCAGGCATCACCCCAGCGTGGGGTCGAAAAACTCGACTGCACTACATCCACCTCGCGACCAAGGCTGCGCATGACGGATTCGCGCTCGTCATAGAGGTCGCTTACCGGCACGATCTCAAATCGCAGCGACGGTTCCAGATCGTGAATGTCCGACCACATCGACAGCGTTTGGCGCCCCGGGCACATCATCGACACGCCCAGACGCACGGCACCGCCATCGCCCGCCGCGCGTCTGGCACGGCGCAGCGCGTCCTCGGACTGCCGCATGATCGAGCGCGCGTCGTCCACCAGCAGGGCGCCGGCCGGCGTCACTTTAACGCCCGAGTGCGAGCGTTCGAACAGCATGATGCCAAACTCGGCCTCAAATCCCGACACCTGTTTGACGAGCGCCGGAGTCGACACGCGCAATTTTGCCGCCGCCCGTGAGAAGCTTCCCAGCTCCGCGGCGGCCGATATGGCCTCGAGTCGTCGATCGTACACGTCAATCTCCTGTTTCCAGACGCATGGCAATGAACTACCGAAGGGGGTCGTTTTGGCAGGTCACGCGCTCAATTGAGAAAAAACTGCATCGCACGGTGTAAACCTACAGTTAACGCCATTCTAACAAATATGCAATTCACCTGCGCAAATGCAAAGCATACGATAACCAGCGAAAACCACGTGGGTCGATTAATGGGAGCGACCCACCGGGAGGCACAAGAAGGGAAGTTCCTATGAGCAATTGGCTTAAGCTCGAGGGCGATGTCTGCGCCGTGACTGGCGCGCTCGGCGGTATGGGCGTCGAGATTTGCCGCGAGTTCGCCCGCAACGGCGCCAACGTCGTCCTGCTCGACCTGGACGAAGAGAAGGTCAAGGCCGCTGCCGCCGACCTCGCCGCTGAGTTTGGCATCCATGCCGAGGGTTACAAGATGAACGCCACCGACGAGGCCGAGGTTCAGGCTGCCGTCGACGCCACCATCGCCGACTTCGGCCGCGTCGACGTTCTCGTCAACACCGCCGGCATCCTGCGCTTCGCCGCCATGGAGGACCTGCCGCTGAGCGACTGGGAGCAGGTGCTCAACGTCAACCTCACCGGCTACTTCATCACCTCGCAGCGTTTTGGTCGCGAGATGATCAAGGCCGGCCAGGGCCGCCTGGTGCACATCTCGACCGTCGCCAGCCACTCCCCCGAGACGTTCTCGGGCGTGTACAGCTCCACCAAGGCGGGCGTCAACATGATGTCCAAGATGCTCGCCGCCGAGTGGGGCCCCTACGGCGTCCGCTCCAACTGCGTCGAGCCCTGCTTCGTTAAGACCCCGATGTCGGCCAACTTCTACGCCGACCCCGAGGTCGAAAAGAGCCGCAGCCGCCTGATCGCCACGCGCCGCATCGGCGAGGTCAGCGATATCGCCAACGCCGTCATGTTCCTGGCGTCCAAGCGCTCGGACTTTACCACCGGCGACGCCATCAAGGTCGACGGCGGCTTCTCCAACATGATGGGCGACCTCACCGCCAAACCCGGCGGCCGTCGCGCCTATGCCGACAACTACCTTAAGAACAAGGGTGTCGAGCTCTGGTCCGATGAGTCCGGCGTCGCCAAGCCGACTGACCAGTAAACCAACCTAACAGGGAGGCCCGCGGACACGCCCGCTCCTCCCCCGTATCGATTAGAAAGAGTCCAATGGCTTCCACCAACTCCAACAAGGGTCGCGCCGTCGTGCTTTCCGCCGCGTGCGTCACCATGTTCTTCATCAGCTCCATCGCGCTGTATTCCGTCGTGAGCAAGAACCTGCTCGCCGTCTACCCCGAGTGGTCCAGCGCCCTTACCTGGGCGTTCCCGGTCTTTCAGACCATCATGGCCGTGACGGGCATCTTCGCCGGCCGTATCTCCGATAAGATCGGCCCGCGCAACGTCGTGATCGCCGCCGCTGTGTGCTACGGCCTGGGCTGGTTTATGTCCGGCACCGTCACCGAGCCGTGGCAGTTCTACCTGTGGTTCTCGCTCGTCGCCGCCATCGGCAACGGCCTGGGCTACAACCCGGCACTCACCACCGGCCAAAAGTGGTTCATCGACAAAAAGGGCCTTGCCTCCGGCATCACCCTGGCCGCTTCGACCGCCGGCCCCGCCGTGCTGTCCCCGGTGCTCGCCTCGCTGCTCATCCCAAGCCTGGGAATCTTTGGCGCCCTTAAGGCGCTCGGCGTCATCTTCTTTGTGATGATCGCCGCCTCCGCCCTGTTCCTGAAGGCCCCCGAGGCCGGTTGGCTGCCCGAGGGCTTCGAGGCCCCCAAGGGCGGCGCGCACGCCGGCACCTTCGGCGACCTCACCCCGGGCGAAATGGTCAAGACCCCGCGCTTCTGGGTTCTCATCATCACCTTCGCCTTTGCCGCCACCGCCGGCACGCTGCTCGTCGGCAAGGTTGCCTCCATCGCCGCCGTCCAGCTCTTCGCCGACCCCACGAGCGCCGCGGCCGTCGCCCTCGGCGGTGTGGTGGTCTCCGTCAACACCTGCGCCAACCTGGTTGGCCGTCTGTCCTTTGGCCAGATCATCGACAAGCTCGGCGCCTATAAGTCGCTGCTCATCAGCCTTGTCGTGACCATCATCGCGCTCGTCATCATGTCGATGAGCTTTACGCAGAGCATGTTCTTTGTGGCGCTCGCCCTGCTCGGCTTTAGCTTTGGCGCTCTGCTCGTCATCTACCCGCCGCTCACCGGTGGCGCCTTTGGCACCAGCAACATCGGCGTCAACTACGGCATCATGTTTTTGGGCTACGCCGCTTCCACCTGGATCAGCCAGCCCATCACCGCCGTGCTGTATCACGCCGAGGCCGGCAGCGCCGCCTACCAGCAGTCCTTCTACGGCGCCATTGTGATCGCCGCCATCGCCGTCGTGCTCACCGTCTACATGATGGTCTCCGACAGCAAGAAGAAGTCCGCCTAGTTTTACCGATGCGACGAAGGGACAGCCCCTTTGTCGCATCCCACCGGTCACCAGTATTAAGGAGTCGAAATGTCTGAGCTCAACCCCGTCCGCATTGCCGTTATCGGCGCCGGCGCCATGGGCCGCAACCACATCCGCTTTGTCACCGAGGAGCCCGAGGCCGAGCTCGTCGCCATCGCCGACGCCTTTGAGGGCGCCCGCGCCACGGCCGAGGCCGCCGGCGTGCCGTTTTACACCGATCCCGCCCAGATGATGGACGAGGTCAAGCCCGAGGCCGTCATCATCGCCACCCCCAACGACCTGCACCTGGGCGTTGCCCGCGAGGCCGTAAAGCGCAACATCGTGCCGCTGGTCGAAAAGCCGATCTCCAACGATCTCGAGGATGCCCAGGCCTTCGCCGCCGAGGCCGAGACCGCCGGCGTGCCCGTGCTCGTGGGTCAGCACCGTCGCCACAACCCCTTCGTCAACAAGGCCAAGGAAATCATCGAGTCCGGCGAGCTGGGCAAGCTCACCGTGTCGAGCTTCCACTACATGATCTATAAGAATGACGAGTATTTCGATGTCGAGTGGCGCCGCAAGAAGGGTGCCGGCCCGATCCTAGTCAACCTGGTGCACGACGTCGACCTGCTCCGCTACCTGCTGGGCGAGCCCGTTGCCGTCCAGGGTATGCAGTCCAGCGCCGCCCGCGGTTTTGAGACCGAGGACTCCGCCGTGGTCAACGTCCGTTTTGCCGACGGCGCGCTCGCGAGCATGACCATCTCTGACGCCACCGCCAGCCCCTGGAACTGGGAGGCGACCGCTCGCGAGGATCCGCAGTACCGCCCCTTCGACGCCGACGCCTACTTTATCGGCGGCACCAAGGGCGCCCTTTCGCTGCCCCGCCTGCACCAGTTCTCCTACGACGGCGCCTCTAACTGGCACAAGCCGCTGCAGATGGAGATTCCGGCCGTCGACCCGGCACTGCCGCACAAGATGCAGCTCAAGCACTTTGTGAAGGTTGTCCGCCGCGAGGTCGAGCCCGTCGTGACCCCCGCCGATAACGTCAAGACGCTCACGCTTCTCAACGCCATCAAGGAGGCCGCCGAGACCGGCCAGCTCGTCGAGCTGTAACGCCTTAAGAGCGGGTCGCGGCAAACTCCCCGCCGAGCGCCTTGGCCCGCCGCCAACAAGCCCCTCTTCTTTGCCCCGCGAGCAGCCTCCTGCCCGCGGGGCATTTTGCTACCTTGCCGACGATTATTCTGGAACGAGGCTATTTTGCGCCTCAGCTTGGTTCGTTCGTCACGAAATGGGCCTATCTACTACGTTTAACCGATCACCCTCAAGCATGCCGAATTTCGCGAGATAAAAACCGCAGGTAAACGGCTTGCCGACTTTCGGAAAACCCAGGTATGGTCAGCCCCTACGGGTAAAACGTAGTAGATAGGCCGCTTTCGTGGCTCCGCACCAAAACAGTCTTTTTTGGGTGAAGTGGCGGGTGGTATCCTTGGTAGCCCTGTGCTGCAAACGCACCTTAAACGCAAGGAGTCCCATGGATCTTATCGCCCAGCTCGCCCGCGAGCTCAACCTTAAGGCCGCCAACATCGAGGCAGCCGTCAAGCTCATCGACGAGGGCAACACCATCCCCTTTATCTCGCGCTACCGCAAGGAAGCCACGGGCGGCATGGACGACGTCGCCCTGCGCGCCCTCGACGAGCGCCTGTCTTACCTGCGCAATCTTGAGCAGCGCAAAGAGGACGTCATCCTGCTCATCGACGCCCAGGGCAAACTCACGCCCGAGCTCGAGCAGCAGATTCGCGAGGCCACGCAGCTCCAGCGTGTCGAGGACCTCTACAAGCCCTACCGCAAAAAGCGCATGACCCGCGCACAGAAGGCCCGCGAGGCAGGCCTGGAGCCGCTCGCCAACATGATCATCATGCAGGCATCTGCCAAAGGCAGTGCGCTCGATGCTGCCGCGGCCTACGTCAACGAGGACGCCGGCTTCGACACGCCCGAGAAGGCGCTCGCCGGCGCGGCGGACATCGTGGCCGAGACGGTGGCCGAAGACCCCGAGAACGTCGCCGACCTGCGCGCCTTTACGCAAAACACCGCCGACATCATCGTCGAGGCCACCGACCCCGCCGAAAAGACTCCCTACGAGCCCTACTACAGCTATGATGAGCCGCTGCGCCGTATACCCAACCACCGCGTGCTGGCTATCGACCGCGGTGAGCGCGAGGGCAAACTCCGCGTGCGCGTGAACGTCGACGGCGCTGCCGCCACAGCGCGCCTCAGCAGCCGTTGGCCCCGCCGCCAGGGCGTCTTCGCGCCCGTCTTCGATGCCGCCATCGCCGACGGTTACAAGCGCCTCATGGCCCCCTCGCTGGAGCGCGAGGCCCGCGCCAAACTCACCATTCGCGCCCAGACCGAGGCCATCAACGTCTTTGCCAAGAATCTCGAGGGCCTGCTCTCGGCACGCCCCGTGCGCGGCGCCCGCGTGCTCGCGCTCGATCCGGGCTACCGCACCGGCTGCAAGGTCGCCGTCATGGACGAGACCGGCAAGCTGCTCGACCACGGCGTGGTCTATCCCACCAAGCCGCGCCACGACGTCGCCGGCACCAAGCGCGAGCTCGCCCGCCTCGTCAAAAAGGACGGCGTCAACACCATCGTCATCGGCAACGGCACCGCCAGCCGCGAGACCGAAGAAGTCGTCTCGGAGTTCATTGCCGAGCAGGCGCCTGAGCTGCGATACACCATCGTCAACGAAGCCGGCGCGTCGGTGTACTCGGCTTCCGAACTCGCCAGCCAGGAGTATCCCGACTTGGACGTCACCGTGCGTGGCGCCATGAGCCTAGGCCGCCGCCTGCAAGACCCGCTGGCAGAGCTCGTCAAGATCCCGCCCCAGTCCATCGGCGTTGGCCAGTACCAGCACGACCTTGACCAGGCCGAGCTTTCGCGCACGTTGGGCCATGTGGTGGAGGACGTCGTCAACCGCGTGGGCGTCGACGTCAACACCGCAAGCGCGAGCCTGCTGGGATATGTATCGGGCATCACGCCGAGCGTGGCCAAAAACATCGTGGCCTACCGCGAGGAAAACGGCGCCTTTACCGATCGCCGCCAGCTCAAGAAGGTCCCCAAGCTGGGACCCAAGGCATACCTCAACGCCGCGGGTTTCCTGCGCATCAGCGGCGGCAAGAACCCGCTCGACGCGACAAGCGTCCACCCCGAGAGCTACGAGGTGGCCGCGGCCGTCCTGGAGCGCGCCGGCGTTAAATCAAGCGAGCTCAGCCGCGGCGGCGTGCCCGACATCGAGCGCCGCCTAGGCAGCATCTCGGCGCTGGCAAGCGACCTGGACTGCGGCACCCTCACGCTCATCGACATTGTCAACGAGCTCAAGAAGCCCGGTCGCGACCCGCGCGACGACGCGCCCGAGGTGGTCTTTAGCCGCTCAGCGCTTTCCATCGACGACCTGGAGCCCGGCATGGAGCTCAAGGGCACGGTGCGCAACGTTGTGGACTTTGGTGCCTTCGTCGACGTGGGCGTGCACCAGGACGGCCTCGTGCACATCTCCAAACTGGCCAACCGCTTTGTCAAGCACCCGAGCGACGTGGTGCGCGTCGGTGACACGGTCAAGGTGTGGGTCGAAAAGGTCGATCGCGACCGCAAAAAGATCTCGCTCACCATGGTGCAAGGCAAGTAAACCGCCAAAGCAAAGGTACCCCCTGTAGCGATGTGCAAAATCGCGAGTATTCTGCAAATTCCACCGTTCCGAACGCCCCACAGAGACAATAACGTCAAAAACAGCCCCCGTTTTAGCGACATTAGAGCCAGAACGGGGGCTGTTCCGTGCTTCACCCAACTGGTAAAAGCCTTTACCTTGCTGAATACTCTCAATTTTGCACGGCGCAGGCAGGGGTACCTTTGCCCACGGCAGGATATGGAAGCCTATCGCCAACCTACCGGCAAGCTCGTGCCGGCAGCCCCGGCCTTCCCTTTCCCTAGCGCGACCCTCGCAAAGCGCGTGAGCGATAGGGAAAGGGAAGGCCGGGGCGAACAGCCCATGGCGCAGCCAGTGTTCGCCCTACGGCAGAATATGGAAGCCCAAAGCGGCGATATCCTTGGCAAAGCCGCGGACGGTGTCGAGCGAGACCTCGTACGGGTCGCGACCAATGTTCTTGCGCTTGGCCAGGATGCTGTTGGGCACCGTGATGATCTGGCAACCGCAGGCCTCGGCCTGGTAAATATTGATGAGCTCGCGCGTGGACGCCCACAGGACCTCACAGTTGGGCTTGGCGGCGGCCTTCTTAACCGACTCCGTCATAAACGGAATGGGGTCGACGCCGGTGTCGGCGATGCGGCCGGCAAAGAGCGAGATGATGGACGGCGTCTCGGCGTCAACGGCTTCGACCATCTCATCGACCTGCGTAGGCGTAAAGATGGTAGTGACGTTGACCTTGATGCCGTCGGCGGAAAGCTTGCGGACCAGCTCGGCGGTGGACTCGCCCTTGGTGGTCACGCACGGAATCTTGACGTAGACGTTCTCGGCCCAGGTAGCGATCTCGCGGGCCTCGACCTCCATGGTCTCGACGTCGTCGGCAAAGACCTCAAACGAGACGGACACATCGGTGATGTGAGCCAGGACCTCTTTGGCAAACGCGCGGTAATCCATCACGCCGCCCTTCTTCATAAGGGACGGGTTGGTCGTGAAACCCTGAACGTTGCCGTTCTCGTACATGTCGAGCATGCCTTCGAGGTTTGCACCGTCAGCGAACACCTTGATTGCCATCTGCCTGATTCCTTTCGTTAGCATACGGCCGATAAACTGCTAAACACTTTACCTACGTTTATCAAGGCGTGAACTGCGGTTTTTTATCTTCTCGGCGAACGGTATAAACACCTCAGTGTTTGGATTGATAAATCGATTGAGCATGCAAAAGCAAAGAGTCGCAGTTTGAGCAAACGTCAGAACGCGGGATTCATTAGATGAGGCCGAAATGCTGCATCGCTGTGACGGTGCCGTCGTGTGCGACATCGTCGGTCACGTAGTCGGCGACCGCCTTGACCTCAGGCATGGCGTTGCCCATGGCGACAGCCGTCTCGACCGCAGCGAGCATGCCCAGGTCGTTACCCGAATCGCCGAAGCCAAAGGTGCGTGCGTTGCCGGTGCGACCCAGGTATTCCAGCGCTCGCGCCACGCCCACGCCCTTGTCGATGCCCTTGGGGCTCAGCTCGCGATTCTGACCACCGGTGTTGCACAGCTCAAACTCGCGATCGATAAAGCCATCATCGTTGGCAACGCGAGCCAAACTGGGCACATTGAGGCATACCTTGCCCACGCGCAGACTGCCGTCAACGCGCATCTCCTCGGCGCTGTGCACCACAGAAGTGCCGATCAGAGACGACTGCTCAACACCCGCGGGTTCCAGGGCAAAAGTAGCCACGTTGGTCTCGAAAAAGGCCTCAATCCCTGCCGCGGCCATACGGCGAGCGAGCTCCGCAACAATGTCTTCGTCAAAGCAGTCCTCATGCACCACGCGGCCCTCGACCTCGAGCGTGGCGCCTGCCATGGCCACGACGCCCGCGGGGTCGAGCGCACGCAGGCTATCGGCGATAAGCCACAGGGGGCGGCCCGTGCAGATAAATGCCTTGTGCCCCGCATCGCGCAGTGCACGGAACGCCTCAACCACCGTCTGCGAGGGGCGAACCGCCGAAAAGTCCTTATCGGTCATATCGTCGGGATCGAACGACGTCAGCGTGCCGTCCACGTCAAAAAAGAGCACAGCGGAATCGGGGCACGCATCAATCATATGGGTTCCTTTCGGGGGCGAGAGCAAACGAAGCATCCATCATATAATGGAGCGACGCAACCAGAGAGGTCACCCATGGAATTTTACGCAAGCTGCCCCGAGGGCTTTGAGTCCGCACTCGCCGATGAGCTTAAACGCCTCGGGCTTTCGCATGTCCGCCGCCTGAAGGGCCGCGCTACGTTTGAGGGCGAGCTCGAAGAAGGCTACCGCGCCTGTCTGTGGTCGCGCCTGGCGAGCCGCGTGTTCGTGGTACTCGGGCGCTTTGAGGCGCAGGATGCCGATGAGCTGTACGACGGCGTTTACGACATTGCCTGGGAGAGCATCGTCCGCCCCGGCGCCACCATCGCCATCACAGCCCGCGGCGTGACCGAGCAGCTGTGCAACACGCGTTTCTCGGCCCTGCGCGCCAAGGACGCACTGTGCGACCGTCTGGCCGAGACCACGGGCCGTCGTGCCGATGTCGATGCCGCCGACCCCGACGTTCACCTGCTGCTTTCGCTGCGCCAGCGTCGCGCGAGCATTAGCCTGGACCTTTCGGGCGACCCGCTGTTCAAACGCCTGCCGCCCGCAGCGACCCGCGCCGGCGAGGGCACGCACGTGCTGCGCCCCGACTACGCCGCCCTGGTGCTGGCGCAGGTCGGCTGGACCGCACTGTGCGAGCGCGAGCTGACGGCCGACGATTACGAGAACGAGGCTCTGCCCACGCTGGTCGACGCCTCGTGCGCCGGCGGCGGCCTGCTGCTGGAGGCAGTGAATATCCTAACCGACCGCGCTCCGGGAGCCGCCCGCGAGCACTGGGGCTTTGAGGGCTGGCAGCTGCACGACGCCGCCCTGTGGGAGCAGCTGCTTGCCGAGGCGCGCGAGCGCGAGGCGGCGGCACGTGAGCGCCAGGCGCGCCTCATTGCCGTGGATGTTGACCCCGCCGCCCGCAAGACCGCCGAGCGCATGGTCAAATGTGCCGGCTACAAGCGCTTTGTCGATTTTTGCGCTGCCAAGCCAGCCACCGTGCTGGACCATGCAGGCGCTGTCGCCGGCGCCGCCGTGGTCGCGGATACGACCGAGACACCGCTTTCGCTCATGCACGACGCCATGACGCTGATCGGTGAGCTGCGCCGCGCGTCCGAGCTTGCCGCGGCGCCGGTCGCCGCGCTCACCCGCGACGGATTGCTGGCCCGCGCGCTCCACGCCGAGCCCGAGCACTCAATCGCCGTCATGCCCAATAACGAGGAGGCAACCGTCGAAGTCTGGCCTTCGCTCGACCACGCCGCCGCAGCGTTTGAGACTGCGGCCGGTGCGGATGCCGAGGCCGAGGTTGCGGATGCCGGCGCCGCCGGCGAGACCGGCACCGCTTCCGCCATGCCCGAGCCTGCCGCCATGTTCGACCTGGGCGACGGCAAGCCGTTGCCCGTCCTCATCCCCGAGTCGGAGCAGTTCGCCAACCGCCTGCGCAAGAACGCACGCCTGCGCCGCAAGTGGGCAAAGCGCGAGGGCGTCAGCTGCTACCGTGTCTACGATGCCGACCTGCCCGACTACTCCGCCGCCATCGATCTGTACGAGGGCTGCCCGCAGACGCCGGGCCGCTGGCTCGTCATCGCCGAATACGCCGCGCCTAAGACCATCGACCCCGCGCTGGCCCAGGCCCGTATGCTCGACATCTTGGCCATCGCGCCGCGCATCCTGGATGTTCCGGCCGAGCATGTGCACGCCAAGGCCCGCATGCGTTCGCGCGGCGGCTCGCAGTACGGCAAGCAGGGCGCCGGTAAGGGCGCATCGGGCGAGCGCGCTAACATCGCACGCCGTCGTCTACCGCTCATCGAGGAGGGCGGCCTTACCTTCGCCGTCAACTTTGACGACTATCTGGATGTGGGCATCTTCCTGGATCACCGCGTCACCCGCAACCTGGTGCGCGAGCACGCCAAGCAGGCGCGCCGCTTCCTCAACCTGTTCGCCTACACCGGTACCGCCACCTGCTATGCGGCAGACGGCGGCGTCGAGGAGACCGTGACGGTCGACCTCTCCAACACCTATCTGGACTGGGCCGAGCGCAACATGCGCCAGAACGGCTTTGTGGGACCGCAGCATCATTTTGTGCGCGACGACGTGCTCGCCTGGATTCGCGGCCAGCGCCAGACGCGCAACCGCTGGGACCTGATCTTTGTCGACCCGCCCACGTTCTCGAACTCGTCCAAGATGGGCCGCCGTACCTGGGATGTCCAGCGCGACCATGTTGAGCTTTTGGCCGGCGTGTCGCGCCTGCTCGCACAGGGCGGACATGCCATCTTTAGCTGCAACCTGCGCGGCTTCCGTCCCGAAACGCGCAAGCTCGCGCGTGCGGGCGTGGTGCTGGAGGACATTGCGGCACAGACCATCCCCGAGGACTTCGCGCGCAACCAGAAGGTGCACCACTGCTATATCGTGCGCCGCCTGCCCATCGAGGACGCCATGGCCGAGGTCGGCTTTAGCGCCGAGGAGATTGCCGAGCGAACCGAGGAACTGCGCAACCCCGAGGCCCGCAAGCCCCGTGCGGCAGCACCCGCGCACGCGCAGGCCGGCGACCGAGGGCCGCGCGGCAACGGCAAACCCTCCCCCGCCGGCAAGCCCAAAAAGAAGAAGTTCTACGCCAGCAAGCCCAAGGGCAGATAACAAAGTTGCGGTGGAATAGTTCCTAAAAAGGCCTGATAAAGGCATAAACAGGAACTATTTCACCGCAACTCATATGGGATGGTTGGCGTCGATCTAGCCTTGGGTGACCAGGCGGTAGCCGATGCCCACATGCGTTTGGATATAGCGCGGGTGCGCGGGGTCGGACTCGATCTTCTTGCGCAGCGTGCCCATAAAGACACGCAGGCTCGCCAGGTCGCTCTTAGTTGCCGTGCCCCAAATCTCGTGCAGGATAAACTGATGCGTCAGCACCTTGTCGGCGTTATGCGCCAGCAGGCACAGGAGCTTGTACTCGATCGGCGTCAGATGCAGCTCCTCGCCACCCATCGTGGCAATGCCGGCATCAAAATCGATATGCAGCTCACCGGTATCGAACGAGCCCTCGGACGCACCCATGCCAATCTGCGCATACGAAAGACGCCTGAGCGTCGTGCGAATGCGCGCGAGCAACTCCTCGACCGAAAACGGCTTGGTCAGGTAGTCGTCGGCGCCGGCATCGAGCGCGCGGATCTTGTCCGCATCCTCGCTGCGCGCCGAGACCACGATGATCGGCATGCCCGACCATGCGCGCACCGACTCCACCACCTTGACGCCGTCCATATCGGGCAGACCCAGATCGAGCAACACGATACTCGGCGCCTGCGACGAGGCGGCGGCGATAGCGGCATGAGCGGTCTCCACAGCCAGATGACGCAAGCCGTGCGCCTCGAGCGCAGCAACGATAAGGTTGCGAACGGCGGGGTCGTCCTCAACGACCAAGATGAGCGGTTTCACGGCAGAGTTCGACACAGCGTTACTCCTTATCAAACGAAACATCGGCGACGGGAAGCTCAATCGTAAAGACCGAGCCGTGCGGGTCCGCCGCGGCAACCTCTATGCTACCGCCATGCGCCAACGCAATGGAACGGCAGAGCGAAAGACCCAGACCCACGCTGCGATGGCTGTCGGCAAGACCGTGGTTGGCGGTGTAGAACGACTCAAAGATTCGCTCGCGGTCCTCGGGCGCAATGCCCGGGCCGTCATCGGCCACCGAGCACGCCACGCGTCCATCGTCGACACTAATCGAAATCACGATATGCGAGCCTGCGGGCGTATAGGTGATGGCGTTGTTCACCAGATTGACCACCAGCTGCACCATCAGGCGCGCGTCGACGTTGACGAGCGCCGGCTCATCGCACGCCACCACCTTAAGGTCGTGCTCGCGCACGGCCGGACTTACATGGCGCAGCGCCTCCTCGACGATATCGTCCATGAGCTCGAGCGTAGTCGACAGATGCATGCCGCCGCCCTCGAGCTTGGTGATGGCAAGCAGGTTTTCGACGGTGGCGTTGAGCCATTGCGCATCCGAGCGAATGGACAGGAGCAAGCCGCGGCGCGTCTGGGCGTCGAGCACGGCCGTGCCGGTCGAGCCTTGGTCGAGCAGCACGTCGGCATTGCCCGAAATACTAGTGAGCGGCGTGCGCAGGTCGTGCGAGATGGAGCGCAGCAGATTGGCGCGCAGCTGTTCGTTTTTGGCGAGCACCGCCGCCTCCTCGCGGGCCTCCATGGCGCGAGCGCGATCGAGTGCCAGCTCGCCTTCGCTCACGATGGCATCGGCCAGCATCCGCTCCTCGTGCGTCAGCACGTCGGGCGCGGCAACGATAGCCAGCACGCCCACCACCGAGGCGGGGTCGCCCGAGCGCACGAAGCCGTCACCCGCGCGAACCGTCAGGTAGATACCATAAAACGCTGAGCCGCCATAGGTGGCATCGAGCGGCGTTCCCACATAGGCGGACGCCGAGAGCCGCGGCGGCATCTGCGGCGCCAGTTCGTGCACCGGCGCGGCATCGCCCACGGCCGTGTATGTCGCACGCGGCAGCAGGTCATCGCCCTCGGCGTCGGCGCTATACCACACGACCGGACGGCCCGAAAGACGAGCCAGCTGCGTGGCCATGGCATGGACAATCTGCTGCTGATCGGCGCAGCGCTGCAGCATGCGGTTGGTCTCGAGCACCATATGCGTACGGCGGTCGCTAGCGGCAGCCTGTGCCAAGGCGCGGCGCAGGGCCAACGCAATCGAGCTCGACACAAGCGAGACCACAAACATGATGAAGAACATGCCGGGATAGACGCGGTCGATAAACGACAGCGAGTAGCGCGGATCGACAAACAAGAAGTTGTAGAGCGCCGCGGCGGCAGCCGAACTCAACAGGCAATACAGACGACTCCAGGTGAAAAAGGCACACAGCTGCACGGCAAGCACATAGACGATCATAATGCTCGGCGCGAGACCCGGATGGTCGAGCAGCGCGCCCACAATCGTCGCCGCGACCAGCAGCCCCACCGATACGCAGGCGTCATACAGAGGGCCGCGGCGCGTCAGCGTTGTGCGCCGCCACCAAAAGCTATCGGCAATATCGCCGTCCGCACGGACGTCCATCAGCGCCCCGCCCCTCTCTCAAAAACAAAAACCACCACAAAGGGACAGGTGAACTGCGCCCCGAAACTTGGACTGAATAAATAGCGACTACGCCGCAAGGGCC
>CATYVQ010000016.1 GCA_958413895.1 uncultured Collinsella sp.
AGACCGTGGCGCGGCCCGACTCGGCGTTCTGGACGGCGCGCGTCAGGTGGCGCGACAGGCCGTTGCCGTAGAAGATGTTGTCGCCGAGCACCAGGGCGCACGGCTCGCCGGCGATGAAGTCCCCGCCGATGGTGAACGCCTGCGCGAGGCCGTCGGGGCTCGGCTGCTCGGCGTAGGAGAGGTTAACGCCGTAGCGCGAGCCGTCCCCGAGCAGGCGCTCGAAGTTGGGCAGGTCGGTCGGCGTGGAGATGACGAGGATGTCCCGGATGCCAGCCAGCATGAGGGTGCTAAGCGGGTAGTAGATCATGGGCTTGTCGTAGACCGGCAGCAGCTGCTTGGAGGTCACGAGCGTGAGCGGGTACAGGCGCGTGCCGGACCCGCCGGCGAGGATGATGCCTTTCATTGTGCTATTCCTTTCCAAGTTGAGTCATTGAGTGTCTTTTCCAGAACAGTCGCGCTGCGCATCTGCTCATTTCCCTCGAGTAAGCACTCGCTTGGTCAGGGCAAGCATGTCTCGCGCCGAATGCCTGTTCAGTACCAAATAAGCTACGTAAAGCGCCAAATATCCCACGACGGCAACAAGCGCGGGCGCGCAAAGCGCTAGCGCCACAAACGCGGCGGTGAGCACGACCTCTTCGATAGGAGCGGGTGTTGCGGAAACCCCAATTTTTGAGTTCAAGTGCCGTTCCGACCAAAGGGACCGGCAAACGATGCATGCGACCGTGCCAAGTAGGACGGCATCGAGCGATCCGATCACGTAAACGCCAATGGTGCAAAGCGCTATGCTGCCCGCTAGCGTGCAAAGGTTCACCTTGAGGAGCGTACGCTCCTCCCTCAGGACCTTGAAATACGTGGTGCAGCACAGGTTCATCTTCGTGTCGAACACGCAGACGGGCAGCAGAATCGCGAAATAGTGCATGGTGTTGGCGTATTGCGGAAGCCAGAGGGACAGCACCCATGCCATCGGGAAATAAAGAAGATAGACCACAGGAAACGTCACCTCCATCATGTCGCGAACGAAGCAGTAGAAAGCTCTTCGTTCTCCCTCGGTGCCCTGCCTAAGCGCCGGGAACAGCACCATGCTCGCCTGCGATACGAAGGTGATGAAGAAGTTCACCATCGAGAGCCAGAACGACACGCGCCCGAAGGCCTCAATTCCCCAGGCGTTGTCTACCAGCGCGCGCGCAACACCCAGGACGAGCATCGAGGCCACGTTCGATATCATCAGCGCGAAGCCGACCTTCATACTCAAAAGGCTCAGCCTGGCGGCCTCCGTCAAGGACAGCGCCCCGGCCGCGAAGAAATCACGGGATCGAACGATGCAATAGGCCAGCGAACAGGCTTTCGAAATTAGATAGGCGAAGACGTAGGCCTCGAAATCAGGGACCCGGATAAATACCATCACGAGGATGATGGCCAGGAACACCAGGCGGTCGATCATGGTGGAATACGAGAAGAGCTTGGTCTCGTTCATCGACTGAAAGATATAGCCAAGGAATCCGGCAAGGTTATAGAGCACGGTATAGAGGGCGAACGCCAGTAGGACGAACGAGCGCTGCGCTTCGGGCGCCCAAACAACAGCGATGACGGTGATGAAGGCGGCCACGACGAGCTGGAATGCCATGCCGAAGCGGAACTGAGAGTTCACAGCGCGCTTGTCTATCTCGCTTCTCGTGTTACCGCCCTCGATGAGGTAGATACCGTCGTTGAGACCGAGCATGAAGAAGCCAGAGTAGCCCGCGTAAAAAATAAACAGCTGCCAATATCCGTACGTCTCGACGCCGAGCACCTTCGGCACGAGCAGTGACATAGCGACGCTCGCCAAGAACGAGATGCCCTGGGCCGCGAACGCGACAACCATGTTGCCCGCCAGAGACCTATAGTTCATGCCTATCCCCTAGCTCATCCAGCAGCTCCCCAATGGAGTGCTCGTCTAGCGGACGATAGAGCTGTTCGATATGCGTTTGCACGAAACTCATATCCACCTTCGAGTAGTCGAGTGCGAGGAGCTGATCGATGACGTCCTGGCTGAAGCGTTTCTTGATAGGTTTTGCCGGCACACCCCCAACGATCGTGTAAGGTTCCACGTCCTTGGTGACGACTGCTCCTGCTGCTACGATCCCTCCCCGGCCTATATGGACGCCGTCCAAGATGGTCGCGCCGTAGCCAATCCAAACGTCTTCTTCGACGACGATACCGCCGTTACCGCATGCCTCATCGTAAGTTTCCTCCAAGACAAAGCGGCGCAGAGGAAACGTCGTGAAATGGTCGATGGGATGGTTGTCGTGAATAACGAAAGTCACATTTGGCGCAATCGAACATAATTCGCCAATGGCGAGCTTGGGCTGCTTGGACGCCGTAAGAACGTTGATTTCCCCGTAGGAGTAATCGCCAATTGTGACATTGTCGAGCCCGATTGCCCAACGCCCGAGTTGTGTTCTGTTATGCCCATTGGCTTTGGCCCACTTCAAAGAAGCGGTTAAATGTCTAATTTTCGTTCGGATTCCTATCATATGAAGCCCTAAGTTTTATTAAACCAATATTGAATTGCTGGTAAGGAGCGGAACTAACACCGTGTTTAGGTTCATGCTCATCAAGACCAACAACGTGACGCCCATGAGGGCAATGCCCAAAAGACAAGCAACGCCAAACAAGTCAGCCTGCTCTTTTCGGATGTTGCTACCCCCGGCGCAGCCAACCGAGTTGACCGCAACAAGGTAATAAATCAAGAATTGCGAAGTCTCTATGCGGTAGATGTCGGATGCAACGCCAACGAGGGGAATCAATGCGAGACAAAAAAGGTTCGCATTTAGAATCACCCGGACGGCATTCGAATCTCCCCTGGTCTTTTTCAAATAAAGGCCAAACGCCATCCAAGCAAGAGAAGGAACGGCCAGACGAATAACATTGGCAAATCCAGAGCCGTCAACGCCGCCAACCATATTAAGTCGTGCGGAGACGCCCAGAAGAGTTGCAATTTGAGTCAGTAAACTGGTTCGTGTCACCACAATTAGGCAAAGAAAAACAAGAATGCACAACTTTCGAGCGTCACGATGCGATAGCTCTTTGGCAAATAGCAGCAATACAAAGAAGAGAACAGCCGCATGGAAGCTGAAACCAATTAAACATGCAAAAAAGAAAACAGCCGCTTTTTTCTTCAGACCACCTTTGGCCTTTGATACATAGAGATATCCAATCAGAACAAAGGAGATGGCAAGTGAAAACCTAAGCTGTACTGTATCCATGCAAAAAGGGAAAATCGAATACAGGGCCAAAAACAAACCTGGCCTCTTCGTTAAATTCCAGCCGCATAGACCAATAGAGACTAGATAGAAAGTTCCGACGAGCAGCTTCAACTGAAATAGCGTCGCGCCGCAATCCGATAAGAACTTGATTAACAGACTGTAACCAATTCCCTTGTCCTGCGCTAAAGTCGGGTTCATCAAATGCAGGCTGTAGTTGAAATCGTCAGCCAGTCCATTGCTGAAAACGAATACAAACCAAAGAAAAATCAAAAGGGCGAGGAAGGGTACTTTGCTCTTCTGGAACACCAATGCCGTTAAATCAAGAACAAGGAGGCCAGCCACAAGAATCATTTTGAAGACACTCCCGTTCTTGGCGTTCCCATACGGCTCTGCAAGCCATCGACAATTCCATGCATAAGCCTCGATATCTTTGAAGCCTTATTGTCTTCTAGCAATAGAGCCTTGAAGAATTCCTTCGATATTTCTCGCACGCACTCTGCGCTGCTAATTTCACCCTTCTTCGCCAATAGAATCTTGTTTCTGGCTATGTAGTATTTGCGAAAACTGCTGTGGTTGGTGATGTGAATTACCTTGCCGAGAATCCGGACGCACCGCATGTCTCCAAGTTCATGGGACAGCGAAGTCGCAGGGTCAATGACCACGCGATAGCCGGCTCTACGAAGTCGAATGCAGAAATCGCGATCAACGCTGTCGATGAACAATGCCTCGTCGAAACCGCCGATCTTCCTCCAGGCATCAATGCTCGTCAACGACGCGCTGGTAATCGTCCATTCGACCTCGTAGGGCCCGTCTTGCGGCAAATCGTAATATCCCTCGTTACCCGCGTAAGAAATCCAAGGTGCCGCAATCCCAACGTCTTTGGCCAAATGCGCCGCCAGCTTCTCCACCAAGCCATCTTCGCATACCGAGTCCTGATCGAGCGTCAATACGGCGGTGCAGCGCTTCTCGTCTGCGGCAGTACATCCCATGTTGAGAGCGGCCGCAATGCCTTTGTTCTCCCCCAGGGGAACAAAAATGGCATTGTCATATTCACGGCAGAGCGCTTCCACCCCGCTCGTCTCATTTGAACCGTTGTCCACGACAAAAACGTGTTCCACCTGTTCGGCTACAGCGGACAGACATTCCGAAAAGCGCGCAAGTTCCGGGTTGTAGGTAACGATGCAGGCCGCAATGCCCCTCATCAACGCCTCCTTAGGGCGACAATGAGGTTCACAAGGCTAATTTTCTCGTTGGCCATCGGCCCCTTCTTAATCAATTGCGCTATAAGCGGAAGCGGCTTTCGCTTTTCCATGGCATTAACGGCAACCTCGCGTGCCGCAATCTCCTCATCGAGTCGGTCAAGCGTACCGGAATCCAGCTCGTTGGCGCAGTACTTTCTACATGCCTCAATATGCTTGAGCTGATGCCTTCTGCCTTTAATGTGCTGCTCGGGGTTTGACAGTCTCGACTTCAGAGAATAGGTGGGCGTGGACGCGTTGCTCCTGTGAACCCTGTGCAGGACAAGTGCCTTTCCGCCGACGCGGTAAAATCCTCCCTTGGCCGCCGCGAAGAGCCCGAGCGGCGAATCGTACACGAGGTCCTCGCGCTCGATGATGGGAGTCATTTCATCCATAAAGGAGCGCTTCACGCCAAGCGTCAGGCCGCTACTAAGCATAGATGAAACTTGCTGGTCGAATTCAACCTTCCATACCCCCTTCTCCGTGCGCCTGAGCGAGGTCTGAAAGGTGTTGTCAGGTCTGTCGTCCTGGTCGATGATCGTCGTGTCGCATGAAACGACGAGCGCGTCCTCGTGCCTTTCGAACACAGCCATCATCTCGGATATCTTGCTATCCGCCCAAACGTCGTCTTGGTCGGAGAAGAAGACGACGTCACCCTTCGCGAGCGAGCATCCCTTGAGGTAGTTGCCAACGAATCCGAGGTTCTTCTCGTTGCGATAGATCCTCCATGTGTCCGTCAGGCCATGCTCATCAATGTACGCATCGATGTATTCCGGCGTGCCGTCGCTCGAACAGTCGTCGACAATCACCACCTCATCGGCCTGTCGCCCCTGCGAAACAATCGAGTCAAGCTGCTCCCGAAGAAACTGCCTGCCGTTGTACGTAGCCATGACGATGGTGGCCGTCATTTCCCTGTGGCTAACGCCTTCCATATTAGCCATCAGCAGCCCCGAACTTCTGTGGTGCGCCGCTGCAAAATCAAGGAATCGCTGGGAAACACGCCTTTCACGATGCTTCCCAGCGCGACCACCGAGTTCGACCCGATTTTCGTTCCTCGAAGGATTATCGTTCCCGCGCCTATCCAACAGTTTCCTCCAATCTCCACCGGAGACCATTCAAAGGAGTCCTATTTGAGGGGCCCTCCCTGAAGGTATGGTCGTGGTCATAATCGAGGACGTTTGGTCCGAACGCTGTGCCAGCGCCGATAGTTTCCGCGTCATGGCAGATGACCATGCAGTTGTAGTTGATGCGGACGTTGTCGCCGATTGCAAGGTTCGAGCCTTTTCTCGCCTTAATCTTGCTTCCGCTGTGGATTTGGGAAGTGCTCCCGATATTGACTTTCGAGCTCTGGTTGAAGTCGCAAACCACATTGGGTGAAATCCTTTGGATCGCGCCTTTGACGTGAAGGCTTCCCATCAGCCGGATTTTCCAAACCGCTATCCTTAAAAATGTCCATGCAAAGCTGATAACGTTGTTTACCGCTCTCCTCAACGGCGCGCCTCCTTCGCTTCTTCCGCAGCCGCCATTTCCTTCAGGTAGCGCTCGACGATTATCTGCCTGTCGAACTTCCTCTCGACCTTTCTCCTGCCGTTCAGGCCCATCTCCCTTTTCTCGGCATAGGGCAGGGCAAGAAAATTCTCGATTTTTGAGATAAGGTCTTCCGCGTCTCTCTGCTTTACGACGAAGCCATTGACGCCGTCATCCACGACCTCCCTGCACCCAGGCCGGTTCGTCGTGATGATCGGTCTGCCGCAGGCGCAGCTCTCTAGCAGCACATTCGACATCCCCTCCGGATAGAAAGTGGGATGCACCGTGCAGCTCGACACGGCATGCATCTCCCGAACGTCTTTTACGCTTCCGTGGTAGATGACGACGCCGCCTTTCTCGCAAGCCTCGAGGGAGCCTCTGTATTCGTCCTCACAGCTGCCGCAGACATGAAATTCCGTATGGGGGTATTTGCTTCTGATTTGTTTAGCGGCTTCGAGGTATTCCTCTATACCCTTTTCCCGCATAACGCGGGCGAAGTAGAAGAAACGTGTGGTTCCGTCGTCTTCCGGATAATCCAAAACCTGGAACCGCTGAAGATTCACCCCGGAGCCTGGCAGCAACTCACAACGCCCCGCAACGACTCCCTTAGAGAGCATAAAGTCCCTGTTTGCCTCATTTTGGAAGAAGACGACCTGGGACTTTTTCAGCCCAAGCTTGTAGAGCCTAAGAGTCAGCTTCTGAAGCGGCCCCTCGTTCTCGACCGCCGTCCCCAACCCTGTGACGTTCACGAGATACGGGATGCCCAAACGCCCGCACAGAATGCCGCCGTACACGTTGGGCTTTATCGTGTACGTGAACACGATGTCCGGCTGCACCTCTTTGAGCGCCTTGCGATAAAAAAGTACCAGCTTCAAATCATCCACGGGGTTGGTGCCTCGGCGGTTCAAGAACGGGCAGGCGATGAAGGTCGCCCCGAGCTTCTCAATTTCAGAAACAAATTCGCCGTTCGGTACACAGAAAAATACTTTATGGCCATCTCGAGCGAGTTTTTCAATCAACTCGGCTCTGAACTGAAACAATCCCTCATCTTTGTTAGCAAGAATCAAAACTTTCAAGCTAGAGTGTTCCCTTCCCACATGAAGTCGCACTCGTCTCAATGCGCATACAATGCAACTCGTTGTACTTCATCATCACGATGCCTTCGTCGTAGGCCCCGATGCGTGGCTCGTTGGCGATGCCGTTCAGGTTGTTGACAATCATCTCGACGTGGTCGCAGCCCGCCTCGTAAGCATGCGGGTAGCCGCCGCCGAAGCGCGGGTTGACCTCCGAGATGTAATACTCGCCGCCTATATCGAAGATATCGATGTCAACCTGGCCCCTGAAGCCTGTCTCCTTTACGAATCTCTCAATCAGATCGAACAACTCTTGGTCCTTGAACGAGACGGCTTTGTCGGTCTCGCCGGCGCGCATCTTTAGTTTCTTCTTGGTGAAGATAGAGACGACTTCACCGCTGACTATATCCACGTAGACGTCGGCGCCGATCTCCTGGCCGTCGAGAAATTCCTGGATCATGAGCCCCTCACCCTGGGCGAGCATTAGGTCGAGGTAGTCGGCATCCGAGACCTTAGAGATAGCGAGACTCGCGCTGCCCCTGGCGGGCTTCACGAACACGGGGAACCCGACCTCGCCGCATTCGAGGGCCCGGTGGAACTCGCCGCGGTCCATCCAGGAGCGTGCGCAGCGGTAGCCGTGGGAGGAGAGCCACTTGAACATCTCGAACTTGTCGAGCGCGAGCTCACAAAGGTCGTAGGAGGATCCGATGACCGTGGTCCCCACGGCCTCGAAACGACCTGCGTTCTTCGCGAGCAGAGAGAGCTCGGGGTCGATGAGAGAGAGAACCCCTTTGACGTCGTTGTCTCTGCAGATTCCGAGTATGACGTCGAGGTATCCCTCGTCGTTCATACTCGGTACGATGAAGTGCTCGTCGGCATCGTAGATGGCGGGTGCGTACTCACTCATGTCGGTAGCGAGCACTCTGCCGCGGCCCGCGAGCGAGCGTTTGAAGTACTGCACGACCTTATCGCGCGTTCCCGCGCTCAGGATGAGGATGTTGGTTCCGTTACTCATCGGTTGCTTTCCCCCTTGCGATCTCGCGGGACCTGATTTCCGCGAAGTTGTCTTCAGTTGCGGCGGTATTGTCCGAGACGTCGCTACGGCTCAGCGCCTTGCCGATCGTCCTCAGGAAGATGTGAACGTCATTGGCGAGGTCGATGCTCTCCACATACTTAACGTCGAGCTCAAAGCGCTCGCCCCACTTGAGGGAGTTGCGCCCGTTGACCTGCGCGAGGCCGGTGAGACCGGGTCGCACGCAGTGGCGGAGCCTCTCGCGGTCGCTGTAGTAGGGCAGGTACTCGACTAGAAGCGGCCTCGGCCCGATGATCGCCATGTCGCCCCTCACGATGTTGAACACCTCGGGCAGCTCGTCCAAACTCGTGGAGCGCAGCGCACGGCCGAACTTCGTCAAGCGCCGCTCGTCGGGCAGCAGGTTTCCGTCGGCGTCACGCTCGTCGGTCATCGTGCGAAACTTATATAGGTTGAACACCTTCTCGTCGCGGCCGGGGCGCGGCTGGCGGAACAGCACAGGACTGCCCAGTTTTACGTGCACCAGAATTGCCACGATCGCCAGTACCCACCAGAAGAGAATAAGCAGGACAAGAGACAGACACAGGTCAATGACTCGCTTGCCATATCGCTGATAGAACGTCTCGTTACCAAGCCTACTCAAAACAACGCCTAATAACTTCGATGATTACGTCCTGCTGCTCGGGAGTCATCTTGTTGTCGGAGGGCAGACATAGACCACGATGGAAGATATCGGCACCAATATCCAAAGGCAAGCCATCTGCACCCATTGCACCACCGGAAATATACGCATTGGTTTTAGCTCGACCATTGCCCTCGCGCGTCACGAATGCATTCATGCGATAAATTGGCTGCATGTGCATGGGCTTCCAAATGGGACGGCCCTCGGCATTGATGGCGGCTATAGCCTCGAGAATCTCAGTGGGACAGCTCTTTCCAGGTTCGCTTACATAAAGCGCCTCACTCTCACCACGAACCTGTTTGCACATTGCTTCGGGTTCGATCAACATGCAAGAAAGCCAGAAGTTCGGCTCACAAACGTTAGGGTCATAGGGGTTCATGCTTACCGGCAGACCCTTAAAGCCCTCTGCGTAACGCATGTAAATAGCCTTCTTTTGGGCAATATGTTCCTCCAGATACGGAATCTGGCCACGCACGACACCGGCAATTACATTGCTCATGCGATAGTTATAACCAAGCTCCTCATGCTGATACCAAGGAGCGGCTTCGCGCGACTGGGTCGACCATTTGCGCGTTTTATCGGCTGCCTCTTTGCTATCAGTTAAAAGCATACCGCCAGCGGAACCGGTAATGATCTTATTGCCGTTAAAGCTAATGGCGCTGATGTCGCCAAACGTGCCAGTCTGACGACCCTTATACGTGGCGCCAAGTGACTCAGCAGCATCCTCAACTAGAACAGCCCCGTGCGCATCGCAAATTGAACGAAGCTCTTCGACTTTGCCAGGCGTTCCGTAAAGATGCGCCGCCACAACGACCTTTGCAGTCGGATGCAGTTCGAAGGCTTTTTCAAGAGCGACAGGATCCATATTCCAAGTGTCACGCTCGGTGTCAATAAAAACGGGAACACCGCCCTCATAAACAACCGGGTTCACCGTAGCGTCGAACGTCATATCGCTGCAAAGGACCTCATCCCCAGGCTTAATTCCAGCGAGTTTCATGGCAAGATGCAGCGCAGACGTACCGCAAGAAAGGGCGACGGCATAGCCGCAACCAATCTTTTTGGCCATTTGTCGCTCGACTTCGTTGATATTCTCCCCTACCGTCGACATCCAGTTGGTCTCATATGCCTCGGTAATGTATTTGAGCTCATCGCCGTGCATGGTCGGCGAGCTTAGCCAAACCTTGTTCTCAAAGGGCTTGATATCCATCGTGACTCCTTATCCCTAATCGTTAAACTGCGGATGATATGTAGGTACAACCTCAGCGAGCACGGACTTAACCGTATCGTTATCCTTGTCGAGGCAGTTATGAAGCTTTTCAAGCTTGTCTTTGATCTCCTCCATCTTGTCGGCCTCGGCTGTAGAGATGCGAATCTCGGAATGCTTGGTAGGCAGGAGCTGCTCGTTGTCCATAAGGAGCTCCTCGTACATCTTTTCGCCAGGGCGCAGACCGACCTCTTTAATTTGGATATCTTTGCCAGGCTTAAGACCGCTTAACGTAATAAGGTTGATGGCAAGGTCGTAGATCTTGACCGGCTCACCCATGTCCAGTACAAAAATCTCGCCGCCATGCGCCAGGGCGCCGGCAGTAATGACAAGCTTGCTGGCCTCCGGGATGGTCATGAAGTAACGAGTGATTTCCTTGTGCGTAATGGTGATAGGGCCACCCTCACGAAGCTGGCGCTTAAACAACGGAATAACCGATCCATGACTGCCAAGAACATTACCAAAGCGAACAGCCGTAAAGATGGTCTTACTGTTTGCCGCATAATACTGAACGATCATCTCGTCCATACGCTTGGTAGCACCCATTACGTTAGTGGGATTAACCGCCTTATCGGTAGAAATCTGCACATAGTGGCTGCACTGGTACTTGTCAGCAAGACGCACGACGTTGAGTGTGCCAAAAACGTTATTCTCGATTGCCTCGCGGGCGTTGTGTTCCATAAGAGGAACGTGCTTGTGGGCTGCCGCGTGGAAAACAACTTGAGGATGGTACTTCTCAAAAACCTTGGTAATCGCTGGGAGATGCGTAATGGAGCCGATATAGACTTGAATATCAGTGCCTTGATCATGAGCGGTCTTGATGATGTCGTGATACAGCTCGTAGGTAGTGTTCTCGTAAATGTCGAACAACACGATTTGCGCAGGTTTAGCCGGAAGCAGCTGGCGTACAAGCTCTGAGCCAATAGATCCGCCACCGCCCGTGACTAAAATGCGCTTACCGGTAACGTAACCCATCTGGTTAAGATCAAGCGACTTCTCCTCGCGAGAAAGCAAGTCGCTGATCTCGACCTCACGAAGGGCAACCCTGCCTACACCATCCTGCGGAATATCGCGGACATTGGGGAGCGTAAGGACCCTAAGACCTGTCTTCATGCACAGGTCATAGATACGCTGACGCTCTTCATGCGTGGCGCTCGGAATTGCCACGACAATCTGTTCTGCTTCACAATCGTGCGCAATAGTAGGGATATCGGCGCAAGTACCGCAGACCTTAACGTCATGAATACGCTGGTTTTGCTTATTAGGATCATCGTCAACAACGGCAACCGGATCACCGATCATATCGGGGTCTCCGTTGAGCATACGTTTGATGGAGAGAGAGCCGGTCTCACCTGCTCCTACGATGAGTGTGCGCGGGAGATGCGCATCGGAATTGCTTTTAAAGCGCCAGAGCTGGCTGCCATAAATGGCGCGAATGGCAAAGCGGCCGCCACCGCAAATAATAAGGATGACGGCCCATGCCATAACGTCCTCACGAAGGCTCATGCCCTTGCCAAATAACACGTTAAAGATAACGTCGCCAATGACTGAGCCCACCGTTACAGCAGCAACAATACGTCCAGCTTCAGAAATGCTCGCATACCGCCACAAGCTGCTATACATATGAAAGAACCAAAAGACGACAACGTTAACAAGCGCAAGCACAAGAATAGCCGGGCATGCGCCAGCTGCTCCGCTGAGCGTCGCCCAATGCTGCGTTCCCCACGATGCAACAAACACAGCAATAAAAGTTGCCACAATGTCATATGCCATCAACGCATACGGTTCAAACGCACTCAGCTTCCCTTTTTGCTTTGCGCTCTTAGATTCGGTGTTCAAAATAAGTTCTTCTCTTCCCTGTTGATCCCGTTATCCCCGGCCCGGGGATCCCCTTTGCTCCTTTAAGCAGCCGCCCGCAGTTAGGCGATTGGCTTTTTAAGGTTTCGCATTACACGCTGCTCGGCCGAAAGCACGGCAAGGCCAACGCGCGTAGTCACTCGTCGGCCGCACAGATCAAGCTCCAAATAAGCAGTGCTCTTGCGTCTGTTAATGGTTTTGATAAGGCCTTCGTGGCCCAGCAGCGGACCTGCCGTAACTACGACCTGGTCGCCGTCTTTTAGGGCCTCGCTCATGGGCACTACGCGGTCTCCCCTATGCGTAAAGCTGCCAATAAGCTGGACCTCTTCTTTTGCCAGTGGCACAAACTGACCGTCCTGGGCAAGCACCCGGGCAAAGTCGTCCATGCGCAGTAGATACTGTTGCACGGTGCAGGGATCTGCCGTGTCGCAGATCAGATAACCGGGAAAGAGCGGCTTGGTCGTATTGACCCATTCGCCGTGAACCTTGATCTCGGTTTGAAATTGGGGATAAAAGAGCTCCTGCATGGTGCCGGCTGGCACCATGCGCTCGATGCGCTCGCGCATTACGTCTTCGCGACCGTTAATGACCTGGATCACATACCACACGAGCACCGCCCCCCTTGCTGTCTTACGTGTGGCTCACGGGGTTTGGGTATGGCTTCGCCAGGGCGCTCATGCGCGAAGGCGCTCCATATTCAAACCCTGAGCCCAGTCAGACAAGCACGTGGCTCTGCCCCACCGTGAACGGTATATACAAATGCAGTTGCTAGAGACGCGGACGTGTATCGCAAAATGACCGCATCCCCCAGCTGGCTGCGTGCGAGCCAGTCAAGCGGGTACAAAACTGGACCGAACGCAAACAGCTGTAGGACTGCTACGCTTTGGCATACAACTATTAATTATTTGCATTTGAGATAATACTCACTACAAATAAATAACGTCGCATGACTTCTTTATTGGAGCTCGTGGTGTTTCTGGCACCGCCGTTACGGCCGGATGCTGATCGACCTGCGCTTTGCGACTTGCTGGAGCCGCGAGCACAGTTGAACTCATGTAACGTTAGGTATCCTAGCACAAGCTGTTAGCGAAACTGATTAGGGCTGCGTTGGACAACATATCGTTCATTTAGCGTGCTTAAGGGGGTTATTTTGGGATGTTGTTCACGTTGATGCAGGTTAATGGAATGCTAACGGTGATTAGGCGCGTTCCTGAAGCCGATATGGAACGGCGATCTACATCGATAATCGCGTTTGGCTAACAAACTATGTACAGACATGGGAAATAAATTGTGCAACTTTTTGTTGGCGTAACTGAGGATATGTGCGCGAGGTATTTTGACATAAAAAAGGCCTTCGGAATTCCGAAGGCCTTTATATTCACGATGGTGGAGACGAGGGGGATCGAACCCCTGACCTCTTGACTGCCAGTCAAGCGCTCTCCCAGCTGAGCTACGCCCCCGTGACGAGGAGATACTATAGGGGAAGATTCACTGTTGTGCAAGAAGTTTTTTGGGTTGATCTTCCGCCTTACGGGTTTTCCTGGGACGGGGCAGAAATAATCACTCTTCGAGCGCTTATTTCTATCCACCGTCCCGATAAAACCCTGATGCGATAGACCTTACTTGTAGAGGTAAGCGATGGCGGTGCCGGTGTGGACTTGGATCTTGGCCGTTTTCCTGACCACATTGGATATTCCGGTGTCAGCTAGTAATCCCAAGGGTCTGTGATCTAGTTCCCACTCCAAGCCGTGTTCGCTTACCTCGGTGTTGGGGGCAATGGCGATGATGGAGAACGTCTTGTCCTCGGCGCCTTCGATGGTCCACGATTCGCCTGGGCGAAGGATGCGGGCGACCACCTTGTCCTCGGCAATCCAGACTGGGGCGTCATCGTAGCCAGCGAGCAGGCCCAGTACGGAAAGTGCCATATCAGGACGGCCACCGGTGGCGCAGGTCGTAACCACTTCGGCACCCGGCCAACGACGGCGGACGGAATCGAGCGCCAGCGCCAGATCGGTATAGTCCTTGTACGGGTCGTGGCGCTCAACTTCAAAGTCGGTGGCGGCATCGACCAACGCACGACCCGCATCACTCACCGTGTCGGCATCCCCCACATAAACGTCGCAACCCAGGCCGGCGATCAGCAGCGCGTCGAGTCCGCGGTCCACGGCGACAACGTGATCGCATTCCCCCACTAGCCTACGCAAAAGATCCGCGCTCGCCACCACGGGCGAGCCGCAGACTACCAGTACTTTGCAAACCACAGCCCTCGCCTATCCCTCAAACGAAAGAACACGGGGCAGATCCAGCTCCTCGTAGCTGTCGATAAAGATATCGCAGTTGGCGCGCACATCGTCGCGCTTCATGCGGCCGTGCGGATCATAGATGCCCACGCGCTTAAAGCCGGCGGAGCCAGAGCTCTTTAAGCCAAAGACGGCGTCCTCAAACACCCATGCGCGCTCAAACTTATTCCCATGACGCTCCTCCAGGCGGCGCAGCGCCAGCTCGTACACATCGGGGAACTGCTTGGAACGACCTGCCTCGCCCGTGGTGGTCACAAACTCCATGTAGGCGTCGAGCCCGGCACCAGCGAGCGCGGACTGCACCAGCTCGGCCGGCGTGGACGTAGCCACGCACATGGCAATGCCTGCCGCCTTCGCCTGCTCCAAAAATGCCAGGAGCCCGTCGCGCGGCGGCACCTTAGAGTAGCCATCGATCAGGATGTCACTCAGCTCACGGTAGAGCTCCTCGCCATTAGCGCCAATGCCCCAGGTGTCGTGGTAGGCCTGGCACTCATCCTCCAGCGACAAATGCTCAAACTGGGCAAAATCGTCAACGGTCACGTCGACACCGTGGCGGTGCAATAACTCTGGCTGAGCATAAGCCCAAACGGGGGTGCTATTAACCAGGGTGCCATCGCAATCGAAAATAAAAGCAACCTTGGGAGCGGCGGTACGGGACATAAACGAACCTTTCGATATCAAATGGTAAACATCCTGCTTAAAACGTTTTACCAAACGTCAGCCAAACAATTTTGAAACCCAAATTGGTAAAACTGTCAAGAGTTTTACCACGGCAATTCTGCCAGTGGTATAAACATGTCGCTTACCGATTAAACGCCCCAGCAAATCCGCTTTCGTCCATAAAACTAACGCACAGGTGTTATCGTAGTTTCTGCCGAAAGTTCCACCGAGCACGCGAGGTGGAACGAATCACAGAAACTTCGCCGTCCCTTCGATTCGTGCAGCCTTGGACCTTTCGCATCTAGTCACCAAGGCAACACGCTGCCGCGTCATGATGGGATCAAACGTGAGCGATACAAAGCTAAAGCCAACGGCTAAAAAGCCCGCAACCCGCAAAACGGCTCCGCACGCACCGGAGCTCTCCAAGGACGATGTCTACCTGTTTGGCATTGGAATGTGGGAGCGCAGCTGGGAAAAGATGGGAGCTCATCCCGACACGCAGAACCGTACGCGCGGCTGGCGCTTTTGCGTTTGGGCGCCCGACGTAAAGAGTGTCCATGTCATTGGCGAATTTAACGACTGGGATGAAGAAGCCAACCCGCTGGTGCCCGTGCATACGAGCGCTATTTGGGAAGGCTTTATTCCTGGCGCCGAGCAGGGCCAGCTCTATAAATATCTCATCGAGACCAACGAGGGCGAGAAGCTCTACAAAGCCGATCCGTATGCCTTTAAGGCCGAGTGCCCTCCGGGTACCGCCAGCGTACTGTGGACCCTCGATGGCTACCAGTGGAACGACGCCACGTGGCTCAAGCGCCGCGCCGCCCACAACCACATGTCGCAGCCGCTCAACATCTACGAGGTGCATATTGGCTCGTGGAAGCGCCACGGCGACGCGCCGCAGGGCGAGCCCGACGAGTACGGTAACTACCCCGGCCCCATGGATCCCTTCCCCGCGCAGCGCGGCGAGTTCTACACCTATGACGACCTGTCGGTGGAGCTCGTGGACTACGTGCGCGACATGGGCTACACGCATATCGAGGTCATGCCGCTTATGGAGCATCCCTTCGATGGCTCCTGGGGTTATCAGACGACCGGCTATTATGCCGCCACGTCGCGCTACGGCAACCCGCAGCAGCTCATGCACTTTATAGATGCGTGCCACGAGGCAGGCATCGGCGTGATCATGGACTGGGTGCCCGGCGGTTTTTGCGCCGACTCCCACGGCCTTGCCACCTTTAACGGCCACATGCTGTTTGAGCACGAGATTCACCCCAACTGGGGCACGCACAAGTTTGATTTCGCTCGCGGCGAGGTCCGCTCCTTCCTGGTCTCCAACGTGCTGTATTGGCTCGAGAACTTCCACGTGGACGGTATTCGCATGGACGGCGTGTCCAGCATGCTGTACCTCAACTTTGGCATTGACGATCCGGGCCAAAAGAAGTTCAACAAATACGGTACCGAAGAGGACCTGGACGCCAGCGCGTTTATCCGCCAGGTCAACTGCGCCGTGGAGGCGCACTACCCCGACGTGATGATGATGGCCGAGGAGTCCACCGCGTGGCCGCTCGTGACCTACCCGCCGCAGGACGGTGGCCTGGGCTTCCACTACAAGTGGGACATGGGCTGGATGAACGACACCCTGCACTACATGCAGACTGATTTTCCGTGGCGCCCCGGTAATCACGGCCTGCTCACGTTCTCCATCATGTACGCCTTTACCGAGAACTTCATCTGCCCGCTGAGCCACGACGAGGTCGTGCACGGCAAGTGCTCGCTGATCGGCCGCATGCCGGGCGACTGGTGGCGCCAGTTTGCCGGCCTACGCACGCTGGCTTTCTACCAAATGACGCACCCTGGTGCCAAGCTCAACTTTATGGGCAACGAGATCGGCCAGTTTATTGAGTGGCGCTACTACGAGTCCATTCAGTGGTTCCTGACCGAAGAGTACGAGACCCACCGTCATCATCAGGCGTTTATCAAGGCGCTCAACCACCTGTACACCGCCGAGCCCGCCCTGTACGAGCGCGGCTACACCGACGACGGCTTTACCTGGATTGACGCGGACAACTCTAAACAGTCCATCGTGAGCTTTGTGCGCCAGGGCGAGGACGTCGATGACGACCTGGTGATTCTAATCAACTTTGACCCGGCGAGCTACGAGAGCTTCCGCGTGGGTGTGCCGCGCGAGGGTGACTGGGAGGTTATCTTCGATTCCGACCGTCCCGAGTTCGGTGGCAGCGGCTATGCCGGCGAGGAGCCTTACACCTGCTCGAGCGAGCCCTATCCCTGGAACGGGCAGATGGACTCCATCGAGATTAAGGTGCCCGGCCTGGCAGGCGTGGTGCTTAAGCGCCGCGGTCCCAGCAGCTATAAGCCGCCCGTGGTCGAGAAGCCCAAGAAGGCGACGCGCAAGCGCACGTCCTCGGTAAAGCCCAAGGCCGCGGCCGCTAAGAAGGCTCCGGCTAAGGCAAAGGCTGCCAAGCCCGCTGCCAAGGCTTCGGCCAAGTCCACCACGGCAAAGAAGGCAGCCACCAAAAAGGCTGCTCCCAAGGCAAAGGCAGCTGCTGTTAAGGCTCCTGCCAAGAAAGCGTAACAAAGGCGTTACAGCTGTAATTACCCGCCCCGCGGGGGCGTAGGATACATGTCATAACCGTTCCGGGAGAAACATCCCCGGGGGAAGGAACGTATGAATAAGATCTTCGACAACAAGCAGGAGTTTACCGAGCTCTATCGCGATGCCGTCATGAGCATCAGTGGTAAGAGCGTCGAGGCCGCCAGCGACCTCGACCGCTTTAACGCCCTGGCCAAGCTCGTGGCCGAGAAGGCACGCACCGTTGCCACCACCAGCGACGCCCGCGTGGCCGCCGAGGGCAAGAAGCGCGTGTACTACTTCTCGATCGAGTTTTTGATCGGCCGCCTGCTCGACAACTACCTGCTCAACTTTGGCGTGCGTGACATGGTCGCCGAGGCGCTCGACGACATGGGCTTTGACCTGTCCGTAATCGAGAACCAGGAGCCCGATCCGGCGCTGGGCAACGGTGGCCTGGGCCGCCTGGCCGCGTGCTTCCTGGATTCCATGGCAGCCGAGGGCATCGCCGGCTATGGCAACGGCATGCGCTACCGCTACGGCCTGTTTAAGCAGGAGATCGTCAACGGCAGCCAGGTCGAGGCCACCGACGAGTGGCTCACCCACGGCTATCCCTGGGAGGTCCGCCGTCAGGACAAGGCCGTGACCATTAAGTTTGGTGGCCACGTCGAGGGCTTTGAGGAGAACGGCCGCACGTTCTACCGCACGGTGGACACGCAGGACATCCTGGCCGTCCCTTACGACATCCCCGTGGTGGGCTATGCCGGCGAGACCGTCAACAAGCTGCGCGTCTGGGCCGCCGAGCCGGTCGAGGAGCACTTTGACCTGGAGGCCTTCAACCGCGGCGACTATGCCCTGGCCGACGCCGAGCGCGCCGAGGCCGAGGCCATCAGCGCCATCCTCTACCCCAACGACGCCGGCGAGCACGGCCGTCTGCTGCGCCTGAAGCAAGAGTACCTGTTTGTCTCGGCCGGCATCTACAGCCTGCTCGACACCTTTGAGAAGGAACACGGTGCTAACTGGGAGCTGCTGCCGCAGTTTGTGGCCATCCATACCAACGACACGCACCCCGCCATGTGCGGCCCCGAGCTCATGCGCATCCTCATCGACGAGAAGAAGCTCGAGTGGGACGACGCCTGGAACATCGTGACGCAGGTCGTGAGCTACACCAACCACACTATCCTTCCCGAGGCTCTGGAGAAGTGGCCCATCGGCACGTTCTCCAAGCTCCTCCCCCGCGTGTACCAGATCATCGACGAGATCAGCCGTCGTTGGCACGAGTCGTTCGACACCACGCAGGAGGGTTGGCAGGAGCGCCTGCGCCAGACCGCCATTCTGTGGGACGGCGAGATCCGCATGGCCAACCTGTCTGTGATCTGCAGCCATAGCGTCAACGGCGTAGCCAAGATCCACTCCGACATCATCAAGAACATCGTGCTCAAGGACTTCTACGCCCTGACGCCCGAGAAGTTCAACAACAAGACCAACGGCATCTCACACCGTCGTTTCTTTGCCGAGGCCAACCCCACCTATGCCAAGCTCGTGACCGAGGCCATTGGCGATGGCTGGCTGAAGGACGCCTTTGAGCTGGAGAAGCTCAAGGAGTTCCAGAACGACGCCGAGTTCCTGAAGGCCGTGGGCGCCTCCAAGCGCGCCAACAAGGAGCGTTTGGCCGCCTACGTTAAGGCCGAGACCGGTCTGGTCATTGACCCCAACACCGTCTTCGATGTTCAGGTGAAGCGCTTCCATGCCTATAAGCGCCAGCTCATGAACATCATGAAGGTGATGGACATCTACAACCGTCGCATCGCGGATCCCAACTTCCACGTGACGCCGACGACCTTCATCTTTAGCGGCAAGGCCGCCTCGAGCTACACCTTTGCCAAGGAGACCATCCGCCTCATTAACTCCGTGGCCGACGTCATCAACAACGACGCCCGCGTCAACGAGGTCATGAAGGTCTGTTTTATTCCCAACTTCCGCGTGAGCAACGCCCAGCTCATCTACCCCGCAGCCGAGATTTCGGAGCAGATCTCCACCGCCGGCAAGGAGGCCTCGGGCACGTCCAACATGAAGCTCATGATGAACGGCGCCATTACGCTGGGCACCCTCGACGGCGCTAACATCGAGATCGCCGACCTGGCCGGTCGCGAGAACGAGGCCATCTTTGGCCTGACCGCCCCCGAGGTCGAGCAGCTCTGGGCATCCAACAGCTACTTTGCGTGGGATACCCTTAACGGCGACCGCGAGCGCCTGGGCCGCGTGATGGACGAACTCAAGGACAACACCTTTGCGGGTCTTTCGGGCAACTTCGAGAGCATCTACAACGAGCTCATGAACAACAACGACCCCGACCTGGTCATGGCAGACTTCCGCAGCTACGTGGATGCGTGGGAGAAGCTCACTGGCAGCTATGGCGACCAGGAGACCTGGAACCGCAAGGCCCTGCTCAACACCGCCTCGAGCGGCTGGTTCTCGAGCGACCGCACCATTCGCGAGTACCGCGACGAGATCTGGCACGCGTAAAGGTGCGCGAGCTCCCCTATGCCAGCACGGCATTACTCGACGGGCGTGACGTTGCGCCGCGCCCGTCGCTAATGGGTTTAGGAACATCGATGACAGAAGGAGAAATCGATGAGTAAGAAAGAATGCATCGCGATGCTCCTCGCAGGAGGACAGGGCAGCCGATTGGGGGCACTCACCCAAAAGATCGCCAAGCCGGCGGTTAGCTTTGGTGGCAAGTTCCGCATTATCGACTTTTCGCTCTCCAACTGCTCCAACTCGGGCATCGACACGGTGGGCGTTCTGACGCAGTATCGCCCCTACCTGCTGCATGCCTACGTGGGCTCCGGCGAGGCGTGGGATCTGGACAGCCGCGACGGCGGCGTGTCGATCCTGCCGCCGTACGAGACACAGACCGGCGGCGCCTGGTATGCGGGCACGGCCGACGCCATTACGCAGAACCTCGACTACATCAAGGCCAACGATCCCAAGTACGTCCTGATTCTTTCGGGCGATCACCTGTATCGCATGGACTACCGAAAGATGCTCAATACGCACATTGAGAACAACGCCGACCTCACGGTGAGCGTTATGCCCGTGCCGTGGGAAGAGGCCAGCCGCTTTGGCATCCTGACCACCGATCACGAGGACGGCCGCATCACCAAGTTTACCGAGAAGCCCGATAAGCCCGATTCGAACCTCGCTTCCATGGGCATCTACATCTTCTCGGCCGACGTGCTGATCGAGGCACTCGAGGAGGACGCTCTGGACCAGCGCTCGAGCCACGACTTTGGCAAGGACATCATCCCCAAGCTGCTCGGCGAGAACAAGCGCCTGTACAGCTACGAGTTCCACGGCTTTTGGAAGGACGTCGGCACCATCGCCAGCTTCCACGAGACCTCGATGGACCTGCTGGGCAACAACCCCGAGTTCGATCTGTTCGACAAGCACTTCCCCATCATGTCCAACATCACCACGCGTCCGCCGCACTACATTGGTCCGGACGGCCGCCTGGACGACTGCCTGGTCTCCAACGGCTGCAAGATCTACGGTACCGCTCGCCACTCGATCCTTTCGACCGATGTCATCATCGAGGAGCGCGCCGTGGTCGAGGACTCCGTGCTGCTGCCGGGTGCGCACGTTAAGAGCGGCGCACACATCTGCCGCGCTATTTTGGGCGAGAACTCCACGGTCGAAGAGGGCGTGAAGCTCGGCTCTGTCGATACCACCAAGGATACGGCCGTCGTTGGAAATGACGTCGTTATCGGGAAGGGGGAATGATCCGATGATCAATCGCAAGGCCATCGGTTATATCACCGCTAACTACTCTTCGACCTACGGCAGCGTGCTGCTCAAGGACCGCCCCATCGCGTCCGTCCCGTTTTTGGGCCGCTACCGCCTGATCGACTTCCCGCTGTCCAACATGATGAATGCCGGCATCAAGACCGTCGGCGTCGTCATGCCGGGCAACTACCGCTCGCTGATCGACCACGTGGGATCGGGCAAGGACTGGGGCCTGGACCGCAAGAAGGGTGGCCTGTTCATGGTGCCCGGCAACGCGTATGGCACCACCAAGGGCGGCATGCGCTTCCTGCTGCGCGACATCATCTCCAACAAGACGCTGTTCCAGCGCTCGGACAAGCCCTATGTTGTGATGATGGGCACCAACATCATCTTTAACATGGACCTCAACACCATCATCGACGCGCACGAGAACTCCGGTGCCCAGATGACCGTGGTGTACTGCAAGGCCACGCGCAACGTCGATGACGAGACCAAGCTGCAAATCAACGAGAACGGCCGCCTGACGGGCGTGAGCGCTGGCGTCGTCTACGGCGACAACGCCTCTATGGACTGCTGCATCGTCAACCGCGAGACGCTGCTCGAGATCATCGACCACTACCAGGCCGCCGACTATCTGGACCTGCTCGAGGCGCTCCAGGGCGACTTTGGCAACATCGACGTGTGCAGCTACGAGTACAAGGGCGAGGTCGTGGGCTTGTTTAGCGAGAAGTCGCTGTATCGCCGCAGCATGGACCTGCTCGACCAGACCGTGGCCGACCAGCTCTTCGACCCTGAGCGCCCGATCCTGACCAAGGCCCACGACGTGCCGCCTTCGCGCTACGCGACCGGCAGCCACGCGTGCAACTCGATCATCTCGGCCGGTTGCATCATCAAGGGCACCGTGCGCAACTCGATCCTGTCGCGCGGCGTCGTGGTCGAGGAAGGCGCATCGGTGACCAACTCGATCATCAACCAGAGCTGCATCATCAAGAGCGGCGCACGAGTCGAGAATGCCATTTTGGACAAGAACAACGTGGTTCCTACCAACACCGAGCTTCGCGGCACGCCCGAGAACATCCTGGTGCTGGGCAAGGCTCCGTTAACCTCCGACACCACCATCGTGCGTTAACGTTGGCACCGCAACATCGCTCGTAACATGTAGAATAGCCGCCCGGTTCGCGCCTGGCGGCTATTCTCGAATTACAACATGGGAGACAATATGGCTGATTCCAGCAAAAAGATGCAGATCGTGTTTGCCTCGGCCGAGTGCGCGCCGTTTGTGAAGACCGGTGGCCTGGGCGACGTGGCGGGCTCGCTGCCTGCAGCGCTCGTGCGCGCCGGCGCCGAAGTTATCGTGATGGTGCCCAAGTACGCCACCATCAAGGACGAGTATAAGGCGCAGATGGAGCACTTTACCGACTTTTACGTGAGCCTGGGCTGGCGCAACGAGTACTGCGGGCTGGAGAAGCTCGAGCACGACGGCGTCACCTATATGTTCGTGGACAACGAGCGCTACTTTGCGCGCGACTATCCGTACGGCTTCTTTGACGACGGCGAGCGCTTCGCGTTCTTCTCCAAGGCCATCACCGAGAGCCTGCAGCACCTGCCGGCCGGCTTTGAGTGCGACATCCTGCACTGCAATGACTGGCAGACGGCACTGGCGCCCGTGTTTTTGCGCGAGTTCTACCAGGGCCTGCCGCTGTATGACCGCGTCAAGACCGTCTTCTCGATCCACAACGTGGCGTTCCAGGGCCAGTTTAGCGATACCGTGATGGAGGACATCCTGGGTGTGGCGCACATTCCGGCGGCCGCTTCGCAGCTGCGTTGCGACGCCTGCAGCATCAACTACATGCTGGGCGCCCTGCGCTATGCCGATGCTATCACCACGGTGAGCCCCACCTATGCCAACGAGATCCAGACGCCTGAATTTGGCGAGGGCCTGGACGGCGTTCTGCGCGAGCGTTCGTACGCGCTGCAGGGCATTTTGAATGGCATCGACGTCGCGGGCTTTGACCCGGCGACCGACAAGCGCATTGCCGCCAACTACACCGTGGAGGACCGTTCCGGCAAGGCCGTATGCAAGGCCAAGCTGCAGGAAGAGCTGGGGCTCGAGGTTCGCGACGACCGTCCGCTCATGGTGATGGTCACGCGTCTGACGCGCCAGAAGGGCCTAGACCTGGTCATGTACGCGCTCGACCGCATCCTGGCCGGCGGCGTGCAGGTGGCGGTGCTGGGCACCGGCGACCGCGACTACGAGGACGGCCTGCGCTACTTCCAGGACAAGTACCCCGGCACCATGGCGGCTCGCATCGAATTTGACCCGGCGCTGTCGCAGCGCATGTATGCTGCCGCCGACATGTTCCTGATGCCTTCGAAGTTTGAGCCCTGCGGCCTGTCGCAGATCATCGCCATGCGCTACGGTACCCTGCCCATCGTGCGCGAGACCGGCGGCCTGAAGGACACCGTGATCCCGTACAACGAGTTTACCGGCGAGGGCACGGGCTTCTCGTTTAGCAACTTTAACGGCGACGAGATGGGCGATGCGGTATTCCGCGCGGCGCGTCTGTTCTGGGATAACCGCGACGCATGGAACCAGCTGGTCACGCAGGCCATGAGCCAGGACTTTAGCTGGACGCGCTCGGCCGATAAGTATCTGGACCTGTACTTCTTTATGCACCCGGAGATTGAGAGGCCGGCGGCGGTTGTCGACGAGCCAGAGGCTGTTGCTGAGCCGGTGGCCGCTGAGGAGCCCAAGGCCGAGGAGAAGCCGGATGAAGCTGAGCCCGCAAAGGCCGAGCCTGAGGTGAAGGCTGAGGTTGCTCCTGAGCCCGAGCCTGCTGCGAAGCCTGCGGCAAAGAAGACCACGACTCGCAAGACGACAGCTAAGAAGGCTACTGCGACCAAGGCGGCGGCAACCAAAACCACCGCTACCAAGACAACGACCACGCGCAAGCGCACGACCGCCGCTGCCAAGAAAGCCGCCGAAGCCGAGGCTGCTCCCGAGGTAAAGGCCAAGGTCGCTGAGGCCAAACCGGCCGCCAAGGCTCCGGCAAAGACTGCTGCCAAGAAGACGACCACAGCCGCCAAGAAGACAACGGCAGCCAAGAAGACAACGGCTACGAAGTCGACGACCACCAAGGCAGCCACGACCAAGGCAGCCGCAAAGCCAGCCGCCAAAGTCGAGGAGACGCCTGCCGAGCCCAAGGCGGAGGCAACCGTCGAGGCCAAGTCCGCTGCCAAGACCACCACGCGAAAGCGCACGACGACGGTCAAGAAGACCACGACAAAGGCCGCAACTCCCAAGGCAGAGACTAAGCCTGCTGCTGCCAAAGAGGAGCCCAAGGCCGAGGTAAAGGCTGCCCCGAAGGACGAGGCCAAGCCTGAGCCCGCCAAGGAAGCCCCGGTCTCCCCCGCCGCTCCGGCCGAGGAAAAGGCTCCGACCAAGAAAACGTCCGTCCGCAAGGCAACGGCCACCCGCAAGCGCCGCTAGCCCACAGACGATTCAAAACCTCATCAAACCCTAAGTAAGGGGCGCTCCAACCGGGCGCCCCTTCTCTGTAGGTAGTTGGTAAAACGATTTTCTAGGACAACCGTTCGCCGATGGTAAACGGATGTTGTTTATACAGCCTGTGTACAACAGATATACTTACATCCTGTGCGTAAAGCCCATGGCCAGCAGGCCGTGATTCTATTGAACTGGACCGTACTATGAGATTGATACACAACAGCCGTCTGCCGCAGTTTCGCACTCCGTTTGGCGCTGTGACCACAGGAACAACCCTTTCGCTCTCCGTGATTCTGGAGGACGCCGATCCCGCGCAGGCAACGCTTACGCTGCGCACCTGGGTCGATGAGATTGGTGAGTCTCGGTATCCTATGACGCACGAGGGCGACGGCATATTTACCGTAGAGCTTGAGTGCACCGAGCCCTGTCTTATCTGGTACAGCTTTATCTGCAATATTGAAGGCCAGCCCGAGGTCCGCTTGGGCGCACTGCAAGGACGTACCGGCGGCGAAGGCGTAACCTACGACTACGCCGAGGTGCCGTCATTCCAGGTCACCGTCTACAAACACCGTGAGAACCGTCCTACCTGGTACGAGCGCGGTATGGTCTACCAGATCTTCCCCGATCGCTATGCCCGCGACGAGCACTGGCGCGAGCGCACGCTGGCCGAGGTCGAAAAACCGCGTAAGGGCATTCAGCGCCGCATGGTCGAGGACTGGAACGAGCCGCCTGTGTACGAGCGCGCCGAGGACGGCTCCATCAAGACCTGGGACTTTTACGGCGGATCGCTCAAGGGTATCCAGGGAGACCTGCCCCGCATCGCCGAGCTGGGCTTTACGGCCATCTACCTCAACCCCATTTTTGAGGCCGCGAGCAACCACCGCTACGACACGGCCGACTACACCAAGATCGACCCGATTCTGGGCACCGAGCAGGACTTTACCGAGCTGTGTCAGGCAGCCGAGAAGCTCGGAATTTCCATCATCCTGGACGGCGTCTTCAACCACACGGGCGACGATTCGATCTACTTCAACCGCTACGGCAACTACCCCGGCGTGGGCGCGTGGCAGAGCGAGGATTCGCCTTGGCGCGATGCGTTTTATTTTCACGAGGACGGCTCGTACGACTGTTGGTGGGGCGTGGGCAATATGCCCGCCATCAATGAGAGATCCGAACTGGTGCGCGAGCGGCTCCTGGGCAAGGACGGCGTCATTCGTAAATGGCTGCGCGCCGGCGCTCACGGCTGGCGCCTGGATGTGGCCGACGAGCTTTCTGATGACTTCCTGACCGAGATCAAAAAGGCCGTGCTCGCCGAGAAGCCCGACGCGCTGCTGCTCGGCGAGGTCTGGGAAGATGCCTCCAACAAGATCAGCTACGGCCATCTGCGTCGGTATCTACAAGGCTCCGAGCTCGACTCGGCCATGGATTACCCCTTCCGCGACATGGTCATCGGCTTTTTGATGGGCTACAAAAACGCCTACCAAGCTGCCGAGGATATCGAGACCCTACGCGAGAACTATCCGCGTGAGGCCCTGTCTTGCGCGCTCAACCTGCTGTCGAGCCACGACCGTCCGCGCATTATCTCGGTGCTCGGCGGCGGCCCCGACGAGTCGCAGCTGCCCGAGTGCGAGCGCAGCAAATGGCGCCTGGACGAGAACGCGATGGGCCTGGCCAAGAGCCGTTTTTGGCTCGCGACGCTCATGCAGATGACGTTCCCGGGCGTTCCCTCAATCTATTACGGTGACGAGTACGGCTTGGAGGGACTCACCGATCCGGGTAATCGCCGCACCATGCCGACCAAGGAAGACCTCCACGACTTCGATACGTTTGCGATCGTCAAGAACGCATCCGCTGTGCGCCGCGCGCTGCCGTTTATGATCGATGGCGAGATCAAGGCCTTCGCGCTCAATGACGAAGTGCTGGCCTACAACCGTACCGGTAAAGACGGCGAGTCCGCGACCGTCATCATCAACCGCAGCCTGCGCAATTCACACCGCGTGACGGTTCCGGCGCTCGACGAATGTGCGAGTGACGTGATCAGCGGTCATGAGTGCGAGATCCACAACGGTACGGTCACGCTCGATCTGTATCCGCTGGGCTCGTCGATCATCTATCACCATGCCGAGCAGCGCCTGCAGGAACCTCTCGATCACGGTGCGGGTGTTGTGTGCCATATCACATCGGTTCCGTCCGACGACGGCAAGCCCGGTACGATCGGCGCGCCCACGCGTCGCTTTATCGACCATCTGGCCGCCATGGGCATGCGCTACTGGCAGGTTCTCCCCGTCAACCCCACGGACTTCTTCCGCTCCCCTTACGCCGGTCCTTCGGCCTTTGCAGGCAATATCGACCTGCTACCCGAGAGCCACGAGGAGCTGGCAGCCGACTTTGAAACCTGGAAGGCCCGCGGCGGCGAGGATGCCGACCCACTGTACACCGCGTTTAAACATCGCAATGCCGATTGGCTCGAGAAATACTGCGTCTACATGGCCGTTAAGAAGTACTTTGAGGGCGAGACGCGCCATGATTGGCCGGCAGATGTCGCGCGCTACAACGAGCATCTGATCGACGACAAGCGCTTCCACAACGAGGCCGAGCTTCAGGCGTACATGCAGTACCGCTTTGACTTGGCTTGGTGCGAGCTCATGAACTATGCGCACAAGAAGGGCATCGAGGTTATCGGCGATATTCCTATGTACGTGTCGGACGATTCGGCAGACGCGTGGAGCGAGCCCGAGAACTTCTGGCTGTCCGATACCGGCAAGGCGATTGAGATTTCCGGTGCGCCGCCCGACAACTTTGCAACCGAGGGCCAGGTGTGGGGCAACCCGACGTTCCGCTGGGACCACATGAAGCAGAACGGCTATAGCTGGTGGATGGATCGCCTGCGCCGCGCGTTCTCGCTCTACGACCGCGTGCGCCTGGATCACTTCCTGGGATTCCACAGCTATTTCAGCATTCCCGCGGGCAAAGCATGCGTCGACGGCCGCTGGCTGGCGGGCCCGGGCAAGGACCTGTTCCAGACTGCCTACGACGAGCTGGGTCCGCTCAACTTTATCGCCGAGGACCTGGGCTATTTGACGCCCGGTGTTCACGCCATGGCTTCGACCTGTGGCTTCCCCGGCATGGACGTGCTGGAGTTTAGCGACTACGACGTTCGTTGCGGTGTGCATCCCACGCCCGGCAAGATTCTGTACACCTCGACGCACGATACGTCGACGCTGGCCGGTTGGTGCACGCGTTCCTTTGCGGGCGGCGATGAACCGAGCGGTGTTGAGGTGGCGGCAAAGTTGATGAGCGACGCGCTGGCAAGCGACGCTCCCCTGGTGATGATGCCGCTGCAGGATGTCCTGGGGCTTGGCGACGACGCGCGCATGAACGTTCCGGGCGTGGCCACGGGCAACTGGACCTGGCAGGCTGACGAGGCGGACATTGCGGCCGCCGAGAACAAAACCGCACAGCTCCTGCGCAACAACCATAGATTCTGGGGCGAAGCGTGATAAAACCCCCGATATAGGGTACAGTTACAGACGTTTGAATTTTTGCGGGCAGAGTAATCTGCCCGCTTTGTGCTGAAAAGGAAGTATTATGGCGCGCTACGATTACAAGTGCTCGAGCTGCGGCAACGTGTTTGAGGTTGAGCATCCCATGTCCGAGACTCCCGAGGTCGTGTGCCCCAGCTGCGGTGCCCCGGCGGCCAAGACGTTCTCGGCCAGCGGCATTAAATTTGAGGGCAGCGGTTTCTACAACACCGACCAGCGCAGCGGCGGCTCCAGCACCAACGCCACGAGCGGCTGCTGCGCCAACTGCCCGCACAGCCACTAGGAACAACGCGGCCCCGCGATCAACGCCGATCGCGGGGCTATTTCTTTGCTCTATGGGTAGCTAATCAAGGTACCCAGGTTTCCTTGTGAGTTGCGGTGAAATAAGGACTGTTTGGCGGGTAGAAGCGGCTTTTCAATCCCTATTTCACCGCAACTTAGTAGTTACTTGCGGACCAGTCTGGCGCAGAAGTGGCCATCGTAGGAGTCGGCGTTTACCGGCACGCTTTGGAAGAGGCCTCGATCGTTCTGGCGTACGGATACGAGCTTCTTGGCCTGATCGAACTCGGGGAGTTGCAGGATCTGCGCCTCGGAGAGCGGTGCGACACTAAAGTCGGCCCCCTCGGGAGAGGCCAAAAAGGCATCCACGACCTGCGTGTTCTCTTCATCAAAAACCGAGCAGGTGGCATAGATGAGCTCTCCGCCGGCGGCCACGCGCGCAGAAGCCTCCTTAAGCATCGTCAGCTGAAGCTTGGGTAACTCGGCCATTACATCATTCTCGGTTAGGCGCCACGGGATCTCAGGATGACGGCGCATGGTGCCGGTGCCCGAACACGGCGCATCGATAAAGACCGTGTCGAACTTAACCGGCTTGCCAAGCATGGCATCAAACGACGTCAATACTTCATCAAGCTCGCAGGCATCACCCGAAACCGTACGAACGCCCTGAATATCAGCCTTGTGCAGGCGAGCGAGATTCAGATCGCACTTGCGATCATGCAGATCGAGCGCCGTATGCTGACGCTCATACCCCGCACGCTTGGCCTGGCACATCATCACATAGGTCTTGGTGCCACGACCGGCACCAATCTCAAGACAGCTACCAGGGCGCGTGGCAGCTGTAGCGATAAGCTGCGCGTTAAGGTCCGAGGCCACCGCGGCAGCATGCTCAAATACGCCCGACGCAACCGTAACCTGGGCATCAACCGGGGCATGGCAGCCTGGGAAGACAGGCGCGACGAGCTGCGAGATATACGGATCGGGCTTGGTCGCAAAGGCATTCTCATGCAGGGCCAGCGGCGCGGGGGCCAGATTGCCGGCAAAGTTAAGCGCACCCTCTGGCGTGTCAAACGACGCCATAATACGAGCGCACAACCAGCGCGGCAGACCCATCAGGCGCGACAGACGAACCAAGCGCCGCTCAGACTCATCCACATCGGACGCAGTAGCAAAGTCATCAACATTGTCAGCAACCTTATGCAGTACAGCATTGGCCAAGCCAGCGGCGGACTTAGCGCCGCAGCGAACCAGCTCAACACCCTGACTCACCGCAACGCGGCCTGGGGTATGAAGGTAGAGCATCTCGAAGGCCGAGATACGAAGCGCCATGCGAACACGCGGCGCAACCTTTTTAGGCTTATCGAGAAACTGATCGAGCAACTCGTCCAAAATACCCTGCGTGGCGGCAACACCCAGCGCCAAGCGGGCAGCAAAGGCGGAATCGCGCTGGTCAATGGCTTTGGCGGAAGCGCGGGAAGACAACACGTCGCGCGCGTACATACCGCGGCGATCGGCCTCCATCAACACATCGAGCGCAAGCTTGCGCGCGGGAGACAACTTGCTCATGACAGAACACCCCACGTAAGATCAGCACCCTGCAGGCCGGCAGCCCAGGCAGAAGCAGCCATAGCACGCTTGCCGTCGGGCTTAACCTCGAGCAGTTCAACCGCACCATCGGAAAGTCCCAGGTAAACACGCTTGCTCTTAACGGCAACAGCGCCCTCGCCAAGCGACACATCAGCGGGCGCAGCATCGAGCACGCGAACCGACTTGCCGGCAATTACACAACGGGCAGGCGCGGTATCGGACGAGGCAAGCACATGACGCACGCAATCAAGCGCCGCCATCTGAGGATCCAGACGCATCTCCTGCTTAGAAATCTTGGCAGCATGGGTAACAAGCGACTCATCCTGTTCAGTCCACACAACGGTACCATCGGCAAGCGAAGGAAGCGTATCGGCAAGCAATTTACCGCCAAGCTCACCAAGCTCCATGGTCAGCGCCTCAGCATGCTTACCGGCAACCGAAGTCGAGGCCTGGGCACAATAAGCACCAGTATCCACGCCATGCCCAATACGCATAATGGAAACTCCAGCAACCTCATCACCAGCAAGAATGGCACGCTGAATAGGAGCAGCCCCACGCCAACGAGGCAGCAAGGACGCATGAACGTTCACAATGCCGAGCGGTGCCATATGCAGCACGTCATCAGGCAAAATGCAGCCATAAGCAGCCACACAGAAAATATCAGCTCGCGCTGCATGGAGCGCCTCAACAACCTCAGGCGTCATACGATTGGCCTCAACGACCGGCAACCCCAGCTCAAGCGCCTTGGCCTTAACAGGAGACGGCTCAAGCTTCTTACCACGTCCACGAACAGCATCCGGACGAGTAACAACAAGCGCAATCTCATTCCCAGCCTCAACAAGCGAAGTCAAAGAAGGCACAGCAAAATCAGGCGTACCCATAAACACAATACGCATAAAGAACGTCTCCCCTCAACCAAAGCCGAGACGGCTACAAAGAACAGCGGAAAGCCAAGTCACTAGCCCATCCGCAATAACAATTCAACAAGAACAAATATACCCAAAACCAAAGAAAGAGCCGCAATAAAAGCAGCTCTTTCAGCAAAGCAATTATCAGCGAAGACGCCCTTCCCTGGCCCGACGGCACCCGGGCGAAACCAAGAGCGACAACGTAGTCCCTGGGATGGGGCCCACACATATCGTCCCGCGCGCAGTTTCGCAGCGCAGCGAGAATGTTTGAGCACGGGATGATATGTGTGGGCCCCATCCCAGGGACGGACAATTAACCTATTCGGTCTCGCCCGGTCGAGCGCCGCGGGCCAGGGCGTCCTGGTACTCCTTGACGGCCTTGATCCTCTGCATCGGCTTCAGTCGCTCAAACATAGTGTTGCCGTGCAGGTGATCGATCTCGTGCTGCAGACACACGCAGAACAGATCGCCCGTGGCCTCGTAGCGAATCAGGTTGGCGTCCAAGTCGTATGCCTCGACGACGACATGGTCGGGACGCTCGATCTCGCAGCTAATGCCAGGAATGGAAAGGCAGCCCTCGCTAAAGGGCACCAGATGGTCGCTCTGCTCCACGATCACGGGGTTAATGAGCACGTACGGGTCGTAGTCGTTCTTGTCGCTGTAGTCGCAGTCGATGGTGACGAGCTGGATGAGCTCGCCGATCTGCGGAGCAGCCAGGCCGCAACCGCCGTTATCGAACATCATCTTCTTCATCTTCTCGGCAAGCGCCTCGATCGCCGGGGTGATCTCCTCGATGACGGCGCACTCCTGGCGCAGACGAGGGTCGGGCGACAGTACGATTCCGTTGGCTTCCATGGCCATCCTTTCGAGTTGTTACATCAAATCATAGGCGTCGACGTCAACGCTCACGCTCACGCCACGCACGGAGCCCACCTCTTTGAGGCAGGCGTCGATATCATCAGAGACATGGTACCCCACGGGCGACTTCACAAGCAGATGGAAGCGGTAACGGTCCTTGGCTCTCTCGATTACACACGAAGCCGGGCCCAGCACCTGCGGCACGGCACTCCCCGCCCGCAAAAAGTCGGGCGCGGCGGCATGCCAGCGGCGCTTAAGAAGCTTTGCAATGCGCCCGATGTAGTCCTGCGCGTCGTCTCGGTTCGCCGACCACACCAAGATGTTGACCAAGCGAACAAACGGCGGGTACAGCACGTCGCGGCGCTGGTCCAGGTCGTAGTCGGTAAAGATCGAACGGTCGTGCTCAGCGACGGCGCGAATTACCGGGTCATCGGGCAGGTAGGTCTGGATGATCACCTCGCCGGGACGATCGCCGCGACCGGCACGGCCCGCAACCTGCTCCAGCAGGTCGTAGGCGCGCTCCCCTGCGCGGAAGTCCGGCAGCTTGAGGGCAAAGTCGGCATTGACCACGCCCACGAGCGTGACCTCGGGAAAGTCGAGGCCCTTTGCGATCATTTGGGTGCCCAGCAGCACCGCGCAATCGGCCGCATCGAATTGCTCGAGCAGCTTTTTGTGCGCATCCTTGCCGCGCGTGGAATCGGCATCCATGCGAATAATGGCGACATCCTCGGGAAGCATCTGGTGCAGTGCGTCCTCAATCTGCTGCGTGCCCAGGCCCATTTTTGCCAGGTAGCGACTGCCACATTTGGGGCAACGGCTCGTGGGCGCGGGAAACGGCTGCACGCGCCAAGACGAACCGCATGTGTGGCACTGCAGCGTGTGCGTGCGCTCGTGATACGTAAGCGCGGTGGAGCAGTGGTTGCAGGTGGGGACGCAGCCGCACTCGCGGCACATCAGGAACGGCGCAAAGCCACGGCGGTTATGCAGCAGCACGGCCTTCTCGCGGCGCTCGACCACACGCTCCAAGCCCTCCATCAAGGGTTTTGAGAACATGGAGCGGCTGCCGTGCGAGAACTCCCGGCGCAGGTCGGCAATACGGACCGTGGGCAGCACGGCGTGTCCCGGGCGCTCGGGCATCTCGACGCGCGTCCAAGTGGCACCGTTATACGTGCCACGGCGGCAGCGGTCAAGGGCCTCAGCAGAAGGCGTGGCCGAGCCCAGCACGAGCGGGCAGCGATAGCGACGCGCCATCTCGGCCGCCACCTCGCGCGCATGATAGCGCGGGCTGGAACCCTGCTTATAGCTGGTCTCGTGCTCCTCGTCGATGATGATAAGGCCCAGGTCGCTGAGCGGGCAGAAGAGCGCCGAACGCGCGCCGACGACAACACGGGCCGCACCACTGGCGACCATATCCCACTGGTCCAGACGCTCGCCGGCCGAAAGGCGCGAATGGAACACGGCGACCGTCTCGCCAAAACGCGAGCGGAAGCGGCCGACAGTCTGGGCCGTCAGCGAGATCTCGGGCACCAGCACGCAGGCCGAACGGCCGGCCGACAGCACGCGCTCAATCGCCGAGAGATAAACCTCGGTTTTGCCGGAGCCGGTGACGCCGTCGACCAACACCACGTCGCCATGAGCGTCCAGACGAGCGCGCTCAATCTGCGCGAGCGCCTGCTGCTGGCCGTTCGTGAGCGCGACTGGTGCCTTACCGCTTGCCGAGGACAGCGTGGTCTGCTCGCTGCAGCCACGCCAGGCGCGACGCTCCTCCACCACGACGACACCACGTTTTTCGAGCGCCTTGATGGTCGCCGACATGCTGTTGTAGAGCAGGTTGAGGTCGCGCGTTGTGACCGGGCCGCACTGTAGTGCCTCGATGAGCTGACGCTGGCGGACCGCCGTTTTGGGAGGCGTATAGTCGAAGCCCTCGGGCGTGAGCATGACCCAGCGGTTTTGGATGGGTTTGACGGCGGGGCGCTCAACGGCCCACACGCCGTCGTCGCCCTTGACCACGCGCGGGCTTCCGCCCGGAGGCAAGAACAGGCGCAGGCACTCGGAAAGCGTCGCAACATACTCGCGGCTCATCCAACGTGCAATACGGGCGGACTCGGCGCCAAAGAGCGGTTTGCTGAGGATAGCCTCGACAGCTTTAATGCGCGCGGGGTCGATGGCGTTGTTGCCCTGCAGGTCGCCCAGCTCAGGCGCAGTGTCGACGATATAGCCCGCGGCGGCACGGTTACCAAAGTGGACCAGAACCGTCGATCCGACCTGGGCCTCGTCGGCAAGGGACTCGGGAATGCCGTAAGCAAACGGTTCAGACAGCGCACGGGTGGGGATGTCGAGAACCACGCTCGTGTAGGCGGTAATGGGCTCAGGTGAAGGCTCGGGCTTGGCCGGGGCAGCACCGGATGCCGGCGCCGCCGGAGTCTCCTCCGGATCCAGCGAACCAAACAGCGAAAGTTGCTCGGCCATGGCCCCAGTACCTCCTATCCCATTCGTCTACAGAAACAAGAGCCCCGCTCGAGGTGAACGGGGCTCGGATACATACGTTTGCGCAGCGATTACAGCGCCATCGTGCGGGCGCGGTCGATGCGCGCCAGGCAGTCGTCGCGGCCGACGAGCGCCATGGTCTCGCCCAGCGGAGGGCTCACGATGTTGCCGCAAACGGCGACGCGCACGGCCTGGAACACCACGCGCTTCTTGAGGTCCATCTGCTCGGGCAGCGGCTCAAGCGCGGCGTCGATGTTCGCGGCGGTCCACTCGGTAACACCCTCGAGCGCGGCCTTGGCGGCGTCCAGAATGGCACCCATGCCCTCCTTGGCCAGGCCCTTGTTGACGGATTTCTCGTCATACTCGAGCGTCTCTGCCGTGGCAAAGATGGGAGCGGCGACGGTCACGGCGTCGGACGGCATCTTGGTGCGCGGCTTAACGATGGCGGCAAGCGCGTCGATCCAGTCCTCGCCGTACTCGACATTACCCTCGATGAGGCCTGCCTCGTGCAACTCGGGGACCATGATCTCGTCTGCAAACTGCGCGTCGGACATGCCGTTGATGTACTCGGCATTGACCCAGTCGAGCTTCTTGGGGTCGAAGGTCGCGGGGTTCTTGGAAATGCGGTCGAGCGAGAACTTGCTGGCCAGGACATCGCGCGGGATGATCGTGGTATCGCCGTCGAGCGACCAGCCGAGCAGCGCCAAGTAGTTGACGAAGGCGTCGGACAGGTAGCCGGCGTCGCGGTACTCCTCCACCGAGGTGGCACCGTGGCGCTTGGAGAGCTTCTTGCCGTCGGCGCCCAGGATCATGGAGATGTGGGCGAACGTGGGCACGGGCGCGCCGAGGGCCTCGTAGACCATGACCTGACGCGGGGTGTTGGACAGGTGGTCGTCGCCGCGGATGACATGGGTGATCTTCATCATGGCGTCGTCGACGACGGTCGCGAAGTTGTACGTGGGCGTGCCATCGGAGCGGAAGATGACAAAGTCGTCGAGCTCCTTGGCGTCGAAGGTCACCTCGCCGTGGACGGCGTCGTGGATGACGACGTCGCCGCGGTCCTCGGGCACCTTGATGCGCAGGACGTAGGACTCGCCGGCCTCGATGCGGCGGCGGGCCTCCTCGGGATCAAGATCACGGCAGCGGCGCTGATAGCCCTGGAAGGGGTCCTTGCGCTCCTGCGCGGCCTTGCGATCGGCGTCGAGCTGCTCCTTGGTGCAGAAGCATGGATAGGCCTTGCCCTCGTCCCAAAGCTTCTGGGCGGCCTGCTTGTACAGGTCCAGGCGCTCGGTCTGGGCGTAGGGGCCAAAGTCGCCGCCCACCTCGGGACCCTCGTCCCAGTCCAGGCCCAGCCAACGCATGGCGCGCAGGATGATCTGCGTGTTCTCGTCGGTGGAGCGGGTGGGGTCGGTGTCGTCGATGCGCAGGATGAACGTGCCGCCGTTAGCACGGGCGAAAGCCCAGTTATAGATAGCGGTGCGGGCACCGCCGATGTGCAGCTTGCCCGTCGGTGAGGGTGCAAAGCGGACGCGAACGTCTGATGCCATGGATATCTCCTCGATTGCAGGATGGATGTCTAACCGCACCAGTATAAAGCATCAAAGCAACCTCCGCACAAAGGGCACCGACCTACTCATTGGGGACAGACTTAAATGACCAGTCATTGGACAACCTGTCGGCACTTAGGTAAGGGTAGTCATTTAAGTCTGTCCCCAATGAGTAGGTGCGGAAAGGGTGTGAATATTTGATTTACGCGCTATGATGTGCCCTTGCATAGAGAGCCTGGCGGAATGGTAACGGTCGCCGGGACACGTTTTTGAAAGGACAATCATGTCAGAAGAACTTCGTTCCATCCCACCCCAACACGGGTCCTTTGTTTTTACGTCGGAGTCGGTGACCGAAGGTCATCCCGATAAGATCGCTGACCAGATCAGCGACGCCGTCCTCGACGCAATCCTCGCCAAAGAAATAGAGCTCCAGGAGCAGGGTTACATCGCCCCCAACGGCGTGCCTGCCAACGTGGAGAACGTCCGCTGCGCCTGCGAGACCCTCGTGACCACCGGCACCGTCATCGTCGCCGGCGAGATTCGCACCCAGGCCTACGTCGACGTGCAGGAAATCGCTCGCGGCGTTATCCGCCGCATTGGCTACAACCGTGCCAAGTTCGGTTTTGACTGCGATACCTGCGGCGTTATGAGCCTCATCCACGAGCAGTCGCCCGATATCGCCCAGGGCGTCGACGAGTCCTTCGAGACCCAGACCGGCGCTACCACCGACCCGATCGACCTGATCGGTGCCGGCGACCAGGGCATGATGTTCGGTTATGCCTCCAACGAGACCAAGACCCTCATGCCCATGCCGCACTACCTGGCGAGTCGCCTAGCCGAGCGCCTGGCCGCCGTGCGTCACGACGGCACCCTCGCCTATCTGCGTCCCGACGGCAAGACCCAGGTCACCGTGCGCTACGAGGAAGGCAGGCCCGTCGAGGTCACGACCATCGTCATCTCCACGCAGCACGCCGCCGAGATCGAGGACATGGGCAAGATCAAGGCCGACCTCATCGAGCACGTCATCACCCCGGTCATGGCCGCCGAGAACATGCCGTGGGACAACGCCGACATCTACGTGAACCCCACCGGTCGCTTTGTCGTGGGCGGCCCCATGGGCGACACGGGCCTCACCGGCCGCAAGATCATCGTCGACACCTACGGCGGCTACGGCCGTCACGGCGGCGGTGCCTTTAGCGGCAAGGACTGCACCAAGGTCGACCGCTCCGCCGCGTATGCCGCGCGCTGGGTCGCCAAGAACGTGGTCGCCGCCGGTCTGGCCGACCGCTGCGAAGTCGAGCTTGCCTACGCCATCGGCGTTTCCAAGCCCCTCTCAATCATGGTCGACACCTTCGGTACCGCACATGTTGCCGAGGACAAGATCGTCGAGGCCGTAGAGAAGACCTTCGACCTGCGCCCGGGCGCAATCATCCGCGACCTAGACCTGCGTCGCCCGATTTACGAAAAGACGGCAGCCTACGGTCACTTCGGCCGCGAAGACGCCGACTTCACCTGGGAAAAGACCGACCGAGTCGAAGAACTCAAAGCAGCCTGCGGCCTGTAATTTAGAACCGCTAAGGTCACAACACGCACGCGCTTTCAAAAGAAGTACCGCCCCCAAGCGGTGCTTCTTTTATATTAATCCGGTGGTAAAGATGCTTCGATATGAGCCTACGCTGCGTCCCTAGCTAATGAATTTTGCCATCTAGCAACCCCAACCATGTATCCTTAGTCCCGAGGGGCGGGGCATAAGGTCGATCGCGAGTTCCGCACGAGCCGGAGAGCACTTAATGTGCTCTCCGTGCGAGCAGGACTGTCCGAGCAGGCGACCTTATGCCCCGCCCCTCGGGACGACGGGATAGAACAGGAGCGCATATGGCAGGCAAGCCGCAAACACTAGCTACGACCTCAGCATTCGAGATCTTGGGCCCCGTCATGGTCGGCCCCAGCTCATCGCACACCGCCGGCGCCCTGCGGTGCGCCCAAGTTGCTGCCAGCCTGCTGGAAGGCCGCATCACCAAAGTCACCTTTGGCCTGTGGAACTCCTTCGCCCACACCTACCGCGGCCACGGCACCGACCGCGCGCTCGTCGCAGGCATCCTGGGCCTCGACACCGATGACGAGAACATCAAGCAGGCCTTCGACCTCGCACGCGAGCAGGGCCTCGAATATCACTTTGACATCAAGGGCGACGACGCCTCCATCCACCCCAACACCGTCGACATCGACATGGTCGACGACACGGGCGCCACGGCACAGGTCCGCGGTGAGAGCCTGGGCGGCGGCAAGATGCGCATCAGCCGCATTAACGGCGTCGGCGTCGACATCACGGGCATGTATTCCACGCTCTTCGTGGCGCACAAGGACGTTCCCGGCGTGCTCGCCGCGCTCACCAACCTGCTCGCCTATGCCCACGTGAACATCGCGTTCTGCCGCACCTACCGCACCGAAGTGGGCGGCCAGGCCTACTCCGTCTTTGAGACCGACGGCGCGCCCGACGACACTGTTATCCCGATGCTACGCAAGCTCGACAATGTCGATTACGCGACCTTTATCGAGCTCCCCGGTTCTGCCTCGTCGCTCTCCCCCGGCGTCTCGGCCAAGGAAATCTTCGACGACGGCGAGCAGTTGCTCGATGCGTGCGAGGAACTGGGGCTCAGCATCGGCGCCGTCATGGCCGTTCGCGAGGCGCGTCTGACCGGCGAGGCCCACGCTGTCGCCGCCATGCGCCGCGTGCTCGACGTCATGCGCGAGGAGACCACGGCCCCCATCGCCAATCCGCAGCGTTCGCTCGGCGGGCTTATCGGCGGCGAGGCCAAGCTCGTCGAAGCAACCCGCTGCAACGATTTGAGTGCAAGCCTGATGGGCGCCGTCCAGACCGAGGCCGTGGCCCGCGCCATGGCCGTGCTCGAGCGCTCCGCTACCATGGGCGTGATCGTCGCCGCCCCCACAGCCGGCTCCGCGGGTGTTGTGCCCGGCTGCGTGCTGGCGCTCGCCGATCGCCTGCAGCTCAACGACGAGCAGGTCATGGATGCGCTCTACTGCGCAGCCGCCATCGGCCTCAACCTCACCACGAGCGCCTGCGTCGCCGGCGCCGAGGGCGGATGCCAGGCCGAGGTCGGAAGCGCCGCCGCCATGGCAGCCGCCGCGCTGGTGCAGATGCTCGGTGGCACGCCCGAGCAGGCGCTCGACGCCAGTTCCATCGCGCTGAGTAACCTGCTGGGCCTGGTCTGCGATCCTGTAGGCGGCCTCGTGGAGGTGCCCTGCCAAAACCGTAACGCCATCGGCGTGGCTGCGGCCTTTAGCTCGGCACAACTCGCCCTCGCAGGCATTAAGAGCTTGGTGCCGTTTGACCAGATGGCACATGTCATGCTCTCGGTGGGTCACGCGTTGCCGGCCACGCTGCGCGAGACGGCAAAGGGCGGCATCGCGCAGGCTCCGGCCGCACTTTCGGCCTGTGCAAAATGCGGTGTGTGCGGATAGCGGCAAAGAATGACTCAGAGGTGGGACAAATGTCCCACCTCTTTTGAATGCCACCGTTTCCGTACCACAAACAGCAGGGCAATCGCTATAATGCAAGCCCAGTAAAAACACGATGAACCGCAAGGCGAAAATCGAAGGATATGCATACGATGTCGCAAAACGATCGAACTCAACTGATTCCCGATCCGCAGCAGCCGAGCAGGCACACCGGCGGCGTTCAGTCGCCGCGTCCTATCGCGCCGAGCCACGGTCAGCAACGTGGTGCGGCAAACGCTTCTCAACGTCCGAACCAACAGCGACAGCAGCGTCAACAACGTCAGCAGCGCCAGGCAAACGGCAATGCGCCCCAGCAGCCCCCCACGCACGCTCGAGGCGATCGTGGCCCCGCGCGCAAATCCGCCGAGAACAATAAGTCGGGCAAAAAGACGACGCTCTTTGTCGTCCTGGGTCTAATCGTCATTGTCTATATCGTAGGCGTCGTAGCATTTTCGCAGGTAGCCTACCCCAACACCACCATCGCCGGCGTCGATGTCTCGTTTTCCAACGCTTCGTCTGCCGCAACCAAGGTCAATTCGGCATGGAAGCACTATAAGCTCGCCGTGACAGGCGATGACTTTAGCTGGACCTATCAGCCCGAGTCCGATGAACCCATCGTCGATGGCGAAGCTGCCGCAAAAGAGATCATCAACCACAACGAAGCCTTTATGTGGCCGGTCCGCCTTGTGGAATCCTTAAGCGGCAAGACCAAAACAACTGCCACCTCCAACGAAGTCGATCTTAATCAAGACGTCGACCTGTCCATGCTCTCCGACACCTTTGACCAAAAGCAGTTTGAGGAGGATCTGGGCGCTGCCATCGACGAGTTTAACGAGGGCCGTTCGGGCACGTTCGAGGCCAATAGCTCCTATGACGAGCAGGCCGGCAAGTTTACCGTCGAGAAGGCGCGCTCCAACGAAAAACTCAACCGCGAGCATGTCATTAAGTATGCCGAGCTCGAGCTTGCCTCGCTGGCCGAGACCGTAGATCTTTCCAAGCTCGGCAACGATGCCTATGAGCCACTCAATGGAACGCTGACAGATGATCAGATTCAGGCCGCATGCGATGCCGCCAACAACTTCTTGGGCGTCAACGTGACCCTCAAGCTCAACGGCGAGGATGCCGGCAAGGTTGATGGCAGCTCCGTGCTGCAGTGGATCAGCTTTGCCGATCCGGCCAACCCCACGCTCGATACGTCGCAGATCAGTAGCTGGGCAGCCGAGCTCGCCAACGGCTTTAATACCGTGGGCTCCACTCGTTGGTGGACGCGCGCCGATGGCAAGCAGTGCGCCGTCGAAGGCGGCGACTTTGGTTGGTCCATCGACAGCAGCTCGCTCGCCAAGCAGGTCGAGGACGCCATTAACAACAAGCAGACCGGCGAAATCGAGATCAAGTACTCCCAGGAGGCCGACACCTTTACCGCAAAGGGAGAGCCCGACTGGAAGGCATACATCGATGTCGATCTGTCCGAGCAGCACGCGCGCTACTACGACGAGAACGGCAATATCGTGTGGGAGGCCAACTTTATTTCCGGCAAACCGGGCGAAGACGCCACCCCCGAGGGCGTGTGGCAGATCAACAGCAACGACGGCGGCAGCACCCTGATCGGAGCCAAGGACCCCGAGACCGGTAAGCCCAAATACGAGAGCCCGGTGAGCTACTGGATGCCTTTTGAGGGCAACATGATCGGCTTCCACGATGCCACCTGGCAAAACGACAAGAGCTTCGATAACGCCGAGTCGTACAAGTGGTGCGGCAGCCACGGTTGCATCAACCTGCGCCTGGCAGACGCCAAGGCACTTCACGACTGCATCAAAGTCGGCCTGTGCGTGGTTGTCCACTCGTAGGAAAACACGCCTTCACACAACGGGGAACTGACGCTCCAATCTAACAGTTCCGAAAGAATCCGCCATATGCGCCCGCCTCACGCGACGGGCGCATATACTTATTGAGGAACTTTCTATAAAGGAGACGCCATGTCGAATGTCCCCACCATCACCTCGGGATCAAATGATACCGAGCGAGCGCCCGAGGGTGCCACCGAAACGATTCCCCTCATAACAGACGTGCACGCCACACAGCAAAATGGCAGCACAAGCGATACAACCGAGATTTCCGATGAAGAGGCATATGCCAAGCTCAAGGCAAAACGTGCCGAACGTCGACGCAAAAAGCTGATTCGACGCGGTATTGCCGCCGGCGTCGTAGGTGCCATCGCGCTCATTGCCATTGTCGCAACCCTGGTTATCAATGCGCAGCCTCAGGGCGCTAGCGGGCCTGTGACCGACATGGTGACCGAGGGCACGTTTACCACATCGGTCGAGGCGAAAGGGCAGCTCAAACCCATTTCGTCCTCGGTGGTCTCCCCTTCTGTCGACGGTACGGTCGATTCGATCAACGTGCAGGCAGGCCAATCCGTCAGCGAGGGCGACGTGCTTATGACCATTAAAAATGACGAGCTCGATCGCAACGTTGCCGAGGCGCAGCGTGCAGTTGCTGCCGCTCAAGAAGACCTCGCTAACGCGCAGAAAGCCGCAGCTGCCGCGCAGGCCACCCCAACAACGAACGTCGATGGAACTTCCGCAGCGGCTGGCGTCTCCGACGCATCAGCGGACACGAACGCCGTATCGGCCGCGCAGCGCAGCCTCGCATCGGCCCAGGCAAACCTCGATCAGGCGAACGCCAAGGCAGCCAGCCGTACGGTCACGGCCCCGAGCTCGGGTAGCATCGTGGAGCTCAACGCCAAGGTGGGCGCCACGGTAACAGGCGGCATGATCATGGGCGAAAGCGATACGAGCGGCGGCAAGCAGTGCATGCAAATCGCCGACCTATCCAAGATGAAGGTGACCGTGCAGGTAGGCGAAAAGGACATCGCCAAGATCGCCGTTGGGCAGAGCGCCAACGTCACGTATCCCGCGTTTCCCGATATCGTGAGCCAGGGCACCGTCACGGCTATCGCGTCGGTGGCAAACTCCGACGCCGCCAACGGTGGTGGCAGTGTAACCTTTAACGTCGACATTCTCATCGAGGCGCCCGACGCGCGCCTGAAGCCGGGCATGACAGCCGAGGTATCGGTGGTGACCGAGCAGCTCGACGACGTGGTGATGGTGCCGACGATGGCGCTCATGACCGAAGACGGCGAACACTATTACGTCAACGCGGCGACTGATGACGAGGGCAAGCAAACCCGTCGCGTGAAGGTGACCGTCGTGACGCAAAACGACAACGAAGCCGTAGTCGGCAAGACACAGGTCAAGCGCGACGACCAGGGCAACGAGATCAACCCCAACGTTCCGGTTACCAAGCTGCGCGATGGCGACACCCTCGTCATGGACACCGGAGCGGACGCAACGGCTGACGGCGGCTACGGTGCGGATTCGGGCAGTATGTCTGCCGACGAGGGCATGTAATGCGTCCCGTTATCGACATCCGCAACGTGCACCGCATCTTTGAGAGCGAGGCGGGGTGCGCCCACATCCTGCACAACGTGAGCCTGGCGGTAAATCCCGGCGAATTCGTCGCTATCACCGGCCCCTCGGGCTCGGGCAAGTCGACGCTCATGAACATCCTAGGCTGTCTGGATAAGCCGACGGCGGGCGACTACTACCTGCAAGGGCTCAACGTGGCCGAGCTCGATGATGAGGAGCTCACCGAAGTTCGCGCCCTGAGCATTGGCTTTGTCTTTCAGAGCTTCAACCTGCTGCCGCGCCTGTCGGTTATCGAAAACGTCATGCTGCCGCTGGCCTACACCAATGTGCCCCGTAGCCAGCGCGAAATGCGCGCCGTGCACGCGCTGCAGGCTGTCACGCTGCCCGTCGACCACTGGGACCACCGCATATCCGAGCTCTCGGGCGGCCAGATGCAGCGCGTCGCAATCGCGCGCGCCCTCGTCAATGACCCGCCCATCATTCTGGCCGACGAGCCGACGGGAAACCTGGACTCCGCCACTGGAGCGCTTGTGATGGAGACCTTCCATAAGCTCCAGAAGCGCGGCAAAACCATCGTGCTTATCACACACGACCCCGGCATCGCCGCCGAGGCCGACCGTGCCGTGACCATCCGCGACGGTCGCATTCACGACGGCGCGTATATTCCACATGCACCGCGGACCCTGCGCAGCGCCGTAGATAGCCTGCCCATGATTTCCGCCTCCGCCAACCCGCCGAAAGGAGTGGTGGCATGAGCGCCCGCGATCTCATCCAGGAAGCCCTTCACTCGCTCGAGGCCAACAAGGGACGCAGCCTGCTCACCATCCTGGGCATTGTCATCGGCATCGCCTCGGTTATCGCCATGACTTCGCTCATCGGCGGCATCCAAAACAGCTTGGTCAACAGCCTGGGCCTCAACGCAGCTCGTATGGTGCAGATCTATTCGTCCCAAGAACTCACCGATTCTGACGTTCAGAAGCTTCAAAAACTAGTGCCGCAGATAGAGCAGATCGGAATTGTCGACAGCGCGTACACCGAGTACAAGACCGGCGATAAAAGCTATACCGTCATGGCGCAGGGCGTCGACAGCGACATGCTCGACGCGGTGGGGGCCGGCAAGCTCGTTGCGGGGCGTACCTATTCCCAGGCCGAGTCTCAATCAGGATCACACGTGGCGCTCATCAGCCGCGGCGGCGCCGATCAGCTTTACGGCAACGAACAGGATGCGCTGGGGAAAACCATCAAGGTGTCCAACGGCGAGGTGCAGATTGTAGGCGTTATCGACGGCGGCAGCGACTCCATGGGCTCGCTCACGCTGTATATGCCACGCGAAACCATCTCCGGCCTATTTGGCGACGAGAATCCTTCATTCCCCAGCGTGACGGCACTTGCCGCCGAGGGCACGGACATGGATGAGCTTTGTAAGGCCATCGAGTCCAAGGTGCGCGCGATAAAGGGCATCGAGGAGGATGATGAGTACGACAGCGTATCGGCGACATCCATGAAAAGCGCCATCGATGCACTCAACTCCTTTATGGGCGCGTTCTCGCTCATCATGGGTGCTGTCGCCAGCATCTCGCTGCTTGTCGGCGGTATCGGCATCATGAACATGATGCTTACCAACGTAACGGAGCGCATTCGCGAGATCGGTATTCGCCGTGCCCTGGGCGCCAGTCGTCGCGATATCACCGCGCAGTTTTTGGCCGAGTCCTCGGCGCTGTGCGTCACCGGCGGACTGTTGGGTGTCCTGATTGGCTATCTGCTGGCATGGGGACTCACGTTCTTTGCCGCAAGCTCGGGCATCATGAGCGAGTTTGGAGCTACCGGGACGATCACGCCAAGCTTCTCCATTACGACAGTGTTAATCGCGTTTGCCGTATCGGTCGGCATCGGCGTAATCTTTGGCTTCTACCCCGCTCGCCGCGCAGCAAAGCTCGACCCGGTGGAGTGCCTACGCTACCAGTAAGCCACCACCAACAAGTTGCGGTGAATTATGGACTGAATATGCCATCTAGCAGCAAAAAGAGACACTATTTCACCGCAACTTATTGAAGGGCTGCTTGCGCCAGTTCCGGGCGTCGTCCTCGAGCTTTTGGCGGATGACGGGCTTGTACGGTTCGAGCTTGCTCGAGGCGCTCCTCCTCGCGGGCGGGAGGGCGCGCAGGCACGGCGAGCGCCTAGCGCGCGAACTCCCGTAAGAGCGCGTCTTCCACTTCCCGAAGCGAAAGGGCCCCGCCTCCCTCGGCGGGACGGGTGACCACGATGCAGCGCGCTCCCGCGTCGCGCGCGGCAGCGAGCTTCACGGCCGTGCCGCCTACGGTTCCCGAGTCCTTGGTCACAAGCCACTGGGCGCCCACCTGCCGAAGCATCGCCTCGTTGAGCTCGCGGGTGAAGGGCCCCTGCATGCCGATGACGTGCGACGGCGAAAACCCCGCGTCGATGCACTTCGTTATAGCACCGGGCAGCGGGAGCACACGCACGAAGAAGCGCTCCGCGAAATCGGCGACACGCGTGTAGGGAGCAAGCTCCTTGCTCCCCGTCGTGAGAAGCGCGCGACCCGGGTTCTCGGAGAGAAAGCGCGCCGCGCAGGCGATCGACGCGACCGGCACGACGCCTTTGGGCAGCACCTCGGCCGGGCGCGCAAGGCGCAGGCATCGTGCACCCACGGCGAGCGAAGCGGCCCGAATGTTGCCGCTTGCGAGCGTAGCGAAGGGGTGCGTGGCATCGACGACGATGCGCGCGCCGGAAAGCTCGCGCTCCATGTCGGCCTCGTCGAGCCTGCCAGCCTGCACCTCGATGCCCGGAAGCTCGCCCAAAAGCTCGCCTCCGTACTCGGTTGCCGCGTAGGCACGGGCGGGGATGCCCGCCCCGCTCGCCCATTCGCACAGAAGGCGGCCCTCGGTGGTGCCGGCGAAGATGCGCAGCGCCGACGCGGATGCGGGGGCCGTCACTTCGGGCCGCCCGTGCGCGTGATCTGGTAGAGCAGCGCGTTCATAATGGCGGCCGCCACGGTCGAGCCGCCCTTGCGACCCCTCGCGACGATGGCCGGCACGCGTCGCGCGAGTAGCTCCTCTTTCGCCTCGACCACGTTCACAAACCCGACCGGCACCCCAACGACGAGCGCGGGCGCGATCTTCCCCGCGTCCATGAGCTCGGCGAGGCGCAGAAGTGCTGTGGGAGCGTTACCGACGGCCACGATGAGCGGACCCTCGATGCCGCAAGCTTTGTCCATGCTCGCAACGGCGCGAGTCGTGCCCGCGGCGCGCGCCGTTGCGGCGACATCAGGGTCGGCCATGTAGCACACGGCCTTGCAGCCGATCTTCGCGAGCGCGGGCTTGCTTATGCCTGCGAGCGCCATGTTCGTATCGGTGAGCACCGTGGCCCCTGCGCGCAGTGCGTCGAGCGCACAGTGCGCGGCGTCATGGGTGAACACGAGGGAATCGGCGTACGAGAAGTCAGCAGTGGTGTGGATGACGCGCTTCACGACGGGCTCTTCGAGCGGCGGGAAAGTGCGGCCGCCGAGCTCTTCGGTGATGATCTCAAAGCTGCGCCGCTCGATGTCGCCGGGCGCCATCTCCTTGGAATCCATCTAGTACTCCACTCCTTCCCTTGCACATATCCCTTGCTCGTAGGGGTGTTTCTCGCACCGCATCTCGGTTATGTAGTCGGCCTTCTCCACGATCTTGCGGGAAGGCGCGCGCCCGGTGAGCGCTACTTCGACGCCGCGCGCGGACATATCGAGCGCGCGGTCCACGAGCGCCTCGTCGACAAGCCCCTTCGAAAGCGCGTCGAGTGCCTCGTCGAGCACGAGCAGCCCCTCCTGCGCGCCCTCGAGCTCGGCGAGCGCGGAAGCGAGGTTCCCATCGTGCAGCTCGCGCGTCGCGGCAAGTTCTTCCGACGTCATGGACCAGGTAAACTTGTCCGACGCCTTCCCCGCGAACACGGGCACGCCGAAATGCTCGGCGAGCAGGCGCACCTCCCCGCTTTCGCCGTCTTTCAGGAACTGCACGACGACGACGCGGCGGCCTGCGGCGAGCATGCGAAGGGCGAGGCCCATCGCCGCCGTGGTCTTGCCTTTGCCGTCGCCATGATACACGTGGATCATACGCCCTCCTCGATAACGCGGTAGACATACTCCATGTCGAGCGCCCCGCGCACGACGTCGGCCAGGCGGTCGAACTCGCGCGCACGGTGATCGGCCGCGGACGCCGCGCCCGCAGCACCCACGACGCTCTCGGGCAGGCCGCGCATTCGCGCGAGCGAGCGCGCGAGGGCGAGCGCCACCCCCGGTTCGTCGAACAAGCCGTGGAGATAGGTTCCGAACACGTTTCCGCAGGCCGCGCCTTCTGGTTTGCCGCCAATCGTGCCCGCAGGGGCGCAGGAGACGGTCGTTTCGCCGTCGTGAATCTCGTACCCGCGCGCCGTCATGCCGTTCCACACCGAGAACGCGCCTTGGGCGCCCGTGATGCGCAGTTCCGACTGGGCGAGGCGCTTTTCCTCCTTGAACACCGTACTTGCAGGGATGAGCCCGAGCCCGCGCGCGGTGCCAGCGCCTTCCCTGCCGTGCGGGTCGGAAAGCTCGTCTCCCAAAAGCTGGTAGCCTCCGCATATGCCGAGCACCGGCGTGCCCGCACCCGAAAGCGCGCGTACACAGGCTCCGATGCCGCTAGCCGCAAGCCAGCGCGCGTCGTCGAGCGTGGTCTTCGAGCCGGGGAGCACCACCAGGTCGGGTCGGCCCAGATCGGTCGTCGAGGAAACGTAGCGCACGCCCACGCCGGGCACGCGCGAAAGCGGGTCGAAGTCGGTGAAGTTCGACAGATGCGGAAGGCGCACGACGACGACGTCGATGACGCCGCGCGCCTCGCGGGCAGATAGGCGCGGCGCGAGCGAGTCCTCGTCGTCCAGGTCGAGCGTAAGATACGGCACGACCCCCACGACGGGAACCCCGCACATCTTCTCGAGCGGGGCCAAACCCGGGCGCAGGATTTCCACATCGCCGCGGAACTTGTTCACCACAAGCCCCCGCAAAAGAGCGCGATCCTCGGGCGCAAGGAGCGCGACCGTGCCGTAGAGCTGGGCAAACACCCCGCCTGGGTCGATGTCGCCCGCGAGCAGCACGGGGGAGGACACGGCGCGCGCGAGCCCCATGTTGACGATGTCGTTTTCGGCAAGGTTGATTTCGACGGGGCTGCCGGCGCCCTCGATGACGATGACGTCGTTTTCCTCCGCGAGCGAATCGAACGCCTCCAAAATCTGCGGCATGAACGCCTTCTTTCGCGCGAAGTAGTCCCTCGCAGCGAAGGCTCCCTGCGCCTTGCCGGCCACGATGAGCTGGCTTCGGTGGTCGCTTTCGGGCTTGAGCAGGATGGGGTTCATGCGCACGTCGGGCGCGATGCCGCACGCCTCGGCCTGCATGATCTGGGCGCGCCCCATCTCGAGCCCATCGGCCGTGACACCGCTGTTGAGCGCCATGTTCTGGCTCTTGAAGGGAGCCACGCGCAGGCCGTCCTGCGAAAGCACACGGCACAGCCCCGCCGCAAGCAGGCTCTTCCCCGCGTTCGACATGGTGCCCTGGATCATGATGGGCTTCGCCCTACCCACGGGTATCGACCTCCTTCGCCGAGCCTCGGCCATCCGCGCCCGCCATAGCGTCGCTGCAAGAAGCGCCGCCCCGTTCGTCGGGTTCGCCTTCGCCCGATGCGCCTTCCGCCCGAAGCGCGCGGCTGAACGCCATCGCAAGCCGGGCGTTCTCCTTGCGCGTGCGCACCGCGACGCGGCACCAGAAACGGGACAGTACCGAAAACGAGTCGCACGTGCGGACCAAAACCCCCTGTTTATACAGGCGCTCGGGGATGTCTTTCGCCGGCGTGCGGACTAAAAGGAAGTTCGCATCCGACGGCACGACGGAAAGCCCGAGCGAGGAGAGGTCGTGGGAAAGCCACGCTCGCTCGCCCGCCAGTACATCGCGCGTGCGCGAGACGTATTCGACGTCTTCCAGGGCGGCGATGCCTGCGGCCTCGGCGACCGAGGAGACGGGCCACGCCTGTCCCGCCCGGCGAATCCCCTCGATGAGTTGGGCGTTTCCGCTGATCAGATACCCCAACCGCAACCCTGCCATTCCGTAGAGCTTGGTGAACGCGGAGAGCACGGCCACATGGTGCGAACACGCGGCGCGTGCGGCCACGCTCCTTTCGCGGGCGTCGGGCGCAAATCCGAGGAAGCACTCGTCCACGACGAGCAGCGCGCCCACCTGCTCGCAGCGGCAAGCCGCGGCATCGATTACGCGGGGGTCGACGAGGCGCCCCGTCGGGTTGTTCGGATTGCAGAGGTACGCCACGTCTCCCGGCCCCTCGATCGCGCGGGCGAAGGAGGCGGGCACGTCGAAGTCGTCCGCTTCGGAGAGCGGGAACTCCTGCACGCATGCGCCGTAGTACGATGCCGCCTCCGCATATTCAGAGAACGTCGGCGCGCACACGACGATGCGTTTCGGGCGCACCGCCGCGGCGAGCCGCCAGATGATGTCGGACGCGCCCGCGCCGCAGACGATAGTATCTTCGGGAATGCCCTGGGCACGCGCTAGGGCGCGAACGAGGGCGAGGCTTTCCCTATCGGGGTAGGCGTCGATTCGAGAAAGCGCCTTGCAAGCTGCGGCGACGGCGCGCGGCGAGGGGCCTGCCGGATTCACGTTCACCGAGAAGTCGATGAGGTCGGAGGCGCCCCCTTCGCAAGCGATGCCGAGCGATTGCGTGCTACCCCCATGCGCACGGGCGCGCAGGATTCCCCCGGCAGCCCGGGACGCGGCGTGATCTTCCCTCATGACATCGCCCCCACGGCGAGCACGACCGCTGCGCGTGCGGCACCGAAGACGACGAGCGCGCATACGGACGCGGCGAGCATGAGCCTAGTCGCCCGGGCGATGTCGCCCCACTCGATTTCGCGGGACGCGTCGCCTATCGTCGGTTTCTCAACGAGCTTGCCGAAATACACCGCGGGTCCCGCCAGACGCAGCCCGAGCGCGCCCGCGCACGCCGACTCGGTCTGCGCCGAGTTGGGGCTCGCATGGCGACGCCTGTCGCGGCGCCAGATGCGCGCCGCCCCGCGCGCGTCGAGCCCGACGATCGGGCACACGACGATCATGAGCAGGGCCGATAAGCGCGAGGGAATCCAGTTCACCGCATCGTCGAGGCGCGCCGAGGCGCAGCCGAAGTCGATGTACCGCGCGTTTTTGTAGCCCACCATGCTGTCGAGCGTGTTCACAGCCTTGTACGCCATGCCCAAGGGCGCACCCCCGATCATAAGGTAGAAAAGCGGCGCGATGACGCCGTCGCTCGCGTTCTCCGCCACCGTTTCCACGGCGGCGCGCAAAACGCCCTGCTCGTCGAGAACAGACGTGTCGCGTCCCACGATGAGCCCGACGGTTTCGCGCGCCGCGACAAGGCCGCCCTTCGAGAACGCGCGGGCCACGGCCAGGCTCTGGCGGCGCAGCTCGCATGTCGCGAGAATCTGATAGCTCGCCCATGCCTCGGCCACGAAGCGCAAGCCGGGGTGAACCATGCCGCAAAGATGCAGGATTCCCCAGGTCAAAAGCCCACACGCAAGCGGAAGCGCCACGGCGAGCACAAGCCCTGCGGCGCGCGTGCCCGCGGACGTTTGCGGGAATGCGCCCCGCAGGCGGCCTTCGGCCCACGTGATCGCGCGCCCCATGGCGACGACGGGATGGGGAAGCCAGCGCGGGTCGCCGAAGGCAAGGTCGGCCGCGAACCCGGCGGCGACGGCAAGAATCGTCATCACCGGGCATCGCCCCCCGAAGCGGGGCGAACGTCGCGAAGGCAGCGCCCATCCCAGGTGGCGGCCCATGCGCCGCCCGGCTCGGTATGCACGTCGAAGTATTCCATTTTCGGGACAGCAAGCTCGGAAAGCAGCGCTTTCACGGTACCCGCGTGAACGACGAAGACGGCGCGCCCACTCCCCTGGGCGCGCTCCGATTCGCACGCCTCCCGAAACGCCGCGACGACGCGGCGGGTGAAATCGCTCTTGCCCTCGCCATGCGGGCAGCGCATCTCGCACCAGGAGTCTACCCAGGCGCGGTAGCGCGCATCCTCTTTAAGCTCGGCGGCGCTTCGCCCCTCGAAGTCACCGAAATCCATCTCGCGCAGACCGGGGCATGCCATAAGCTCCGCATTCGGGAAGAGGATGCGTGCCGTCTGGTCGGTGCGGGCCATGCCGCTCGTGATAACACGGAACACGTCACGATAGCACGCGAGGTCGCGCAAAGCGCGCTCGCCCGCGCTCGACAGGGGCTCGTCGGTGCCCGCCCCGCTGTAGCGATGGTCTTCCGTGCCCGCCGTGGCACCATGGCGCACGAAGACGACTTCCAAAGGCGCGCCCGCGCCCTGCGTCCCTCGAGGCGCATCGGCAAGGTTTCCTTTGATGACCTGGGGTATCCCGCACGTCATGCGCACGACGACGTCGGCGCGCGCAGCGAGCGCGCATCCCAGGCGCCCCGCGCGCTCGCGCCATTGGGCGTCTTCCGCACGCATGGGGACGACCCCCGAGCCGACCAAGGGCAGAATCACTGCGTCGAAGCCAATCAGCCGCTCGAGCGCCCGGTCAGCGTCGAGCGCGCGTACGAGTTCCTCAGCACGGTACGCGACACGGCCGGCAAAAGCCGCGGGCACGCCGCCCTCCGCAAGCTGCGCCGCGTCGACGAAATCGTCCGCCGCGAACCCGAGCTTTTCGCGCACGAAGGTCCTCTTCCCCGAATGCGCGCCGCCTACCACGAGAATCATAGGAGCATACCCCCCGCCACCAGCATGGCAAGCATCGCGAGCTCGGCCCATTGCAGAAACCATCCGGCCAAATCCCCCGTCACCCCGCCGAAGCGGGACAGGGCAACATGACGGTACCACGCGAGCGCCAAAAGCCCCGCCACCGCCATAAGGGCGCCGACGGCCTGAGCGCACGCGACCATCCCTGCAGCCGAAGCCGCAGCGAAAGCGCAAAGCGGCACGACGATCGCCGCGCGCTTCTTAGCAGGCGAGAGTCCCGCGGCCATGCCGTCCGCCCGCGCGGCAGGCCAGCATTCTACGGCGAGCCCCGAAAGCGCACGGGAGAACACGAGCGAGCACAGAAGCGCGAGGAACGCCCCCGCCGTAAGCGGCAGCGCGGTGAACAGGGAAAACTGCAGAATAAGGTACACGACAACACCGATGACCCCGAAGGCGCCCGCCCGCGGGTCGTGCATGATCTCGAGCTTTCGCTCGCGCGGGGCCCAACTTGCAAGCGCATCGGAGGTGTCGCAGAGCCCGTCTAGGTGGATGCCTCCCGTCACCGCCACAGGCAGCGCCGCGAGCACGGCCGCGACGATGGTCGCGGGTACGCCGAGCAGGTTCGCCACGTACCCCCACGCCGTCATGAGGAAGCCTTCCGCAACGCCCACCAGGGGAAACGCGGCAAGCGCATGGGTTGATCCAAAATCGGTCCAGGCCGATTTCGGGACGGGGATGCGCGAGAACGTTCCGAACGCCGCGCCAATTGCCTCTGCTATCTTCACCTTGTAGGTCCTTCGCCTTTCATCCACACGGGAATCCCGCATACCACTTCGACTGCGCGGTCGGCCAGCGCCGCCACGCCCGCGTTCACGCGCGCGAGCGCGCGCCTCCATGCCTCGGTCCCCTCATCGTAGCGCATCCCATCGGCGAACACGTCGACGGTGACCACCACCGTATACGCAGCAGCCTGAGCGAGCCGTTCGATGCCTCCGAGCACCTCGCGCGCCGCAGCGTCGGGGTCACGTGGGGACAAGCCGCCTTCCACGAAGAGCTCGTTCGCAACCAGGTTGCCCACGTCCTCCAAAAGAAGCGTGCAGCCGCGCGGAAGCCCGGGCACTGCGGCGCCCACGTCACGCGTGCGCTCGAGGGTGGAAAACCCCTTGCCCTCGCGCAGCGCCCGATGGCGCGCGATGCGGCGGGCGCCCTCTTCCCCGAAGGGCTCCATCGTTGCCAGGTAAACGCGGGGGCCGTCGTGCCCGAGGCACAGGGACTCGGCGTAGGCGCTCTTGCCGCTCGCGGCGGCGCCGATGACGAGCGTTACCGTCATTTCCCGGCCTCGAAATGCTCGTAAGCAGCCATGCCAGTCGCCGTGAACGTCTTCCCATCCCGGTACACGCACAGCGCCGAATCCAGAAGGGGCAGATACGCCATGGCGCCCGCGCCCTCGCCCAAGTGCATGCCTGCGTCGAGGGGTGCCTTTATGCCGAGCTCACGAAGGAGCTCCTGGCTTGCCGGTTCGCTTGATGCGTGGGTGCCCACGAGGTAGCCCAAGGCGTTGGGGCACAGGCGCGCCGCGCACAGGGCCGCCGTGCAGGATATGACCCCGTCGAGGAGCGCCGGCGCCTTCGAGGCCGCGGCCCCCAGGTAGAAGCCGCACATCGCCGCGATGTCGAAGCCGCCCACCTTCGAGAGCACGTCGATCGGGTCGGCGGGATCGGGCGAGTTCGCGTCGATAGCGCGCTCGACCACGTCGCGCTTGCGCGCGAGCGAGGCGTCCGAGAGCCCCGCGCCGCGCCCGACGAGGCTCCGCGCGTCCGCCCGGATGAGCACTGCGGCCACCGCCGCCGAGGTGGTCGTGTTGCCGATGCCCATCTCGCCCGCAGCGAGAAGGCGCACGCCGGCGCGGGCAAGCCCGCACGCGACGGCGATTCCGACCTCGATCGCACGCACGGCCCCATCGCGAGACATGGCGGAGCCGTGCGCGATGTTGCCGCTCCCCCGCCGCACGTTCGCGCGCACCATGCGCGCGTCTTCTATGCCCCGGGCCATACCCACGTCGACGGGCACGACCTCGGCACCCGCGAACGCCGCCATGCGGCAGGCGCTCGTGGCCCCCTCGCACATGTTGCGCGCGACGGCTCGCGTCACGTCTTGCCCGCTTTGCGACACGCCTTCGGCAACGACCCCGTTGTCGGAGAAGAATACCGCGAGCGCACGGGGAAACTCGGCCACCTCGGCGCTCCCCTGAGCCGCGGCGATACACGCGACGGCGTCTTCAAAGTCGCCCAATCCCCCCAAGGGGTGCGCGATGGAGTCCCACGCGGCGTACGCGGCGGCGCGGGCACACTCGTCTGCGGGCGCGATCCGGGAGAGCGCGGCTTCTAGCACGGCGCCCGGCGCCGACGAGAACGCGCGCTCGACTTCCTCGCGGATACAGGCAAGCGCGGTTTCGGTTGCTTCAGCCATGCCGTCTCCTCTCTGCGAACGACGCCGCGGCAGACGCGAACGCGCGCGCAACGTCGGGGTTCGCAGGATAGTACACATGCGGGAAGCCCGCAACCAGGGACGGGGTGGTCGTCATGCACGGCCAGCCCTTGTCGCGCCGGGGCTTCTGCGCCCAGAAGTCGCCGCCCGGGCAGGTGGACTGCCAGTAGTGGAACTCGTGCGCGCGAATGCGTGTGCCGCGCGGCCCGTAGAGCCCGTCGCGTTGGGAAGTGAGCTCCACGTACCCGAAATGGGACAGCCTTCCCCCGTTCTCGCTTGCGCCCTCAAGGGCGCCCGCAACAGGCCAGCGCCGCCCCTCGCTATCGGAGATTTCGCGCTGCAGGTACAGAAACCCACCGCATTCGGCAACCGTCGGCATGCCGGATTCCACCGCGCGCCGCACCGCCTCGCGCATCGGCGCGTTCTCGGAGAGCTGCCGCACATGGAGCTCCGGGTAGCCGCCTCCCAGATAGAGGGCGCTTGTCCCCCGGGGCAACTCGCTATCACACAGGGGGCTGAAAAAGGCCAGCTCGCAACCCAGGTCCTCGAGCGCGCGCAGGTTCTCCTCGTAGTAGAACGAGAACGCCTCGTCACGCGCAACGGCGACGATGGGCCGCGCTCCCGCGATCGGCTCCAACCGGTAAGGTTCCTCGCAGATATCGGGTGCCGTCGCCGCTATTTCGAGCAAGCGGTCGACGTCGACGCTCTTTTCCGCCAGCTCGGCCATCTTGTCGATGCGCGCGGAGAGCTGCTCGACCTCGTCGGCGGTCACAAGCCCCAGATGCCGGCTTTCGAGCGAGAACGCCTCGTCGGCGGGAATATTACCCAAAACCGCGACGCCCGTGTGCTTCTCGATCGCAGGCGCCGCGTAGGCGCAGGCAGCGGCGCTCGTCTTGTTCAGCACGACGCCGCGCACGTTCGCACAAGGCAGGAACTCGGCGATGCCGCGAATTACGGCGGCGAGCGATAAAGACGCCCCGCGCCCGTTCACCACTAAAACGACCGGCGTTTCCGTGTCGCGCGCAACCTGGTAGCTGCTTGCGTCGGCCACGCCGGGCGCCATGCCGTCGTAGAAGCCCATGACCCCCTCGAGCACCGCGACATCCGCGCCCGCGGCGCCGCGTGCGAGCAGGGCGCGCAGCGTCGGAGCGTCGGTGAAGAAGCCGTCTAAGTTGCCCGAGCGCGCGCCCACGACGCGACGATGAAAGAGCGGATCAATGTAGTCGGGGCCGCATTTGAAGGCCGCGCATGCAAGGCCGCGGCGCGCGAGCGCGCGCAGGAGCGCGCACGTAACGACCGTCTTGCCGCTCCCGCTCGAGGGCGCACCGACCATGAAGCGCGGGATGGTCGTGCTCACCGGGCGCCGCCTTCCCCACCTGCACCACGCGCGCTGACGAGGAACACGGGGTTTTGCGCCTTCATGAGATGGTGCG
>CATYVQ010000017.1 GCA_958413895.1 uncultured Collinsella sp.
CCCGTAAGGAGTGTCCCAAACTGCCGGCAGAAAAGAAACGTCCCCATCTGCCGCAGTCATTTAAGAACGTCCCCAATGACCACGCCGATGTTTTGGCCACGACAGCGAAAGCCCGCCAAAGCGAGCAAGGTGCCTTGAAGCGAGGCGGCATTGACCTTCTGGTCATGCCGCCGAAGCTGAAAGGCAGATTGCCGCTCTGGCGGGCTTGCAGCGTCGACTGGTTACGCGGTTTGGTAAAACCGCGTAACTCTAAAGCTCCGTTACTTCAACGTTGTTGAAGATCTCATCCCAGCGGTCCATGACCAGGTGGCCGGTCTTGGGATCCATGGCGTTGAGCTTGCCGCAGGTATTGGCGGTCTTGAGCACCGTGACGTCGTCGGCGCCAGCAGCAATGGCATGTGCAAAGCCGGCGATGGTCGAGTCACCGGAACCCGTCGCGTTCACAGCCGTAATCGCAGGCGTCTTGGCGCGGAACGCGCGACCCTCATGGAAGCCCACCGAACCGGCAGCGCCCATCGAAACGACAACCCAGGGAATACCGGCAAAACGGTCATCGGCGGCAAGCGCCTCGCGCAGGGCATCGACATCATCGGTCGTAAAGGACGTACCCAGCAGGCCGTTAATCTCGGTCAGGTTGGGCTTTACGAGCTCAGGCTTAGCGTCGGACTCCAGCGCGGCCTCCAGCGATGCACCCGAGGTATCGAGCAGCACCTTGGCGCCCGCCTCCTCGGCGATCTTGACGAGCTCGGCATAGTAGCCGGCATCGACGCCACGCGGCAGCGAGCCCGAAAGCGTCACAACGTCCGCCTTCGCTGCAAGCTCGGCAAACTTGGCCGTAAAGGCCTCGAGCTCGGCCGGAGCGATCTGCGGGCCGCTCTCCAGCAGCTCGGTCTGATTACCCTCGTGCAGAATATTCAGGCAAATGCGCGTCTCACCGGCGATGGGCACAAAGTCATTCTTGACGCCGTCGGCATCCATAAGCTCGGCCATATAGGCACCCATGTGTCCGCCGAGCAGACCGGTCGCGAGCACATCGTCGCCCAACTGCAGCAGCACACGGCTCACGTTGAGGCCCTTGCCGCCAGCGGTCTTTTCGGGCGTCACACGGTTCACGTCGTCGATGATCAGCTTGTCGAGCTGATAGCGCGTATCAATCGACGGGTTCATGGTAACGGTCAGAATCATGTTGAACTCCTGTTCCGGGGCGGCATAACCCGCCCCAAACATACGATAGCTCGTTAAAGGATCTCAATCTCAAAGCCGCGGGTGACGGTCTCCCCCGGCTTGGCCACCAGGCAGCCGCGCTTGTGCTCCAGAATATCGTCCTCGTCGGAGCAGGTGGACAGGCCGCCCCACGGTTCCACGGCCACAAAGTCGCCCTCGGGCTTGCTCCACACAATCAGGTACGGCATATCGGGGAACGTCAGGCGCACGCCCTTGTCCTCGGTTTTCTTGGTCAACGTAACCACGCGGCTCTCGAGCACGTCAAAGATGGTCTCCGCGAAGTCAAAGAGTTCGTGGGTCAGCGGCAGGTCATGGCCAACCATCGGGTTCTTGCTGCGTTGCTCAACATCAATCAGGCCCGTCGCGGGAACGGCAGTACAGAGCTCGGCGGCCTCGCGCTGCTCAAAACGGAGCTCGTAGTCGTCATAGGACTCACCTTCGTCGAGCGGGCACTTAAAGCCAGGGTGACCGCCCACAAAGAACGGCATGTCCTCGGCGCCCTCATTGGTCACCTCGTACGACACGGCCACCTTTTCCGAATCGATCGTGTAACGAGCAACGATCTTAAACGGATACGGGTACTGCTCGAGCAACTCGGCATGGTCGGCAGAGCTTAGGCTCAGCGCGACCATATTGTCGCCCTGCTCCTCGAGCTTCCACTCCTGTTTGCGCGCAAAGCCGTGGCGGGCGAGCTTAACCTCGCGGCCGCCCATGGTCATTGCGTGACCGTCGCGAAGGCCGCCGCAGATCGGGAAACAAATGGGTGCCTGGCCCGACCAGACCGCCGGGTCACCCTGCCACAGGTACTCACGGCCGTTAGCCGCAATAGAAGTGAACGACCCGCCCGCCGTGCTCAACGCCACGCGAACAGAACCGTTATCAAGAACAAACTCCATAGGAGCCTTCCCTTTCTTACGACAGCCCGCCAAGTCAATTGGGCTGATAGCAAACCGGCCCGCGCCCCATCACAGAAACGCGAGCCGTCAACGGACTAGTTAATTACGCCGGATACCCGCTAATCATGGTATTCGCCGCGGTCCCACTTCTCGAGGAACTCGTCAAAGAAGTGCGGGTCAGCCTGAGCCTCGGCGTCGGCCTTGTTGCAGGCATCGATCTTGGCGATCAGGGCATCGTGCTCGGGGGTCTTCTCGTAGGGCTCCTCCAGGAAGGCAAGCATGATATCGGCCATCAGGAACTCGCCGGTGATCTTGCCGCCAAAGCCCACGATGTTGGCGTTGAGCTCACGACGGGCATACAGGGCAGAGGTCATGTCGCGGACCAGGGCGCAGCGGGCGCCGGGAACCTTGTTGACGGCGTTGGTGATGCCGATGCCGGTACCGCACAGGGCCACGCCAAAGTCGGCCTTGCCGCTGGCAACAGCCTCGCCCACGGCCTTACCGTAGATGGGATAGTGCGTACGGGTGTGGCTGTAGGTGCCGCAGTCAAGCACCTTGTAGCCAGCCTGCTCCAGGCGGTCGGCCAGATAGATCTTCTCGTCCGTAACGATATGGTCGCAACCGATTGCGATGGTCTTCTTCATCAGAACGTCCTTTCGTCTGAATTCACAAGTTGAGGTAGAAGTTCGAGTTCTCGGTGGCTCTCGTTAGGCCATCTTGTTGAGCATGTCGACACGGATCTGGTGACGGCCGCCGGCGTACTGGGCGCGCAGGAACTCGCGGGCGATCTTCTTGGCGACCTCGGTGCCCACAACGCCCGGGCCCATGGTGACCATGCGCGAGCCGTTGTGCTCGCGGGTCATGTAGGCGGAACGCTCGTCGGAAATGTTGGCGACGACCATACCCTTGATCTTGACGGCGGCCATATAGGAGCCGACGCCGTACTTATCGAATGCGAAGCCCTGGGAATCCTTGTGCTCCAGCAGGTCCTTGGCAACGGCGGTCGCGGAATCGACAAAGTCCGCGGCAGGGGTCTCGGAATAGTCGACGACCTCGTGACCGTCGGCGATGAGCATCTCCTTGATGGACTCCTTCATCGACATACCGTCGGCATCGGAAGCGATTACAACCCTCATGACATCCTCCTTGAGAGATACGCAGGTGCGTAGTTTCTGTTTGGAAGTGTTGAATCGCGTTCAGGTCCGGGCATCTGAATGTGCGGTTCTTCACTGTTCATGTTTATTTGAACACATTCGAACAGTAACTGCAACAACTATTTGTTTATCTTTGTTCTTTTTTGAACAAATACCGTTCACAGATGATTGCTGACCGTTTGGACCGGGCGCGGACATAGCGACCATGTGTTCAACAAGCAAAAGGGCGGCCGAGAACTCGTCTCGGCCGCCCTTCTCACGGTTGATCTTCCAAGGATCGCTTTGCCGCCTACTCAGACTGCCCGCTCTTCTTGGCATGTCTGGACGGAGCGCTCAAGAAACGACCCGTCAGATAGTTCGCGGGACCGGAGATATCGATCCCCAGTAGCACGTGTCCTAGCCATAGGAACGCCACGAGCACCAGTAGAGGAATCACACACGAGGTCACGATCATCACAATGACGCCTTCGATGAGGTCGGTCACCTGCTGCACGATCTCGTCGGTCATCTGCTTGGCACCACTGGTTACCGACGTAACAAGGCTCGATGCCCCATCGGTCAACTGCTCGAGCACGTTTTTGGACTCCGTGGCCTCAGATTTTTTCTTGTTCGATTTTGAGCTGGTCTCGGCTGACTTGTCCGTGGTATCGGTCTTTTCCGCAGCGTCCGCAGCCTTTTGCTCAGCTTGCTCAATACTTACGCGATACGTTTCATCGACCTTCTGCGACACCCATACGCTCGCAGGCACGAGCGCCATGCCGATCACGGCAACCACCAGCACGCGTGTCGCCACACGGCGCAGGACGGCGCTCGTACTCCAGCGCCCGTGAATGCCGAGCGACACCGCAAAGAGCACCAACGCAAACGGGATTAAGATGCCCAAGCCAATCGACCACAAAATCGTGAGCAAATATTTCTCTAGGTATAGCACGGCAAGCACGATACCAAGGTTGCCTGAAAGCTGCGCGAGCTGCTCGGCAACCGGCGTTCCCGTATCACCCGGCAGCGCCGTAATACCCGCAGACAGCGCCACGCACGAGGTCGTGAGCGCCAAAACATTGCCCTTCTTTTGATCGATGACCTCGATGGTGGAGTCCCAAGTCTTGGTATCGGCGAAATGCGGTCGCGCTACAAAGCCCGACAGCAACGCCAGCACCACGAGCGCAACGATGATACCGATCTGCAGCTTTTTGTTTGCGCACACGACATCGGACAGGCTGGGCTGCAGCTCGGTTACCGTCGTGTGCTCGGTTATCTGGACAGGACGCCCATGAGCCATCTCGTGCGCGTCTCTTTTTTGTATTGACCCGTTATCCGGCATTTGGATACCTCCTCATTCCGGCGTTTAATGCGAAAGAAAGTATACCCACCGAGCAAAAATCGAACGGGAGGACCAACGGAGCGCACCAAGACTGTCCCCAATGACCAGTCGTTTAAGAACGTCCCCAATGACTATCTCGGGATGAGTTGCGGTGGAATAGGGATTGTTTTGCGCCCGCCGGCCCCTATTCAGTCCTTATTTCACCGCAACTTGGAGGAGGACAGAAAAAGCCCTGTCGCGGGTGCGGCAGGGCTTTTGGAAGGGAACTTGGTTGTGAGGGCTCGTTAGGCGAGCTTGGCCTCGAGCTCAGCGATGCGCTTGTAGGCATCGATGGTAAAGCGGGCCTGCTTCTCCAGGATCATAGTGGTCATGAGAGTGTCCTGAGCGTGAGCCATGATGAAGGTCATCTCCATCTCGCCACCGCCGGCCTCCTGCGAAAGCAGCTTGGTCTGCGTGTCGTGGGCGCCGATAAGTGCATCGCTGGCATCCTTGTGCAGCTGTTCGGCCTTCTCAAAGTCACCCTCGCGAGCAGCATCGAGCGCTGCAAGCAGATCGGTCTGGGCGTCACCTGCGTATGCGACAATCTCGAATCCAACCATCGAGATTTCTTCTTTGGTTGCCATATTGCGTTCCTTTCACATATGAACCAATGGAGAGCATCGCGTCCGGGCATACGCGCTGCGTTGTGTATGACAGAAACAATAACATTCAAACAAAAAAGAACAGCGCAAAACGTAATTTTGAGCTATGAACGGTCACTATTCGCCCGTGAACGGTTTTTAAACCAATCTGAACAATATCGAACACAATTAGCGGCAACCCAAACAGACCCGCGCCCTAGCGTACATCGCGCACCGTATCGCCCTCGACGAGCACGCCCGGAAACAGCATGTGCTCCACACCGGGTGCAGCGCCCTCGGCGCCGGCAATCTTGTCGACCGCCCACATGCCGACGCGTTTGTTGTCAAAGCGCACCGTGGTCAGGCGACGATCGGGCACGATATCGCCCAAACTATCGTCAACACCCACCACGCTTACGTCCTGGGGCACGCGCTTCCCGCGCGACTCGAGCCCACGGATGCAGCCATATGCCATGGCATCGTTGGAAGCATAAATGGCCGTACAGGTCGGATCGTCCGTCAGAGCCTGACCGGCGGCATATCCGCTCTGTGCCGTCCAATCGCCACGGATGAGTCGCGGCGGCTCAATACCATGAGTGCGCAATGTCTCGCGCCAGCCTTCCTCGCGCTGCATGCCCGAAAGCGAGCGCTCGGGGCACGAGATAAAGTGCACGGTCTTGTGCCCCTGCCCCAGCAAATACTCGACAACTTGGCGCGAGCAATCGAACTGGTCGTTATCGACCGTCGAGCATAGCGGGTGCTCCAGCATGGTAACGAGCACCGTCTGCATGCCGGGCAGCGGCTCGAAGGTGCCAAAGTCCGCCGGCATGCGATTCATAATCACAACCATGCCATCCACCGGCAGCGCGCTCATGCGTGACGATGCACTCTCCAGGGTATAGGGATGTCCATCTACTTTAGTAAGGGTGATGGCATAGCCGTGCTTGTCGGCGGCGGCGGCAAAGCCCTCCATACGGTCGAGGTTGCCGGTGCCGGTAATGTTGAACATGGCGACGCCGACGGTCTTAAACTTACCGCGGCGCAGCGATCGACCGGCAAAATTGGGGCGATACCCCAGCTCGCGCATGGCGGCACGCACGCGCTCCTTGGTCTCTGGGCGCACGCTGGGCGAATCGTGCACCGTACGCGAGACTGTCTGCTCCGAGACGCCCGCGAGACGCGCCACATCCTTAACGGAAACCGATTTTTTAACAGCGGCCATAGGTCGATCTTTCTATGTCGACGATGCCATTGGTGGCACCCTACGCAGTCATTTTTAACGCCTTCAAGTATATCCAACGCCTCCCCCACCATACGCTCACCACCCAAAACCTACCGTTCACCGACATTTTTGCTTCCCCAAACGGCTTTTGGCGCCCAAATGTTAACGTTGCCATTGTGCAAACACAGAGCCACCGGGCGGCTCAAACGTTTACGCGCAAGGAATCGACGGTTCGCAGGCACAGGAACCACCGGTTCGCGTCTTTTTTTGTGTCCCAAAATGGCAACGTCAACATTTTGGCAAGCAAACGTCAAAAGCTACCATCGTTGCTAACCCACCGACTCTTAGGAGCTTTGCATGGAGCAACTCATCGCCACTATCGAAAAGGGCCAGCCCTTTTTCAACGCGATCGCCCGCAACAAGTACCTCAAGGCGATCCGCGACGGTTTTATCTCCGTCATCCCCATCATCATCTTCTCGTCCATCTTCTGTCTCGTAGCCTCGGTCCCCAACATCTGGGGTTTCTACTGGCCCGATGACATCAACAACGCCTTGTGGAAGTGCTACAACTACTCCATGGGCATCCTGGCAATCGCCTGCGCCGCCACCACGGCCAAGCACTTCGCCGACGCCCAGAACCGCGATCTGCCCAAGAATAACCAGATCAACTTTATCTCGTGCATGTGCGCGGCCATCATCGGCTTCTTGCTCCTTTCGAGCGACACGATCGCCACGGACGCCGCCAGCGGCTTCAACACCACCTACCTTGGTTCCAAAGGCCTGCTGACCGCCTTCATCGCTGCGTTTGTGACCGGCATCATCTACAAGTTCTTCATTAAGCGCAACATCACCGTCAAGATGCCCGAGCAGGTTCCGCCTAACATCTCGCAGACCTTTAAGGACATCATCCCCTTCTCCGTCTGCATCACCGTCTTTTGGGTCTTTGACATCGTCTTCCGCGCTGCCTTTGGCTTCTGCTTTGCCCAGGGCGTCATCCAGGTGTTCCAGCCCCTGTTCACCGCTGCCGACGGCTACATCGGCCTTGCTGTGATCTACGGCGCCATGAGCCTCTTCTGGTTCGTGGGCGTCCACGGCCCCTCGATCGTCGAGCCCGCCATCGCCGCCGCCCTCGTTGCCAACATGACCGACAACCTGGCTGCGTTCCAGGCCGGCCAGCACGCTTCCGCTGTCCTGACCCAGGGTGCCCAGTACTTCGTCGTCTGCATGGGCGGCACCGGCGCCACGCTTGTCCTGGTCTTTATGTTCTGCTTCCTGGCCAAGTCCCAGGAGATGCGCGCCGTCGGTAAGGCCGCCATCGTTCCCGTCTGTTTCGCTGTCAACGAGCCGCTGCTGTTCGCCGCGCCCATCGTGCTCAACCCCGTCTTCTTTGTCCCGTTTGTCTTTGCCCCGATCGCCAACATCTGGATCCTCAAGATCTTTATCGACTTCTTGGGCATGAACGGCTTTATGTACACCCTGCCTTGGACCGTCCCCGGTCCCATCGGTACCATCATGGGCCTGGGCTTCCAGCCGCTCGCCTTTGTGATGCTCGCCCTTATCCTGGTCGTCGACTTCGTTCTGTACTACCCGTTCTTCCGTGCCTATGACGCCCAGAAGTGCGCCGAGGAGGCCGAGATCTCCCAGGAGGAGCTCGCCGCCAAGAACGCCGAGAAGGCCGCCAAGCTCAACGATGCCTTCCAGGGCAAGGCTGACGCCAAGAGCGTTGCCGCCGGCGCTGCTGCCGAGGCCGTGAAGGCCGACTCCCCCGCCGCTTCCGCAGCACCCGCTGCCGAGACAACGACCGCCAGCGACCTCAACGGCAAGCGCGTGCTCGTGCTCTGCCAGGGCGGCGGAACCTCGGGCCTGCTCGCCAACGCGCTGGCCAAGGCCGCCAAGGAGCGCGGCATTAACCTCGAGACCGCTGCCGAGGCCTATGGCAACCACGTGGACATGCTCCCCGACTTTGACCTGGTCGTCCTGGCCCCGCAGGCCGCAAGCTACCTGGCCGACCTGCAGAAGGACTGTGAGCGCGTGGGCAACAAGTGCGTCGCCTGCCGTGGCAAGCAGTACATCGAGCTCTCCCAGAACGGCGACAAGTCTCTCGCCTTCGTCGCCGAACAACTTTCGAAGTAAGTAACGCCCAGGGCCAGCCGACCATCCAAGACCGGCTGGCCCTTCGATTTAGACGATTGGATCATCATGTCCGTTAATCCTGCTAGCGTCACCAACCCGCCCGCGCAGTTTCCCGAGGACTTTGTCTTTGGCGGCGCCACCGCTGCCTACCAGGTAGAGGGCGAGACCCGCACTCACGGTAAGGGCAAGGTTGCCTGGGACGACTTTCTGGAGGCCCAGGGGCGCTTCTCCCCCGATCCCGCTTCGGACTTCTACAACCAGTACCCCGTCGACCTGGAGCTGTGCGAGGAGTTCGGCATCAACGGCATTCGCCTCTCCATCGCCTGGAGCCGCATCTTCCCCAACGGCACCGGCGAAATCAACCCCGAGGGCGTCCAGTTCTACCACGATCTCTTCGCCGAGTGCCACAAGCACCACGTTGAGCCGTTCGTCACGCTGCATCACTTTGACACGCCGCTTCCCCTCTTTGAGAAGGGCGACTTCCTCAACCGCGAGACCATCGACGCCTTTGTGGACTTTGCCACCTTCTGCTTTAAGGAGTACGCCGACCAGGTGACCTACTGGTTCACCTTTAACGAGATCTGGGCCGACGCCTCCAACACCTACATCGAGGGCACCTTCCCCGGTGGCGTCAAGGCGCATCTGGCCGAGGCCTTCCAGTGCGAGCACAACATGATGCTCGCCCACGCCAAGGCCGTGCTGGCCTTCCACAACGGCGGCTTTAAGGGCAAAATCGGCGTCATCCAGTCGCTGGAGTTTAAGTACCCGCTCAACGAGAACGACCCCGCCGACATCAAAGCCGCCAACAACGAGCACGTGCTGCAAAACCAGTTTTTGCTCGACGCGACGTTCCGCGGCGAGTATGCCCCCGACACCCTCGAGTGCGCCAACCGCCTGGCTGCCGTCTCGGGCGGCACCATCGAGATCTTGGACGAGGACCTCGAGATTATGCGCGAGGCAGCGCTCTACAACGACTACCTGGGCGTTAACAACTATCAGTGCCGTTTTTTGAAGGCTTACGATGGCGAGAACGACCTGCACCACAACGGTACGGGCGAGAAGGGCACCGGTCGCTGGCGCGTCAAGGGCATTGGCGAGCATGTGAACAAGCCCGGCATCCCCACCACCGACTGGGACTGGATCATCTATCCCGAGGGTCTGTTCGATCTGCTCGTCTACATTAAGCAGCGCTACCCCAACTACAAGCAGATCTTCATCACCGAGAACGGCATGGGCTACAAGGACCCCTACAAGAACGGTTTTGTGGACGACCAGCCGCGCATCGACTACATCGAGCAGCACCTGCGTTGGCTGCTCAAGGCCATGGAGGTGGGCGTCAACGTGGGCGGCTACTTCCTGTGGAGCCTGCAGGATCAGTTCTCCTGGACCAATGGCTACAACAAGCGTTACGGCTTCTTTTACGTTGACTTTGAAACCCAGAAGCGCACGCCCAAGGCAAGCGCCTACTGGTACAAGCGCGTGGCGCAGACCCGTCGTCTGGACTAGTGGCTGGCGGGGTTGCCCGCTCACACAACCTGTCCCCATTTCTCAGCCGGGGGCGGCACGTCACACGGCGCGCCGCCCCCGACCTTTTTGTTCAGGTCGGAAGCCGTTCGTCTCAATCTGTAACATCTAGCTGAGTTTTTTGGTCCTAGCTGTTACAGATTGAGACGAACAGGATTGCTCTTTCCGAAGAATCTAAATCTGTAACACGTAGCCCGCTTTTGACCGTCTACCTGTTACAAATCGAGACAAACGGAGTAGGACCTAACCCCGTATGTCCCTAACAGTCGAGCGTTCGACCAGCGTACTCGGCACATGAATCGCCTCGATAGACGAGCTCTCTCCAATCGCCGCCTCAAACGCAAGCTTACCGACACCGCGCAAATCAAATCGCAGCGTCGTCAGCCGATTGTGAGGAACAAGTCCCTCGAGTGCGTCGTCGATACCAACCACGCTCACGTCGTCGGGCACGGACAGGCCCGCGTTCTCGAGCGCGGCGATAACGCCCAGCGCCATCTGGTCATTTGCCGCAAGCACGGCAGTCGGCGCCTGCGACCCGCCGGCAAGCACCTCGGCCGCAATCCGCTCGCCCATGGCGTACCCACTGTCCGCACTCCAATCGCCACGCAGCATCGGAGCGGCATCGACATGAGCACGACCCAGCGTATCGCGCCAACCGGCCTCACGAAAACGCGAGGAAATCGAGTTTTCCGGACCCGCCACAAACCGCATATTCGAGTGACCATGTTCCAGCAGATAATTGGTCAACAGCTCGCACGAACCATACTGGTCGGAGTCGATCGTCGTGCAGCGCGGATGCGCATACATGGACAGGATGACCGTTCGCACTCCCGGCTGGGGAACAAACTCCTCAAAATCGGGAGCCATGCGGTTCATGTTGAGAATCATGCCGTCGACGGGTCGCTCGACCATGCGGCGCGAGGCATCGGCAAGTGTATAGGGCTTGTCGCCGCCCATCTCGATCATAGTGACGGCAAAATCGTGCTCGCGCGCCGCTTGCATGATACCCTCGAGCGTCGCCAGGTTACCGACACGTGTGATGTTGTACATGCACAGGCCAATAGAACGATACGACCCGCCGCGCAACGCCGCTCCAGCAAAATTGGGACGAAAGCCCAGCTCTTCCATGGCGGCCAGCACACGCTTGCGCGTCTTTTCCGTCACGTTGGGCATACCGTTGACCACGCGAGACACAGTCTGGCGGCTCACGCCAGCGAGCGCCGCAACCTCTGCCGCGCTCGCCGAATGACCATTCCTTGTCTGCTGAGCCATGCCTTCCACGCTAACCTGCTTCCCAACTATTCCCCGCGCCCATGGCGCATCGTACATACATTGATAACGTGCTCATGATACCCGAGCCATATACCACAACATGAAAACTTCTGTCAATCAAAACCGCTTACCGAACAAATACAACCGTTCGCGGCTGTTTGAAGTTGTTTTGTTTCTATACATCCCAGCCGGATGTTAACGTGCTCATTGTCAAATGTTCACGTGCTCATTTTGGTTCTAATCATTTTAAGATAGTGTTTATCGGGCTTTTTCACCGCTGAACGCTAACCAGGGAGCCTCCTGAGCGCAAACGCACAATATCGAACAGCGAGACGAGAGGGTGTATGCATATGTCTTTGCTAAACCGCGTACAGCAGCTGCCGAAGGGCTTTGTTTGGGGCGCCGCAACCGCCGCGTACCAAACGGAAGGTTCCACGAAGGTGGCAGGCAAGGGCAAGACCATGTGGGACGATTACCTTGTCGCCCAGGGTCGCTTTTTGCCCGACCCGGCCAGTGATTTCTACAACCGCTACGAGGAGGATATCCGCCTTTCTGCCGAGCATGGACTCAACGCCATCCGTGTGTCCATCGCCTGGACCCGCATCTTCCCCAACGGCGACGATGCCGAGCCCCTCGCCGAGGGCGTTAAGCACTACCACGAGCTGTTCGCCTGCTGCAAAAAGTATGGCGTCGAGCCCTATGTGTCCCTGCATCACTTTGACTCCCCCGCCGCCCTGTTCAACCAGGGCGACTGGCTCAACCGCAAGACCGTCGACGCCTATGTGCGCTATGCCGAGTTCTGCTTCCGAGAGTTCCGCGAGGTCAAGAATTGGTTCACCATCAACGAGCTCATCAGCCTCTCGCACTCCCAATACATCCAAGGCAACTTCCCGCCCAACCATCACTTTGATGTGACGAGCGGCATCCAGAGCCAGCACAACGAGCTCGTTGCCCACGCCCGCGCCGTCAACCTGTATAAGGATCTTGACGAGACCGAGCACCTGGGCGGACGCATTGGCATGGTCAACGTCCTGACGCCGGCATATCCTGCCACAGACTCGCCCGCCGACCAGCACGCCGCCGACCTGTACAACGCCTTCTACACCGACTTCATCATGGACGGCGCCTTCCTGGGTCACTACTCCGCGCGCACCCTCTCACTCATCAACGAGATTCTGCGTGCCAACAACGCCACACTTACGGTTGAGGACAGCGACATGGAGGAGCTCGCCAAGGCGGCGCCCCGCAACGATATGTTCGGCCTCAACTACTATCAGTCGGCGTTTATCGCCGCCTACGATGGCGAGTCCACCAACAGCTTTAACGGCACCGGAGACAAGGGCACCTCGTGCTTTAAGTTTAAGGGCGTCGGGCAGCAGGTCGATATGCCGGGTATCCCCACCACCGACTGGGATTGGCTCATCTACCCGCAAGGCCTCTACGACACGCTCAAGCACATCAGCGCCACCTATCCCAACCTCCCCGTCATCTATATCACCGAAAACGGCCTGGGCCACAAGGACCCCGAGCCCGACGCAAACGGCATCGTCGCCGATCCCGAGCGCATCGACTTTGTCGACCAGCACATGGAGAAGGTGCTCCAGGCGCGCGCCGAGGGCGTCGACGTCCAGGGCTACTTTATCTGGAGCCTGCAGGACCAGTTCTCGTGGGCCAATGGCTATAACAAGCGCTACGGCCTGTTCTACATCGACTTCGACACGCAAAAACGCTACATCAAGCAGTCGGCACTCTGGTACAAGGAGCTCGCCGACACCATGGCGGACGCGCAGTAGCGCATCGCCTCGCTTTCTCCCGAGAAGGGAGCGGCCCTATGCGATACAAACCCAGCCGCTCCCCTCTCTCCCCCTGGGACCGACCCCGCCTGCACCCGGGCTTTTAGCAAGCGGGAGACCATATAGGTTTTCAACGTCCATGCCATTAAGATTTCATGCAAAGAGGAGCGTGAACTATGGAATCGATCGTTAAGTTCTTGGAGAAAGGTCAGCCGTACTTCGACAAGGTCTCTAAGAACATCTACCTTCAGGCCATTAAAGACGGCTTTTTGGCAGCAATGCCCATCATCCTGTCTTCTTCTGTCTTCCTGCTTATTTCAACCCTGCCGGGCGTTGTCGCCACGGTCGGCGGCTTTACGCTGCCCGACTGGTGGAACGTCGACGTCGTGAACTTCTGCAACAAGGTTTACAACTTCACGATGGGCGTCGTGGGCATCATGGTCGCCGGCACCACCGCAAGCGCGCTGACCGGCTCCAAGAACCGCCGCATGCCTGCCGGCAAGGCCATCAACGCCACGAGCACCATGGTCGCCGCCATGTGCGCTATGCTCATCTTGGCCGTTACCCAGACGAGTGCCAAGATCGACGGCGCCGATGTCTCGGTGTTCTTTACCGACAACATGGGCACCAAGGGCCTGCTGAGCTCCTTTGTCGCCGCATTTGCCACGGTCAACATCTATGCCTTCTGCATTAAGCGAGACATCACCATCAAGCTGCCCAAAGAAGTCCCCGGCGCCATCGCCCAGAACTTCCGCGACATCTTCGCCTTCAGCTTCTCCATCCTGTTTGTCGCCGTCATCGACGTTATCTGCCGCACCTGCTTGGCCGTCCCGTTTGCCAACGTCATCTCCACGCTGGTGAGCCCGCTGTTCGCCGCTGCCGATTCCTACGCCGGCCTCGCCCTCATCTGGTTCATGATCCCGCTGTTCTGGTTCATGGGCATCCACGGCCCCTCGGTCGTTAAGCCTGCCCTCAACGCCGCGCTGTTTGGCAACATCACTACCAACCTCGCCACGCTGCAGGCCGGCGGTCACCCCGCCCTCGCCCTGACCGAGAACTTCGGTAACTACATCGGCGAACTCGGCGGCACCGGCGCCACGTTCATTGTCCCGATCATCTTCCTGCTCTTTATGCGCTCCAAGCAGCTCAAGGCCGTCGGCAAAGCCTCTGTCGTACCCGTGATGTTCGCCGTCAACGGCCGCTGCTGTTCGCCGCGCCCATCATCCTCAACCCGTACTTCCTGATCCCGTTCCTGTTTGCCCCCGTGGCCAACGTCCTCATTGGTAAGTTCTTCATCGACTTTTTGGGCATGAACGGCTTTATCTATGCCATGCCGTGGGCACTCCCCGGACCGATCGGCACCTTCATCGACACCAACTTCCAGCCGATCTCTCTGGTCCTGGTTGTCGTCCTGCTGGTCGTTGACTTCTTGATCTACTACCCGTTCTGCAAGGCCTACGACAACGTCCTGTGCAAGCAGGAGGCCGAGACCCTGGCCGAAGAAGAGGCCGAGGAGACCAAGGCCGTCAAGACCGCTGCCGCCCCCGCCGTTGAGGCTCCCGTTGTCGAGACCGCTTCTGCCACTGAGGCCTCCGCAGCTCCGTCCGCCCTTAAGGGCAAGGACCTGAGGGTTCTGGTTCTGTGTGCTGGCGCCGGCACCTCTGCACTGCTCGCCAACGCGCTTAAGGAAGGCGCCGACGAGCTGGGCATCGACATTACCGCCAACGCCGGTGCCTACGGCAGCCACTACGCCATCATGGACCAGTACAACGTCATCGTCCTGGCTCCGCAGGTTCGCACCTATTACAACGAGATGAAGGCCGACACCGACCGCCTGGGCATCACGCTGCTGTCGCCCAAGGGCAAACAGTACATCGACCTCACTAAGGATCCCAAGGGTGCCGTCGCCTGGATCGAGGAAAACCTCGAGGCATAAGACGCTGACACCACCTGCCGCTCGCAGACAATAAATGGCCCGTGCATCGATGTGTGATGCGCGGGCCATTTTGTTTAGACCGCACCCGTCCTCCTGTTCATCTCAATCTGTAACATCTAGCCGAGTTTTTCGGTCCAAGCTGTTACAGATCGAGGTGAACGCACAGGCCAAGCCGAAAATCTCAATCTGTAACATGTAGACCGCTTTTGGCCGCTTAGATGTTACAGATCGAGACAAACAGATGGGTCAATCCAATCAATCTAGATCTGTAACATCTAGCAGGGATTTTCGGTCCTAACTGTTACAGATTAAGATGAACGAGCCGAGCACGTCTACGCCCGTAGGTCTTTCACACTGGAACGCTCGACCAACACGCCCGAGACGAGCGTACGGCTTCTGGAGCTCGGGGCTTCCAGACCTGCGACGACCTCGTTAAGCGCACGGATGCCCAGCTCGCGGTGGCGAAACTTCACCGACGTCAGAATCGAGTTGGGAATCGTCTTGTAGAGCTCATCGTCGAAGCCAATCACGGACACGTCGTCGGGCACACTGAGCCCTTTGTCACGTAGAGCCATCATCACGCCGTTTGCCATACAGTCGTTAGCAGCGAGGACCGCCGTGCAATCGGGTTTATCGGCAAGAACAAGACCCGCGGCATAGCCACTATCCGCATTCCAATCGCCTTGCAGAGGCTCGGGCGGCTCAATGCCACACGCCTCGAGTGCCGCACGCCAACCTTTCATACGGCACTGGCTCGACAGCGACTCTTTCTTACCCGAAACGAAGTACACGTTCTTGTGCCCGTGATTCAAGAAGTACTCGCACGCCATGCGCGCGCCACCCTCTTGATCGTCACTGACGGTGGAGCAGGTAGGATGCTCCATCGGTGTGATAATCACCGTCTTGAGGTCTTTCGGTGCCTCAAAGGTATCAAAGTCATCGACCATCTGGCGCAGGTTGAAAATCATGCCGTCGACGGGAAGCTGCGACATCCTACGTGCCGCATCGGCAAGGGTCATCTTCTCCCCTGCGCGCTTCTTAATCATCGTGAGAGCAAAGCCTCGCTCTTCGGCGGCATCGGCGATACCGTCAATCATGTCCACGGCGCCGCCCGACAAGTGGAACATCACCACGCCGATACACCCGTAACGGCCCAACTTGAGTGAACGCGCGGCAAAGTTCGCCCGGAACCCAAGCTCCTCCATGGCCGCATGGACCCTATCGCGTGTCGACTCTCGCACGCTATCAGGCTCGTTGATTACGCGCGACACCGTCTTGAGAGAAACGCCCGCGGCAATCGCCACATCGTTCATCGAGACGTTTTTCTTGTCCATCGTTGCCACTGCTTCTCCACTCGGTTCTCTATCGCTTGTTTTTTGCGTTCTAGCATACACTACCTGCCCGACTGACAAATCAACCGTTTACCGGACAATATCGACCACTCACCCGTATATCCTTGTTGCTCTTTCAAAAATGTCTTACGTTGTCATTAACGAAATGACAACGTTGTCATTTCGCAATGCCTCCCTTAAGCAGGAAGGCTTCCGGGCAGTCCTGACCATCCATCGACGACCAGTTCCATCCACATGCATCGCGCATCAAGTAGTAAAGGAGCTCTATGGACGCCATCGTAAAGATGCTCGAAAAGCATCAGCCGTTCTTTGAGAAGATCTCGAGGAACATATACCTCCAGGCCATCAAGGACGGATTCCTTGGGTGCATGCCCATTGTCCTCACCTCTTCGATCTTTCTGCTCATTGCCACCCTTCCCGGCGTAGTCGGCGTCACGCTGCCCCAGCCGCTCATCGACTGGTGCAACAAGCTCTACAACTTCACCATGGGCGTCATGGGCATCATGGTTGCCGGCACCACTGCCAAGAACTTCACGGCATCCATGAACCGTCGTATGCCCGCCGGCAAAGTGCTCAACGACGGTTCCACCATGGTGGCCGCCCAGTGCAGCATGCTGCTGCTCGCAGTCACGCAGTTCACCACCAAGTTCAACGGCTCCGAACTTTCGGTCTTCGATTGCACCAGCATGGGCACGCGCGGTTTGTTCTCGGCCTATATCGCCGCGTTCATTACCGTGTGGGTCTATAAATTCTGCGTCTCGCGCGATCTGACCATTAAGCTGCCCAAGGAGGTCCCGGGCGCCATCGCTCAGAACTTCCGCGACATCATCCCCTTTGGCGGTGCTGTCATCATCTGCGGCATCATCGATGTCGTCGTGCGCAACCTCATGGGCGTTCCGTTCTCCGAGCTGCTTATCAAACTGCTCTCCCCGCTCTTCACCGCTGCAGAAACCTATCCTGGCCTTATCCTTATCCAGGCAGCCACCGCGTTCTTCTGGTTTATCGGCGTCCACGGCCCCTCGATCGTCCAGCCGGGCATCGACCCCATCCGTCTTGCCAACCAGGCCGAAAACCTGCAGGTTCTGCTGGCAGGCGGCCACCCCGCCCACTCCCTCACCTTTAACATGTCGCTCGTGGGTGAGTTCGGCGGCACCGGCGCCACGTTCATCGTGCCGCTTCTGCTGATTCTCTTTATGAAGTCCAAGCAGCTCAAAGCCGTCGGCAAGGCCTCGATCGTTCCTGTTGCCTTCGCCGTCAACGAACCGCTGCTCTTTGGCGCGCCGATGATCCTTAACCCCTACATGCTCATCCCCTTTGTTGCCGCCGGCTGCGTCAACGTGAGTGTTGCCAAGTTCTTTATCGATAACGTGGGCATGAACGGCTTCTCCTTCGTGGTGCCTTGGGCTACCCCTGCCCCCATCGGCATCTTCATCACCACGAACTTCCAGCTTATTGCCCTGGTATTTGTCGCGATCATCATCTTGCTGGACGCCATCATCTACCTGCCGTTCTTGAAGGCATACGATAAGCTGCTCTGCGACCAGGAGGCCGAGCGCGCCGCCGAGCTGGGTCTTGAGTCCGATGGTGCTGCCGTCATCGCCCCCAACGCCTCTGCGCCCGTTGTCGAGCAGACTACCGCTGTCGCCGACAGCAAGCCTGTCGCCGATCAGCCCGAGCCCGCCGCCGAAGTATCCGCCAAGAAGGATGTCGATGGCCTGAAGGTCCTCGTCCTGTGCGCCGGCGCCGGCACCTCTGCCATGCTCGCCAACGCCATCAAGGAAGGTGCCGCACAGACCGGAGAGAACATCGCTTCCTCCGCAGGCGCCTATGGCCAGCACACTGCCATCATGGATCAGTACGACGTCATCGTGCTTGCCCCGCAGGTCCGTAGCTACTACAACGACATGAAGGCCGACACCGATCGTCTGGGCATTAAGCTGCTCGCCCCGCGCGGCAAGGAATATATCGACCTAACCCGCGACCCCGCCGGCGCCATCAAGTGGCTCCGCGAGAACCTCGACTAGTTCCTCCCTCTGTTGGTGCCCGGATCCCCAGTTCGGGCACCTCTCCATATTCGTATTCCACAGAAAGGATGACTCATGACCAACCCCATGCAGTTCCCCGACGGCTTTGTGTTTGGCGGCGCCACCGCTGCTTACCAGGTTGAGGGCGAGACCCGTACGCACGGCAAGGGCAAAGTGCCCTGGGACGATTTCCTGGCTGCTCAGGGTCGCTTCTCCCCCGACCCCGCAAGCGATTTCTACAACAAGTATCCGGTCGATATCGACCTGTGCCAGCGCTTCGGCATTAACGGTATTCGCGTCTCCATCGCTTGGAGCCGTATCTTCCCCAGTGGCACCGGCGAGATTAACCCCGAGGGCGTCGCTTTCTATCACGAGCTTTTCGCCACCTGCAACAAAGCTGGCGTTATCCCCTATGTCACGCTCGATCACTTTGACACGCCCGAGGCCTTCTACCAGGATGGCGGCGAGGGCTTCTTGACGCGCACGACCATCGATGCCTTCGTCGAGTACGCCAAGTTCTGCTTTGCCGAGTTCACCGAGGTCAAGCACTGGTTTACCTTTAACGAGATTCCCGCAACCGCCGAGGGCAGCTTTATCGTCGGCAACTGGCCGCACGGCGAGAAGTATCGCCTGGACAAGGCCTTCCAGCTTATGCACAACATGATGGTGGCCCACGCCAAGGCCGTCGTCGCCTTCCATGAAGGCGGCTTTGAGGGCGAGATCGGCATTGTCCAGAACCTGGAGCCCAAGTATCCCCTCGACCCCAACAACGCCGCTGACTGCGAGGCAGCTCGCATGGCCGACGTCATCAACAACCGCTGGGTGCTTGATGCCACCTTCCGCGGCCACTATGCAGCCGACACCATGGAAGCCGCGACCAAGCTTGCCCATATCGCCGGCGGCGAGCTCGACGTTCGCGATGAGGACATCGCCGCGCTGACCGCCGCGCTCCCCTACAACGATTGCCTGGGCGTCAACACCTACAAGTGCCAGTTCCTGCGTGCCGCCGAGGGCGAAAACGACATCAACCACAATGGCACCGGCGACAAGGGCTCCTCGCGCTGGTTCCTCAAGGGCGTTGGCGAGGCATGCGTGCGCGAAGGCGTACCCACCACCGATTGGGACTGGATTATCTATCCCGAGGGCCTCTACGACCTGCTGCTTCGCATTAAGAACGATTACCCCAACTACAAGAAGATTTACATCACCGAGAACGGCATGGGCTATAAGGACGACTTCGAGGACGGCTTTATCGATGACGCCCCTCGTATCGACTACATGCGCCAGCATCTCGCGTGGATCCTCAAGGCGATTGACGGCGGCGTGAACGTCGACGGTTACTTTGTGTGGTCGCTGCAGGACCAGTTCTCCTGGACCAACGGCTATAACAAGCGCTATGGCCTGTTCTACATCGACTTTGAGACCCAGAAGCGCTATCCCAAGGCGAGCGCGTACTGGTACAAGAACGTCGCAGAGACCGGCCTGCTCATGGCCTAACTTCAGCCGCGCATCCCCTGTCGGCCGCATGCGAATCCCTCCACGGGTTCGCATGCGGCCTATTTTTTTGCTCGGCCCGTGCAGGCCGTTTGTCTCGATTTGTAACATCTAGCAGGGATTTTCAATCCTAACTGTTATAGATTTAGACGAACGGGCGACCAGGGCTGAAAGATCTCAATCTGTAACACGTAGCCGAGTTTTTCGATCCCAACTGTTACAGATTGAGACGATTCGACGGTACCGGTCGCTTGGACACGCCGTGGTACAATTATGCCACGACGCAAAGGAGGTACCCATGTCCGCTTGTGTGCCCGTCCGAGACATGAAGGACACTGCCACATTCACCGCACTTGTTGAGTCTGAGCGCGACGTCACCGTAACTAAGAACGGCTACGAGGCCATGCACTGCATCAGCAGCGACCAGTATCGCCTCATGCAAGAAGAAATCGCCAAGGCAAAACTGCTGTCTCGTATGATGTTGGCAGAAGACGAAATATCGCAAGGCGACTACAGCGACTACGACTCCTTCGCGACCGCGATACGAGACAAATATGACCTATAACGTCGTTATACTCAAAAGCGCGCGATATGAGTACGAGAGTATCGTCGGGTACCTTGCTCAAATCCTCAAGAATCCGCGTGCAGCAGGCAATTTTGTCGCTGAGTTTGAATATCAGCTTGATCTGCTTCGCGAGCAGCCGCTCCTACGTCCCCTCTCGCACATGCAAGAGCTGGCGGCACGTAATTACCGATCGTTTCCCGTCAACAATTACGTGTGCCTTTACAAGTTTGAGCACGAAACAATCCATATCGCCCACATCTTTCATCAGTCAAAGGACTACGCCCGCCTGGTCTAGCCCACAAGCTGAATACTTGGCCCGAGCGCATATACATGTCATTCTGCGCGTCATTGTGAAGCGATAATCCCCGCGCCGGCAGGGAGCAGAAGTATCGTCTGCAGCGTTAGCTAGCAGATGACCCGCGTGTGCTCCTCGATGGCAGTGCGGTCCTCGGCAGCGATACCCGGCTCGCACACCACGGCGTCCAAATTGTCCAGGCGACAGAAGGTGTAGAAGTCGCGCTTGCCGATCTTGCTGGAGTCGGCGATCAGATAGCGCGAGTCGGCCTTGCTAAAGGCGAGCTGCTGGATACGACCCTCATCCATATTGGACGTAGACACGTCACCATCCAGAATGCCGTTGGCGCCGATAAACGCCGCGTCGATTCCCAGCGCGCGCAGGGTATCCTCGGCCGTGGGGCCCACAAAAGCGGCGGTGCGGCGGCGGTACATGCCGCCCACCAGGCACAGTTCGCAATCCTCACGCGCCTCGAGCAGGCTAAAAACCGAAAGCGAATTGGTCACGATACGCAGGCGAAACGCTGGCAGCATCGAGGCCATCTTCTCAACCGTGGTGCCCGTACCCAAAAAGATGGTCGAGCCTTCCTCGATAAGCTCCACAGCACGGCGCGCAATCTGCAGCTTTTCCTCGGCATGCTTAGTGCGCTTTTCGCTGTGCGAATACTCATGGCGCAACATAGCGTGTGGACGACCTTGCGCACTACGGGCGCCGCCGTGCACGCGCTCGATCTCGCCTAGGCTCGCAAGCTCCTCAAGATCGCGTCGAATCGTCATATCCGAGACGCCTAACGCATCGGAAATCTCTTTAACCGAGACCGTTCCCTGTTCCTCGAGCAGCTGCCGAACCTTATCCTGTCGCTCCGCTTTAATCACGATGAGTCCTCGCTGTTCCACGCTCACGTCAATTCAAACAATAACGAACAAATTGTATCAGACCCGCGCGCGTCAAAAATGAACGCCCGCACAGCTCCAATCATCACTTTTTTGAGAAAAATACCCCCTGCTTTAGTGGGGTGTAGTGATAATCTCGCCTGTTCGCGCTACAGTTTGTCGGAAATACCTCGATGTTAGGAACCAAATGATCACTTCCGAGCTTTTCGGCACCGCGCCGTGCGGTACCCCCGTTCATCGTTACACCCTCAACGGGCCCGAGATCTGCGTTCGCATTATGGACTATGGCGCCACCGTGCTGGGTATCGATGTGCCCGACATTCCCGGCAACGTGCGCGATGTGGTGCTGGGCTTCGATAAGCTCGAGGATTACTTTGACAACCCCGCCTGCTTTGGCGCGACCATCGGCCCCGTGGCAAACCGCACCGCGGGCGCCACAATCACCATCGACGGCACGGACTGGCATATGCCGGCCAACGAAGGCGTCAACAACCTGCACAGCGATCTTGAGCACGGCCTGCACAAGCGCGTATGGGATGTTGAGCTCGACGATGTCCACAATGCCGTGCGCATGACCACCTCGCTTGAGGATGGCGAGCTGGGTCTTCCCGGCAACCGCACCTTTACAGCCGTGTTCACCGTGACGCGCGCCGGCGTCTTTCGTATCGAGTATGGCTGCGAGAGCGACCGTGCCACCTACGTGTCCATGACCAACCACACGTACTTTAACCTTGCCGGTCATAACGCCGGCATGGACTGTGAGCACTTCTTTGTTGCTAACGCTGCTCACTACCTGCCCATTAACGAGCAGAACATCCCCACCGGCGAGATTGCTCCGGTCGAGGGAACGCCGTTTGACTTTCGCGAGCTGCGCCCCGTCGCTCCCGGCATGGAGGCCGACGATCCGCAGATTAAGCAGGCCCGTGGCTACGATCACTGTCTGTGCATCGATAGCTATCAGTACGGCCGTAATCTGCGCCGCGCGATGCATGTTGAGGAGATGTGGACCGGTCGTGAGCTGGACTACTACACCACCGCCCCGGGCGTGCAGCTCTACACCGGCAACTGGCTGGGCGACGAGCACGCCAAGGACGATGCCAACTATGGCTGGGGTGCCGGCTTTGCCCTCGAGGCAGAAATGTACCCCGACACGCCGCACCAGCCGCTGTTCCCGCAGGGCATTGTGGGCCCGGGTCACCCCTACAGCAATGTGATCGAATACCACTTTATGAGGCACTAAACGCACAGCGCAATATATCGCACAGTAGCGCCCGCCGGCACCGCCGACGGGCGTTTTTCATCTTTTGGGCTCATTTTCGCTGTGACTGTATGAGTGACATATCAAAACTATGCCCATTTACTACGTTTAGTCCGGGATGCTCGACCATGCACCGGTTTTTGTTAAATTCGCGAGCCGTCTACCTGCGGTTTTATTTTTCTCAAATTCGACATGCTCGGCGATAGCCGATCAAACGTAGTAAACGGACATAGTTTTTGACGGGCGGCATCGCGCGCGTCCCTCGCAAGGGCAAAATGATCCGTTTTCCTCCGTCCCCAAGGGATCAGTTGAACAGATTGCCGATGGGGTCGGGATTGGAGCTGGGGAGATAACGGATTTCTAGTTCTATGCCGAGCTTTTGCAGCTCTTTGAGGGCAGCGACGTCTGCGTCGCTCACGGCAACCGCGTGCGTTACGGGACGCTTGCCCTCCCCTGCCCGCATATGGCCAATGCTGATCTTGGCGATCGGCACACCACCCTTAACCAGCGCGAGCGCATCGGCGGGTGAGGCCACCATGATGAGAATCCATTGGCGCGGCGTTGCGGTATGAATGACGTCGATGGTCCTTTGCACCGAGAAAAACCGCGTCCAAACACCTTCTGGCGCCGCCACCCTCATGGGTGCCCATTGGCACGAATCCGCCGCGATCTCATCGTTGACGATTAAAACAAGGTTGGAACCCACGGCTTCGTTCCACAGTTCAACGTCTTGCCCGTAAATGAAACGGTCATCGATACGCGTGAGAAGGATCTTGGGTTGAGCCATGGCCGCCCCATTCTGTTTGAGACCCATACGAGCGGGACATCGGCCACCAACTCAACAGCAGGTCAAGCGTCAGATGGACGCCGCAGACATCACGTCTCCTATATTAGTGCATTTAAAGTGAGAAAAGCCGTCAGAACACTTGCGCAGATTTGCGATGTCCCGTATCATAGACAGCCGTTGACGCCTCAGTTGCGTCACCATATGGCCGCCAGCGTAGCTCAGTTGGTAGAGCACCGCTCTCGTAAAGCGGGGGTCACCGGTTCGAGCCCGGTCGCTGGCTCCATTGCACAAGACAGCCGCCTTTGGGCGGCTTTTTTGTTGCCGATTTGGAGTGCCAATGCGCCAACCCAAGTACAACGCCGCCGGTAACTCCCCTACTCAACAAAAAGCCCCGCCAGCCGCAATCCCCTAAGGAACCGCGATCAGCGGGGCCTAAGCGCACTCCTCCAAAGGATAACGCTCGCAACACGAACAGCTCAACCGAGCAGCACGCTACTCCTCCCAGTAAGCATCTGCAAGCAGCTTAAAGCAGATCTTCTTGACCGGCTGTGCGCCATCGCCCGGGAACTCGAGCGTGGGCATGTGAGGTTCGCCGGCAACGAACAGCGCAAACTTGTCGTCAGCAAGATCGCCGGCAATCGAAGCGTCGGAATCGACCAGATCGTAGTCGTCCTTCTCGTCAAACTCCTGAACCAGCGTCAGGCTGCCCGTGGCAACCTTAAAGGCCTCGCGACCCTCGACGTCGATCTGCAGGTCATGATAGCGCTGATGCGTCTCGTAGTGAGCCTCGGCCTCGGGACGCGTCGTGGGAGCCATGACGTTCGCAAAGACCTTGTCGCCCAGGATCGGATGGCTGCCGACCTCGAGCTCCGCCGGGTCGTTCTCCTCGAGCCAGTCGATCAGCACGTCGAGGCCCTTGAGCATTCCGCGGTACTCCTCGATATCGCCCAATGCACCGTAAATCATCTAAATCCCCTCTCGGATCGTTTCTTTGGCGGCTACTCGGCAAACGCGTTACCGACGCTGTTGCCACCCACATACGTCTCGACCAGGGTAAGGTCGGGATTGAACACGACAGCGTCGGCGTCGCGCCCCGGCATAATGCTACCGCACTTGTCGTCGGCTCTAACCATAAGCAAACATCCGATGCCAGGGGCGACGCCCAAGCTCTTACAGCTCGGTCACGACAACGCCGTTGTAGACCTCGTCCCAACGGTCCATGACCAGATGGCCGGTCATGGGATCCATGGCATTGAGCTTGCCGCAGGTGTTGGCGGTACGCAGTACCGTCTCATCATCCGCGCCAGCAGCTATCGCATGTGCGAAGCCGGCAATGGTCGAGTCGCCAGAGCCCGTAGCGTTAACGGCGGGGATATCGGGAGTCTTGGCGCGGAACGCACGGCCATTGTGGAAGCCAACGGAGCCGGCAGCGCCCATGGATACGACGACCCAGGGGATATCGGAGAAGCGGGCATCAGAAGCAAGCGCGGCGCGGAGCTCGTCCACATCGTCGGTGGTAAAGCTCGTGCCCAGAAGGCCGTTAATCTCGGTCAGGTTAGGCTTGACCAGCTCGGGTTTAATTTCGGACTTAAGGGCGGCCTCGAGCGAAGCGCCCGAGGTATCGAGCAGCACCTTGGCGCCGGCGTTCTCGGCAATGCCCGTGATCTTGGCATAGTAGTCTGCCTCGACACCGCGGGGCAGCGAACCCGAAATGGTGACGACATCGGCCTTGCCCGCAAGCTCAGTAAACTTGGCGGTAAAGGCATCGAGCTCCTCGGGGGCAATTGTCGGGCCGCTCTCGAGCAGCTCGGTCTGATTGCCGGCGTGGAGGATGTTAAGGCAAATGCGAGTCTCGCCCTTGATGGGCACAAAGTCGTTGTTAATACCGTTGGCGTCCATGAGCTCAGCCATGTAGGCGCCCATGTGGCCGCCGAGCAGACCGGTTGCCACAACGTCGTCGCCCAGCTGACCCAGCACTCGGGCCACGTTAAGGCCCTTGCCGCCGGCGGTCTTTTCGGGCGTCACACGGTTGACGTCGTCGATAATGAGCTCATCGAGCTGATAGCGCGTATCGACAGACGGGTTCATCGTAACGGTGAGGATCATTTTTAGCTCCTTATCTCGCAGGCTCCTTATGCCTCGCGATACGAGTCGACAAAACGGAATTACAGAATCTCAATCGTGAACGAGCGAACGACGGTCTCCTTGGGCTTGGCGACAAGGCAGCCGCGCTTATGCTCAAGTACGTCGTCCTCATCGGAGCAGGTCGAGAGGCCGCCCCAGGGTTCAACTGCCACAAAATCGCCCTCGGGCTTACTCCACACAATGAGATACGGGAAGCCCTCAAAGCTCAGGCGGACGCCCTTGTCCTCCCCCTTCTTAGAAAGCGTGACCTGGCGGCTCTCGAGCACGTCAAAGATGGTCTCCGCAAAATCGAAGAGCTCGTGCGACAGGGGCAGCGTCCTCGAGCGTATAGCGGGCGACAAGCTTAAACGGATACGGATAATCGCTCAGCAGCGCGGCGTTATCCTCCGAAGCCAGGCACATCGCCAGCTCGTTCTCGCTCTGGCTCAGCAGCTTCCACTCCTGTTTGCGCGCAAACCCATGGCGAGCGAGCTTTACATGATGCCCGGCAAACGTCATGGCGTTGTTATCGCGCAAGCCTCCGCAAATCGGGAAGCAAATCGGTGCCTGGCCGGACCACACGGCGGGATCGCCCTGCCACAGATACTCGCGACCTCCGGCCTCGATCGAGGTAAACGAACCACCAGCCGTGGACACCTTAATAGAAATCGAATCGTTGGAGAGAGCGTATTCCATTGCCCATCCTTTCGAACAACTGCTTTTTGCTCGCAAGTACCCGTCTCGGCCCTAACCAAAGGACAAACCCGCACGTTCATCGATGCGTCCGGTATCCCAGCCATGTAACGGGGTACCATACAGACATTGATGCAATTACAGCTGAAAGGCCTTCTTATGCGAACCATCATCCTCTACGCCTCGCGCCATCACGGCAATACGAAAAAGCTCGTGGACGCCATCGTCGAGGCACACCCCGAGATCGACACCCTCGACGTGAAGTCACTCGGCAAAAACGAGTACCCCGACCTGCACGAATATCATCTAATCGGTGTCGCCACGGGCATCTATTACTCCGAGATCGACAAGGACATGGCACGCGTGCTCACGAACGTGCTGCAGCCGCAGGACAAGGTGTTTGGCCTTATGACCTACGGTGGCAAAAACAAGTGGTACGGCAAGGATATCGATGGCATCTGCCGCATGAGGCAGGCCATCTTTATGGGCGTCTACGGCTGCCCCGGCTTTGATACGTGGGGGCCGTTCAAGCTCGCCGGCGGTGTCCAAAAGGGACACCCGACCGCTGAGGAAATTAAGGGCGCCGTCGACTTCTTCGACAAGATCGAAGACGAGTATGGCGACATCATCGTCGAAGAGTACGCCAAGCGCGAGAAGCGTCTAGCATACGAGAAGGAGCATCCTGCGGGAGGCCTGGTGGCCGGCGTCAAGCGCACGGCAAAGAAGATCGCTAACAAGCTGTAACTGTGAAGGTGCTTTTGAGCGTTTAACCCATACGGCGGGTCCGAGCAGATTCGGGCCCGCCGTCTTTTTCTATCGCTACTCGGTAAAGGCGTTGCCGACGCTCTGGCCGCCAACATACGTCTCGACGAGGGTGAGCTCATGGTCGAACACGACAAAGTCGGCGTCGCGACCCGGCATGATGCTGCCGCACTTATCCTCGATGTGCGCGGAGCGTGCCGGCACCTCGGTTGCCATGCGAATGGCGACATCGGCGCTTGCGATGCCCCAGTCGACGATGTTCTTGACGCCCTGGGCAAGCGTGAGCACCGATCCGGCAATGCTCTTGCCGTCGGCGAGCCAGCACAGGTTGTCCTTCATGATGACGTCCATGCCACCACTGGTGTAGCTGCCCTCGGGCATGCCGCCACAACCCAGGCAGTCGGTGATGAGCACCGTGTGCTGCCAGCCCTTTGCCTGCAGCAGTGCCTTGATGGCGGCAGGGTTTACGTGCTTGCCGTCACAGATGATCTCGGCGTAGGTCTCGGGCGTGGACATGGCGGCACCCACGACACCGGGCTCACGGTGATGCAGCCCGCGCTGGCCGTTATAGGTATGCGTAAAGCAGCTGGCACCGGCGTTGATGGCGGCGATGCACTCATCGTAGGTGGCGTCGGAGTGACCGATGCTGGTCACTACACCCTTTGCGTTCAGAGCAGCCGCATAAGCAGCGGCACCGTCGCGCTCGGCCGCCATGGCGCTCTTAACGATGCGACCACCCGCAGCCTCCTGCCACTGATCGAAGACCTCCTCGGAGGGATCGATAAGATAAGCGGGGTTCTGCGCGCCCACGTGCTTCATGGTAAAGAAGGGGCCCTCCAGGTAGATGCCCTGAATGCGAGCACCGCAGAAGTCGGGGCCACGGCCCTCATCGGCCTGGGCGATAGCAGCGCAGGCGTCCTTGATCTGCTCGACGCCATCGGTGAACGTCGTGGGCAGCCAGCTGGTGGTACCGCGACGGGCGAGCTCGGTCGAGCTGATATCGATGCCCTCGGGATCGTTATCGGTAGTTGAGTGGTTGTAGAAGCCATGGATGTGAGTATCGACCATGCCCGGTGCGATCCACGATCCCGTGTAGTCCTTAATCTCGCAAGAGGGCTCGTCGGCCTGCCAGGCGCCAAAGACGCCATCCTCGACCATAAGATAGCCGCCCAGTTGCGGGCCTGCCGGCAAGAAGAACTTGTCAGCCTTAATTGCGTACGTGCTCATATGCACTCCTTGCTTCTAAAGCAGTTGACTGTGGTAATGCTTATACCCAGCTCACGTAAAACAAAAAGCGCCCGCCCGCCGTTATGAGCGGACGGGCGCCCTTACAGGGGGACGCGATTAAGCGGTGAAGGGGTGAATCGTCACGCCCTTAACCACGCGGTTGACCGTGCCGGTGGGGCTCGGCGTATCGGGCGTGTTGCCCACGCGCACGGAGTTGAGCAGGCTGATAGCCTGAGCAAACATCACGAACGGCAGTGCAAGGTAGCCCTCGGGAAGTGCCTCGTAGCCCTTAAAGGTGAAGGACTCACCCTCGTAGACGGTGGCACCTTCCTGCTGAACGGCGATGGTGTGCTGAGCGATCTCGTCGCCACCGATCTCGTTGAGAATGTCGATGTCGTACTGACGGGTGTAGGCGTCGTTGTTGACGAACACGAAGACGAGCGTCTTATCGTCGACGAAGGACTTAGGTCCGTGACGATAGCCCATGGAGGTGTCGTAGGAAGTAGCGACCAGACCGTGAGCGAGCTCGAGAATCTTGAGCTGGCTCTCCTGGGCAAGGCCACCGAAGGAGCCAGAACCCAAGTAGGTCACGCGGTTAAAGTCGCCAGCCAGGTAATCGGCGATCTCGGGCTCACGGGAGATGACCTCCTCGCCCATCTTGGCAATCGTCTCGACCCACTCGGCCTTCTGCTCGTCAGAGGCAGTGTCGAAAATAAGGGTGGAGAGCAGGGTCATGCAGGAATAAGAACCGGTCATGGCGAAGCCCTTGTCGTTGGCGCGCGGAATGAGCAGCGTCAGCGCGTTGGGATCATCGGCAGACTCGACGGCGAGCTTGCCCTCGGGAGCGCAGGTGATGTTGAGGAACTTGACGTTGTGGACGAGCTCCTTGGCAACGGCAACGGCGGCAAGGCTCTCGGGGCTGTTGCCAGAGCGGGCAAAGGAAACCACGAGCGTGGGGTCCTCGGCGCGCAGGAAGTCGCGCGGGGCGCTCACGATGTCGGTCGTGGCGATGGGCTTAAAGTCGTAGAGATCAGTGTTGCCAGCGTGACGCAGGTACGGGGCGCAGGTATCGCCAACGTAGTCGGACGTACCGGCACCGGTGAAGACAACGGACAGACGACCCTCGCCCATAGCGCGAGCCTCGGCCAGAAAGGCCTCGATGGCCTCCTTGTTCTCGCGGTAGATGTTGAGCGTATCACGCCAAAGCTCGGGCTGCTGAGCAATCTCGGCCGTGGTGATCTGGGCGCCGAGCTCGGTGAGCTCCTCGACACTCTTCTCGAACATTTCTAATACCTCTCTCTAGAAGTAATCCTCTGACGTGCAATTATACACTTCGGTTGGTTATCTGGTAGTAACCAGTTAAATGCAAAGAATCACCATATGGAAACGATGCGAGCACTAGTTACTGCGCTGGTGGTAAACCTTGTATTTAAACTGATCGGCACGAGCAACCGAGAGTGTGTACTCCACTACCTCGTTTGACTCGTTATACGTAGTCCTGACCAAATCGAGCACAGGCGAGCCCTCGACAATTCCCAAAACGTGGGCATCGGTGGGACGGGCTATGCTCGCATAGAACTCCTCTTCGGCCACGCGAATCTTTTGCTGAAAGTCCTGCTCAATCACATCGTAAAGCGGCTTACGCTCCAGCAGCGGTCGCTTTAGGGACAGAAATTGACGAACCGGTAGATAGCTGCGTTCGACCATCATGGGCATGTTGTCGGCAGAGCGAAGGCGCTTGAGCTTAAAAATGCGATCACCGATGCGCAATCCCATATGCTCGGCCAGATTCTTATCGGCCTCCATCTCGCAAAACTCGAGAATCGTGGTCTCGGGTTCTCGACCCATCGCGCGCATCTGCTCGGTAAAGCTGTAGGACTGCATAAGATTGGTTGCTTTTGCCGAACGGTCGGTCACAAAGGTACCGCGACCGTGCTGCCGAACCACCAGTCCTAAACGCTCCAGTTCCTGCAGAGCCAGGCGTACCGTAGTGCGCGAGAGACCATAGCGCTCCGAAAGTTCGCGCTCGGAAGGAATCATGTCACCGGCGCGATATTCATGGTCAATCTTTTCGGTCAGAATATCGACCAGCTGATCGTACAGCGGTTGCTTACGCGCTCCGATCGCCATCCTATCCTCCCTTTTGCTCGAATTCGGCTAACTACCTAGGGTGTTATGCATTATCTGTCTGCCACACCCGAATCATTAAGAAAACAAAAGCCGCGCGCTCTTTCGAGCACGCGGCTTTTAACATACACATGGCTTAAGGGGTCGGGGTGTGAGCCGCGTAGGGACACACCCCTCAAGCTAGAGCCTTACCAGATGCTCGGCCAGAGACCAAGCGGGCCAGCGCCCAGGATGCCAAGGACGAAGAGCAGGAGAATGCCCTTGGTCGGGGTCCAGCTGTGCTTAGCGAACATGTAGTAAAGCAGCAGCGTAAGCATAAGCGGGACGAGCTTCGGGACGATGGTGTTGAGGGTGTCGGCAACAGAGAAGTTGACCGGATCCTCGGTAACGGTGCCGTAGGTCACGGACTCCATGCCGTTACCCAGATCGGTGACGCCGCACTCGACAGCGTTGCCGTCGGCATCGGAAGCGGTAAGGGCGTTGCCGTCCTTATCGGTCATGGCGATGGTACCGGCCTCAGCGGTCTCGGTATCGATGCCCTCCATACCGGTGAAGTTCTCGGCCTCCTTCTCGGAGACGATCACGGTAGTAGCGGAGAGACCACGGGTGGTGCCGTTGGGGATCTGGAGGTTGATCTGGGTGCCACCCATGGTGACGACCAGGCAACCGACGACGAAGACGCCCATGATGGAAGCGGCACGCGTGAAGGCCTGCATGTTGGCGGTCAGAGCGTCAATAGCGCTGGTGCCAAGCTTGTAGGACCAGTTCATGAGCCAGAAGCGCAGAGCGAACTGGACGACGTTGAAGATCACCAGGAAGATGATCGGTGCAGCGGCGTTGCCGTTGATGGCCATGTTGGAGGTGATGCCGGCCGTGATAGGCACGAGCGTCAGCCAGAACAGGGCGTCACCGATACCACCGAGCGGGCCCATTGCGGCGACGCGGACGGCGCGGATCGTGGGGATGTCAACCTTGTTCTGCTCGAGCGAAAGCACGATGCCCATAACAAAGGTGACAAGGAACGGGTGGGTGTTGAAGAACTCCAGGTTGTGGCTCATGGAAGCCGCGAGGTCGTTCTTGTTGGTGTGGATCTTCTCCAGACCGGGGATGATGGAGTAGAGCCAGCCAGCGGCCTGCATGCGCTCGTAGTTGAACGATGCCTGCAGGAAGCAGGAGCGCCAAGCCATCTTGTTGAGGGTCTTCTGGTCGAGCTGCGGAGCAGGAGTGAGATCCTCGTAGTGCTCCGGGATCACATACTCATTAGATGCCATCTTCGAAGTCACCTCCGTCAGAAACAGCTGCACCCTTCAGCTCGGTCTGCTGCTGGAAGTCCCAGAAAGCGATGCCGAAGCCGATGAGAGCGAGGATGAGCAGAGCAGGGGTTGCCAGCGAATCGTTGGCCACGGTGATGAGCGCGAGGCCAAAGCCCATGAGGAAGAAGCCCCACATATCGCGGTTCATCATAACCTTGAGCAGGACGGCGAAGCCGACGAAGCGCATCATGCCGCCTGCAGCGGACAGACCGGTCTGCAGCCAAGTCGGGATGGCGGAAGCGATGGTCTGACCAATGGTAGCGCCAGCGATGAAGAACAGGGTGACGACGACAGCGAAGATCAGGCCGAGCAGAGCCATGGCGAAGTAGTTCAGGCGCTCGATGCCCTTGGTGTCCGCGTTGTGAGCCATGTTATCGGCCGTGGACATAAGCGGGGACATAAGCGTGAAGACCAGGGTAACGCCGAGCTGGCCAAGCAGAGCGAACGGAATGGCGAGACCGACTGCCGCGTTGGGCTCGAGGCCCGTGGCGATAGCGAGAATGGCTGCCATGATGCCGCCGATGACGGCGTTAGGCGGCTGAGCGCCTCCGATCGGCATGTTGCCGATCGTCATGAGCTGATAGGTACCACCCACGAGAAGACCGGTGTTGAGGTCGCCAAGGATAAGACCGATGACGGCGCCGGTGACGATGGGCTGATAGAGAGACTCGAGGAAGTCAAACTGGTCGATTGCCGCGATGAACGTGACGACGAAGACCAGAGCGATCTGGATGATCGAGTATTCCATCTTGCTCCTCCTTTCAAAATGTATGTACGCACTTTGGATTTCACGTACAGAACGTCAGGGTTTCACTCCTGACAACGTGGATCACGAGGATTACGAGAAGAGCTTGCTCGTGTCCTCAACAGGCGTGCTCGGAACGCGCCTGATCTCCAACTCCACCCCCAATTCCTGCAGCTCTTTAAACGCAGCGACATCCTCGTCGTTAACTGCGACGGAGGTGGCGACTTGGCGCTTTCCTTCCGACATGTGCATGTTGCCGATGTTTACCTTCTTTATAGGCACACCGCCCTTGACGAGCGTAAGCACGTCTTCCGGTGTTTCGGCCACGATGAAGATCTTCTGGCGCGGGCTCGCCTTGCCAATGACGTCGATGGTCTTCTGCAGAGAGAAGAAACGCGTAGCGACGCCGGCGGGAGCGGCCATCTTCATGAGGTTCTGGCGCATGGTGTTGGACGCCACGTCGTCGTTGGCGACGAGGATGAGGTTGGAGCCCAGGGTGGAGTTCCACTGGGTGGCAACCTGACCATGAACCAGTCGGTTATCGATGCGGGTAAGAAGAATGTTGGGTTCTGCCATGTTGATCAGCTTCCTTTCGTTATTTGCTGACGACAGTTACTTGATCTCCTGAATCGCGTAACGCGAAACATCTACGACGGCTCCGGATCGGACTTTGATCTGGACCTTCTCGCCTTCGATGCCTTTGACGGTTCCGTAGATACCGCCGGCGAAAAGAACCTCTTGACCCGGCTTGAGCTCGGTGTGCAGCTCCTTGAAGTACTTCTGCTTCTTCTTCATGTTGATTTGCGACCAGATGGTGTAAATCAAGCCCATGATGACAAGCAGGCCTAAAAGGGCGACCGAGGAGCTCAGGACGTTGGCTCCGAAATCGGCCATTAGATGCCGTCCTCGTCGCCGAAGATATCCTCTTCGTCGGAGCCGGCAACGGATGCGACCGTCTGGGCGGTGATGCCCGTCTGGCCAACGGTCACGGCCTGCTCGCCAAGCTCGGCGAGCGTGGCGTTGCCGCGGAGGAACAGAAGCTCAATAACCATGGGAAGGTTGGTGCCGGTCAGAACCTCGACGTTGTCGACATCCTGGGCAATCATCATCGCCTGGTTGAACGGGGTGCCACCAAGCAGGTCGGTAAAGACGAGCACGCCATCGCACTCCTCGCGCATGGCGGTAATAGCGGCGCGGAGATCCTCACCGTAGGAAGCAGCCTGGTCGCCCTCAAAAGGAACGACGGTAAAAGCGGGCTGGTCGCCAGCAACCATAGCGATAGCGCTTGCGAGGCCGGGTGCGAACTGTCCATGACCGGTAAGAATAAAGCCAACCATTCAAATTTCCCTTCCGAAGGTGTGTACGATCTGAGTCCGATGATTTTCGGAAGCCAGCGGGCGCTCGCCCTTAAAGCTTCTTAGAAAGCGTACTTTGAAGACCAGTGGTTTCTAAACTGGTAGTAACCACGTGATGTGTTGTTGTCACTATATCACCCCAGAAGAGGTCGCTTTCGTTGATTCATACGGTAAAACGTTTTTGCACCGCTCACGGTGATAAATCGACCGTTTACCGGTCGTTAACACTTCTACCTGCGGTTTTGAAACCGTTCCGAAATGCTTTGGCAAAAGATCGGATCTTTTCCTGTGTCTAAACAACGCAGGGCGGCTAAAAATAGCGTGTAGAAAAATTGCAGGTCATTGTGAAGATATGTGAATTGGTCTTTTTGACTTAATACCAGTTAGAACCAGTTTTGAGATTATCGGTGAACGGTAGTTTTCGACCGTTCACCGGTCACTTGCAATCGTTTGCAGTTGTTTTCCCAGATGAATTAGGGAAACGCGATGGAACGCTTGCGCGGGCGCGAGGCCTATCCTATTGATTTCGGCAACAAAAAGCCCGCTAGAACGTTGTCCGTTCTAGCGGGCTTAATCAGGTGATCGGTTAGCGCGCAGTAGTGCAGGCAAACCTTACGCAAACAGGCCGTAGATGCTGATGTTGGCCTTGGCGTAGAGGCCGTTGGCGTACTCGGTCCACTTGGAGCTGGCGCTCGAAGCCTGCGAGGAGTACTGCTGGTAGGCAGTGTAGTAGGCGGTCATGGCCTGCTTGTAGGTGGCGCTATCGGCCGTAAAGGCATCGTCGGCAAAGGCCTTGGCATAGGTGCTGTCGGCATCCTTCCAGGTGCCCTTCTCGCTATCCCACTCGTCGCCGGCAAGGTTGATGATGTAGTCGGCGTAGTCCTTGCTCGCGGTCTCCTCGTTGCCGTCAGCAGGCTCGGTCGGAGCGGTCGGCATGCTTGCGGAGCCGTCGCCAACCTTCTTCTTATAGAGCTTCTGCAGCGTCGCGGACTGACGGACGATCTGCTTGGCCTGGTCCTTGGACACGCCGTACTGCTTGGCCATGGTCTTGTAGTCGGAGGTGCCGATGGAATCCTCGGCGTACTGCTTCATTTCCTTGGAAGAGACAGTAATGCCCTCGTCCTCGGCAGCGTCCAGCAGAATCTGGTTGCGCACGTAGGACAGGATAACGTCGGCAGACGGAGCGGTGTAGTTGCCGTCGTCGTCCTTGACGGTGTCGAGGCTGTACTGGCTCTCGATGGCCTCGCGCGCGGTGATGTCGCTTTTCTTGCCGTTGTAGCTATAGCTTGCCACGGTCGAATCGAGCTGGTCCTCGGTGAGGGTCGCCGAGCCGACGCCCTTGCCGCCAAAACCACCGTTACCGATAAAGAAGCCGACCACGGCGGCAATCACGACGGCGACCACAAAGGCGGCAATCATCGTCTTCTTGTGCTTGGATGTATGGTCGTCTTCGTCGGAGTCGTCGTCCTCGTCCTGCTCCTCGGGCATCAGATTCTCGTCAGCGGCATCCGCGGCAATCTGAGCCTCCAGGCGGGCGTCCTCCTCCTCGGCCGTCGTACCGGCAGCAATGTGCTCGGCAGACGTACCGGCGACCAGATCGATCTTCTCGTCCTCATCACCGTCGGGTCCTTCGCCGCGCTCGATGATCTGGATGCCGTCGATCTCGTCCTTCTCGTCCTTCTTTTGAATCAGACCCATATCAGTTACTCCTTGTTAGGAAACATAGTCCGCAATAGAATACGCCCGACAGAGCGCCGGGCGTATTGATTCTTAGGTTATACGCAAACACTTAAGTACTATTTAGGCGTTTGCAGTCTGCATGCCTTAGGCCAGGTGCGCGATAACGGCATCGGCAAAGGCCTGCGTGCCCACAGCGCCCTCAACGGAGCCGGTCTGGGCACGACGAACGTCGCCGGTAACCTGCTCACCCTCGTCGAGCGTGGTAGAAACGGCGGCGCGAATGCGATTGGCCGCGTCGTTCTCGCCCAGGTGATCGAGCATCATAGCCGCAGACAGAATCTCGGCCGTGGGGTTAGCGATATCCTGGCCAGCGATATCGGGCGCGGAGCCGTGCGTTGCCTCAAAGATTGCGCAGTCGGCACCGATGTTGGAGCCAGGAGCCATACCCAGACCGCCCACTAGGCCGGCGCACAGGTCGCTCACGATGTCGCCGTACAGGTTGGGCAGCACCAGGACATCGAAGTCGTTGGGGTTCTGGACCAGGCCCATGCAGGTGGCGTCGACAATCTTGTCGTTGAACTCGATATCGGGATAGTTGGCGGCCACCTCGCGCGCCACGCGCAGGAACAGGCCGTCGGTCGCCTTCATGATGTTGGCCTTATGCACGGCCGTCACCTTTTTGCGGCCGCAGCGGCGAGCATACTCAAAGGCATACTCCACAATGCGGCGGCTCTTGGCGATGGAGATCGGCTTGATTGAAATGGCGGAATCAGCGGCGAAGGTCTTCTGACCCGAGCGCTCGACAAGCTGCGAGAGCTCCTCGACCTCGGCAGCGCCCTCATCGAACTCGATGCCGGCGTAGAGGTCCTCGGTGTTCTCGCGCACGATGACCAGGTCGACGTCGCGGAAGCGCGAGCCGTCGCCCGGCTGCGACAGGCAGGGGCGCACGCAAGCGTACAGGTCGAAGTGCTTGCGCAGGGCCACGTTAACGCTGCGGAAACCCGTGCCGACCGGCGTGGTGATGGGGCCCTTGATGGCAACCTTGGTCTCGGCGACCGCATCGAGCACATGCTGGGGCAGCGGCGTGCCAAACTCGTCCATGACGCCGGCGCCGGCCTCCTGGACATTCCAGTTGATCTGGACACCGGTGGCCTCGACCACGCGGCGCATGGCCTGCGTAATCTCGGGACCGATACCGTCACCGGGGATCAGGACTACATCGTGCGCCATAATCTGTTACTCCTCGTCTTCGGCGTCGTCAGATTTTTTAACGCTAGCACGCTTCTTCTTTTTGGAGAGATCCAGGCCAAAACGTTTAACAAGCATTTCGCAAATCTCGCTCGAACGGGCCTTGAGATAGCTGCCCTTACCGTTCTCGGCATCGAACTTAAGGCGCAGCGCGAGCTTCTCGGCGACCTCGGCGTCAATCTCGCCCTGGCCAAACTCGTACAGGCAACCGAGCATGTCGCGATACTCGAGGTCGCCGTGGTAGCACTGGATGGCCTCGTCCAGGATGGGCCAAGCCTCGCGCGAACGCTCGACGCTCGTGGCGCCCCACACACACAGCAGGCGGAAGGCGGCGTAACGCAGCGTGGAGGAAATCTCGTCGAACAGCGCAGTCTCGGCGCCCTCAAAGGCATCGCCCAGCTGCTCGGGGCAGGTGGCGGCGAGCGCCGCCAGGGCATCGAGGGCCTCCCAGCGGGTCTGAGCCTCGGGGCGGTCGAGTGCCTCGATCAGCGCGGGCACGCAGGGCACGACGCGCTGCGGATCGCGCTCGGCCAGCAGGTGCAGCACGCGGGCGGCAAACTGGCGGATACGGCGCGTGGGGCAGCCGAGCTCCTTGACCAGACGGTCGACGGCGTTCTCGTTCTCCTCTGCCAGCTGAAGCTGTGCCAGCTCCTCGTCGGTGAGCTGTTCTTCCTTGTTTTCTGCCATAGTTACCTCTTCTTACTATTTCTTAGCGTGCTTGCCAGCACCCTTGCTGTCATCGGTGACCGAGATGAGCTGTCGGTCGGCTGCACCATTGTGACGCGCGCGGCGGCGCTCCTCGGCGTCGCCCGCATCGGCGGCGGCGCGGTGTGCCTTGTTGACGTTAAAGACCTCATCGTGCTTGCGCCATGGGCCGACGGACTCGCCAAAGCTCATCTTAAGACCGGCGATAAAACCGCCGAGCCAGCCGATCGGCGCAAACTGCACCAGCGGGAACAGCGAGAACACCCAGGTCAGCAGGACGACTGCCGCCGCTCCCGCAAAGTTGGCGATCCAGTAGTCGCGCTTGGTGATGACGCGCTTTTCGCACGCCCACTGGCCGCACAAAAAGCCGATGT
>CATYVQ010000018.1 GCA_958413895.1 uncultured Collinsella sp.
CGAGGTAGCCCTCCTGGTCGAAGTGCATGATCTCGATCTTCTCGGTCTCCTTCATTCCCGCTCCTTTCACGAGCAGTTTGAATTGTCGCACGGAATGAACGGGCTTGCCGCCCCGTCGCACCGCTTAACCTTGTGGACATCTTGGCCCCAAGCTCAACAATTCAAAGGTTCTTAATACCAGTGAACGATTACAGGTTAGCCGTTTTTAATACCGATTTTATGATTTCATCCTCCCCTCTCGGTAGACGGTCAGTTTTTGCCGCTCATCGGTCAAGCGACATATATCCGTAAAAACGAGCGCCCCCGCCATGCGCAGGGACGCTCTAGACGCTAATAGTTGTAGGTATATCCGCCGGCGTCGCCGCGGGTAAAAGACTTGGCATGCTCGATTGCCTGCCCACTCGAGTCATAGGTCAGGCCTTCCAGCACGAGCGCCAGATCGCCCGGCTCAAGATTGAGCAAACTCGCATCGCGTGCGCCCAGCGCCTCGATATCGAGTTTCTCTACCGACTGATCTGGCTTGCGTCCCAACATATCGTAGGTCTCGAACAGGCTGAAGACCGAAATGTCCACGTCTTCGATGCCCGGAAACAGCAGGCACGGAATCAGTGTCATCTCGATCGATACGGGCTCACCATCGGTGCAGTTGAGGCGGCGCACCGAGTAAAGCAGATCGTCCTCGGCGATGCCAAACAAGTCGGCATAATACGGGCCGGCGTAGCGTTTGGAGCGCGCCAGGATGCGCACCGACGGCGTCGCGCCCGATGCCAAAACCGACTGGCGGAAGCCGCCCTTGCGTTCGTGCTCGTCAAACCACTTGTGTCCCACAAAGGCGCCTTTGCCCTGCACGCGACGAATCTGGCCACTTTTGACCAGCTCGTCCATGGCGCTTCGGATTGTCAGGCGTGTCGTGCCAAACTCCTCGGCCAGCTCGTTTTCGGACGGAATCATCGAGCCCGTCGGGTAGTCGCCGCGCTCGATTCGCTCCGCAATGCAGCGGCGAATTTGTTTGTAAACCGGCAAGTCTTCTACTGCATCAGCCATTCGACACCCACCTTCGTCGCAACGCCGTCTGCCTCGCCGTTATCGGCAAATCGATACTTGGTCGGCAGAATCACGGACTTGCAATACTCGACAAAGCCATCGGTCTCGTCGCGCTCGTGCGAAGCCTTGTAAAACACCGGCGTGCCCTCCTGAGCATTCAGCAACTTGGCCTCGTCGGCGTTCAGACGGCTGATGGAAATATGCTCCTTGCCGTGCGTCACATGGACATTCCCCTCCTTGAGCAAAACGTCGTAGAGGCTTTCCTGCTCAAAATCGTGATCGGGAAGCGAGGGGCACAAAGACAGATTGACGTAAGCCGTCTCGATCGATGCCGGGGAACCGTTGACCACACGCACGCGCCGAATGCAGAAGAGCGGCATGCCCAGGTCGATCTGGGCTTTTTGGGCAAGATCGATATCGGCATACACGACCTTGGACCAAACCAGGCGCGCGGTCGACTTTGAGCCAACCCTCTCCACCGCCTGCGTATAGTTCCATGTTTCCTGAAAGATGTTCAGCGGTTTGGGAGGACACACATAGGTGCCCGAACCGCGGCGGCTTTCCAAAGTTCCGCACGAAATAAGGCGCGTGATCGCAGCACGCAACACCGTGCGCGACACGCCCAGCTCTTCACAGAGCACACGCTCGGCGGGCAGCCGGTCGCCACTCTGCAGGTCATAATGTTTGATATACCAAAGAATGCCCTCAAAGGCGCGGTCTTTGGGCGGAATCGCATATGGTTCACTCGACATGGGCAAGACTCCTCAACTGCTTGATGCTGCAGGAATCATTGCTCCGGACGCCTCATGGCGTCGAAGGCTTCTTTGATCTGCTCCGCAACGTTCCGATACGACCGATATAGGCCGGAGTCTCGCTTGACTTCGCCCGCGGTCACCGGAATCTCAAGCTTCGAAATCTCATCCTTGCCGGTTTGCACGACAACGATGACACCCATACCAAGGCACATATTACGCTTGGCAGCGTTGTTTTTGGTAGCCTGAGCTGGATTAATCAAAATCTGCTGAGCCAGTTCGCGTTTGCTGAGCTCCGGCACATCCTCGGGATTTCCGGTCTCGGCAATCTCGCACTGCAGCACATCCGCATAGTCAAAAATCTTCGGCTCGCCGCCGCGCTGATGCACGGCCCACTTGCGGCGCGTGGCGTCCTGGTAGATAGCCGGCAAAAATGTAAACCGCGGCGGGTCCAAAATCGTATCCGTGATGGTAAACACATCGGGATCAAAGGCATCCTGCGGGTTTTTCTTCTTGAACAGCCCCATATCAGCCTCCCGTACTAGCATTAAACAACTCAAGCTGAATATAGCACCAATTTCAAGCCGCCGCCTTACCCTATCGGTGCGCGGCGTCTATGGCTCGCCCAGCGGAAGAGTTCACGGACGAGGGCCGGGGTGCCTGCCTTGTTTTGAGAAGTGGGCTCCGCGAACTTCTCAAAACAAGGCAGGCACCCCGGCCCCGCCGGCAAATAGCGGACACTCCGCATGCAATCTATGCAAACAAACAAGTACGCTTAGCTACATTCGGTAAGATCGAGCACGCTGCCCTTCACGATAAGCGCCGGCTCCAGAACGACTTCTTCGGCACGTCTACCGCCCCTACCGGCAAGGCGCTTGGACATGCAGCCAAAAGCATGCTCCGCGAGGATACCAGGATCCTGCTCAATCGCGGTCAGCGCCGGCTCAAAGAGAACGTCGGCGGCCGAGTTGTCGTAACTCACCACCGAGATGTCGCCCGGAATGCTCTTCCCCATCTCGTGTAAGCGCTTGAGCAGACCGAGGGCAATGTTATCCGAGCTTGCGAACACGGCGGTGGCATCAGTTGCGAGCACCGCCTCCGAGGCCTCGTAGGCACTCGGAATGTAGTACTCGCTCTCAAACTCCAAACGCGCGTCGATAGGCAAGCCAACCTCGCGCAGTGCGCGCTCATAGCCGGCAAGTCGCTTACGCCCCGTATTGGAACGGCGCGCGTTAACCAAGCAGGCAATGCGACGGTGGCCCTGCTCGATCAGATAGCGGGTGGCCATGTAGCCACCCATCTCGTGGTCGAACATCACCTTGTCGCACTCGAGCCCTTCAATGGCACGGTCGACCATTACGGCCGGGATGGGCAGGTGGCTGACTTCTTCGCGCAGGGCACGGTCGTCGGAGAACTCGTCGCCCACGACCAGGAAGACGCCATCAACGCCGCGCGTCACCAGCTGGCGCAGCAGCTCCAGATCGTCATCGGCGCTTCCACCCGAGCTGGTAATGAAGAGCGCATAGCCATCCTCGCGGCAGCGCTTTTCCAGGCTACCGGCGAGCGAGGCAAAAAAGCGGCTCTCGATGTTAGGGACGATAAGGCCCAGCGTGCGCGACTCGCGCATGACCAAACTACGCGCAATCTGGTTAGGAACATAGTGGTTGCGCGCCGCGACCTCCTTGATGAGTTTGCGGTTTTCTTCCGAGATGCGACAGGGCCGATTATTGAGCACAAGCGAGACCGACGAGGGGGAAAGCCCCACCTCCTGGGCGATCTGCTTGAGGGTGACTTTGTTGGCCATCTCGCTCCTTCCGGGTTTACGCGCAATCTCTTGAAAGTATAGCGACTACCCCTCTACCTCGGTGATAAACACTTTACCAATCCGGTAGACGGCTGTTTTATCGCCGCCAGCGCACCAAATCCGTCCGGGTGGGGTATATTGCAATCGATTGATGACAACGACCACCAAAAGGCGGATATTCGTATGCACGAGAACGACTTTTTTAACGAGGACCTGCTGTGCGCGCTTGCTGGCGTTGCCGGCGAGGACAACGTGCTGATGAGCGAGCCCATGCGCGAGCACACCACGTTTAAGATCGGCGGCCCGGCCGACGTCTTTGTCACGCCCGATACCGAGCAGAGCCTCGTCGCCACGCTCGATACCTGCTATCGCTGCGATCTGCCCCTCACCATCGTGGGCAACGGCTCCGACCTACTCGTCGGCGACAAGGGCATCCGCGGCGTCGTCGTAGCGCTGGGCGAAGGTCTCTCCAACATCACCGTCGACGGCACGCACGTCACGGCGGCAGCCGGCGCCTTGCTTTCCGATGTCGCCGCGGCGGCAGCCGAGGCCGGTCTCACCGGCATGGAGCCCATCTCGGGCATCCCCGGATCGGTCGGCGGCGCCTGCTACATGAACGCCGGTGCCTACGGTGCCTGCATGGCCGATGTGCTGGAGTCCGTGCGCGTCTACAAACCCGCTCGCCAGCTCGACGACGGCACCCGCGGCAGCGGCAACATCATCGAGTTCGATGTCGACGAACTCAACCTGGGCTATCGCAAGAGCCGCATCGCCGACGACGGCTTTATCGTTCTTTCTGCTACCTTCAACCTCGCACCGGGCAACGCCGCGATGATCAAGGCCGACATGGACGACTACCGCCAGCGCCGCGAGGACAAGCAGCCACTCGACATGCCGAGTGCCGGCTCCACCTTCAAGCGCCCCGAGGGCTACTTTGCCGGCAAGCTCATCATGGATGCCGGCCTGCGAGGACACGCCGTTGGCGGCGCGCAGGTAAGCGAAAAGCACTGCGGTTTTATCGTCAACGCCAACCACGCCACCGCCGCCGACGTTGACGAACTCATCCGCCACATCCAAACAACCGTCAAAGGCCAATTCGACGTAGACCTAGAACCCGAAGTCCACCGAGTAGGCGAATTTTTATAAAAAGAAGGCCCCGAAAGGGGCCTTCACCATATTCATTCAGATAACCCAGTCCGGTGTGTGACGTATTGGACCCGAAAGGTCCGTGGCTGCCCGAAAGGCATTAGGTTGATCGCGAGTTCCGCACGAGCCGGAGAGCACTTAATGTGCTCTCCGTGCGAGCAGGACTGTCCGAGCAGGCAACCTAATGCCTTTCGGACAGCCACGGACCAACTTGCTTCAAACCGCAGCTACGACAGCGCAATACCGCCGAGCCAGCCCCAACGCACGCCAGAGCCAGTGCCATAGAAGCTAATAAACGAATCAAGCGACTTAGACGTAATGGCACCCTCGTTGCTCATAACGATACCGCCGCCAACATAGATACCCACATGACCGTAGATAAGGCCCGGAGCACCCGTGCCGCTATGCGATGAGTCGGCCACGATCATGCCCACCTGCAGCGCCGAGCGATCGGAGCTATAGCACCAGGCGTTGAACATGTCGCAGGCGTTGCCGCCAAAATAGCCCACGCCGGCGTTACGGAAGACATTGGTAACCCACGCCGCGCACCAGTTCTGACCCGGCGAAGGCGTGGAGTAGCACGCGTTGACGACGGCCTGCTGTTTGCCCGAGCCGGCATTCTGTTGCGGGGTTCCGGGCGCATACGATCCGCCACCCGAGCTTGAACCACCCGAGTAGGAATTGTTCTTGTTCGCGGCGGCAGCGGCAGCGGCGGCCTTCCTGGCAGCCTCCTCAGCCTGGGCGGCAGCGAGGATCTCGGAATCGCGCTGAGCCATGAGCTCCTTGACGTCGTCGGAAAGACCGTTCAGCACGGTCTGGACTTCTTGCTGCTTGGCCTGCATATCCTGCATCTGAGCCGTCTGCTGGTCCTTGAGTTTTTCCAGGTCGGCCTTTTGTGCTTCGAGCTCGGCCTTCTGTGCGTCGAGCTCAGCCTGAATCGTCTGGATATCCTCGATGGCATCGCGGTCGCTCTTGTTGATCTTCTCAACGTAATGCGCGTTGGCGACGAGTTCCTCAAACGAGCCAGAGGCCAGCAGCAGCGACAGGATGTTCGTGCCGCCGGACTTGTAGCTGGCGGCCACGCGATCGGAAAGGTCGTTGCGCTTCTTCTTGAGCTCGGCCTTCTTTTCATCGATCTGGGCCTGCGTGTCGTCAATCTTGCCCTGGACATTCTCGATGTCGTTGAGGGTCTGGGCATTCTTGTTGGCCAGCGCCGCATACTCATTTGCGATGCTGTCGAGCTGGGCCTGAACCTCGTCGAGTTGGGCCTGGGCGGCATTCAGTTTATCGGTGGTTTCTTTGGAAGCCTCCGCCGCATGGGCGCGAGCGGGCAGGCCAAAAAGAACCGCCGCAGAAGCGGCGCCGAACAGAGCCTTGAGGGCGGTGCGGCGCGAGAGCTCCTGGGAAAGGATGGAATCGCTGTTTGGTGACATATGTACTCCGTTACATGTTTATTTATATGTCGCTCAACTCATACATATTAGCGTACATATGGCGCGTCCCAACGATTTCCACGAACGGCAGGAAACTACAAGGTCAGCGGCTCGCAAGCAAATGCCAAAGATCAGGTTATGCGTACGCAAGCTCTTCTATGAGAACGTTAACATAGTCCTCTGCTTTTCCTACAGCGCACGATTTGGGCGTCCCTGCCTGCGCTATACTCCCCTGAAGAAGTGTTCCTGATTCGATAGGAGACTACATGTCCAAAGCACTCGACCCCAAAGACACCTGCGTCCTCGTTACCGGTGGCGCCGGCTTTATCGGCTCGCACACCGTCGTTCAGCTGCTCGAGGGTGGCTATCAGGTCGTCATCGTCGATGATCTCTCCAACTCCAGCGCCGTCGCCGTCGACCGCGTCAAGACCATCGTGGGCGACGAGGCCGCCAAGAACCTCACCTTCTACGAGGCCAACGTGCTCGACCGCGATGCGATGAACAAGATCTTCGATACCCATCAGATCGACCGCGTCATCCACTTTGCCGGCTTTAAGGCCGTCGGCGAGTCGGTGAGCAAGCCCGTCGAGTACTACCACAACAACATCGTGAACACCCTGGTGCTCATCGACGTCATGCGCAACCATGGCTGCAAGTCCATCATCTTCTCGAGCTCCTCGACCGTCTACGGCGATCCGGACAATCCGCCCGTCACCGAGGAAGACCCCAAGAAGCCCGCGACCAACCCCTATGGCTGGACCAAGTGGATGATCGAGCAAATCCTTATGGACGTCCACACCGCCGACCCCGAGTGGGACGTCGTGCTGCTCCGTTACTTCAACCCCATCGGCGCTCATCCGTCGGGCCTGATCGGCGAGGACCCCAAGGGCATCCCCAACAACTTGGTGCCCTATGTCGCCCAGGTCGCCGTGGGCAAGCTCGAGGCCGTTCAGGTCTTTGGCAACGACTACCCCACCCCCGACGGCACCGGCGTGCGCGACTACATCCACGTGTGCGATCTGGCCTCTGGTCACGTTGCTGCCCTTAATTGGATGAACGGCAAGACCGGCGTCGAGATCTTTAACTTGGGCACCGGCACCGGCACCTCGGTACTCGAGGTCGTCGCCGCCTTCTCCAAGGCTTGCGGCAAGGAGCTGCCCTACGTAATCCGCGAGCGCCGCGCCGGCGACATCGCTGCCAACTGGTGCGATGCCTCCAAGGCCGAGCGCATGATGGGCTGGAAGGCCCAGTACGACATCGCGGACATGTGCCGAGATAGCTGGAACTGGCAGAGCCACAACCCCAACGGCTTCGCCGACGCCGAGTAGCAAAAACCTACATACCGCTCTTGCCCCGATCTCACGTTGTGAGGTCGGGGCTTTTTCATGGCATGTAACCATTCGCCGAAAATCGACCAACTCTTTTATCTTGCCTGTACATGTTTAAACAACATGTTTTACAATAGGCGTATCGGATCAGAACACCGGAGGCGGACTGCACATCCATCGGCAGGCCGACCCCACAACAAGAAGGTTGGTGAGCGCATTCATGGAGCGTGCAAGCGGCGTCCTCATGCCCGTCTCATCTCTGCCCGGACCATACGGAATCGGCGGCTTTGGCTGGAATGCCTACGACTTCGTCGATTTTCTCGCCTCGTGCAAACAACATTACTGGCAGATTCTGCCCCTTACGACGACCAGCTATGGCGATTCGCCCTATCAGTCGTTCTCGGCCCGCGCTGGCAACCCCAACTTCATCGACTTTGCCGAGCTTATCGAGGCAGGGTATCTGGAGCAGCGCGATATCGATGGCGTGTATCTGGGATCCGACCCCAGCAATGTCGACTACGGTGCTATCTTTGGCGGCCGCCGTCAGATTCTCGACCGCGCCGCTGAGCGCTTTGCCGCCGACAAGCCGGCCGATTTCGATGACTTTATCCAGGCCAACGAGGACTGGCTCATCCCCTACTGTGAGTTCATGACCGTCAAAGAGGAGTGCGGTCTCAAGGCGTTTTGGGAGTGGCCCGCGGAACTCCGCACCCGCGGCGAAGCTTCCGCCAAGGTCTGCGCCGACCATCCGGCGCGTATGCTCTACCACCAGATGACGCAGTACTTCTTCGATCGCCAGTGGAGCCGCCTCAAGGCCTATGCCAATGAGCGCGACATTCTCATCATCGGCGACCTGCCCATCTATGTCTCGCGTGACTCCGTCGAGATGTGGGCGACGCCTGAGCTCTTTAAGATCGACGCCGCCGGCAATCCCGTGAGCGTCGCCGGCACGCCGCCCGACCAGTTCTCGGCCACCGGCCAGTACTGGGGCAACCCCATCTACGACTGGGACGCCATGGAGTCCGACGGCTTCTCCTGGTGGGAGGGCCGCATTCGCGCCGCCCTCGACATGTACGACGTCATCCGCCTGGATCACTTCCGCGGCTTCGAGGCCTATTGGGAGGTGCCGTTCTCCTCACCCGATTCGTCCTACGGTTCGTGGACGCAGGGGCCCGGCCTCAAATTCTTCAAGACGCTCGAGGAAAAGCTCGGCACGCTGCCCATCATCGCCGAGGACCTGGGCTTCCTCACCCCCGGCGTCATCGACATGCGCGACAACTCGGGCTTCCCCGGCATGAAGATCCTGCAGTTTGCCTTTGAGGGCACCAACTCGTACTACCTGCCGCATAACTACATCGCCAACACCGTCGCCTATGTGGGCACCCACGACAACGAGACGGCGCGCGGTTGGTTTGAGGGAACGGCCACCCCGCGTCAGCGTGAGCAGGCAGCCCTGTACACCCATCAGCAGGCCGGCGAACCCATGGCAGATGCACTCAATCGCACCATCGCAGCCAGCGTGAGCGACACGTGCATCTACACCATGCAGGACCTGCTCAACTTGGGCAACGAGGCGCGCATCAACACCCCTGCCACACTGGGCGGCAACTGGACCTGGCGCATGCTCGACGGCGCCATCACCCGCGAGCTCGAGCACAAACTCACCGACTGGACCGAGACCTACTTCCGCATCCCGTCAGAAGCCGAAATCGAGCTTCCTCAATAGGAGCTACCGCGCCTGACCCCTCCCCACCGTGCGGACGCGCTTGCTTTTCCCGCGCGAGGCCACCCCAATCCCCTCGCGCGGGCTTCTTATGAATTGCAGACATGAAACAACCCATCACAGGAGAAAACATGCCCCAAATTAACCTCATGGAACTCGCCGAGCAGTCTTTTGGCACCTCGCTCGAGCAGCTCGACGACCGTCGCATTTACAAGCTGCTGGTCAAACTCGTGCAGGAGCGCTCCGCCGCCCGCCCGCTCAACAACGGCAAGAAAAAGCTCTATTACATTTCCGCCGAATTTTTGATCGGCAAGCTGCTCATCAACAACATGATCGACCTCGGCATCTACGACGAGGTTAAGGACCAGCTCACCGCCGCAGGCCACGACCTCAACAAAATCGAGGAATTCGAGGTCGAGCCGTCACTCGGCAACGGCGGCCTGGGCCGCTTGGCCGCATGCTTCCTGGATTCCATCGCCACGCTGGGCTTGACCGGCGATGGCGTGGGCCTCAACTATCACTACGGTCTGTTCCGTCAGCGCTTTGTCGACAACCAGCAGAAGGCCGTCCCCGACGAGTGGCTCGGTGAGCAGGACATCCTAGTCGACGATGACCGCTCCTACACCGTCGAGTTCGGCGATTTTGCCGTTACCTCCAAGCTCGTCAACATCGATGTGCCCGGTTACGGCCAGCCCACCAAGAACCGCCTGCGCCTGTTCGACCTGGCGAGCATCGACGACGGCCTGGTCCCCGGCAGCTCCATCGACTTCGACAAGACCGAGATCGCCAAGAACCTCACCTTGTTCCTCTACCCCGACGATTCCGACGAGCAGGGCCGCCTACTTCGCATCTATCAGGAGTACTTCATGGTGAGCAACGCCGCCCAGCTCCTGATCGACGAGGCCGTCGAGCGCGGCAGCAACCTGCACGATCTGGCCGATTACGCCGTTGTCCAGATCAACGACACGCACCCCACCATGGTCATCCCCGAGCTCATTCGCTTGCTCACCACCGAACATGGCATCGAGTTTGACGAGGCCGTGACCATCGTACGCTCCATGGTCGCCTACACTAACCACACGATTCTTGCCGAGGCGCTCGAGAAGTGGCCGCTCGCCAGCCTGCGGAAGATCTCCCCTGCCATCGCCGACATTATCGTCAAGCTCGATGAGATCGCGAAGGCCGAGCACGATGACCCGCGCGTCGCCATCATCGACGAGCACGACACCGTCCACATGGCCCACATGGACATCCACTTTGGCTTCTCCATCAACGGCGTAGCCGCCCTCCACACCAAGATCCTGGAGGACACCGAGCTTCATCCGTTTTACGAGATCTATCCTGAGAAGTTCTCCAACAAGACCAACGGCATCACCTTCCGCCGCTGGATCCATGGGGCCAACCCCGCGCTCGCCAGCCTGCTCGACGATGTGATCGGCACCGACTGGCGCAGCACCGGCGATCTGAGCAAACTCGCCAAGTTCGCCGATGACAAGGACGTTCTTGAGCGCCTGGCCGCCACCAAGGTCGAGGCCAAGGCCATCATGCGCCAGTTCATGGCGCTCGAGCAGGGCGTGACCATTCCCTCCAACGCCATCATCGACGTCCAGGTCAAGCGCATCCACGAGTACAAGCGCCAGCAGATGCTCGCGCTCTACATCATCTGGAAGTACCTCGATATCAAGAACGGCAACAGACCTAAGCACCCCGTCACCATCATCTTTGGCGGCAAGGCGGCGCCTGCCTACACTATCGCGCAGGACATCATCCATCTGATCTTGACGCTGTCGCAGTGGATTGCAAACGACCCCGACGTAGCTCCCTACCTGCAGGTTGTCATGATCGAGAACTACAACGTCACCGCCGCCGAGCGCGTGATTCCCGCCGCCGACATCTCCGAGCAGATCAGCCTGGCCTCCAAGGAGGCGAGCGGCACCTCCAACATGAAGTTCATGCTCAACGGCGCCCTAACCCTGTGCACGCTCGACGGTGCCAACGTGGAGATCGCCGAGCTCGTGGGCGACGAGAACATCTATACCTTTGGTGCCTCTTCCGAACAGGTCGAGCAGCTCTACGCTGACGGCACCTACAACGCCGGTGTGCTCTACCGCAAGCCCGGTATTAAACTGCTGGTGGACTTCATCACCAACCCGGCCTTTATGGCGACCGGCAACGCCGAGCGCCTGCAGCGCCTGCACGATGACATTAAGGGCAAGGACTGGTTTATGGCCCTGCTCGACATCGAGGAGTACATCCAGACCAAGGAGCACGTGCTGGCCGACTACGAGGACCAGGACGCTTGGATGCGCAAGGCGCTCATCAATATCGCCAACGCCGGCACCTTCTCGTCCGACCGCACCATCTCCCAGTACAACGACGAGATCTGGCACCTGAACTAATTTCGCTTCCCTTACCCATCCTCTTGAGAAACGGAGTCGTGGCAACACGGCTCCGTTTTTGTGCCCGCACGTTACCCTGTGACCCGACTCGGCCAAACAATCTCGATCTGTAACAACCACTCGGTAAAAACGGTCCCAGCTGTTACAGATTGAGACATACCGGCCCCTTCCCTTGGGTTTATCTCAATCTATAACATCTAACGTCCGAAATCGGCCCTACCCGTTACAGATCGAGACAAACGACCGGCCAGACAACCCCAACACAAAGAAAGGCTCCCCTCTCGCCCAGTGGACGGGAGGGGAGCCTTATATGTGACCACGGCAAAAGGATGGCAATACCGCAGTCGCCCAAAGGGAGGGCCTGGATGCACCGGGCCTAGATAAGGTTCTTGCCAGAGACCTTATCGAAGAGATGAGTCGCGTTCTTCTCGAACTTGAACCAGATGGTGTCGCCAGCCTTGAGCGCACCCTTGGCCTCGAGGTCGACGACGGGGATAATCAGGACAAACTGGCCGTCGGGAGCGGTCACGTGGACATGCTCGGTCGAGCCCATGAGCTCGGTCACCTCGACGGTGCCCTGGAGCGCACCCTCCTCGCCCTTGTCAGCAAGCAGAATCTGCTCGGGGCGCACGCCGGCCGTAATCTCCTTCACGTCGCCGCCGTCCCAGTTGAGAGCAAGCTGAGCGCAGGTCTCGGGGGCGAGCGCCACGTTCATATCCTCGGTCTTGACGGTGAAGCCGTTGCCCGAGCGCACCAGCTGGGCATCGAAGAAGTTCATCTGCGGCACGCCGATAAAGCCGGCAACGAAGATGTTCGCGGGATGGTTGAAGACCTCCTGCGGGGTGGCGATCTGCTGGACGACGCCGTCCTTCATGACCACGATGCGATCGCCGAGGGTCATGGCCTCGGTCTGGTCGTGGGTGACGTAGATGAACGTGCCCTTGATCTCGTGACGCAGCTTAATGAGCTCGGCGCGCATCTGGTTACGGAGCTTGGCGTCCAGGTTGGACAGCGGCTCGTCCATCAGGAAGACCTTGGGGTCACGAACGATGGCGCGGCCGATAGCGACACGCTGGCGCTGACCGCCCGAAAGCGCCTTGGGCTTACGGTCGAGGTACTCGGTGATACCCAAGATCTCGGCAGCGGAGCGAACCTTGCGGTCGATCTCGTCTTTGGGGACCTTCTTGAGCTCAAGCGTAAACGCCATGTTCTCGTACACCGTCATATTGGGGTACAGAGCATAGCTCTGGAACACCATGGCGATGTCGCGGTCCTTGGGCGCCACGTCGTTGACGCGCTTGCCGTCGATGAGCACATCGCCCGAGGTGATGTCCTCCAGGCCGGCGACCATGCGCATCGTCGTGGACTTACCGCAGCCAGACGGGCCGACGAGAACGATAAACTCCTGGTCATGCACGGTGAGGTTAAAGTCCTCCACCGCAAGCACGCCGTCCTCGGTAACCTTGAGGTTGTGCTTCTTCTCCTCGGTCTTCTTCTTTTTGCCAAAGAAGCCCTTCTTTTTGGACTCGTTGTTGGGATACACCTTCTGAACATGTTTGAGAACGATCTCGGCCATGTCTCTACCTTTCGATATGCGGCGCCACGCTGAGGGGCGCCGCAGAAACTTGCAAAACAGTTACGGCATCAGCCCTTGACGGCACCTGCCACCACGCCGTCGATGATGTACTTCTGACAGAGGATGTACATGATGACGATGGGGATAACGACCATCATGATGCAGGCCATCATGGGGCCGAGCTCGACGTGGCCGTAGCCGCCGCGGAAGTACTGGATCAAGATAGGAATGGTCTTGTACTTGGTGGAGTCGAGCGTAAGGTAGGGCAGCAGATAGTCGTTCCAGACCCACATGGTCTCGAGGATGCCGACCGAAAGATAGGTGGGCTTCATGATGGGAAGGACGATCTTAAAGAACACCTGGACCGGGTTGCAGCCGTCGATCATGGCCGCCTCTTCGATCTCGAGCGGAATGTTCTTTACAAAGCCGGCGAACATAAAGACCGCTAGGCCCGCGCCAAAGCCAAGGTAGATAAAGCAGATGTTGAACGGCGTGTTGAAGCCGATGCGGTCCGCCAAATTGGACAGCGTGAACATGAGCATCTGGAAGGGCACGACCATCGAGAAGACGAACAGGTAATAGAAGAAGTTCGAGATCTTGCTGTTGACGCGCACTACGTACCAAGCACACATGGAGCAGCACACCAGAATCAGCACGACCGACGTGACCGTGATGATGAGCGAGTACATAAATGCCGAGGCAAAGCCCTGCTCGTTAAGGGCGTGCATGTAGTTTGCGAGGCCGTTGAACGTCTCGGGCGTGAGCAGATCGAATGCCGTGGTGGTGCTGATTGCAGTTGCCTTTTTAAAGGAATTGAGCGCAATCATGAACACGGGGTAGATCCACGCGAGCGAAAGGATCGTAAAGAAGATCGAAAGCGCGCGGTTGATAACCTTATCGCGTTTCATTACTGCTGCACCTCCTTGGACCTCGTGGCCTTAAGCTGGATCATGGAAATAGCGACGACCAGGATGCAGAAGATAACCGCCTTGGCCTGACCGATACCCTGCCATGCGATACCGGCACGCGAATAGAACGTGTTGTAGATGTTCAGGGCGAGCATCTCGGTGGAGTGCGCGGGGGCGCCGCCGGTAAGGGCGAGGTTCTGGTCGAACAGCTTAAAGCCGTTGGTGATGGACAGGAACAGGCAGATGGTGATGGTCGGCATCAGGTTAGGGATCTTAACCTTCCAAAACGTCTGCCATGCCGTGGCACCGTCGACCTTGGCGGCCTCGATGTAGTCGGACGGAATGGACTGCAGACCAGCGATGTAGATGATCATCATGTAGCCGACCTGCTGCCACAGGGTCAGGATGATAAGGCCCCAGAAGCCAGCAGCAGAGTTAAGGGCGATGAGCTGGGCGCCCACGTTGGAGAGCAGGCAGTTGATCAGAATCTGCCAGATGTAGCCCAGCACGATGCCGCCGATCAGGTTAGGCATAAAGAAGATCGTACGGAAGATGTTGGTGCCCTTGAGCGCTTTGCGGGTGAGCGCCTGCGCGATGGCGAGGGCGATCACGTTGATGAGCACCGTCGACAGGAAGGCAAACGCCACGGTAAAGAAGAACGACGTGGCAAACTGCGGATCGGACAGTGCGCGCACGTAGTTCTCGATACCGACAAAGTGCGTGTTGTTGATGGTAATAAACTGGCAGAACGAGAGATAGAAGCCCTGGATAAAAGGGATCACGAACCCGATCATAAACGCCAGGCACGTGGGCAGCATAAAGAGCGGCCACCAGCGCTTGAGTGCTTTGCCCATAGAAGGGTCCTTTCAATATGCAGGGGGCGGGCAAACCAACGTCTGCCCGCCCCCTGTCGCTAATCAGATAGCTTGGGCAGCAACTGCCTACTCGGAAGCAGCCTTCTCGGTCTTCCAGCCATCGACGAAGGCGTTCTTGACGCCGTCCCACTTGCTGTTGTCAGCAGCATAGGCGATCAGAGCCTGCTTGAGGTTCTTCTTCCACTCCTCGGAGGGGATGTAGACGAAGTCCCAAGCGACGGTCTTCTTGCCGTCCTTGGCCATGGCAACGGCCTGCTGCGAGAAGACGTTGGTGGTCTCCTTAGCGCTCTTGAACGGGGCAGTCAGACCCATCTTGTCAGCGATGATGCTGGTGGCGGTGTCAGAAGTGACGCACCAATACATGAAGTCCTCGGTGGCCTTCTGGGCATCCTCGGAAGCCTGGGAGCTGACGCACCAGTAGTTCTCGCCGCCGGAGCACAGGCCCTGGTTCCCCTCGCCGTCGACACCGATGTAGATGGGCATCATGCCAATCTGATCGTCGGTCATGCCGGCCTTGGTGAGGTCAGCGTAGGCCCAAGAGCCGTTCTGATAGAAGACGGCCTTGCCGGTTGCGAACTCGTTGGTGGCGTCGTCGCCGGTCTTGGAAGCAAGCTGCGAAGGATCGCAGGTGGAGTCGGTGATGTACAGGTCGAAAATCTGCTTGAAGTTGTCGAGATACTCGCCCTTGATCTCGTCGTCCTCCTGGTTGTGCTCCTTCTCGAACTCGTAGTAGAGCGGGAGGTTGGCGAGGTGGGTGGTGTAGCGCCAGCTGGAGGAGTCATCCATGCCGGCGGAAGTAAAGGCACCCTCGACACCGAGCTCGTCCTTGCGAGCCTGGATGTCGTCGGCACAAGCCTTCAGCTTGTCGAAGGAGTTGATGTCCTCGGCCTTGTAGCCAGCCTTCTCGAGCAGCTGCTTGTTGTAGATGATGCCGTAGCTCTCCTGGACCCAGTCGATACCCAGATCCTTGCCATCGGACTGCAGAGCCAGGGAGTCGTCAATGAGCTCACCGCGGAGCTTGGTATCGGACAGGTCGGCGCAGTAATCCTTCCAGTTCTTAAGACCGGTGGGGCCGTTGACCTGGAACAGGGTCGGAGCGGAGCTCTTGGACATCTCGGACTTGAGCTTCTCCTCGTAGGTGTTGGAGGCAGCGGTCACAATCTTGACCTCGACGCCCTTCTCCTTCTTATAGGCCTTGGCGATCTCCTTCCACTCCTTGTCGACCTCGGGCTTGAATTGGAGGAAGTAGACCTCGGCAGCGTCACCAGAAGCAGAGGAGCCGGAGCCGGCAGAACCACCGCAGCCCACGAGACCCAGACCAAGAACCGCAGCCGCGGAACCAGCAAAGCCCAGGAACTGCCTTCTGCTCATTTCGTTCTTCATTACAATCCACCCTTTCACACCGTGGCGGCACCCTTTGCCGCCGCCTTCGGAGATTGGCTCGGGGACTTTGCCCCTTTTGCTGATTTGTACGATACGCTATTTGGCTAGTTGTTTGAACAAGTATTACTAGAGCGGTAGAAAAACTTCGGTGAACGGTAATTTCAACTTGATACTTGACAAGTTTTGTATAAACAATTATTTGTTATCGAATGCAGAGAAAACGCCCGGTCAAGCCGATGCATCGTCGGTTTGACCGGGCGTTTTCGCTTTGAGGGCATAAGTCTCGTCAGGCTGCGAGCTAGCCGGCTATCGCTTGGAGTTGACGCGGTAGTGGAAGATCTCGGGATGCGTGCGGGCATGCGTGACCTCAAACAAGATGCCGTCCGAGGTGTACGACTGGCTCTCCATGACGGCGACACAGTTGTACTTACCAAGGTCAAGATAGCTGCAGTCCTCATCGTTGGCGAGCTCGACACTCACCGTACGACGGCTCGCCATCACCTTGACGCCGCGTTTGTGCTCCAGATAGTCGTAAATTGACTTTGCGGCGATCTCGGGCGTCAGACCCTTGGCGATCGACTCCAAAAAGTAACCATGGTCTACTTGGCGCGCATTGCCGTTAAGGCTTCGGACACGCACCACGCGAATCAGCTCCTCGCCCACCTTAAAGCCCAGGCGACGAGAGAGTTGCTCAGTGCAAATCAAATGTTCAAAAGACTTGACCTCGGTCGATGCGACGGCATTGTTGCGTTTTGCGAACTCGCCAAACGACTCAACCTCTTCGAGTGCGCCCAACATGTCGGTTTCGCCCTTAAGCCAAATAACGCGCACGCCCTTGCCGTGTATGGGCTGCACAAACATCCCGTCGGCCAGCATACCCAAGGCGCGACGGACGGTATTGCGCGTGCATCCGAACTCCGCGGTCAGCTCGGCTTCGGTTGGCAGCATCTCCTGAAACGCATAGGTCCCGTTAATGATGCGCGAACGGATCTCACGGTAGATTCCTTCGTAAATCGCTTTTGGCATGACTTCACCTCTACATTGTTCATTTCCGGCTAGGCACGATAGCATTTCTTAAAGTTGTTTAAACCGAATATCGGTAAAGCGACAGGATTTAACCGTTGACGGTTTCTGTCATGCCCAAATCGGTTTCGCTCAAAACTGCCGGTACGACAATCGTCTGGTCCTCTACAATGAATCCATTGTTTAAACGTTTCCCCACGCGCAACGCGCCTCGATATTCGGAAGGCAGAACATGCTGCAAAAAATCCAACGCTTTGGCGGGGCAATGTTCGCGCCCGCCATGCTGTTTTCTATATCAGGCCTCATGGTCGGCGTCTCCGCTCTCGCAACGACTGCGGACATCGTCGGCGATCTCGCCGTATACGGAACCCCTTGGTACGCTTTTTGGACCATCATCCAGCGCGGCTCGTGGACGGTCTTTAAACGCCTCCCGCTCCTTTTTGCCGTAGCGCTGCCCATCGGTCTTGCCCAAAAACAACCGGCTCGTTGCTGCCTCGAGGCTCTCGTCGCCTATTTTGCCTACTGCTTCTTTTTGAGCGAGATCATTAAGCTGAGCGGAGACAATCTTGGACTTAAGTACCCGTCGTCTTTGACCTCCGCTAGCGGCATCACCATCATCGACGGCATCAAGACGCTCGACACCGGCATTATCGGCCCGCTGGCGGTATCGGCAACCGTCGTCGCCATCCATGACCGCTTCTACGATGCCAAGGTTCCCGATTGGCTCGGCACCTTCTCGGGCTCCTCGCTGGTCTACCTCATCAGCTTTTTTGCCGTGTTTGCCCTTGCCGCTATCTCGGCCGCCATCGTGCCCTCCGTATACGCAATGACCGAAACGCTGCGCCATGCACTTACGAGCGTCGGCCCCTTTGGCGTGGGCATCTTTGTGCTTTTGGAGCGAGCGCTCGAGCCCATGGGGCTGCACCACCTGCTCTACATGCCGATCTACTACGACAACCTGGTCATTAACGACGGCATCTACGCCACGTGGAGCAGCTTGCTCCCCATCCTCTCCCATAGCACGCGCCCCCTTAATGAGCTTGCGCCGTGGGCCGGTTTTACCGCCACTGGCTGGGTCAAGCTCTTTGGCCTTCCTGCCATCGCAGCCGCGTTCTACTCCACCGCAAAACCCGAGCGCCGCGCCGGCCTCAGGGTCATCCTTGTTCCCGCCATCATCGCCTCGGTGGTTTGCGGCGTTACCGAGCCACTCGAGTTTCTCTTTATGTTCACCCACCCCGGGCTCTTTTTTCTCTACGCCGTCTTATCGTCTTGCCTTGCCACAACCATGAATCTCTTTGGCATCGTCGGCATCTTCTCGGGCGGCCTCATGGAGATGGCAGCCTTCAACTTTATTCCGCTCATGCGCACGCATGCCGGTGCCTATCTTTTGGCGCTCGGTATCGGCCTTGCCTTTAGCCTCATCTTTTTTGTTAGTTTTCGAGCACTCATCTTGGCCTATGACCTTAAGACGCCGGGCCGCGAGGATCATGTCGCCAATCGCGCGGCAATCGATCGTTTAACGGAAAGCGGCTTTGCCAAAGAGCAATCTCCCAACGACGAGGTCGATAGTCGATCCGATCAAGATCACGTCCTCGCTGAGCGGGTAATTCAGCTTTTAGGTGGCGTTGGCAATATCGTGGGCGCAACCAACTGCGCCACGCGTCTGCGCGTCGAGGTCGCAGACCCTTCCATCGTTGCAGATAACGCATCGTTTGTCGCGGTGGGCGCCAAGGGCCTCATCATTACGGGCAAGACCGCCCAGGTGGTCATCGGCATCTCCGTTCCCCGCGTTAAAGAGCATTTTGACCAGATTATGGGCCTCGAGCCGGGATTTGTGCCCACCACCTCGGCCTCCCCTGCCGCCAGCGCAGTCCATAAGCGCGGCGATATCTGCTTCTTCGATATCGACGGAACGCTCGCCTGGCAAGACCCCAGGCTCGCCCAAGACCTTCCCGAAGACGAGCGGGACCTCTCCCCCTATCCCAACGAGGCGGTTTCGCAGGCAATCCGCGAGTTTGTCGCCAACGGCAACATGGCCTTTATCTGCACGGGACGTACCCTCAGCTGCATCCACCCCAAACTTCTTGAGCTGCCCTGGACCGGCATCGTCTGTCTTGCGGGCGGTTACGCCGAGATCAACGGACACGCAATTCGCGATCTGTCGATGACGCCCGGTATGCTGCAGCGTCTTGCCCCCTACCTTGAGCAATCGGGCGAGGTCATCCGCTTTGAGGGCCTCAACGGCGTCGTGCGCATGAGTGCCGATGCCCCCGATGCTCCCGGATACGCGCGCACCCTGGGCGACGCAGTCACGCAGCTGCAACATTACAGTGTCTACAAGATCTTGATGTCTACATCGCTCGCCAACCACATCGCTCAAGATAAGGCACTTGAGCCGCTGCTGTGCTTTAACGAGCTCGAACTCGAGGTAACCGAAATCTCGCCCCGCGAATGCACGAAGCGCGGGGGCATCCAGTCTGTACTCGACGCCCTCGATCCCCACCACGGAACCGTATACGGCATCGGCGACGCCAGCAATGACGTCTCGCTGATGAACGCCGTCGATGTCGGTATCGCCATGGGCAATGCGCCGGACTATCTCAAAAAGCGCGCCGACTACATCACCGACTCGGTCGACAAAAATGGCGTCGTCAAGGCCCTCGAGCACTTTAGGCTTATATAAGCAGCCGGCACGCGCACGCGTCCCGTTTCCCCAAATCGCCAAAACAGACGCGCCGGCAACTCCAATGTGGCAATATGGTATCTGCACACCGCAACGATGCAACCTAAGAAAGAATGCGAGAACCCGTGTCCAGTCCGTTTACCAGCTTTTTAGCCCAGCACTTTGACCAGATCAACGACTATCTGGCCACGTTCTTTGACGGACAGGCGACCTCTGCCGATATCGAGCGCTACCTGTATACCCCGCTCTCGACATTTACGGCCAATGCCGGCAAGCGCCACCGCCCGCTCATCTGCATGCTCGCCGCCACCGCGGTAGGTGGCAGCTTTGAGAGCGCCCGCAGCGCGGCGGCAGCTATCGAGCACTTTCAGTCGGGAGCGCTTATCCATGACGACATCGCCGACAACGGACAGCTTCGTCGAGGTAAGCCCTGCATGCACCTTACCGAGGGCACGGGCCTTGCCATCAATTGTGGCGACCTGGCGCTCACCATGGTCACCAAGACGGTTCTCGACGACCCCACGCTGGAGTCCGACGTGAAGCTGCGTGTGCTCCACGAGCTTACCGAGATGATCGTCCGCACCATCGAGGGTCAAGCGCTCGACCTGGGTTGGGTCCGTGACGGGCGCTTTGATATCTCGGTTGATGACTACCTGGACATGGCGACGCACAAGACCGCGTTTTACAGCGGAGCCACGCCGCTTGCCGCCGGGGCCATTATCGGCGGCGGCAGCGATGAGCAAATCGAAGCGCTGCGCGCCTTTGGCCTGCACACGGGCCTCGCCTTTCAGATTCAGGACGACCTGCTCAACCTTGTCGGCACTAAGGAAGCCGCCAACAAGGACTTCCGCACCGACATCACCGAGGGCAAGCGCACGCTTGTCGCCGTACACGCCCTCTCTGATGAGCGCCACCACGACGAGATCGAGGCGATTCTTTCCTCGGGCACCGATGATCCCGCGCAGCTCGCACGCGCCGTGGAGATCTTCCAGGAGACTGGCTCTATCGATTACGCCCACACTTACGCGCTCGACCTGACCGCTAAGGCCAAAGCGGCCATCGAGAACGTTGAGCTTGATCCGCACGCACGTGAGCTGTTCCTCTCCATGGCAGATTTCTTTGTGGAGCGCCTTAACTAACGGGGGTTATAAAACCTGTCAGCAGCGTATTTAGGCACAACTTGCTACACTGTTGAGTGCATGTTTATGCATCCCTTTGCGTTGTCTATCCGACAGACGCTCAAATAGTACGAATGGTACGCCGAAAGGGGTTCGTTCATGGAACCTATTACAACGGGCATGCAAGGAGCAGCCGTCGAGGACGTGCAGTCTCGTCTCCTGCAGCTCGGCTACACGATTGATGCCGCCGAAGTCACCGACAAGTACTTTGGAGCCACCACTGAGCAGGCCGTCAGCACCTTCAGGCTCGACAGCGGCCTTGCTGCCGGTCATGCCGTCGATATCCCCTGCTGGAGCGCCCTTGTAGACGCTTCGTATAAGCTGGGCGACCGCACCCTCTATCTGCGCATGCCCAATTTCCATGGCGCCGATGTGCAGGCCCTGCAGCGCGCTCTCAACGTTTTGGGCTTTGCCTGTGGTGAAGACGACGGCTACTTTGGTCCGCATACCGAGGCCGCCCTGCAGCAGTTCCAGGAAAATGTCGGCCTGTTTGCCGACGGCATGGCCTTCCAGGACACCTACGCCTACATCAACCGCCTGCACCATGTGTGGGAGGGCAAGCCCTCGGTCACCGAAGCCGAGTCCCGCATCGGTTTTGCTCGCGCCGCCAACGTGCTCGAGCGCTTCCAGATTGCCGTTATCGGCGAGGACCCCATCGCACGCAGTGTTGCGTCGCGCATGTGGAATATCGCCACGGCAACGACCGACAACAGCGGCATGATGCTCTGCGACTCCGAGGTCCCAACCGACGTTGACCTGGTGCTCGAAATCGCAAGCGACGAGCTGCCCGCCGACGCCGCACCGCGCGCCACGATTGCCCTCGCCGAGTGCCACAACCTGGCCCAGCGCATCCGCACTGCCAATGTCGCCGCGCAGCAGAAGCCGGCACGCATTCGCATTGAGCTAACGGGCATGACGCGCTACAACGGCACCTTCACGGCCAGCGACGCGCAGACACTCGCCGTACGCCTGCTCGATGGCGTTTGCGATGCCCTCGCAGATTAGGTAAACTAAACGAGTTGCTTTTGGGCAACACCACACATTGGGACGTAGTTCAACGGTAGAACTCCGGTTTTTGGTGCCGGCTGTTGGGGGTTCGAATCCCTCCGTCCCAGCCATTAAAATTGAGCGCCCTGAGCCCATAACGGCTCAGGGCGCTTTCTTGTGGGCAAGCGGAGGGATTCGAACCCGCAAGGAATCTACCTATATAAGACAGACGCCCCAGGCCCATAACGACCAAGAGCGCCTTGCATCTAGAATTATCAGCCCTGTTCCGAAAAGCGAGCCGCATGCAACAACCAAGTAACCACAGGCCCCGGGAGAGCGGGGACACCGGCTTAGGTTTATCGCGAGTTCCGCACGAACAGGAGGCCACTTAACCTCGATGTTTTGGACGTGACAGCGAGAGGGGCCCTGGTATGGCAAGGTGACGTGAAACAAGGCGGCGCTGACCTTCTGGTCGCGCCGCCGAAGTTGAACGTCAGATTGCCGTGCCAGGGCCCCTCGCAGCGTCAAGAAGACCGCCGTTCGGTAGAACGGCGGAATCTAATTGTTCAGCATGCGGTCGAAGCTTCCCGAGTCGCCATCCCGATAGTCTGCGGTCATCAGAATCTCCTGCGGAATGCGCCCGCCTTCACGTAGCACGTTGCGGAACTGCACGCGCGTAACCATGGGCAGATCCTTGATCGTCGCTGCCAGGTTCTGCGGCACGCCCTGGTTGGCAGCCGCGGGCTCGCACTCGCCGCCGGCCTTCACGCGACGCTTATGCTCGGCGAGCATGGCGCGGTACATGCCGGCATGCAGGCGAATCTCAACCACATTGGCATTGCGAGCCTGCTCGACGATGCGCGCGCCCTCGCGATCGATATCACCCACGTAGTAGACGTAGTTAAAGCGATAGCCAATCTCAGCCAGATAATCATCCAGTGCGTGCGAGACGCTCGCCTTGCAGCCGCCGCCAAAAATCACGCCGCCCACCTTGGTACCAAAGAGCTTGGCATGTTTGCGTCCGCGCAGGAGCTTGACGATCTCGTCGTAGGTATCCAGGTTCTCGACCATAATGAACGGCTTGTCGGCACCCAGCGTAAAGAAGCCCGTAAAGTGCACGGGGCGATTGGGGGCGACCTTGATCGCCTGCATGCTAATGCCCTTTTCGGTCATACGTCTGATCAGGCGCTCACCGTGCTTGCCGTCAAAAGCCTTCTCGTCGTTAAAGATCTGGTAGGCACGCTGGCGGCGCGAGGCAACCGGCGTATCGGCACCTCGGTTCTGCTCGATCCAAGCCTGGATGATTGCGATTTCCTCGGCAATCTTGCGGTTGGACATCTCGTTGTGCTGAGTGCGCTGCGGAGCCTTTTTGCCGTCCTTGCCCTCGACCTTTACGATCTGTGTCTGCTGCTCCTTGATCTTAGAGAGCGCCTTAGGCGTAGGGACAACTTTGAGCAGCTGCCTGCCTAAAACGCGGGCAAGGGCAAACGCCGAGACCTCGCCGTGGACTGCCGACTTGGGCTGCTGGGCAGCGGTATCTGCTGCGGTAGACTCCGGCTTCTTCTGAGACTTGCGCTTAGAATCGCCTTGGGAATTGCGCTCGCGCTTCGGCATAGGCGCCTGCTTCTGCGGACGATCGGACTTACTCTCCTTCGCTGGCTGGCGCTTAGGCTGCCCCGAAGAAACCTCGATCTTCGCATCCTCGTCCTGCGGCGTGGTCTTCTCGGCCGCAGTCTCGGCATGGGAACTGCGGCCCCCACGATGGCGACGGCGGCGAGGCTTGCTCGACGCGCCCTGCTCCGTCTGCTCATCAGTAGGCTGCTGACCCTTGGCCTCGGCATCAACCTCAAGCTGCGGCTCAACAGGCTTCTGTTCGCGAGCCGCCGGCTCAACGGCCTTCTCGTCCTGGGTGGTCGAAACCGACTCGCCCTTCTCCTGACGCTTTACGGGATACGCACGTCCCGCAAAACCGCGGCCGGGACGACACGAACCCGGAGCCTTCTTGGCAGACTCCTCAACATCGTCTGCAACCTCAGAAGACTCTTCAACCTCACGCGCGGCATCCTGCGCTGCAGCCTTAAAGTGAGCACCGCGACGACGCTTGGGCTCTTGGGCCTCCACGGGCTTTTGCTCCTTCGTGGGCTTCTGCGACTCGGCAGCAACCTCGGTCTCAACAGCCTCGGCATCCGTCTCGCCCTTTTGAGCAACGGCGCGACGGAAGCGCTCCTGCTGGGCGCGGCGCTGTGCATCGCGCTTGCCGCCGCCGCCAAAATCGCCGCGTCCTGCCTTGGCCGTAAAGGCACGCACGACGTTCTCATCGAGCAACTCATCGGTATCGACATGCTCACGCGGAGCAGCTTCTTCCACAGCAGGCACGTCAGCGGAATCCTCGACGACAAAATCCTCGACGGACTCGGCAGGCTGCTCCTGGGCATCGCGGATCTCGGCATTGATGGTATAGAACGCCGGGCGCCCGTTAATGCCGCTACCCTCGATCTTGGTCACGATATTTGCCGCGATAAGCTCATCGCGCATCGCCTTGGTGTCACATTCCTTATCGACGGAGCGGAAAATTTGCGCCAGCGCGCTCGACTTGATCTTGAGCGCCTTGCGGCAAAGCAGGTCGTAGGCAACCAGCTTGGCACGCTCAGCAGAAAGCGATGTCTGGCTGCTCAGACGCTCAGCCAGGGCATCGACATTATTTTGGTTATCGGAATATACCGTCTTGGCCACGGGGCCCCTTTCATATGTACACATATACGTTTATATGGTACAACGCGCGCCCTTATCCATGCAAAACATCTGCGAGAACACTCGAGCACACTCGAGCGTCACCCACTTTTGCATGAAAAAAGACCGAGCCCGCGAAGTCGCGGACCCGGTCTTTCCGAGTCAAATGGATGGGAGATTCAACCCGTCCGACCGACTAGGCCTTGGCGGCCTCGGCGTCAGCGGGAGCCTCGGCGGCAGCGGCGCGACCGTACTCGGCCTTGCCCATCTCGGACCACTCGGGCTCCTCATCAGGCATGGAGCCAGCCTCCTTGCCGAAGAACTCCTTGAGGCAGTTGACGGCGACGATGAGGCCCAGGACCATCAGCAGGACGGCAAAGACGAGCTGCAGGCCCTTGGTGGCGGCGACGGAGACGGCGGCCGTGGTGGCGGTAGCCGGGATGGTGCCGAAGAAGCCGTAAGCCTGGACGGCGGCCATGCAGCCCATGGCGCTCTGGACCAGCGAGGTGAAGGTGCAGCAGAGCAGGAAGGCGACGGGCACGTAGAGCATCCAACCCTTGCGGCCGGTGCACTTGCAGAACACGGCGAGGGTGATCATGGTCATGCCGCCGAGCAGCTGGTTGGAAGCACCAAAGAGCGGCCAGATGTTGGCATAGCCACCAAAAGCGAGGGCGAGACCGGGAAGCAGGGTGACGACCGTGGCGAACCAGGGGTTGCCGAGGACCTTCATGTAGCCGGCCTTGGACTCGATGGCCAGGGCGTCGTTGGTCTGGGCAAAGAACTCGGAGAACGAGGTGCGGGCGATGCGGGCGACGGCGTCGAGCGAGGTCAGGGCCAGAGCGGAGACGTTCATGGTCATGAAGACGGTAGCGAGCGTGCCGTCAACACCGAAGGCCTGCATACCGCGGGAGATGCCAGCGGCGAAGATCTGGAACGGGGTGGAAGCGACACCGGCGTTGAGGGCGCCGGTACCGGCGGTGTTCATATCAGAGAACATGATGCCGGCAACGATGATGGCAAGGATGCCGACGAAGGACTCGACGATCATTGCGCCGTAACCGACCTTGACGGCGTCCTGCTCCTTCTCGACCTGCTTGGAAGAGGTGCCGGAAGAAACGAGGCTGTGGAAACCGGAGAGAGCACCGCAAGCGACGGAGACGAACAGGACCGGGAACATCATGCCGGAGGCAGTGGAGAAGCCGGTGAAGACCGGAGCGGTGATAGTGGCCTGACCGTTGACGCCCAGGACGACGATGCCGAGGACAGCGCAGACGATCATGACGATCATCATGATGGAAGTGAGGTAGTCACGCGGGGTCTTGAGCATCTGGATGGGCATAGCGCCAGCGAAGACCAGGTAGACCATGACGACGGCGAACCACTGGAACTTATCCAGGTAGACCGGAAACTGCATACCGACGGCGAACATGAGAACCATGAGGACCACGCCGGTGACGAACTCGGCAGCGCCGGTGAGGTTGAACTTCTTCTGGGCCCAACCAAAGGCGATAGCGACGAAGGTGAACAGGATGGAGATGGTACCAGCGCAGCCGGCGGCATAGGACTTGGTGAAGTCGATGGCACCGGTAGCAGCACCAGAAGCGTCAACGGCCGGGGTGAACATGAACGTCTTGCAGACCATGTCGGTAAAGGCGGCGATGACGATGATGCAGAACAGCCAGCAGAACAGCAGGAACAGGCGACGGCCGGTCTTGCCGATATACTTCTCGATGAGCTGAGCGAGTGACTTGCCGTTGTTCTTCATCGAAGCGTACAGGGCACCAAAGTCGTGGACGGCGCCAAAGAAGATGCCGCCGACGAGGACCCAGAGCACGACGGGCAGCCAGCCAAAGGCCATGGCGACGATCGTACCCGTGACAGGGCCAGCACCGCAGATCGAGCTGAACTGGTGCGAAAACGCAGTGAAGGCGGAGACGGGCGAGAAGCTGTTGCCGTCCTTCATGCGCTTGGCCGGCGTGAGGGCCTCTTTGTCAACGCCCCACTTGTTGGCCAGCCAGCGGCCGTAGCCCAGATAGCCGCAGGCGAGCACCGCCGCGGCCACAACCATGAGCAAAACTCCGTTCATTACATTTCCTCCTCTAAAAAGAACTTCCTAGACATAAAAAATGAGGACCGTCGGTTGCGCTCGACGGCCCTCATCTTCATCAGCCGCCCGTTATCGTACGGGCTAGCTGTATGTGCTAACCCGCATCAGATAATTACTACGCTGATAATGTTTAGCTGATGCGTGAACATGTCTAAGAAATCCTCTTCAATCATGATGCGAACGATCCGTGCGTGTTCACATCCCCCAGTGGTTGAAAAGGAGTATGAAACTTTAGTTACCTAAAGTCAACGCAAATTTGTAATGAATTTTCAACTTTTTTGGATTTCTCGGTATAAAACGCCACTGACCTCGGACTTTACCCAGCGACAGTTTTTGCATGAGAGATGTCCCTCGGGAGCGGGCGGGCGTATACAAGGTTTCCTGCTCTACAGTCCTGCTCGCACGGAGAGCACATTAAGTGCTCTCCGGCTCGTGCGGAACTCGCGATAAACCTTGTATACGCCCGCCCGCTCCCGAGGGGCTCCCATCCCAAATGCGGAGCAAAGCTCCGCACACCAACTTTTTCTTTCAGCTAAAGAACGCTGGAAATTCGACGCTGGCTTGTTAACCTTGCTGGACGTTGTCGACGCCAAACCAGCTCAGAAGCTATATCGATACAGAAAGGTCCCCGGACGGAGGGGCCGGATATAAGGTTTATCGCGAGTTCCGCACGCAAAGAAGGCCACTTAATGTGGCCTTCGTCTTGCGCAGGACTGTAGAGCAGGAAACCTTATATCCGGCCCCTCCGTCCGGGGACCGCGCCGTACCAGCTACAGCGTCATGTTCGGATCGGCGTCGACGTCGAACGGCGAGATTTCACCTCGGTCGAATTTACGGCGAGCGACCTCCGCGATCATGGCGGCGTTATCGGTACAGGCAGACAAGGGCGGCACCGTTACGCGAATCCCCTGACGCCCAAGCTTCTTGATCATCATCTCGCGCAGATGCGGGTTGGCCGAGACGCCGCCACCGATGCAGTATTCCTTGCATCCGGTAGCGTGCAATGCGTTTTTGGCCTTCTTGTACTGCACGTCAAAGACAGCCGCCTCAAACGAAGCTGCCAGATCGGGCAGGTGAATCGTGCGCCCGGCCTTGGTCTCCTGTTCAATGTAGAGCGTCACAGCGGTTTTAAGGCCCGAAAGCGAGAAGCGATAGTCTCCCCTGCTGTTAAGCGCACGGGGGAAATCGATCGCCTTGGGGTTGCCCGTCTCGGCCAGCTTGGAAATGATGGGGCCACCGGGATAGCCCAGACCCAACGCCTTGGCTACCTTGTCGAAGGCCTCGCCCACAGCGTCGTCGAGCGTCTCACCGAGCACCTCGTAGTCGCCCCACGCCTTCACGTGCACGAGCATGGTGTGCCCACCCGAGACAAGCGTGAAGATAAACGGCGGTTTGAGGTCGGGTTGCGCCAGCAGGTTGGCAAACAGGTGCCCCTCCAGATGGTTGACGCATACGAGCGGCTTACCGGCAGCGTAGGCAAAGCCTTTGGCAAAGGCAACGCCCACCACGAGGGCGCCCACCAGGCCCGGACCCTGTGTCACGCCCACGGCGGCAAGCTCGCTGGGAGCAATGGCTCCACCCTCAAGACCAAGCGATGCTGCGGCATCCTCGAGCGCCGCATCCACGACACTCACAATCACCTCAACGTGTTTGCGCGAGGCGATCTCGGGCACCACGCCGCCAAAGCGGGCATGAAAATCAATCTGTGTCGACACCTGGTTGGCCAGCATATTGCCATCCGCATCGATAATCGCCACGGCCGTCTCGTCGCAGGAACTCTCGATAGCGAGCACCAGGCGGCGGCGCTCAATTTCGGCGCGCTCCCCCTCGGAGCGCCCAGGCGCAGGCAGCGGCCATACGCGTTGCTCGGCTGCCGTCGGCTCGGGCGAGGCGTTATCGACCGGAAGTACGAGGGGAAGTGGGGCCGTCATGACGATGGCGTCTTTGCCGACACCGTAGTAGCCACGACGACGACCCACCTCGGTAAAGCCCAGAGCGGCATAGAGCGCAATCGCGCCCTCGTTGCCGTCCTCGACCTCGAGCGAAGCCGTGGTGCAGCCGAGCATCTGGGCATCATAGCTCACATGCGACAGCAGCTTGCGGGCAATGCCCTCACGGCGATGTGCCGAGTCGACGGCGACATCCAGAATCTGCACATCACCGTCCACGACCATACCGCCGGCAAGGCCCAGCAGCTTGCCGTCGTCGTGTGCCACCCACCAACTACGCGGCGCAGCGACGTCCTCGCCCAGTTCGGACAGGAACATGCCCGGCGTCCACGCCTCGTGTCCGGCACCTTCAAAGCAGGCAGCCTCTAGCGCGCTCGCGCCCTCGGCATCCGCCGCGCCCATGGGACGGAACTGCAGATGACGACCGGCGAGCTCATCGGCAACGCCCGTAATTTCGCTCTGCGCACTCTCGGCAAGACCAAGACGCTTGCGCTCGTTTTCCTCGGCATCCGAAAGGCGCGTGTAAATCGGCAGGACGCGAGCCGGATCGCCGTCACCCGCAGCGTGCGCGAGCAGCAAGCCCTCGCCCGAAGGCCACCACAGGTCGCGCTCCACGCAGCGGGCGGTCTCGTCCTCACCCAGCAGCTTGCCATAGCGCACGAGACCGTCACCGGTCAGCTGAACCTGGTCCCAGTCCGCTGCTCGGCGCCACTCATCGAGCGCCACGGCGGCCTTGACCACGTGTTCGCGCTCAAATTGACGCTCGGGACCCTCATCGCCCAGCATATATAGTGCCGGATATACCTCACCGCGCATGGCATCGGCCAAGATACCAAGCTTGCCGCGCACGCCAGCCTTCCACGCCGTCCAAGCGCAAGCGTCGAGCGTCGACACGCCCAGCAGCGGAACATTGGCACCGCGCGCGAGGCCCTTGGCAGTGGAGATGCCGATGCGCACACCCGTAAACGACCCCGGGCCGCGGCCGACCACGTAGCAACCAACATCGCTGCGATCCAGACCGACTTGAGCCAGCACGCCATCAACGGTATTCACGAGCTCAACGTTGGCGTGACGGCGACACATGTGGTCGCCACTCACGAGCTTCGTCTCGCCCGTCTGCCCATCAATCCAGCTTGCCGCGCAGGCAAGCATGTCGGTCGAGGTATCGAGCGCCACCACCAGCGCGTTGTCGTTATGCAAGCTCATCTTGTACAGCCTTATCAATCAAATGGGAAAGCTCCATTGCGCGGTCACCGTGCGCCTCGAGCGTTATCGTTCGCACATCACTGTCGCCCTCATCACGCTTGAGCGTCACCGAAAGATACTCATCCGTCAGCTCGTCTTGGAATTGTTCGCCCCATTCCAGCAGGCAAGCACCCTCATAGCCCAGCACATCGAAAATGCCCGTATCCTCGAGCTCGTAGGCATGCTCCAGACGGTATAGATCAAAGTGAAACAGCGGAATACGGCCTTGATCATGAACGGCCATGAGCGCAAACGTAGGGCTCGTAACCATATGCTCATCGCCCAGCCCGCGCGAGACGCCCTTGGTAAAGTGAGTTTTGCCCACCCCCAGGCCACCGGTCAGGATGAGCACATCGCCGTCCTCAAGGCACGGTGCAATTAGCTCGCCAAAGTACTCCGTATCGGCAGCGCAAGTCGTTTTGTAAGTACCTACCCCCAGGCGCTCCAGGGACATATATGCTCCTTATTATTCCGAGGCGTCCTCTGGTGCGGGATGTCGCTCCAGATAGTCGCCCAGCATCTTAAAGTCTTCCTCCAGCAGTTCCTGCCACGCCGGATTGCGTAGCGCTGCTGCCGGATGGAACGTGGGCATTACTACAAAATGCCCCATCTGGTGGAACCTGCCGCGCAGCTTAGTAATGCCAATCTCGGTCTTAAGCACAAAGTGCGTCGCGGGGTTGCCGAGCGTCACGATAATATCGGGCCAGATGCTTCGAATCTGCTCACGCAAAAACGGCGAGCAAGCCAGCACTTCCTCGGGACGTGGATTGCGGTTTCCCGGCGGGCGGCACTTAAGCACGTTGGCAATGTAGACGTCTTCGCGTTTGAGCCCCGCCAGCGACAAAATGCCGTTGAGGTCCTCGCCTGCCGCCCCCACAAAGGGCTCGCCCTGCAAATCCTCATTGCGGCCCGGCGCCTCGCCAATAAACATCACACGAGCGCGGGGGTTTCCCACGCCAAACACGATATTGTGACGCGACTGGTAGAGCTGGCAGAGGTGACAATCGCCCAGAACGGCCTCAATTTCCTCGAGTGCGACCTCACGTGGTGCCTGATGGGTATGGCCGGGGATGTGCATGACGCCCATAGCGGCTCCTACACGTAGACCTTGTCGAGACGCATGCCAAAGCCGCAGGCGACCTCGTAGTTAATCGTTCCGCGCAGTCGGGCCATCTCGTCCATAGTGATCTCGGCATCGCCATCGCGGCCGACAATAATCATCTCGTCACCATACTCGGCCTCGGGAATCTCGTGTGCCGGGTTGGACTGAATGGCGACCATAAACTGGTCCATGCAGATATTGCCAACCTGATGCACGCGCTCGCCGCGATACAGCACATCCATACGATTGGAAAGCGTACGCGATAGGCCATCGGCATAACCGATCGGCAGCGTGCAGATCTGAACGCGCGTACGCGGTACGCGGTAGGTAAAACCGTAGCCCACGCCCTCACCCATCGCAGGGTGTGCCACGCGCGTCACGCGCGCATGGACGCTCATTACGGGATCAAGCTGCATCACGCGGCCACTCAGCTCGCACGGCTGCATGCCATACAAGCCAACGCCGGCGCGAATCATATCAAAATGCATCGAGGGGTCGAGCATCGAGGACGGCGTATTGGCGCAGTGCACGATACCGCACTCAAAACCCGCATCCTTAATGGCCTGAACGGCCTCGGTAAAGCGCTGACACTGCAGCTTGTAGTCCCAGCCCGAAGGTTCATCGGCCGTGGCGAAGTGCGTAAATACGCCGTCGCACTGAATACCGCGATGGAAACTGATGCCGCGGACAAAGTCGAGCACCTGCGTGTAATGTACGCCGATGCGGTTCATGCCCGTCTCGATGGCGAGATGATACTTGCCCACCTTGCCCGCCGCGACGGCGCATTCGCCATACGCAAGAGCAAAGTCAGACGTATAGACCGAGGGCATGATATCAAACTCGAGCAACGTCGGAATGGCCTCGATAGGCGGCTCGCTTAGGATGAGGATGGGTTTCGTAATCCCGCCCTGTCGGAGCTCAACGCCCTCGTTAACCGTCGCCACGGCAAACATGTCGGCACCGGCCGAATACATGATCTTGGCGCACTCAACAGCTCCATGACCATAAGCATCGGCCTTGACCACGCAGCACAGGCGCTGACGTGGATTCAGCAAGTTCTTATAGGCCCTCGTGTTGCGACGGAGCGCCCCGCGGTCGATCTCGACCCAGGACCAGCGCGTCAAATCGGCTTTATTCATGATTAGTCATCCGACCCTTCGTCCATGATTCCCAGATCTTCGAGCGCATCCTTCGCCGCCAGTTCCATGGCAGGACCGATCAAGTCGATAAGATCGGTCGCGATGACGCTCTTCTCACCATACTCCGTCGCCGCGGCAAAACCGGCGTAGCTGTGAAGTGCGACGGCGTACGAATACAGCAACTCCCAACGATCCATCTCGTCGCGCATGGTGGCAAGCGTGCCGGCCAAAATACCCGCGAGAACATCACCCGAACCGGCAGTTGCCAGAGAAGCCGGACCCGAGAGCGGCAGCAGCACACGCTCAACGCCACAGATAGCCGTCGTCGGCCCCTTGGCAATGACCACCAGATTGTCGGAGCCTGCAGCCCAGACAACCTTCTGCGCGGCCGCAATCGCGGTACCAAGGTCGTTCACCTCGTCACCGGCAACCAGACGCGAAAGCTCACGATAGTGCGGCGTCATAACCAACGGCTGCTCGCGACGATACATCTCGGGATTACTATCAATACCGTCAATGGCAATCTTAGCAAGGCAGTTGAGTGCATCGGCGTCCAAAATAAGCGGCACATCAAGCTCGAGCAAGCCCGAAACCACCTGCATAGCGCCGGCAGATGTCGTCATACCGGGACCGCACAGTACGCAGCTGTACTTCTTTGCAATCTCGCACACCGTCATGCGCGCAGCGGCGCCAAAGGAGCCGCGGGAATCAGACGGAATAGCAAAGACGGGAATCGAAGGAAGTGCCATGCGAATAAGATTGGCGCAGGCGTCAGGAGCCGCGACTGCCACGTAACCAGCACCCGCGCGAGCTGCAGACTTGGCCGCCATAATGGCAGCACCAGGATATTGCGCAGATCCGGCGACAATAAGCACAGAACCACGGGAATACTTATCGATATTCGTAGGTAGTGGGGCAAAGTAATCAACTAAGTCACCGGGCTCGACAATCTCGGCGGCGTGGTCGACATCATCGATGACCTCGTCAAGACGGTCGTAAAGATTGCCGCAGATCAAATCGCCAGCATACTCAGGGCCATCAGCGCTATACAGACCAATCTTGGGCGCAATCATCGTCACCGTATGCTCGGCACGAATGCAGTCGTCATCAACAACGCCCGTCTCGGCATTCAGACCCGAGGGGACATCAATGGATACGACACAATCGGCGCATTCATTGACCGTAGGAATCCAAATAGAGAACGGCGCACGCAGATTTCCGTGGAAACCGGTACCAAAAATGGCATCGACAACAACATCGGCCTTATCGATCAAAACCTCGAGTTCGTCACGCGAGGGGCCGACGCAAACGTGCACATCACGCCCGGCAGTACGACGAGCAACATGACGTGCCAGAGCAGCGGGAATCTCATCCGGCTCAACCGGAGAAACGATATCCACGTCCACACCCTTATGGCTCAGGATATCGGCGGCAACCCAACCGTCGCCGCCATTATTACCAAAACCGACCAGAACGAGAACCCGATCGGGATTGAGCTTCAAGACCTCGTTGGCGGCAAACTCACCCGCTAGCTCCATAAGCTCGGCCTTCGAAGTCCCTTCGCGTTCGATGATATCCTCGAGACGAACGACTTCTTCGGTACTCAAAACCGGTTTCATCTATGCTCCTAGCGTATCTTGCGAAGCATCGCCCAAGTGCTCCGTCAATGCTGAATTCTGCAGCTGCTCAAGCTCATCTAAAACAGAGCGAGCCTCTTTAAATGTCTGCGCTACGCGTTTCTTGGTGCTCACCTTTTCCTCTTTTGGCTTAGGCCGTGCATCTTCGGTAATCGCGATGGCATTCGCAACGGCTAAGTCTCCTGTAAGCGTAATGGAAAGAGCGACCTCAACAACACCCAGCTCTTGAGCGATCTCGAGAGCACGGCCCGAAAGCAGCGCCTTCGGTTTGCCGAGTTTATCACGCGTAACCGAAACATCCTTGCGACCAACGCCTTGACTAAAACCCGTGCCGAGAGCTTTAAGTACCGCCTCGCGCGAAGCAAAGCGGCTGGCATAGTGAGCAGCGGGACGCGATGATGCATCACAATACGCACGCTCTTCTTCGGTAAACACACGCCGAGCAAACGACGGCGTCTTTTCAAGAATTGATTTCATACGGGAAATCTCGACGATATCAACGCCGATACCAGCTTCAGCCATGTTCACCTCCATATCGCACAGACTAAGTTATTGTAGCCCGTTCACAGAAGATGCGACAAACGAGGGTTATAAAACACAGCTACTATGTGAGACAAAAGCCCGTAAACGCAAAAAAGGGGGAGGCCGCGAGGCCTCCCCCTTCTCAGTTCAAGCGTACG
>CATYVQ010000019.1 GCA_958413895.1 uncultured Collinsella sp.
CTATTTATTCAGTCCAAGTTTCGGGGCGCAGTTCACTGTCCCCTTTGTGGTGGTTTTTGGCGCGGATGGGTTAGTTGAGGGCGGCTTGGGCTAGGCGGGCTTCGGCGTCCTCCTCGGTGACGCCCAAGGCCACTGCGAACTCCTCGATGGAGCGGCGCTTGGCTTCCTTGAGTACGCGCATGTAGTAGGAGCTGGGCTTTTTATCGGCTTCCTCGGCCTGGCGAATGCGGTGCATCATGGTTTTTGCCACGCGGACCGTCTCGGGCGCACCCAGCTTGAGCTGCTGCTTAAAGTGTGTCTCCTCAAGTGAGCTGTTGCGCTCGGTAAAGGTGTCACACTCCAGCTCGTCGTAGTGGCTCAGCAGGTGCTCGGCATCTTGCTGAGAGATGGCGGCGTGCAAACGGTCGGCCTGCGCCACGGGGTACATGAGGATCGTCTGCGCATGTCCCTGCTTGGTCTCGAGCAGCAGCATGGGCTGCGGTGTATCGTCCCTAAAACCGACGACGGTGCAGACTCCCTGGCCCGGATGAATGACGTGTTGACCGATTGAGAACATGCTACCTCCAACTTATACGAATTTACGTATGTCTAGAATAACACGCTGACGTGCGCAAACCCTTACCTTATGCAGGAAAAGCACACAACTCTGATAGGTAAGAGTATTCGATAAAAGACGCAGCTCATTCACACCTTTATGCATTTTCAATGCGTGCATAATTTGCAGGCAGACTGGCATCTTTGAGTGACTCCATACAAGCTGTAGTCAATTTTGTGCATATGCAATATCTATTAGCTTTACCCTGCGACAGTAGCTACTGCTTGTGATAGAGTGCTACAAACTCTGGCTTTTGCCCTACGAGTGACCAAGAGCTCGGGGGCTTTAACACAAGGAGGACCTATGCCCGAGAAGATTGAAGAGCTGGTACGCGCTGCGCTTGCTGCGGCCCAGGAGGCCGGCGACCTTTCCGCATTTGAACTTGACGATTGCGCCATCGAGCGACCGGCTGACACTTCTCATGGCGAGTGGACCTCCACCATGGCCCTGAAGTCCGCCAAGCTGGCTCACTGTGCCCCGCGCAAGATCGCCGAGGCCATCGTTGCCCATATGCCCGAGGACCCCGCGATCGAGAAGGTCGAGATCGCCGGCCCTGGCTTCATCAACTTCTACCTCTCCGTTGCCGTCAAGAACGCCATCTTTGGCGAGGCCCGCGAGAAGGGCATGGACTTCGCTAAGTCCAACGTCGGTGGCGGCCTGAAGACCCAGGTCGAGTTCGTCTCCGCCAACCCCGTCGGCCCCATGCACATCGGCCATGGCCGCTGGGCCGCTCTGGGCGACTCCCTTTGCCGTGTTATGGACCACGCCGGTTACGACATCCAGCGTGAGTTCTACATCAACGACCACGGCTCTCAGATGAACACCTTCGGCAACTCCATCAGCACGCGCTATATGCAGCTTGCCGACATCATCGCCAAGCAGGGCGTGGATATCGACGAGGCCCACAAGTTGCTGATCGCCGACCGCGACGCCTTTGTTGCCGACGAGAACGACGAGCACCCCGAGACCCATCCGTATCAGGACAACTTTGCCGAGACTCTGGGCAAGGACTCCTACGGCGGCGACTACATCATCGACGAGGCCGCCGAGTTTTGGCGCACCGACGGCGATAAGTGGGTCAACGCCGATCCTCAGGAGCGCATGGAGAGCTTCCGCGAGCGCGGCTATGTGAAGATGGTCGACAACATGCGCGACCTCTGCCACGCCGTCAATTGCGACTTCGATCGTTGGTACTCCGAGCGTTCGCTGTACGTGAAGGACACCGAGGGTGAGACCGCCGGCACCTCCGCCGTCGACCGCGCTTTTGAGAAGCTCGACAAGATGGGCTACCTCTACACCAAGGACGGCGCCCTGTGGTTCCGCTCCACCGATCTGGGCGATGACAAGGACCGCGTCCTGATCAAGTCCGACGGCGAGTACACCTACTTCGCCTCCGACGTTGCCTATCACTGGGATAAGTTCCAGCGCGTCGACCACGTCATCGACATCTGGGGCGCCGACCACCACGGCTACATCGAGCGCGTCCGCTGCGTCTGCGACGCTCTGGGTTACCCCGGCAAGTTTGAGGTTCTGCTGGGCCAGCTCGTCAACCTGCTGCGCAACGGCAAGCCCGTCCGTATGTCCAAGCGCAAGGGCACCATGGTGACCCTGCAGGAGCTCGTCGACGAGGTTGGCTCCGACGCCGCTCGCTACACGCTCATCTCCAAGAGCTCTAACCAGATGGTCGACTTCGACATCGAGGCCGTTAAGAAGCGCGACAACTCCAACCCGGTGTACTACGTGCAGTACGCTCACGCCCGCGTGTGCTCCATCCTGCGCCGTGCCGCTGACGTTACGCCCGAGCAGGCTGACGAGATGGGCATGAAGGCCGTCGCCGCCAAGGCCATCGGTGAGAACGTCGATTACTCGCTGCTGACCGATCCGACCGAGCTCGCCCTTTCGCGTAAGCTCAACGAGCTCACCGACCTGATTGCCAGCTGCGCTCGCGACCGCGCCCCGTTCCGTCTGACGCACTTTGCCGAGGAGCTCGCCGGCGACTTCCACAGCTTCTACGCTGCCTGCCAGGTGCTGCCGAGCGAGGGCCGTCCCGTCGACCCCGAGCTTTCGCGTGCCCGTCTGGCCGCTTGCGACGCCGTCCGCGTGACGCTCGCTCTGGTGCTCACCCTCGTTGGCGTTTCTGCGCCCGAGCAGATGTAATCTGCGAGTCATTTGACCGTACAGACTTGGTTTAACTGAGCCTTGAAAGCCCGATCTCCCACGGAGGTCGGGCTTTTTTGCAAACGCCGCCGTATTGACGAATTTGGAACTGCTTGAAGTACGAAACTATGCCGGTTTACTACGATGAATTGAGAAATTCCAACCACGCCGGCTTTTCGTTAAAAAGTGCAAGGCATCTACCTGCGGTTTTAGTTCAACAGGTTTCGGAGTGGTCGCGGTTGAGCGATTCATCGTAGTAAACCGGCATAGTTTTGGCGGAGGCAGTTAGATTTGTGGGTGGTAAACCAAAGAATGTCCCTTTTGACTAGTCGTTTAAGAACGTCCCCAATGGCTAAGTTGCAGGTGACGGCGGTTGTGTTACACTAACGCTGCGTAATTGACGCAATCATCTCGATACAGATCAATGATGTCCGTCGTCTTGAACGGAACTAGACTGTTTAGCCGCCCTGAAGGTTTATGCAGGGAGCATGTGATCACAGGGCTTGAAAAGAAAGTTGAGCAAACACTGTGTCTGATCAACAGCAAGAAAACGAAATAACGACGACGCAAGCCGCTCCCGCTGCACCGGTTGCGTCGGACCAGGTCGCGGCGCCTGCGCAAGCCTCGACTCCTGAGACGCCTAAGGCTGCTTCGACGCCTACGCCTGCAGCGGCTGAGAAGGCCGTGCCTGCAACTGGTGAGGAGGCTGCTCTGGCAAAGCCCAAGCGTACGCGCCGCACGACCAAGCCTGCCGCTGACGGCGAGGAGGTCACCAAGCCCAAGCGCCGTACCACGCGCACGACGCGCGCCAAGCGCACCGTTGCAGCTGACTCCTCGGCGCCGATTTCCGATGAGGTCGCGCAAGCACGTGCGTTGGCGCAGATTAGCGAGGCTCAGGTGGTGCGCGCCCGCCGTCGTGCTGCCGAGCGCGAGTCCGCGGCTCTGACCGAGCTCGCAGCTCCGTCTGTGCCCGAGACCCCTGCCGCCACCGAGACCCCTGCCGCCGACCTGCCGACCGAGAGGCCGGCAACGCGCACACGCCGTCGCACGGCTGTTAAGGCCGAGCAGATTGCTGAACAGGTAACCCCCGAGCTCACTGAGGCTTCGGTCCGTTCCGCGGCAGGGGAGGGCGCATCGCCTGCTGAGCCCGCTGCGTCTGTCGAGGCCAGCGAAGTTCCCGTTGTCGATCCGGCTTTGCGCCCGCACCGTCGCGGTCGCAAGCCCAAGGCCTTCGTCGAGGCAGAGAAGGCTGCAGCCGCAGCCGCAGCTGCTCGGGATGCTGCGGCGACCGCCGAGTCTGCAACCGCTGCCGATGCACCCGTCCAGGATGCTACGACTTCCGAGGCCGCTCCCGCCGATGCCGAGCCCGCCGACGTCCGTCCCGGTCGCAGCCGTCGCACTGCTGCTAAGCGCACGTCTAAGACTAAGGCTGCCAAGAAGGGTACGTCCGAGGATTCCGCCGAGACAACCGCCGATGCAGCGACTGATGCCGCCGAGCCCCAAGACGTCGAACGGCCTGCGTCCGAGAAGCCCAAGCGCGGTCGTAAGAAGTCCGCTAAGGCCAAGGCCGCCGAGCAGCAGGCTGATGTCGAAGCGCAGGTCGATTCCGGCGCCGAGGCCAATGACGCCGCTGCGGCCAATGTTGACGCCGCCGCAACCGAGGGTGCCGCGCCCGCCGAGGGCGAAGACGGCGCTCGCCCCAACCGTCGCCAGCACAAGCGCAATGACGACCGCAGCGACCGCAAGGACGACCGTAACAACGACCGCCGCAACCGTCAGCGCGATCGCAAGCAGCGCAATAAGGAGCGTAATGCCGCCCCCACCGAGCCCACGCTTTCGCGCGAGGAGCTCGCGGCCATGAAGGTCGCCGAGCTGCGTGAGAAGGCCAAGGAGTTCGAGATCGAGACGACCGGCAAGAAGAAAGCCGAACTCGTCGAGGAGATCTACGTCACCGCCGCGAAGGCCGAGGGCTTCCGCGACATCAAGGGCATTCTGCAGATTCGCCCGGACAGCTCCGGCATCATCCACGCCCATGGCTACATGAAGTCCAACGACGACGCCTTCGTCCCCGCCTACCTCATTCGCTCCGCGCGTCTGCGCACGGGCGACGTCATCGAGGGCTCGCTTCGTCCTTCGCGCGGCGGCGACAAGCGCGCCGGCCTCGCTAAAATCACGACCGTCAACGGTCTGGACCCCGAGCAGATTCGCAACCGTCCCAAGTTCGGCGACCTTACCCCGGTCTATCCCAACGAGCCGCTGCGCATGGAGCACGGCAAGGACTCCATTACCGGTCGCGCCATCGACATCGTGTCGCCGATCGGCAAGGGTCAGCGTGGCCTGATCGTGTCCCCGCCTAAGGCCGGCAAGACCACGATCCTCAAGAAGATCTGCCAGTCTATCTCGATTAACAACCCCGAGGTGCACCTCATCTGTCTACTCGTCGACGAGCGCCCCGAAGAGGTCACTGATATGCAGCGTTCCATCAAGGGCGAGGTTGTGGCGTCGACCTTCGATATGCCCGCCGACAACCACACTCGCGTGGCAGAGCTCGTCATCGAGCGCGCCAAGCGCATCGTGGAGCTGGGCGGCGATGTTGTGGTGGTGCTCGACTCCATTACGCGTCTTGCCCGCGCCTACAACTTGGCGGCGCCCGCCTCGGGCCGCATCCTTTCGGGCGGCGTCGATTCGGCGGCCCTGTATCCTCCCAAGCGCTTCTTGGGCGCAGCCCGTAATATCGAGAACGGTGGCTCGCTCACCATCCTGGCCTCTGCCCTCATCGACACCGGTTCCAAGATGGACGAGGTCATCTTTGAGGAGTTCAAGGGCACCGGCAACATGGAGCTCAAGCTCGACCGCGACCTGGCCGACCGCCGCATCTTCCCGGCTATCGACCCCGTTGCCTCCGGTACGCGTAACGAGGACCTGTTGGTTGACGAGCAGATGCGTCCGTTTGTCTTTGGCCTGCGTCGCATTCTTGCTGGCATGAACAACACCGAGCGCGCAGCCGCATCGTTTATCAAGGGTCTTAAGGGCACCAACACCAACCAGGAGTTCCTGGTGCGTTCGGCCAAAAAGCACAGCGACTACGAGCAGACGTTCTAGGTTGTCATCCACACGCAGCGATAGTCATCAATGCGATAAAGGGTCGGGGCTTTGGGCCTCGGCCCTTTTCTATATCGCCGCTCCGCGCTTTTTTGACCATAAGACTGGCAAGCAGCAGGTTTCCCGTTTCAATCCGACATCGTCGCTTGCAATCGACGGGGCGGTTTCGCATAATAGCTTTTAAGCTTCGCGACGGAAAACGCAGATGAAACGAACCATATACCGTTGCTTTGGGGCATAGCCCCGCTTCATCTTCTCTCGCGCAGCCAACTGAATGATGCGATTTGGGTGCTGGAAGATGGGGAGAGCTCATGGCTTCTTCTGATGCAACACAACGAGCAGTCCTTGCTGGACTTTCGTGCGGGATCGGCCTTGCCGCTCCCGTGGTTATGTATGCCGCGACGCTACCGTTTTCGTCTGTGAACGAGACGGTCGTGGCGGGTGCGGTTCCCTTCGCCGTGGGCGCAGTGGCGGGCGTGGGTATCTATGCCGCCTCGCTGGGTATCTCCGAGTATCGTGCGCAGCGTGAAGAGCGTCTGTTCCAGCCCGATGCCATGGGCGGTGCCGCCAATCTCAATCAGCATCAAAGCGAGTTCAAGACCGCCTCGATTCCAGCTCAGCAGCAGGATGCGACTCCTTACGCTGCGGCTTCTGCTTCTCAGGCTCAGGCGGAGCAGTCTACCTCGGCATTCCTTTCCGGCCTGACCGGTGCGTTTCAGCGCCGTCATGCCGATGATGGTGTCCCTACCATCGCTCGAGCCGCAGATGCTATGGACGAGGCCGAGGCTTGGTCCATGATTGACAGTATGCTCGACGACGATTCGCCGGTGAGCTGCGACCCTGCACACTCGCGCGACGTCTATCAAGTCGCCATCGACGAGCTCACCAACGGCGGGCAGACCGGCTCCTTCAATCGCGACGACATCGCCGCCGCGGCGCGCGCCGTGTCGGGCTCCCAGGCCGCCCCTGCGGGCAGCACGGCGGCTTTCGTGGCACTCGTTGCCAACGCGGCAGCCAATAACGCCTACAACGCTACCTCGGGCGACGCGAACGCTTCTGCCGACAATTCGTACGTTGATGAAGCCATGGCCGCGGACGAGGAGGCCGTTGCCGCCCGCCGTGCCGCCGAAAGCTCGCTGTGGGGCGCTCCTGCCCGGCAGCAGGCGGCTGAGGCTGCGCCGTACAACGCAAACCTCGCCAGCATGCCTATCATCTCCGGTGCCGCGGACATCGATCTCGATGACCTCGATGAGCCTGCAGCCATCACCGCATCGATTGATGTCCAAGATCGCATCGACACCGGCGACCTTCCGGACGCCTCGCTCGAGGTTGATGTCCCCATGGCCGATTACTCGGGCCACGAGGACATGTGGGCCGCCGCCACCGCGATTCTGGATGAGATTGACGAGCCCGCTCCTGTTGCAGCCCCCGCTCCCGTCGCTGCCCCTCAGCCTGCTGCCCCCGCCTATGTCGGCCGTCACAGCGCTGTGTTCCCCGAGGATACTGCCCGTATCTCACGCGAGAGCATCGAGCGGGCCGAGGCTATTGCCGCCGGCATTATGGAAAACCGTCGTCACGAGCGCGTCAATCAGATCCTCGAGGAAGAGATCGAGCGCCTGCAGTCCTCTACCGCCAAGCGTACGGGCCGTGCCTATCTGAGTGTTATCGAGGGCGGTACCGCCAGCTTCGCGCCGCTCCGCGCGGAGGCATAACTTCTGCATGGTTAAGATCAATCGAAAATGGGCGGTCGTGACCTGCCTGATGGCGCTCTTGATCTGGGGCAATTCGCTGGTTCCCGGCTCGGGGTCGGGCTCGCTGAGCCTAACGATCATGGAGGCTATCCGCGGTTTCCTGCACGGCGTGGGACTTCCATATGAATGGGTGACCAACTTTGTTGTTCGCAAGTGCGCGCATTTTACCGAGTATATGGTGCTCGGCATCTTGGCAACGCACGCCTTTGATTTTGAGGGCCGGCGCACCTTTGACGTGCTGCTGCCCACAGCGGTGTTCCTGCTACTGATTCCCTCGATCGACGAGACGATTCAGCTCTTTGTGCCGGGACGCGCCGGCATGATCACCGATGTGATGATCGACTGCTGTGGAGCGGCAACGGGCGTTGTGCTCCGATATCTCTTACGGTCGCTGATGTGCGCCAAAAAGGCCGCCTAGGACGTATTGTTTGGTCCTAGGCGGCCTTTATTATTTGAGGGCTTATATGAGGCGTGGTGGCGTCGTTCCGTAGGTCGGATTTGCCGGGCGCGCCACGCCCTGTGGGTGCGTCTGCTACTGAAGCGCCTGTGCGCCCAGGGCCAGGCAACCCATGATGCCCTGCTTGCCCTCGAGGCTGTTGTTGACGATGTAGTTATCGATGTCGTTGACCTCGGGCGTGACGATATAGCCGTTGAGCATTTCGGCGCACTTCTTGCGCGCGAGCGGCACGATGGGGGTGTGGTCGGCCACGCCGCCGCCGATGATGATCTTTTGCGGCGCGTAGCACAGCGTGTAGGTCATGAGCGCCTGTGCCAGATAGCCGGCGAGCAGGTCCATGGCCTCCGGGTCATCGGCCATGTCTCCGGCGCTCTTGCAATCCCAGCGCTTTTTAACGCCGGGGCCGGCGATGAGGCCCTCGAGGCAGTTGTCGTGGAAGGGGCAGGCGCTATGCTCGCCGATGGTGTCGCGCGGGTCGCGCGTGACCAGGATGTGGCCGGCCTCGGGATGCATCATGCCGTGCACGAGCTTACCGCCCGAGAGCACGCCGGCGCCCACGCCGGTGCCGATGGTCAGGTAGACCACATCGGTAAGGCCCTGAGCGCAACCAAACGTGACCTCGCCCAGGCAGGCGACGTTGACGTCGGTATCGTAGCCGCAGGGGATATTGAGCTCGTTTTGGATAGTGCCCAGCAGGTCAAAGTAGCGCCATGCCGTTTTGGGCGTCTCCAGGATCTTGCCGTATTGGGGCGAAGCGGGGTTGACTGCGGTGGGGCCAAATGCGCCGATGCCCAGCGCGGCGATGCCCTTGTCGGCAAACCATGCGTTGACGGCCTCAACGGTCTCCTGCGGGGTCGTGGTCGCGATCTGCTCGCGCTCTAGGACCGTACCGTCCGCATAGCCCGTGGCGCAGACCATCTTGGTGCCACCGGCCTCGAGCGCTCCGATAAGCTGCTGCTCTGCCATAGTATTCCTCTCTCTGGGACGAGTTGCTCCGTGACTAAAGTATAGAGCTCTAAACCATTTAAGGAAGCGCTATAGAAAGAAGCCTCGCAACGCGGCGGGCGGTGCGGGGCTTCTTTGGTTGCTTTAGTTGCCGGGCCGTCCTTACCCGCGCGGCTTGATTTTATCACGTAGCGACTTGAGGTTCTCCAGCGCCGCGTTAAGCGTCTCGTCTCGCTTGGCAAAGTGAAAACGAATCAGATGGTTGACGGGCTCGCGGAAGAAGCTCGAGCCGGGCACGGCGCACACACCCACTTTAGACGCGAGGTCTTCACAGAACTCGAGGTCGCTGTCATAGCCAAACTCTGAGATGTCCATCATGACGTAGTAGGCGCCCTGCGGCACGTTATGCTCAAGACCGATGCTGTCGAGTCCCTGACAGAACAGGTCGCGTTTGGCGGTATAGAGGTCGAGGACCTCATCGTAATAGCTGTCGTCGAAATTGAGGGCGGTGACGACGGCTTCCTGCAGGGGAGCGGCGGCACCCACGGTGAGGAAGTCGTGGACCTTTTTGATGCGCTCGGTGATTTCGGCAGGGGCGATAGTGTAGCCCAGACGCCAGCCGGTGATGGAGTAGGTCTTAGACAGCGAGCTGCAGCTGATGGTGCGCTCGAACATGCCGGGCAGCGTGGCCATATAGACGTGCTCGTGGGGCGCGTAGACGATGTGCTCGTATACCTCGTCGGTAATGCAGTAGACGTCGTACTTTTTGCAGAGGTCGGCGATAAAGGTGAGCTCCTCGCGCGTGAAGACCTTGCCGCAGGGGTTGGAAGGGTTGCACAGGACGATGGCCTTGGGGTCGTTGTCGCGGAAGGCAGCCTCGAGCGCCTCGCGGTCAAAGTCGAATGTGGGCGGGTTGAGCGGTACGTAGATGGGCTCGGCACCCGAAAGGATCGTGTCGGCGCCGTAGTTCTCGTAGAATGGCGAGAAGATGACGACCTTGTCGCCGGGGTTCGTGACCGTCATCATGGCGGCCATCATGGCCTCGGTGGAGCCGCAGGTGACTACGATATTCTCGTTGGGATTCACCGGCATGCCCATAAAGTGCTCCTGTTTGGCGGCGAGCGCCTCGCGCATGGCCTGGGAGCCCCAGGTGATGGAGTACTGGTGATAGAGCGGCTTGGGGTCGCTGGCGATGGCGCTGAGGCTGTTGAGCAGCTGCGCCGGGGGATCGAAGTCGGGGAAGCCCTGCGAGAGATTGACAGCGCCATACTTATTGGAGATGCGTGTCATGCGGCGGATGACCGAATCGGTAAACGTTGCCGTGCGGTTGGATAGTTCTTTCATGCCGGTCCTTTCGAGCATTTGCAGTGGGGCAAGTTTACTCCTATGAAACCGGTAGGATTTGCCCGAAATGGATCTAAAAAACTCTTTTCAAAATTCTTGAAAATTGGGGCTTGCATCGCATGGCGTTCCTTGCAATAATAGTCGAGCGCGAAGCGCACAGGACACGGTGGGTGTAGCTCAGTTGGCTAGAGCGACGGGTTGTGGTCCCGTAGGTCGAGGGTTCGAGTCCCTTTACCCACCCCAGTTCTTGCTTCGTGTTGATATCGGGTCGTTAGCTCAGTTGGTAGAGCAGGGGACTCTTAATCCCAAGGTCCAGGGTTCGACCCCCTGACGGCCCACCACACGATATCTCCTCTAAAGTCCGTCACAACGGACTTTAGCTTTGGGTCGTTAGCTCAGTTGGTAGAGCAGGGGACTCTTAATCCCAAGGTCCAGGGTTCGACCCCCTGACGGCCCACCCATAGCATGTTAAAGCGACTGGCTTAGGCTGGTCGCTTTTTTGTTAACCTCGCATGGGGTCGAACCCGAAAGGGTGCGGCCGCTTTCACAGATCGAGCCTACCCTGGGGATCGGTAAAACCGTCAGTACCCTCCTTGAGTTTCTTCTCGTCTGCCTTCACACGACGCTCGAGCTTTTTTGTATCCTCGGCAGGCGGTAGGTTCTCGGGGACAATTCCGCGGTCGATAAGGCTGCCACGCACGCTTGTGTTGTTCTCGACGTGCTCTTGCTTGATCTGGTCCAGACCGTACAGGTCGTGTTCCTCGGCGTTGAAGGCCGTCATCGAGTTCGTAAGGTCCTTTGCTTTGATGAGGACATCGGCTAACCTGTCCGCCAATGCCGCGCTCTTGGGTACGCCGAGCTGCTGCTTCATTTCCGCCGTGCTTCTGCCGCCGAATAACGCTTCATCGCCCTTCGACTTGATGATCGCGAATCCTTTGGAGTCTACGCCGCGTTTGAACGCAATACCCGAGAGCTGTTTCTCTGAATCGGATAGCGAGTGGCGCGCCTGCAAGCGCTGAATCTCTGCGAAGCGCTGCTCTATGAGCTCTTGGCGGCGCGTCTGCACGGCAAAGTATGCCTGGGCGAGCGCGATCTCTGGCTTGTTTGAATCTCCGTTCTGTGCGATTAAATAGCATGCATAGCGCGTAAGTTTGTAGTCTTTAACCGCGCGAGCGGCGACACCGGCAGTTACCATTTTCGTGGTGTCACGAAAATGGGAATCAACTGGAGTTTTGTTTGTTTCGCATGAGACTTTTGCCCTCTTAACAACTTCGGCGAAGTTCTCCCATCGAGTGTACCCCATGGGTTCCATTAAATCGCGTGCGAGCCAATACTCAACGCCGTCTTCCACATTGGCGTAGCTATCAAGTTCGATACGCCACTTCTCGATATCTCTACTGTCCATATCTCCTCCTCGCTGGTCTATTTTCTATGCGGGCTTTGCCCGCTCTGTATTCAGAATAAGGATACGCTGTCGTGCGGACACGAATGGGCCCCGTGCTGCTTCGAGCTCACGGGGCCCATGGATATCGATTGGTTGTGTTCTGCTTTAGATAGGTGTCCGGTTTAATCCGCTCGATAGTGCGACCCGAGACTTTCAGTTCGCTTGCGCATGGCTTTGACCATTTCCTGTGCTAGTCGAATCTGCGACTGTAGGCGGGCGAGGGCTGCGATCTCGCTGTCATCGGCATGCGGCTTGCTCAGCGCCATGGCCTTGTCTTGCAGGCTTTCAAGCTGTTGCAGGGCCTCGGATAGGCCTGTTTCGGTCCTGTTGATCATGCAATAGGTGCTCATCGTGTGCCTAAGGCTGTGTGTCAGGCGTTCGGCATCTGTTGTGGCAATGCCGTACTGGGGGAGGGTGATATCCGCCTTCAGGGCTGCCTCAGGCTCCTTCTGCGCTGCAAGGGCTGCCGATGCGCCCGCGATGCGCCCGAACACGATGCCGTTGGCACTTGATAAGCCACCAATGCGGTCGGCTCCGTGCATGCCGCCTGTCGCCTCGCCGCAAGCGTAGAGACCCTCAACGCCCGTGTACGCGGTCTTATCGATCTTGATGCCGCCGTTAGCGGCGTGGGCATACATCGCAACGCGCATCTCGTCAGTCGGAGCGATGCCGTGCTCGTCTTGCAGCCAGGTGGCAAAGGTCTGCACAAACTCTGGGACATCCTCGCGGGGGAAGTCGTAGTGGAGTGCCAGGCCTTCGACACCTGCCTGATCGATGACGAGATCGATAGCGCGGGAGGCCAAGCGTGACGTGAAGGGGCCATATCCAGAGCGCTGCTCGAGCAGGTCGTCCAGCTTGTCGTCGGCAATATCTACCGGCTGGTCTATATGTACGTAGCGCCAGGTTTTCTCGTTGAAGACCAGGTTGCGCTTGGGCTCGATGAAGCCGGGCATCATCTGCATGAACTCTATATTAGCAAGCGATGCGCCGTGCGCCAGTGCGATGGCCTGCGAGGAGCTGAGCACATCAGCCGACGTAAGGCTGCGCTCGAACAGGCCGCCTGTGCCACCGGCTGCGATGATCGTGGCCTTGGCAGCAAAGGGCACGATTCGATTTTCGGTAAGGTCGTAGAGTACGGTTCCGGTTATTCTGCCGTTCGTGTCCTCAACAAGGTCAATAAGCTCATGGCGGGGGAGCAGGCGAATGCCGAGTGACTCGATCCGGGTCGTCAGAGCGTCCTCAAGGGGCTTGCGGGTGAGGCCGCGCCACATACGTGTCTTATGGTCAAAGCAAGGGATAAATTGCTTTTGCTGGGCGCTCTCGGCGCTTTGCGGGTGCTGGAGTTCTACGCCCAGATCCTGTTCGAGCCAGTCAATCGCTTGGGGAATGCAGTGGACGAACGTTTGGACGAGTTCGGGGTCGGCAACGCCGCCGCCGACGGTCTGAATGGTGTCGATGAGGTCCTGTTCATCGTCTTCGTTAACGGGTCCGATAAGCCCTAGGCCCCAGGTTCCGGGGAAGAAGCTCGATCCACTCATAGTCTTGCCGGCGCTTGCCACAGTGACGGTTGCACCCGTGCGTGCCGCTTCGATGGCGGCGCAAAGGCCCGCAATGCCAGATCCAATTACCAGTACATCAGTCGATTCCATCAGATTCCTTTCTCGTCCGGCGCATTGTCGCACGGGTGATCGGCAATGGGGCCGCAAAGACTCGGCAAATCGGTAAAGGGCAAATATGGCAGGTGGGCGTCATGGACGCTCTGACGCTCCATCTCTTCACATCTCGTATTTCGCCCCAGCTGATATATCGGCATTAGCTACCCTGCACCAGCGCAAACAAAAAGAGCCGCTACCTCGAAAGGTAGCGGCTCCAAAGCTCAACTATATGAGCATCGCGCGGGCGCGATTAGGCCTTGAGGGCCTCCTCGACGGCGACAGCGCAGGCGACGGTGGCACCGACCATGGGGTTGTTGCCCATGCCGATGAGACCCATCATGTCAACGTGCGCAGGCACGGAGGAAGAACCGGCGAACTGGGCGTCGGAGTGCATGCGGCCCATGGTGTCGGTCATGCCGTAAGAGGCAGGGCCGGCGCCCATGTTGTCCGGGTGCAGGGTACGGCCAGTGCCGCCACCAGAAGCGACGGAGAAGTACTTCTTGCCAGCCTCGAGGCGCTCCTTCTTGTAGGTGCCAGCGACGGGGTGCTGGAAGCGCGTGGGGTTGGTGGAGTTACCGGTGATCGAGATGTCGACGTTCTCGTGCCACATGATGGCAACGCCCTCGCGGACGTCGTCGGCGCCGTAGCAGTTGACGGCGGCGCGGGGACCATCGGAGTAGGGGATGGTCTCGACGACCTTGAGCTCGCCCGTGAAGTAGTCGAACTGGGTCTTCACGTAGGTGAAGCCGTTGATGCGGGCGATGATCTGAGCAGCGTCCTTGCCCAGACCGTTGAGGATGACGCGCAGCGGCTTCTTGCGAGCCTTGTTGGCGTTCAGAGCCAGGCCGATAGCACCCTCAGCGGCAGCGAAGGACTCGTGACCTGCCAGGAAGGCGAAGCACTCGGTGTCGTCGGAGAGCAGCATAGCGCCCAGGTTGCCGTGGCCCAGACCGACCTTGCGGTCCTCGGCGACGGAGCCGGGAACGGTGAAGGCCTGGATGCCCTCGCCGATGATGGCGGCAGCCTCAGAAGCGGACTTGGCGCCACGCTTGACAGCGAGAGCGCAACCGAGGGTGTAGGCCCACTCGGCGTTCTGGAAGGCGATGGACTGGGTGTTGTTGACGATCTCACGCGGGTTGAAGCCCTTGTCGGTGCAGATCTGCAGAGCTTCCTCGAGGGAGGCGATGCCGTTGTCGGCGAGGCACTTGTTGATCTTGTCAGCGCGGCGCTCGTAACCTTCGAACGTAACAGTCATAGTTATTTCCCTCCCTTTCTACTCGTGAACCGGGAATACGCTGGCGACGGAGTGAGTCTCCTCGTCGGTGCGCGGGTCGATGTACTTGGCAGCGTTCTCCCACTGACCATAGTGGCCCATAGCGCCAGCGATGGCCTCCTCGGGGGTCTTGCCGGCCTTGACGGCGTCGGTGAACTTGCCGAGGTTCAGGAACTCGAATGCGATGATCTCGTTCTTGTCGTTGAGAGCCATGCGGGTGACGTAGCCCTGAGCGAGTTCGAGGTAACGGGCGCCCTTGGCCTTGGTGCCGAACATGGTGCCGACCTGAGAGCGAAGGCCCTTGCCGAGGTCGTCGAGGGAGGCGCCCACGGGCAGGCCGCCCTCGGAGAACGCGGTCTGGCTGCGGCCGTAAACGATCTGCAGGAAGATCTCGCGCATAGCAACGTTGATGGCGTCGCAGACGAGGTCGGTGTTGAGGGCCTCGAGGATGGTCTTACCGGGAAGGATCTCGGAAGCCATGGCGGCAGAGTGGGTCATGCCCGAGCAGCCGATGGTCTCAACGAGAGCCTCCTCGATGATGCCGTCCTTGACGTTCAGCGTGAGCTTGCAGGCGCCCTGCTGAGGTGCGCACCAACCCACACCGTGCGTAAGACCGGAGATGTCGGAAATCTCCTTAGCCTGGACCCACTTGCCCTCCTCGGGGATGGGTGCGGGGCCGTGGTATGCACCCTTGGCAACGGGGCACATGTTCTCCACTTCCTGTGAGTACTGCATGCCTCTCCTCTCTATCGTGTTGGCGTCCCGTCTGGGGGTCGTGGCTGGCGATTGCCGGGCGACCCTTCGAAAGGGACATGACATGCAGCCCCTATAATACCGCGAAATGCACGGAATATTCGGCGAACGGCTCAGTTTTCGTAGCGAGAAGTCCGGAAGTTTTAATTGAAACGGTTTAACTCTATGTTCTGTGGTCGCGAACCTCCGTAGAGGGGGTCCGTCTTTGGCAAGCTTTTGGTCGGCTCTTGTAAGCGTTGCAGGGGTTGACCTGTTGCAACGGTGCCGTTCGCCGCCTGTTTACTGCCTTTGGCCGCGCGAGTGTATTGTTTTGCGTGAATGTTTTGATGGCACGCTTCAATCGTGCTGTATTGGATGGTAAGCAGATCCCGGCGAAGGGAGCGCCATGCAGCGCGTTTGGAGAACGGTTACCGGCTTTTACCATGTCTGTGCTCGCGGTGTGGGCAAACAGCTCATCTTTGAGGGCGATGAAGACCGGTGGGAGTTCTTGGAGCTGATGCGTGAGTGCTGCCGCAAGGCGGGCGTGACGGTTATCGCCTGGTGCCTTATGGGCAATCACGTGCGTATGGTGCTTGCAGATTACGAGGACGCGATGAGCGCGGCGATGCACCGGCTGCTTTTGACGTACGCGCGGCGGTTCAATAAACGCACGGGGCGCACAGGGCATCTGTTCCAGAACCGTTTTGACCGGCGCTCGCTCGATACCGACTGGCAGGTGATGGAGGCTATTCGCTCCGTTCACGCCGATCCGCAGGAGGCGGGCATCGGTCTCATTGAGCGTTATCCCTGGAGCAGCTTTCCGGAGCATTTGTGCGCTTACGACGGTGACGCGGCCGATGTCGCGAGGGGATTTTCTGATCCTTCTTGCGTGCTTGAGCTTTTTGGTTCTGCCGAGGGCTTTATTGCCTATTCGCTTTCGACGCCCGACGGCAGTGAGCCAGCGCTGTGCGATATGAAAGAGACGGAATGGGAACGCCACGCCTTTGCCGACAAGATGGCGAAGGGGCTCGGGGTTCCGCTTCGTGGGGTTAAAGTCGCACCGCCGGCGCAGCGCGATACCGTTATTTTTGGATTGCACGATGCCGGTTTTACGGTGCGCCAGATTGAGCGGTATACCGGGATTGGCAAAAGTACCGTCTCTCGTATCGTGCGCGCCCGCGCGCGAACGGCGATGCGGGCTGGCGGAAACGTGATGTAAGGTCGCCTGTTCACCGCAGTTGGGGTCGTCCATACGCCGCAACCAGCGTTCAAAAGCTTGGTACGGTAACTGCACTTCTTAATATGCATAGAACAATCGTCATCTTGCATAAAATAACAGCTCAGTCCGGGTTTGCCCGTGCCTACCCCCGTCTGCGCCGTGCAAAAAACGGAGTTTTCAGCATCGTGTTGCTGTCGGCGCCGCCGCAATCTTGCAACATACGGGTCCCGAAGCTATTGATTCCTGCCGTTGCGCCCCCGAAGCACGTGCCTGCGTCCCGTCAGACCGCGATGCTTGTTCTAAAACACAATATATATGCGCCTAAAGACATTGATTAACGCTTTCGATGCGTATACATACAGCTTGGCGTGCTGAATACTCGCAAAAATGCACGTCGCACCCTATGGGACCCGTCTGCGGCGGGCGCGAAGCGAGTCGGAGCTCAGCAGAACGGGGCTTGGCGCATTGCTTGGCGGGCCCGGGGCCCTGCCGCAGGCCTTTGGTGCTGTGGAAAACGCCCGTGTTCGCGTCTGGCCGTGTGGTAAATGACAGACGGGGCGCCGGACGCGCTGATTTTGTGTGTTCGTGCTCATTAGGAAAAACAGAGCCGCCCGTATCGGGCGGCTCGGCAATCAAAAACCTTGGATTCGGAGCATACGCTACTGGTTAGCTTGCCCCTCGAGCATGCCGTCGAGGGTGCGCCAGGCGAGCTCGGCGCATTTGACGCGGGCGGGCATGTGCGAGATGTCCTGGAGCTGGGCGGCTTCGTCCAGGTCTTCCAAGTCCTCCTCGGAGAGCTGCTCGCCGCGGATCATGGCGAGGAAGAGCTCTGCCAAGCGGTGAGCTTCCTCGACGGTCTCGCCGGTGATGAGGTCGGCCATGATGTCGGCACTGGCCTGACTGATGGCGCAGCCGTGGCCGGTAAAGGAGGCCTCCTCGATCACGCCGTTCTCGACGCGCAGCTGCAAGGTGAGCTCGTCGCCGCAGCTGGGGTTGATGCCGTCGTGCTCGTGCGTGGGGGCATCCATCTCGTACTTGTAGTCGGGGTGCGAGTTGTGCTCCATAAACGTGGTGGAGGTGTACAGATTACCCATTGAACGTGCTCCAAACGTGATGCAGGCCGGCGATGAACTTATCGATGTCGGCCTTGTCGTTGTAGAAGGCCACGCTGGCGCGGCAGCAGGCGAGGTTCTCGACGCCCAGCCAGGTAAGCAGCGGCTGCGCGCAGTGGTGACCGGCACGGATGCACACGCCGTCCATGTCCATGATGCTCGCGACGTCGTGCGGGTGGATACCCTTGACGTTAAAGCTGACGACGCCGTGATGGTTGTCCCAATAGATGGAGCCGATGATCTGAACAAAGTCGAGCTGCATGAGTTCGCCCATCAGGTAGTGGACGAGTGCCTGCTCGCGTGCCTGGATGTTTTCGTAGCCAACCGTGTTGACGAGGTAGTCGAGTGCCGCACCCGTGGCGAAGATGCCGGCGGCGTCCTGCGTGCCGGCCTCGAACTTCTCGGGGACGGGCGCCCAGACGGCGTCCTGCTCGGTGACCGAATCGATCATTTCGCCGCCGGTGAGCATGGGCGGCATGGCGTTCAGCAGGTCCATCTTGCCCCACAGCACGCCGATGCCCATGGGGCCCATGGCCTTGTGTGCGCTAAAGGCAAAGAAGTCGGCTCCCAGGTCGGCCACATCGACCGGCATGTGCGGCAGCGACTGCGCGCCGTCGACGACCAGATAGCCGCCGTACTTGTGGACGAGCTTGCCGAGGTTCTTGACCGGGTTCTCGACGCCCAGCACGTTAGAAACCTGACCCACGGCCAGAATCTTGGTCTTGGGACCAACCTTGGCAAGAACCTCCTCGGTGGTGAGCTGGCCGGTCTTGGTGGGGTAGAGGTAGACGAGCTTGGCGCCGGTCTCGCGGCAGACCTGCTGCCACGGAATCAGGTTGGAGTGGTGCTCCATGATGGTGATGACGACCTCGTCACCGGGCTCGAGCACCGTGGGTGCAAAGCTCTTGGCGACCAGGTTGAGCGACTCGCTCGTATTGCGGGTGAAGACGACCTCGTTGGCCTGGGCGGCGCCGATGAGGTCGGCGATCTGCTGGCGGACCTTCGCGATGGCGTCGGTGGCCTCGACGGACAGTGAGTACAGGCCGCGCAGGGGGTTGGCGTTCATGCGCTGATAGAAGTCACGCTCGGCGTCGAGCACGCAGGCGGGGCGCTGCGCGGTGGCGGCGCTATCGAGGAAGGCGATTTCGGGGTGCTGCTGGAACAGCGGGAACTGCGCCTTGTAGGGATTGGTCTCGATGTCGACGGTAGGCCAGCCGCGCGAGGCCTCGTCGCTGGCGTCGAGCTCCATGGGCTCGGGGGCAGTACAGGTATCGCATTTAACGTGCTCGGTGTCGATCATGCGAGCTCCTCCTCAAAGTTATCGATCAGGTTGTTGCCTAGGCGGACGACGGCGGCGCGGGTGCGCTCGTCGGTCGCGGAAAGTGCGGCGTCCTCCAGCTTGGCGCGGATGAACAGGTCCTCGGCGGCGTTTTGGTCAAGGCCGCGGCAGGCGAGATAGAACAGCTGCTCGTCGCGGACGTGACCGATCGTGGCGCCGTGGTTGCCGGCGACGTCGTCCTCGTCGCAGAGAATGACGGGAACGGTCTTGTTGTCGACGCCCTTGTTGGCCAAAAGCACCGTCTCGCGCTCGGTGCCGGTTGCACCCTTGCAGCCGTGCACGAGGTCGATGGTGCCGCGGTAGACCTTCTTGGACGTGCCGGTCAGTACGCCGTTGGCGTCGATCTCGCACTCGGTCTTGCGACCGCGGTGGCGCAGCTCGTAGTTAAAGTCGCGCACCTGCTTGCGGGCGCCCAGGTAGTCAGTATCGATGGTGACTTTGGCGGTATCGCCCAGCAGGTCGCCGGCAAGTCCGGTGGCGCTGGCGCCGGCACCCAGGACGGTGTGCTGCACGTTGACGCGCGCGCCCTCGTCCAGGAACAGGCCGGTGTCGTCGAGCGCGATCCAGCTATCGTCGAGCGTCTGCGTGCAGGTCACGTTGACGGTGGCGTACTCGTGGGCGCACACGCGTAGCACGGAGCCCACGACACCCTCGCCGGTAACGGGGGAGTCAAGGGCGATCTGCAGATCGAGCGTCGACTGGGGACGGGCGACGACGTCGATGGCGGCGATGGCCGCGGCAGCGTCGACACCGCTCACACGCACGGTAACCGTGGCGTGCTTGTATGCGGGCACATCGATGACGATGCGCTTGGTAGCGTGCTCGGCCAAGTAGGCGTAGGCAGCCTCGCCCATGCCGGTTTCGAAGGCCTCAGCGGGGGAGAGCTCCTCCTCGAGCTTGATGGCGCCGGCCTGGTAGACGGAGGTGGCGGGCACGTCGAGCTCGGTCTCGGGCGTGATGCGGGCGCGGTCGGCTGCATCACCGGGGGCGGAGGCGCGGCGCTCGGGGAAGCGCTCGGCCATGGCGTCCATGGCGGCTTCGAACGCGTCTGCCACGCCAGTAAACTGCTCGTCCAAGCCCTCGACCTCAACGGCCTCGGTGGGAGCGGCGGCAAGCTCGTTAGAGAGTTCGAGCTTGGTCTGGTTCATCTTGAGCCAACCCCAAGTGGCAGCCGGCATCGCATTGACCTGCTCAAGGGTGGTAGCAGCGGTGTTGGTGGTCTGTTTCATTATCCGATCGCTCCTTCCATCTCGAGCTTGATCAGGTTGTTCATCTCGACGGCATACTCCAACGGCAGCTCCTTGGAGACCGGGTTGGCAAAGCCGTTGACGATCATGGTGCGGGCCTCTTCCTCCGAGATGCCGCGGCTCATCAGGTAGAACACCTTGTCGTCGCCGATGCGGCCGATGGTGGCCTCGTGGCCGATGTCGACGTTCTTGGCGCGGATGTCCATGGCCGGGATGGTGTCGGATCGGCTCTGGTCGTCGAGCATGAGCGACTGGCAGCTCACGGTTGCCTTGGAGCCCTCGGCCTTGGGCGTGGCCACGATGGAGCTGCGGAACGTCTGGATGCCGCCGCTCTTGGAGATACCCTTGGTCTCGACCGTTGCCGAAGTCTCAGGCGCGTTGAGCACGACCTTGCAGCCGGTGTCGAGGTTCTGACCGGCGCCGGCAAAGGTGATGCCGGTAAAGCTCGAGCGGGCGCGGCGGCCATTGAGCACGCTCATGGGGTAGAGGTAGCCTACGTGGCTGCCGAAGGAGCCGCTGATCCACTCGATGTCGCCGTCCTCGTCCACGCGCGCACGCTTGGTGTTGAGGTTGTACATGTTCTTGGACCAGTTCTCGATGGTCGAGTAGCGCAGGTGCGCACGCTTGCCCACAAAGAGCTCGACGGCGCCGGCGTGGAGGTTTGCCACGTTGTACTTGGGCGCGGAGCAACCCTCGATAAAGTGCAGGTCGGCATCGTCCTCGACGATGATGAGCGTGTGCTCGAACTGACCGGCGCCCTTGGCGTTGAGACGGAAGTAGCTCTGCAGCGGAAAATCGAGCTTGGTGCCCTTGGGCACGTAGACAAACGAGCCGCCCGACCACACGGCGCCGTGCAGGGCCGCAAACTTGTGGTCGGTGGGTGGGATGAGCGTCATAAACTTCTCGTGGATGAGCGGCTCCCACTGCGGATCGTGCAGGGCTTCCTCAATACCGGAGTAGACGATGCCCATCTTGGACGCCGTGTCCTGCATGTTGTGGTAGACCAGCTCGGAGTCGTACTGCGCGCCGACGCCCGCCAGGTAGCTGCGCTCGGCCTCGGGGATGCCCAAGCGCTCAAAGGTGTTCTTGATGTCGTCGGGCACCGACTCCCAGTCGTGCTTTTGGTCGGTGTTGGGCTTGACGTAGGTGACGATGTTGTCCATGTCCAGGCCCTCGATGGAGGGGCCCCACGTCGGGTCGGGAAAACGATTGAAGATCTCGAGGGACTTGAGGCGCAGGTCGAGCATCCACTGCGGCTCGTCCTTTTTGGCGCTGATCTCGCGCACGATGTCGGGCGTGATGCCGGCGTCGAGGCGCTCGAATCCCTCCTCGCCATAGGTGAAGTCGTAGAGGCTGCGGTCGATGTCCGCGACCTCGGTGCGGTTCTTGGTCATTGCGTCGCCCCTTTACGCCTGCTGCTCGGCAGCGGCAGACTCGGCCTGGGCGCGCTGCTCGGCGGCCTCGCGCTCGAAGGTCTCAAAGCCGTTCTTGTCGATCCAGGGGATGAGCGAGGCGTCGTCCTCGCGCACGATGTGGCCCTTGACCATAACGTGGACGCGGTCGACATCCAGGTGCTCCAAAATGCGCGTGTTGTGCGTGATGATGAGCATGGAGCCGTCGCAGCTCTTGCGATACGCGTCCATGCCGTGGCTGACGGTGGACAGGGCGTCGACGTCCAGGCCGGAGTCAGTCTCGTCCAGGATGGCGAGCTTGGGCTGCAGCAGCAAAAGCTGGAGCATCTCGACCTTCTTTTTCTCGCCGCCCGAGAAGCCCACGCCCAGCTCACGGTTGAGGTAGGCGGTATCCATGTTGAGCTCGGCCGCGAGTTCCTTGACGCGACGGCGGAACTCCTTGCCCTTCATCTCCAGGCCGGGGCGGCCGGCGATGCTGGCGCGCAAAAAGCTCGACAGCGGCACGCCCGGAATCTCGACCGGGGCCTGGAAGCTCAGGAACAGGCCGGCGCGCGAGCGCTTGTCGGTGGTGAGCTCGGTGATGTCCTGGCCGTCAAAGACGATGCGGCCGTCGTTGACCGTGTAAACGGGGTCGCCCATGACCAGGTGGCCGAGGGTGGACTTGCCGGCGCCGTTGGGTCCCATCAGCACGTGGGTCTCGCCGGCGGCGACGTTAAGGTTGACGTTGTGGAGGATGGTCTTCTCGTCCACGGAGGCGGTCAGACCTTCGATGGAAAGCAGCGGATTTGCGCTCATGCTGTCCCTCTCTGTATATGGTGTACTCATAGGTGTACTAAACCCTAGGAATCTTCTCGGAATAAAGTTACTATGGGTTCGGCGTTAGTCAAGGGAAAACCCGACTAATCCACTCGACTTTTCAAATTCTGGGACAAAATAACCTGTTGTGTTTGTCCCACTTACTTTAAATTTGGGACAAACAAACCTGGTTATGTTGTCCCAGATGCGATGGGAGGGTAGGTATGCTCATTTCTTCCAAGGGCCGCTATGCCCTCCGACTGATGATCTATATCGCGGCGCTGGGCGACGCCGAGGGCAAGATTGCCTTGCGCGAGGTTGCCGACCGCGAGCATATCTCGCAAAAGTATTTGGAGCAGCTGGTGCGTCCGCTTATGAAGGCGGACCTGCTTAAGAGCGTGCGTGGCAAGGGCGGCGGCTACATGATGGCCAAGGACCCGGCCGAGGTGCGTGCCGGCGACATCTTGCGTGCCGTTGAGGGCAGCACGGCTCCGGTGGCGTGCGATGGCATCGACAACAGCTGCGCCCGCAGTGACTTGTGTTCCACCGTCAAGTTCTGGCGTGGCCTTGACGAGGTCATCGAGAACTATGTCGACGGCGTGACGTTGGCCGACCTGGCCGCCGTCCCCGAAATCAACTTTGACATTAAGCTGTAGGTTGACCGCAATTCCTTAAGATTTCGCGGAGGGTTGTTGCCGTTTACCGAGGGGTTGTTGTGCAACAACGGGCGAGCTGCAATACTTAGTTTTATCTTTGCAAACTGCACTTTAACTACACCAATGCAGGGAGGATCTTATGCAGCCCAAGCATTCCGCGATTGTCGCGGGCCTGACGCTGGCGCTTTCGTTTGGCGCCGTTTCCGCGCCGGCACCCGCCGCTGCCGAGGAGCCCACGCCGGGCGTTGCCTCGGATGCCACCGATATCGATAAGGGCCTTTACACCCAACAGTCCTTCTCGGGCGTGCTGAGGTCGGTCCAGGGCGTTTCGTTTGTCAACGTGACTCCCGAGATGAAGTACTTTACCAAGTACGAGAGCCATGGCAACTATAACCAGGGCTTTTCGTATGGTGACGGCTACAACGCGCTGGGCTATTACCAGTTCGACCGTCGTTGGTCGCTCATCCCGTTTATGAAGCAGGCCTACAACTACAACCCCGAAAAATACTGCATGCTCAAGGATGCGATTGATCGCGGCAGCGAGATTTCCAACACGAGCAATGCCATGTACGAGAACGGTCAGCTCACCGAGTTGGGCCATATCGCTCAGGATGCCTTTCAAGGTGCGTACAACACCGATCCTGTTGAGTTCTCAGCACTTCAAGATGCCTATGCGTACAACTCGTACTATGCGGTGACCGAGGCGTGGCTCAAGAGCGGCCTGGGCATTGATATTTCGGGCCGCGCCGATTGCGTCAAGGGCATGGTGTGGAGCATCACCAACATGTGCGGTACCGGTGGCTGCAGAGACTTCTTCCGCTGGGCGAATCTTTCCAACGATATGTCCGACCGCGAGTTTGTGACGGCGCTCTCCAACAGCGTGGTCAATAACGTGGCGACCAAGTATTCGAGCCAGCCCCAGTATCATGAGGGCTGGAAGAACCGCTACCGCAACGAGCTAAAGGACTGCTTGGTTTATATCGCTGAGGACGAGGCAGCCGCTGCGACGCCCGTGCAGCCCGAGCCTACGCCGGCGCCCTCGCCGACACCTGATTCGAACGACGACTCGAGTGACGATGCCAACGATGACAGGATGGATGCGCCCTCGACCGATGCTGACGGTAATGGCTCTGCTGGTGACACTACCAACGACGGCTCTACCTCGAACGGCTCCGATTCGAACGGCTCTGCTGCGGGCGATTCGTCTTCAAGCTCTGCCGGCAATACGGACAGCGACGCTTCTGGTTCGACCGACGCTGGCACCTCTAACTCATCCACCGGCTCGAGCGATTCGTCCGTTGACACCGGCTCTAACAACGGCTCCGGCTCTGACGCAGCCCCTGATTCCGATGCTTCCAAGGACGACTCGAATAAGGCGCCGGACGCTCCCGTTGCTTCACCGGACAAGAAGCCTTCTTTCTCCGTGCAGCTTGGCTCTACGCTGGGCTCTTCGCTGATGGCTGGCGTCAATAACGGCTCGACCCAGAACAAGGACAATTCTGATCAGGTTTCCACGGAAAAGACCGAAGCCGCAAAGGGCGACTCCAAGGTCAAGGCTTCCGAGATGAACGAATCTGATAAGGGTTCTAGCTCTGAGGAGAAGGACGACAAATCCGCTCAGAAGAAGGACGAGGACAAGAAGCCTGAATCTGAGGAGAAGGACGAGAGCAAGGGCAAGACCGAGGACGGAAAGCAGCAGGCCGAGGACAGCGGTAAGGGCAATGCCGATGACCAGGTCCAGGAGCAAAATGACTCCAAGACGGTGACCGCTACAACCACCACGACCACGACGACCAAGTCATCTGGCGGTAACATGCCCAAGACGGGCGACCTTATCGTTATGGCGAGCCTTGCCAGTGCAAGCTTGGCCACACTGGGCGCTACGTCTATCATAAGTGGTAAGCATAAGCTCGATCAGCAGAAGAAAGCTTCTGGGGAGGACAGCTCGGAGGAGTAGCCTCTCGGTTGCTAGATAGCTAAAGAGTTGGGACGGGGTCCGGTGCGAATGCATCGGGCCCCGTTTTGTTGTGCAACGATTAGTTGTGCCCCCTCACACGTCTTGTTGCTACCGTTGCCCGATGCCTTTGCACGGATCCAGCGTTGCACTTGAACTGCTCGCTACAATGGGCTTCGTGCTGCGTTTTAGGGAGAAGTTACGGTGTCTGAACAGGAGTATTGCAACAGTGCCGATACTTTTGGCGTACGGCTTGTCAACCATGTCGATGATGCGGTTTTGCCGGTCGGTGTGCATGATTTTGCCGATGCCATTGGTCGTTGCATACTGGTCGACAAGACCATGTTTATTGCCGATGTGCTGGATTGCGACGCGTCCGTTATGGTGTGCTGCCGACCCGAGGGTTTTGGCAAGAGCATGAACTTGTCGATGCTCAAGGCTTTTCTGGAGCGTCCCGGCGGCGGTCGCACCGGTCGGATCTCGTTTGCCGATGCTCAGATTTGGGATGCGGACGGCGGGCGCTATCGGGACGAGTACGCTTGCTATCCGGTGATATCGCTGGACTTTTCTGGCGCTGCGAGGCGTGGCCCCGCTGTTGCCGGCGTCGTGCGCGATGCCCTTTCGGGCGAGTGCGCTCGCTTGTTGGCTCTCTTGGAGGCTCCGGATTTAGCTCGAGATAAGGTGCGTCACATCGAACGTGTCGCGCGTGGCGTGGCGAGCGCGGACGAGGTTGACTCGGTGCTCGGTGTGCTCATAGAGCTGCTGGAGATTGCCTGCGATGAGCAGGTTGTATTGCTCGTTGATGGGTACGATGCGGCGTGGTCTCGCCGTGCGAGCGCGAGGGACGCTTCCGACGCCGATCCGGCAGAACTTCTTGACCGTGTGCTGTTTGACGCCATTGCCACTGCGCGCGATTTGTTGCGGCTGACGTGTCTGATGGGGGAGTGTCCCGGTCCTGCCGAAGCGGCGCTTTCTTCGCGCGGCTGCTCGTATTGTCTGACGACGCCGCTGTCGGCGTGGTGTGACCGATGTTTCGGTTTTTCGGATGCCGAGATCGAGGCTCTTTTGAATCATGCTGGGCGCGAGGAATACCTGGATGATGCGCGTGAATGGCTCGAGGGGTATCGGTTTGGCAGGGCCTATTGCTCGAGTCCAGAGCGTGTGATCGGTTTTCTGGACCGAGGCTGCACGGCGCCTGTGCGTGCCGATCTGTATGGATATGCCGATTGCCTGAGTAGGGTAGTTGCCGGGTGGAATCTCGACCGCCTTTCGGTCTTGTTTGATTTGCTCGAGGCCCATGGGTGCGCTGAGGTCCCGCTTTGTTTGGGCACTGCAGAGCCAGATGTCTCGCCTGACGATGGCATGTGGACAGCGCTGTATCTGTCCGGTTTTCTCACGACGGATATGACTGAGGAGCCAGAGCATGGCGATCGCCTCCGTGCTTTGCGATTGCCCAATAACGAGCTTCGTCAGGCCTTGCGTCTAGTGATTATTGAGTGGTTTGAGTGCGCCGCAGAAGACATTCGAGACGTCGATGCGTTTCGCGACGGGCTGTGCCATGGGAACGAGGATACCGTGAGGCGGGCGCTAAGCCGCATCTTGGGAGATGCGGGAATCGGTGCGACCGACCCAGATACACCGCTGCCATATCACCTACTCTTGCAAGGACTCTGCTTTGGATTGCCGGGCTATGCCAATCCTGCTTCGAGGCGAAAGTGTGGCGCGGATCGCTGGGACATCCAGGTTTTTCCTACGGGCGCCGTGTTCGACATAGCCGATACGATCGGTATGCTCGATGAACGTCCGCTGATAACGATCAACATGATGTATGACCCCGGTGTGGATGCGCTGGGCCTGGAATTGCTGGCCGTGCAGTCGCTACTCGACATAGAGCGCGACGGCATCGACGAAATCCGTGTACCACGCCCCGGCGTGGGTCGCATGCGCTGGGGGTTCGGTTTTGATGGGCAGCATGTGGCTACGGTGTGCCAGCGGCTTTAAGCGCCGAGGTGTTTCCGGCTTCCGTTACTCGGTGTCCTTCATGGGCGGCATGGGCTTCCAGTTGGGATCCTTGATGATCTTGCGGGCGTCTTTCATGCCTCGGCGCAGCGCCGGAATGCCGGTCTTAAAGCACTTGTCGACCGCAGCCAGGCGAATGAATTCCTTGCAGAAGGTCGCGGCGTTGCCCAGACGGAACAGCATGGGGTGGTAGTCGCCATAGATCTGCATGTAGCGTGCCAGATAACCGCGGTTGCGCATGATGTAGTAGCGGTTGGTGTCGCTCGTGGAGTTGAGCTGGCGTTTGCCGGCGATGTCCCAGTTAGAGACGGCGCGGGCGCGCTTGAGCACCACGTCGGTAACAACGGCGGCGGGGAAGTGCTGGCTGGCCACGTAGCCATAGCAGGCATCGTCGCCGTAGATGAAGAATCGCGCATCGGGCAGGCCGATCTTGTCGACCACGCGGCGCGAGAACATGCCGCCCTCAAAGCACAGCTGGTTCATGGCGCGATAACCCTCTGGACCCAAGTCCCACTTGGCGACTGGGTTGGGAATGCCGAGCGAAAGGATGAGTTGGTATTGCCAAAAGAAGGCGCCGCCGTCAAAGTCCAGGCGCGAACCCTGGATGACATCGTAGCGGTCGGTCCACTTGGCAAGACGCTCGATGCCTTCGGGGATGACGAGCACGTCGTCGTCCATCACCCAGAACCATTGAGCGTCCAGGTCGTAGGCGCATTTAGTGCCGGCGGAGAAGCCGCCCGCACCGCCGCCGTTTTCGAGCTGCGGGGCGTAGATGACACGGTCGGTGCCGCCCTGCGCGTCAGGCTGCTCGGTGTCGATGCCCCACAGGTTGGCCAGGCGCTCGTTGAATGCGGTGCACATGGCCTCGGTCTCGCGCGAATTCTCGTTATCGACAATCACGATGCGCCAGGGCGCGGCCGTGAGCTCGGTCATAGAGTCGAACAAGTTGGCCAGGAGTTCCTGGCGCTTGTACGTAACGACGACGATGGCGAGCTTATCGATGGGGGTGGGAAGGGTTGAAGTCATGAACGAGAATATCCTTTCGCGTGGGCAGCGTATCGGCCCTGCGGAATAAACAATGTGTCCCATGGGACACGACTATTGTAAGCGTAGGCGGGCGCCCGCGGGTAATGTTCCGCTAATCACCAAGAACGTTTGCTACAAGCCTGGTTGACGTGTGGGCGTAGCGAGATTGCATGCGCGCATTGTGGTATTACATAGGTGCCGATTCCTGTGGACGCAATCTTTCTGTTTGGATGACCCGTGAATAAAACTCGTTTTACCTCCTTTGCCGATAGCCTCCCCATCAAGGCCATGTTGCTGTTTTTGGTTCTTCAGGTCGCATTTGTCTTGAGCAATACGGTGGCAAATTGTCTTCCGCGGTCCGTTATCGAGTCGCATGCGCAGGGTTCGGAGTCCTCGGTCCTGTTGTCTGACATGTATGTCTACGACCACCGTGTTGCAGCTGGTCCTGTCTGCTTTGATAACAATCGCTTTATCATTGAAGTCACACAGCAAAAGGACCAAGGTTCTCCGTTTAAGACGATGACCGTTGCCGAGATTGATGACGTTACGAAAGCCGGCGGGATTACGCATCAGCAGTACTACCGGTATTGGCATGGATGGCAGCTACTTACGAATGTCTGCCTGTATATTGGCGGTATCGACGTTGTCGTGGCGCCCGCGGCTGCTCTGGCGATTGCCGGCTCCGCTTGCGCTTACGTTGCCTTGCACAAGCGGTTTTCAATGTCAGTGACGTTGGGTTTCCTTGCAATCCTGTTGTTCTCGACCAATCTATTTTTCAATGTTATCGGCGATCTGCTGCTGTGCATCTCGTTCTTTGTGGCGCTCATCATGATGTCTTGCATGAGTCTTCGTTTGGACTCGGCCCCGAACGCACGGGTTTTCACAAGCCGACTTATCCTTTGGTCGATAGCGACGGGAGCCATGTTTTCGTTTCTTGACTTTTTAACGATTCCTGCCGCGGTTGTCGCCCTGCATTGCTTTTTTGCTTTCACTGCGCTCCCCGAGGGTGAGCGCCCCAGGCGCTGTGTCGTCACGATGCTGCAGGCACTCTTTGGGTTTGGGCTTTCGTTTGTGTTTACATGGGCGATGAAATGGGTTGTTGCGGCATTTGTGCTGGGCTGGGACGAGGTCTTTTCGAACGTTCTGGGCGAGATGGGTCTTTGGTCTGCGCATGGGACTTCGTCACTGTTGCCCCAAGCTGACTGGCCTCAGATTTTGAAGGAGTTTTATTGCATGAGCCCGCAGTTGTTCGCCATTTGCTCAACTGCTGGTTATGCGCTGATCTCAAACGTCGTTTGCCTTGTTTCATTTGCTGCCGTATTGGCGATTTGGATTGCCGTTCTCGTTTGCTCGATACGGGGCGGAGCGCAAGGCGGTCGTCGTCGAAAGGTGTTGATCCAGTCGCTGCTCATGGCGCTGCCTCTGGTTGTTGTTCTTGGTTATTTCGTTGTTATGCATGACCATGCAATCGTTCATATTCCGGTATTTGGCTGCAAGAACTGGGCGATTGTCTTTGCGACTCTATTTGCTTCGGGTGTTAGCGCGCTTCGTGGTCTGCGGAGTCGGAAGGCTGCTTAGCTGTTCATGCGAGCCTTGATGGCGTCGACCACGGCCCTGCGTACGATATCCACGAGGAGCAGGGCAAGCGCGAGGCAAAGGCTCATGAGGATTCCGAGCAAAATGGCGGCGGCTGGACGGGGCTCTCCCGTTTGGATGCCTGTCGTCATGGTGTAGATTGCTTTGTCAAAGATGGGTCGCCAGACGTTGCAGGTAAACGACTGTACGGTGTAGAAAGCGAGCGTTCCTGCGGCGAGAGACATGATTGTCTTGTCTGCAGCTGGGACTTCGTGGCGCGGCTGATGGAACGCTGCGGTGGCAACGGATGCGGCGGCCAAGATGAAGGATATGACGGAAGTTGACTTGTAAGAGAACTTCCAGAGCGCGTCGTACTGGCTACTTGCCGATAGCAGAAGCTCGAGCGCGATGGTGACGGCAACGAGTCCGATGAGTACGATTTTGGATTTTTGAGCGCCGGATGCGTTGCCGAGGCATTCGAGGACAAAGCGCATTTCTCCAGCCGCAATATACGCGACTAGGTAGGTAACGGCGCTCATGAGCTTTCGCCACAAAACGATACCGGCCGCTTCGTTTGCCGTCGCCGCGATGTAGCAGTTGATTCCAAATGTTGCGAACACGAGGAGCGCTACGACAATCGGGGCCCTTTTGCTGCCGATCTGCTGACGTATCAGCACAATCACTGGGACGAGCAATACAGATGCCGCGTAGACCCAGATAAACTCGATGCCCAGCGTAAGCCAGCCAATCTCATGTAGTGAGATTTCGGGCAGGGGATAGACGTACATCGAGACAAGCAGGCAAGCTGCGCAATAAAAGAGCGTGGGCAAGACAATCTTCTTGAGGCGCTCAAGCGATTTGAGCGTGAGGCCCCGCGCGGATGACCCGTTTTGGAGGGCGTGTCCCGCCGAGGGAATAAGGAAGTATCCCGAGATCATAAAAAAGACCTCGTTGGCCCAGCAGCCCAGCAGGTTGATAAAGCCGAGCGCGCCGGAGTAAGGGAAGACAGCGAGCGGCGCATATTCCGGTAGGCCGGTGCAGACGGCTTGGAAGGTCCATTGAAACGTGTGGAATATGGCAATCCCGGCGACCGCGACCAAGCGCAGCGCTTCGATGGAGGTATTTCTGCTTGCTTTGCTGCCCATCAGACTATTTTCCAGCGCGTGCGTTGTATGAACCAAAGTGCGATGTGATCATTTTTAGAGTTTGCTTGGGCCCCTTGTTCCATACGTTATACAGGCCCTCGCCCACGAGGTCCTTGGCGTATGCGCAGTAGCTGATTTTAGGGTCGGCGATGCCCATATACTCGGCATAGAGTTTTTTGGCCGCGGGGGTAACGCGAGGATTGGCAAATACCAGCTCTTGCGGCATGCGTTCGAACATCTTGTGGATTGCCCGCTCGATTTCGGGGTGCCCCTCAATTCCGGTGTGCTCAATCATGATGCCCATATAGGTGAAGCCGCGTGTGATTTGCGGTGTCCAAACGGCGGGGTCGGCGACGTTGAGTCTCTCAAGAATATCGACCATGTCGTTCCAGCGATTAAACGGCATCAAGGGGTCACGCTTGGCCAGAGCGGCCGCCTTTTCGGGTGTTTCCTCGCGGTAGCAGTAATACGGCTTGGGCCAGTAAGCGATCGCCTTTGCCTGGCAGAGCGTTTCGACAAGGAATGGATTGTCGGCCCAGCCCGCACCGGGGATTTCCTTAAACCAGATATTGTTTTGCATCAGGAAGTCGCGACGATAGATTGCCGACCAAATGGACGGATGATGGGCCAGCAGGTGTGGAGCGTCGTGAATGGTGAACGGTTGCCGAGGCGGTTTAATGCGACCGCGATATGCGCAATGTAGTTTGACCTCTTGGGGGGTATCGGGGTTGCGAATGATCCAATACGGGGTCTCAATAATATCGAGCTTGTTCGGATCGCCAAATTCGCGCTTGGCAAAGGCAAGCACGTCGGAGTACATTCCGGGCTCAATCCAGTCATCGGGCTCGAGGATGGCAATCCAGTCGCCCTTTGCCTCGCGAATGCCCAGATTGCAGGTTGCTCCGTAACCCTGGTTCGTCTTATCGATCACTCGAACGCGTGAGTCGCGCGCAACGAAATCTTGCATAATGGCGAGCGAGTTATCGGTAGATCCGTCGTTGATGGCTAGGATTTCCAGTTCGATTTTGTTTTCGTTTAATAGGCTGCCTATAGCCTGAGAAAGATACGGCTCGGCATTGTAAGTAGGCACGATTACGGTCAGCATTCAAACACTTTCTCTAGGCGATTTGGAAGAATTATAGCCTATTACAATGCAACGATTTCAGTTGCATCCGCCATAAAGAAACTAAAACCGTTGCAAATGAGCGAAAGCAACTAAAATAGTTGCTATAATCGCCATGAGGAAAGGAAGCCTGATGAACAATAGCTATTCGGCCCTCATGGTTGATATGAGACATTCGAGATGTCTTTCGGACAGTAGGAGGCAAAGCGCGCAGGAAGATCTTGCGAACGCTATGGACTGCACAAACGAGCTGTTTAAAACTGAGCTCGAAATGCCGCTTATGTTTAGTGCGGGCGATGAATTGCAGGGCCTATTTCGTAGTACGGCTGGCGCTTTCTTGGCATATAGATTTATCAAGATACTCGTCCAGACGGTTGATCTTAGGGGTGGTATCGGAGTTGGAGAATGGAAAACTCGGATGCAGTCTGCATTGTCGACGGAGCAAGACGGGTCGGCATACCATCGTGCACGCAGAGCAATTGCTGCGTCCGAAAAAGATAAGTACAGTAATTTGAAGATCATTGATGCTTCGGGTGTTTCGCGTGAGAAAGAGCTGTGCGCGGCGGGCTGTCTGGAAATAATCGATCGCAGAAACGAGTCGCAGCGTAATTACTGCGAGGTTGTTGAGTTGCTGCGGCCGCTAATGCTGCACGAGGGCACAGACGCGACTTTGAGCAAAAGGTATACTGAGCTCTTCGAAACACGTATAGGCAAAAAGTATGGCGCTAAAAGCAATCCGATCGATTGCGCGCCAGTGGCGTTGGGCAGCTCGCTCAACCTCAACGTAGATAGCATCAGGGCTAGTCATGTAGGGCTTGCGGGGCAAATGGGCGTTGCGATGGGGAAGACGAGGCAGGGGCTTGAGAAAAGCCTTAGACTCGCGAATGTTGTAAGAGAAAGAGAGCTGGCTGCTTTCGCCGTTCATTTCCTTAATGAGCTGGAGATGGCATGAGAGTATTCGGGTGTTTCCTTCTGTTTCATATGCTGTTCGACTTTTATTTTCAGTCGAATAAGATGGCAGGCGAGAAGGAATACAGCAGAATTGCCCTTGCCATGCACTGCTTAGTTTACGCGGCCGGCGCCGCAGCAACAGTAGCTCTTCTGTTTGAGGCGAGTGCAACCGCCATTGCTGCGTCCTTTACAGTATTTGCCCTTTCACATTGGATTATCGATGGCAGCCTGAGAAGAGCGTTTGCAGGACTTGACCTTTCGCCGGTCGGTAGTTTTCTGGCCGATCAAGTGCTGCACATTATAATTCTGCTCATATTGAGCGTTCTATGTTGCTATTTGTGGGCCATGCGGCCAATTGCTTCGAATCTCTTGGGCGCTCGTGGAGCGGAGCTCTCTTGGATTTCGACACTGTGCTTTTGTGGACGCCCTTGTAGCATTGTTATTGCAAAGGTGCTCCAATCTCTTCGAAACCCGGGTGTTGAGCAGTCGGCGGATACGACAACCGCACATTCAGGCAAGTGGATTGGAATATTTGAAAGACTGATTGTCGCGGCGCTTTCCCTGCTGAACCAATATTCGGCTATTGCATTTATTTTTACTGCAAAAAGTATCGCGCGCTTTAAGCAGCTGGAAAGTGACAAGGATTTCGCTGAGGTTTATTTGCTGGGTTCATTGGCAAGCGTGTTCTTGGCAATGGCTTCTGCGATCTTATTTAGTTATTTGTTTAGCGGCACCGCTTGTTGAAGTTATTAGAAACGTTAGATAGGTGAAGGATTGAGAGGCCGTCTATGGATGTCCTATCTGTTGAATTCCATCGGGAACTTATTAATAAATTAAAGCTGTGCATACATCGCTTGACTATGCGGCCGGGCTTATTTCGCGGCGATTATTGCGATTCCTTTGATGGGTTCCTTGCTGGAGAGGCGGTATCGTTTCTTTACGTTCGTGATCCGGGTCCGTTGCAAGACATGCTGGAGACTGATTTTATCGACGTGTTTCTTTATGAAAGCGATATTCGTAATTGCTTTTACTTCATTAGAAACGCTGGAATTAGCGCAATGCGAAAAGGGAACAAAGGCCTGTTATTCGATAAGAGCCTATCGAAGAAGGAATTCCTTGACAGTATTTATGAGCAGCTGAAGCAAATGGAAGATACTGACTGCTTCTCAAAAGACGAGGCAAGTGATCTTGTTTATGCAATAGGGAACAGTTTGATTGACAGTGAGAGTCCTTCGTTTAAAAGAGTTTTGGGTGGGCACTGATTTTTGAGCCACGCTGCTTTCAGCCGTCGGTAAACACTCATTGGCCAAATGGCAAATAGTCCATCCGGCTTGGCCCCCGTCCCCCCCAATCTGGTAGACTCTAAACCGTTGCTAGATTAG
>CATYVQ010000020.1 GCA_958413895.1 uncultured Collinsella sp.
CGAGCGGGGGCTCCTATCTTTTTAGTGCCCTCGGATTGGGTCATAGTGTCTGTCGTTGCCAAAACATCGGCGTTGCTGGGGTAGTCGTTGGGGACGTTCTTAAATGACTAGTCAAACAAGACTGTCTCCAATGACTACCTTCCTCTGGTGTAAAAGGCGCGCCACGCTAAATGCCGGGTTTGTTATTCGTTTGTAAAGCCGAGTCGCGCTTGCGGTAAGGGTCTATCAGATGCCCGTAAAAAACCGTAGTTGGCGCGGGCGATGCCCGGTCGGGGCCGTATCTTTCCAAACAGCAAAGCGGGCGGGGTGCCCGCGAGTCGCATGTATGAAAGGAAGATCATGCTCGATCAGGCTTATTCTCGTCGTCAGTTCCTCGGCCTCGCTGGTGGTCTTGCCAGCATCGTCGGTCTCGGCCTCGTTGGCTGCGGTGGCTCCAACGCCGCCGACACCGCTGCCGAGGGTAGCGCCGCTGCTGCCGAGTCCGTCTCCGGCGAGGTGACTTACGACGGCGCCTCCTCGTTCCAGGCTCTCGTCGAGGCCGCTGCCGAGAAGTTCATGGATGCCAACCCGGACGTCTCCGTCTCCGGCTCGGGCAACGGTTCGGGCAAGGGCCTGACCGCTGTCGCCGCCGGCACCGTTACCATCGGTAATTCCGACGTCTTCGCCGAGACCAAGCTCGAGGCCGACCAGGTCAAGAACCTCGTCGACCATGAGGTTGCTGTCGTGGGCATGGGTCCCGTCGTCTCCAAGAACGTGACGGTCGACGACCTGTCCCTCGAGCAGCTCAAGGGCATCTTCTCCGGCCAGATCACCAACTGGAAGGAGGTCGGCGGCGACGACGCCACCATCGTCGTTCTCAACCGCAAGGCCGGCTCCGGCACTCGCGCCACCTTCGAGGCCGCCGTCTTTGGCGACGAGGTTGTCGACTTTAAGGGCGACGCCGAGCTCGACAAGTCCGGCGACGTCCAGACTCAGATGGGCAGCACCGACAACGCCATCTCCTACCTCGATTTCTCGCACTTTGATGACTCCAAGTTCAACGCCATCAAGGTCGAGGGCGTCGAGCCCAAGAGCAAGAATGTCACCGACGACTCCTTCAAGATCTGGGCTACCGAGCACATGTACTGCGCTAAGGATGCCGACGAGGCCACCAAGGCCTTCCTGGAGTTCATGCTTTCCGATGACGTCCAGGGCAAGCTCGTCGAGGAGCAGGGCTTTATCCCCGTCTCTGCCATGAAGGTCGTCAAGGACGCCAGCGGCAAGGTCTCCGCTAAATAAGTAATCGCCCCGGAAAGGTTTGCAATGGCAAAACAGCTGCCAAAGCGCGACCTTGAGAACGTGGGCCTGGGCGTCACGGGCGCGTGCGTTGCGCTCGTGACGCTTGCCGTTGCCGCGCTCATCTTTATGGTCGCCCAAAAGGGCCTCTCGGCTTTTCTCAAGGACGGCGTTTCGGTCGTCGAGTTCTTCACCGGCACCAAGTGGGACCTGGCCAACACAGCCGAAAGCGGCCTGCCCTACACCGGCGCCCTGCCCCTGATTGTCACCTCGTTTGCGGTCATGGTGCTCTCCACGCTCATCGCGCTGCCCATCGCCATCGGCTCTGCCATCTTTGCAGTCGAGATTAGCCCTAAGTTTGGTTCCAAGGTCTTTCAGCCGCTTATTGAGCTTTTGACCGGCATTCCCTCGGTCGTCTTTGGCCTGATCGGCTTTCACGTTGTCGTCGGCCTTATGAAGAGCGTTTTCCACGTGAGCACGGGCCTGGGCATCTTGCCCGGCGCCATCGTGCTGGCCGTCATGATCCTGCCGACCATGACCACGCTTTCGGTCGATGGCCTGCGCGCCGTGCCCGACAGCTACCGACAGGGCTCGCTCGCGCTGGGCTATACCCGCTGGCAGACCATCTGGCACGTGGTGCTCAAGAGCGCCATGCCGTCGCTCATGACCGCGGTCATCCTTGGTATGACCCGCGCCTTTGGCGAAACGCTTGCCGTGCGCATGGTTATCGGCGGTATCGAGGCCATGCCGACGTCACTGCTGTCGCCGGCGTCCACCATCACCACCACGCTCACCACGTCTATGGCGGTCTATGCCGAGGGCTCGGCCCAGGACGATGTTCTGTGGGCGCTCGGTCTGCTGCTGATGGGCATGAGCCTCATCTTCATCCTGATCATCCACCTTATTGGTCGCAAGGGGGCGAAGGCTCGTGGCTAGCACGCGCATCCATATCGATGAGGCGAGACTCGGGCGTGTCCAAAAACAGGACCGCATCGCCACGGGCGTGCTGACGGCGATCGTCGTCATCGTCATGCTCATCGTCATCTCCATGGTGGCCTATATCCTGTTCGAGGGCATCTCGACGCTGTTCCAGCCGGGGTTTCTCACGCAGCCAGCGCGCGCCAACGGCACGCAGGGCGGCGTGCTCTACCAGCTGTTCGACTCGTTCTATCTGCTGCTGATCACCCTAGGTATCTCGGTGCCCATCAGCCTGGGCGGTGCGGTCTTCCTGGTTGAGTACGCGCCGGACGGACCCATCCGCGACATCGCCTCCACCGCTATCGAGACGCTGTCCTCGCTGCCTTCCATCGTCGTCGGCATGTTCGGCTTCCTGGTGTTCTCGGTGCAGCTGGGCTGGAAGTACTCCATCATTTCCGGCGCCGTCGCGCTCACCATGTTCAACATCCCCATCTTGGTGCGCGTGATTCAGCAGGCGCTCGAGGACGTGCCGCAGGCCCAGCGCGATGCATGCCTGGCCATGGGCCTCACCCGCTGGGAGGCCACGCTGCACATCTTGATTCCCGAGGCTATGCCCGCCATCGTGACCGGCGTCGTGCTTTCGGCCGGCCGCGTGTTTGGTGAGGCCGCAGCCCTGCTCTTTACCTCGGGCATGAGCTCGCCGGTGCGTCTGAGCTTCTTGAGCTTTAACCTGTCGAGCCCCACTTGCGCCTGGAACGTGTTCCGCCCCGGTGAGTCGCTCGCCGTGCACATCTACAAGATCTATGGCGAGGGCAGCCCCGAGGCCCAGCAGATCGTCTGGGGCACCGCGGCACTGCTGATGATCTGCGTGCTGCTGTTTAACGTAGTTGCCCGTATCGTGGGCAAGCAACTGGCAAGGAGGATGACGGCCGAATGAGCGAGATGAATGCAACGCCCGCAACCGAAGCGGCATCGTCCGAGACCCAGGACTTCCTGTCGAGCGTGGGGGAGAGCGAGAAGCGCGTGCGCGTGAGCGGCAAAGCTGTGAGCGACGAGGTCGTGCTCTCCACCAAGGACGTCAACGTGTACTATGGCGACCACCATGCCCTGCACAATACGTCGCTTGATTTTCACAAGGGCGAGATCACGGCGCTCATCGGGCCTTCGGGCTGCGGTAAGTCGACCTTTTTGCGCAGCCTCAACCTGATGAATCGCGAGATTCGCGGCTGCCGCGTGGAGGGCGAGATCAACTACCGCAGGCGCAACGTGAACACCAAGACCGAGAACACGTACGAGCTGCGTCGCTCCATTGGCATGGTGTTTCAGCAGCCCAACCCGTTCCGCAAGTCCATCCGCGACAACATTACGTTTGCGCCCAAGCGCCACGGCATCACCGACCGCGACGAGCTCGACCGCATGGTCGAGGAGAGCCTGCGCGGCGCGGCGCTGTGGGACGAGGTCAAGGACAAGCTCGACAAGAGCGCCTATGCGCTTTCGGGCGGTCAGCAGCAGCGCCTGTGCATAGCACGTACGCTGGCGCTCAACCCCGACGTGATTCTGTTCGACGAACCCTGCTCGGCGCTCGATCCCATCTCGACGCTGGCGATCGAGGACCTCATGTCATCGATCGTGGCCGACCGCGCCATCGTTATCGTGACGCACAACATGGAGCAGGCGTCGCGCGTGTCCAACCGCACGGCGTTCTTCTACATGGGCGATATGGTCGAGTACGACGAGACCGACGAGATTTTCCAACGGCCCAAGGATAAGCGGCTGAATGATTACCTCATCGGCATGTTCTCCTAGTCCGGGACATGCTTGAGGCCCGCGGCGGCCACGGTTGCCGCGGGACTGATTGGAGAGGCGGGTCATCTCTTGTGGGAGATGGCCCGCCTTTTGCTCTGCGACCGAAACGACCACCACAAAGGGGACAGGCGCCTTCGTGGTGGTTTGGGGTGGGGCTCGCTGCTATCATGGACAACGTTGAATTTCTACGAAGGAGCAGGGCATATGGCGATTCTTTTGGGATGCGATTCCGTCAGCCTAGAGTTTCCCACCAAGCATATTTTCGATAGCGTGACGCTCGGCGTGGGCGAGGGCGACCGCATTGGTATTGTCGGCAAAAACGGCGACGGCAAGTCGACGCTGCTGAGCGTGCTCGCCGGCACGCTGGAGCCCGACGACGGCCGCGTGACGCACCGTCGCGGCACCACGATTGGTCTGCTCGGCCAAAAGGACCAGCTTGTCGACACCGATACCGTGCATCATGCCGTTGTGGGCGACACGCCTGAGTACGAGTGGGCGTCGAGCCCCCGCACGCGCCAGATTCTCGCCGGTCTTATTAGCGATGTGCCCTGGGAGGGCACGGTTGGCGAGCTTTCGGGCGGCCAGCGCCGTCGCGTGGACCTCGCGCGCCTGCTGATTGGTGACTACGACGTGCTCATGCTCGACGAGCCCACCAACCACCTGGACATGCGCACCATCAACTGGCTCGCGCGTCACCTTAAGGCCCGCTGGCAGCGCGGTCAGGGCGCCATGCTCGTGGTCACGCACGACCGCTGGTTCTTGGACGAGGTCTGCACCAGCATGTGGGAGGTCCACGACGGCCAGGTCGATCCCTTCGAGGGCGGCTATTCGGCCTACATCCTGCAGCGCGTAGAGCGCGACCGCATGGCCGCGGTTACCGAGGAGCGCCGTCGCAACATGGCGCGCAAGGAGCTCGCGTGGCTGAGCCGCGGTGCCCAGGCTCGTTCCACCAAGCCCAAGTTTCGCGTGGATGCCGCTCGCGAACTCATCGCCGACGTACCGCCCGTGCGTGACGAGTTGGAGCTCAAGCGTCTCGCTGTGAGCCGCCTGGGCAAGCAGGTTATCGACGTGGTCGACGTGGACGCCGGCTATGCGGATACCGATGGTGCGCCCAAGCAGGTGCTCTCTGACGTGACCTGGCTCATTGGTGCGGGCGACCGCTATGGCCTGCTGGGCGAGAACGGTGCCGGCAAGTCGACGCTGCTCGACGTGATCCAGGGCAAGATTGAACCCACGCGCGGCCGCGTGAAGATTGGCCAGACAGTGCGCTTTGGCGTGCTGTCGCAGCAGCTCGAGGAGCTCGAACCCTACATGGGCGACACGATCCGCGAGGTGCTCGGCAACTATAAGAAGTACTACGTCATCGACGGCAAGGAGACTTCGCCCGAGAAGCTCTGCGAGCGTCTGGGCTTTACGACGCAGCAGCTCTGGAGCCGCATCGGCGATCTTTCGGGCGGCCAGCGCCGTCGCCTGTCGCTGTTGCTGACGATTCTGGACGAGCCCAACGTGCTCATCCTGGACGAGCCGGGCAACGACCTGGATACCGACATGCTCGCGATTGTCGAGGACCTGCTGGACGGCTGGCCCGGCACGCTGATCCTGGTGACACACGATCGCTTTTTGATGGAGCGCGTGACCGACCAACAGTGGGCACTGCTCGATGGCCATCTGACGCATATGCCCGGCGGCGTGGACCAGTACCTGCGCCTGTGCAACGCTACCGCCGAGGGCGAGCCCGTGGGCGCGCCGAGCGCTAAGACCGGCACGTTCGACACCGGTGCGGCGGCTGCTGCCGACAAGCCCAAGTCGAGCGGTCAGCCCAACGGCCTTTCCAACGCCGAGCGTCAGAAGCTCCGCCGCGAGGTGAGCTCGCTCGAGCGCAAGATGGAGACGCAGCGCGCCCGCGTGGAGGAGGCCGAGGCCGCCATGGCCCAGGTCGATCCCACCAACTACACGGCGCTCGGCGAGCAGCAGGCAAAGATCGACGAGGCTCACGCCGCCATGGACGAGCTGGAGATGGCGTGGCTCGAGGCGAGCGAAAAGCTCGAGGGCGAGGAGTAGGCGAGAATGATCAAAGCCGCGTTTTTCGATATCGACGGTACGCTGCTGAGCTTTAAGACCCACCGGATTCCGGCGTCGGCGCAGCAGGTGCTCGACAGCTTTCGCGAGCAGGGGATTGCGTGCGTGATCGCCACGGGCCGTCCGACCTACCAGATGCCGGACTGGCTGTTCGACCTGGGCTGGGATGCGTACATTACGCTTTCGGGCCAGCACTGCTTTGATGCCGAGGGGGTTTACCGCAGCTGCCCGATCGATTCGGACGACGTCGCGGTGATTGTGGACCAGGTGGCGCAGGGGCGCTACGACTCGCTGTGCATGCAGGGCGAGAATTCGTTTGTGAACCGCCTGTCCGAGCGCGTGGTGACGGCCGGCAGCAACGCGGGAATCGTCTACCACGAGGAGCCGTTTGAGCACGCCTTTGACGCACCGGTCTACCAGTTCTGCGCCTTTGTGGACCCGGCCGACGAACATATCGTGACCGACGCCGTGTCGCATTCGCTCACCACGCGCTGGTGCGACCTGTTCTGCGACATTATTCCCGCTAACGGCGGCAAGGACCTGGGCGTGGCGGCGACGCTCGAGCGGCTTGGTATCGACGCGAGCGAGGCGATTGCCTTTGGCGACGGCGAGAACGACCTGTCGATGTTTGCCGCCGTGGGCACGAGCGTGGCCATGGGCAACGCACAGGACACGGTGAAAGCTGCGGCGACCTATGTGACGACTGCCGTGGACGACGACGGCATCTACAACGCCGCGAAGCACTTTGGATTGATGTAACTGCGGGCCGGCACCCGGCGCCTGGGGACACTCCTTGCAGGGCGTCCCCATTTTGTTTTCGTCCCGCACGTTTTGTGAAACACGGCTAACTTTTAGACAAAGTAGTAAGATATGGGCAACTTTTGCGGTAAAGTTAGTCGTGGAAAGTATCCAAAGGCTAACTAGAAACCATCGCGAAAGGCGGCCCATGGCCCTACGTGAATCCGGAGAAGACTATCTCGAATCGATCTACGTTCTGTCGGAACGTCAGGGCATCGTGCGCTCGATTGACGTTGCGGAGTACCTCGGCGTAACCAAGGCGAGCGTTTCCAAGGCCATGGCGACGTTGGAAAGCAACGGCTATGTCGAAATGGGCAAACGAGATGTTCATCTGACAGAGCGGGGGCTGGAGGTCGCTCGTCAAATGTGGGAGCGGCACTGCTTTTTCGTGGGGCTGCTGGAGGATGCGGGTGTTTCGGCTGAGGTCGCGTCGCAAGAGGGCTGCCACATGGAGCACTGCCTGAGCGAGGAAAGCTTTGAGAAGCTACGGGCGATGCTGAGCCGAGACGAGATGACGGATCCAACATCGGGAGCCTAACGGATCCGCAGTAACGCGCCGTTCGCGCAAAGCGCGAACCAGCGACCGGGACGAGTGGTCCCACCAACTAAGCCCAACTCAGACAAGGAACCCCGCCAGCAAGCGATGCCCAAGAAGCGCCAGCGATGTTACCGCAGGCCGGGGCCGGGCTTGGTTTTGAAAACATTCCGCAGTGCGAGGCCCGCCTTTCCGCTGCTCCGCAGGAGCAGGAAAGGCGGGCCTCATGCGCGAGGACGTTTTCAAAACCAAGCCCGGCCCCGGCCGGAAGGACCACAGACGCTACAGGTTCTTGACACCCATCGCGCGCATGGCGTTCAGGATGGCGATGATCGCCACGCCCACGTCGCCGAACACAGCAAGCCACATGTTAGCGATGCCCAGCGCTGCCAGCACAAGTATCAGCAGCTTAACGCCCAGCGCAAAGATGATGTTCTGCCAGACAATCGTCATGGTCTTGCGCGCCACACGGATCGCGTGGGAAATGTTGGACGGTTTGTCGTCCATCAGCACCACGTCGGCGGCCTCAATTGCGGCATCGGACCCCATGGCGCCCATGGCAATGCCCACATCGGCACGGGTGAGCACGGGTGCATCGTTGATGCCGTCGCCCACAAAGGCGAGCTTGCCCTTGCCCGATTCGGCTGCCAGCAATGCCTCGACACGCTCGACCTTGTCGCCCGGCAGCAGCTGCGCGTGGAACTCGTCGAGCCCCAACTGTTCGGCAACGGACGCAGCTACTTCCTCGCGGTCGCCTGTGAGCATGACGGTGCGCTTGATGCCAGCGGTGTGCAGGTCACGGATCGTCTGTTCGGCATCGGCCTTTACGGTGTCGGCAATCACGATGTGGCCGGCATACACGCCGTCCACGAGTACGTGGAGGATCGTGCCGACAACCTCACACTCCGGTGCTTCAACGCCGGCCGCGGCGAGCATCTTGGCGTTGCCGACGACGACACGCTTGCCGTCGATGGTCGCCGTCACGCCGTGGCCCGCGTCATTAGCGGAATCCGTCACGCGCGTGGGGTCGAGCTCGCCCTGGTAGGCAGCGCGCACCGACTGCGCGATAGGGTGATCGGAGAACGACTCGGCAAGGGCGGCGACTTCGAGCAACGACTGCTCGGTATAGCCGGCCTCGGGGTGCACCGCAACGACCGAGAACGTGCCGTTGGTGAGGGTGCCAGTTTTGTCGAAGACGACGGTGTCCACGTCGGCGAGCGTCTCGAGGTAGTTAGAACCCTTGATGAGAACGCCCAGCTTGGACGCGCCGCCGATGCCGCCAAAGAAGCTCAGCGGCACGCTGATCACGAGCGCGCACGGGCAGCTGACGACCAGGAAGGTCAGGCCTCGCAGGATCCAGTCGGACCAGGCGCCGGTGACCAGGCCGCCGCCGAGCGCGAGCACCGCGGCCGCGCCGGTGACAGCGGGGGTGTAGACGCGAGCAAAGCGCGTGATGAAGTTCTCAGTGCGCGCCTTCTTTTCGCTGGCATTTTCCACGAGCTCCAGGACGCGTGCGACGGTGGACTCGCCAAAGGGCTTGGTGGTGCGTACGTGGATGAGGCCCGTCATGTTGATGCAGCCGCTGATGATGTCGTCGCCGGACTTGGCGGGGCGGGGGACTGATTCGCCCGTGAGCGCGGCGGTGTCGAGCTGGGTTTCGCCCTCGACGATGACGCCGTCGATAGGCACGCGCTCGCCCGGCTTGACCACGATCACGGTGCCGACCGCGATGTCATCGGGGAAGACCTGCTCGAGCGTGCCGTCGGGCTGCTCGACGTTAGCGTAGTCGGGCGCGATGTCCATCATGGCACTGATCGACTTGCGGCTCTTGCCCACGGCGTATGCCTGGAACAGCTCGCCGACCTGGTAGAACAGCATGACGGCGGCGCCTTCGGCCATGTGCGGGTCGGTATCGGGGAAGAGCACCATGGCAAACGCGCCGATGGTCGCGACTGCCATGAGGAAGCTCTCGTCGAACGCCTTGCCGCGGCGGATGTTATTGAATGCCTTTTGCAGTACGTCGTAGCCGGCAATCAAAAACGGCACGAGGAACAGCACAAAGCTGGCGTAGATGTCGCCCGGGGTGCCGAATGCGGCGGTGAGGGTGCCGAGCTCATCGAGGGCGTACACTACGGCAAAAATGCCCAGCGCTATCAGGATGCGGTTGCGCTTATGCTCGAGTGACTCTTTTTTCTTGCGCTTCTTCTTTTTCTTCTTGGGGTCGGCGGTGGCCATGACTCGTATCCTCCCATTTGAATGTATGAACACTCGCTCATATAATTTCGCGAGCAAAGGCCGCGGCAAGCGCGGCCTTGCGGGTTGGCGTAAACCTGGGCTAGAGAATGATCTCGCAGTCCGGCTCGGCGTCGGCGGTGAACTCCACAACGCGGTCGAGGACCTCGTCGAACTCGGCTTCATTGGCCTCGAGCGTCAGCTTCTGGGTCATAAAGTTGACCGAAACGGATTTGACGCCCTCGAGCTTGGCCAGCTCGTCCTGAAGCTCGCGCGCACAGTTGGCGCAGTCGATCTCATCGAGCTTGTACTGCTTTTTCATGGTGGGTTCCTTTCCCGTTTTTGCGGCTTGGGTGCAGGCCGCGCTGGTACCGTGGTTGGTTGCTATTCGCAGATATGGCTCATGCCCTGGTTGAGCATGGTGTAGACATGGTCGTCGGCGAGCGAGTAGAGAATGTTGCGGCCGTCGCGTCGGAATTTGACCAGGTGAGACTGCTTGAGCGTGCGCAGCTGGTGCGATACTGCCGACTGCGAGGTTTCGGTCGCTTCGGCGATGTCTGCCACGCAGAGCTCGCGGCCCATGAGGGCATAGAGGATCTTGATGCGCGTGGTGTCGCTGAAGACCTTGAACAGGTCGGCGAGGTCGTAGAGAAGCTCCTCGCCGGGAAGGTCCTCGGGCGAGCAGGTGGTGGGGATCGCGGGTTCGGTGACCTCGATGTCGGGTTTCGTTTCATCAACGCGGATGCTCATTGCAATATCCTTTCATATGAACATGCGCTCATATAACTTGCTTCCAATTATATGAGTGTATGTTCATATGTCAATGACGTTCAGGTAATTCGTTGCACAAAATGATGGGGAATAGTGGACGAGATCCCGGAGTGAGCGGTTTTGATAGCCGATGCCGGGGTGGGTGCCCCTGAGCCGTGCAAAAATTGGAGTATTCTGTAACGATAGGGGGTCCGTTAATTTATTGCAGGCCATATAATGCAGTTCAAGAGTTATCTTAGGGTGTTAATCCGATGAGTTCTTCCTCAAATGTTGCCTAACGCTCTCACGCAAGAGTGATTTCGCTTCACATTTGGATCCACTCGAGGGTGATAGACACCCGGCTCTGCTGAATACTCGCAATTTTGCACGTCGCTAAGGTGCCCACCTTGTTAGCCGGTCTAGCTTCCGGCCCCGAAGATCCTGCCCTCGGGCGTGAGGCTGCTTGTTTGGGCAAATGATGGGTTGTCGGATTCGACAGTCTGCATGTCATCGATTGTCGGAACTTCATTAATTGTCGGGTCATCCAGCGTGATGCCTTCGAGTGTTGCTTTTTCGAGGTCGATTCGTTGACGCTCTTCGGAATCCTGGCGAAGCTGCTTCTGAATTCGCTTTTTCTCTTCTATAAACCTTCTGAGCACAAACTGTCTCAGGTCCTCTTGCATGATTTGAAAGTCTTTTGGCAGACGCGAGGGGCGTACGCCCTCTTTCCGCTGGATTGCTTCCATGACCCTAACAAAAGAGCTGGCATGCATAAAGGAATAACGACTGACGGTGATGATTCCGTACCCCATGGACGCAAGTGCATTCTTGCGCTCCTCATCGATGGCGCGGTCTTCTTCCGCGTCATGATAAAAACCGTTGTATTCAATGTCTGTGCGAGATTTCTTTAGATACGCATCCATAAAGAACTTTTTGCGTCTCGTGAGATTCTTTGCGGCGGCGGTGACCTGCACCTCGTAATCGGTCTCAATTCCCTTAATACCAAGCCCTCCTTCGCTTTTGGGCAGCGTTAGCATCATGACAAATGCCGTTTCCATGGGAGACCGGCATCCGTCGCGTACACATTGGATCGCCTTTCGGGCAAGGGCCAAACCGTCGCATCTGGTAATGGAATTAAAGAACTGCTTTAACCTCTCGGTCGAGGTGAGCGCGAAACGCTCGTTATAAGAGGTGGAAGAGCCGGTTCCAAGGGAGTAAGCGCTGCACAATTCAAAGTAGTACTCCACCAGTTCGCGAAAAGGGAGATAGGTGGCGGCTTGAAGTGCGCAAAGCTCAACGCCAACAATGAAGATGCCATCTTCAAGCTCTATAAAGCGTGAGTTCGAGAATCGTTTTGACGAAACGTGGCATTGACAGTTCATTGCATAGCGCGCATTCCTGCGATCAAACACCATCACCTCGAGGGAATCATTTGCGCCGAGGGAAACATCATGTTTGGTGAGCCATTCTGCGGCTGCGTCAAGGAACGTTCCGGTGGGACATGATCCGTAAATCGCGGCAGGGCTACAGGACTCGATGCCTTTCGCAGACACCGAATGCGCGGCCTGGTAGACCGCTTTTGCAGTGGTATGTGACAATACGATACTCATGATATATATCGTGTCAGCTAATGCCGTGTTGACGGCGCTGAGTGGAAAAGCCGTTTTAGAGGTCTAACCAAATGCTGTCCAAAAGCTTGACGCAATTATGAGTTGGTATGCCCTAAATAAAAGTTTTCGCAGCTTAGCTATAGCATATAAAAACTCAATTGCCGCACATTTGATAGTGATGCATCACCATCCGACAACGAATTACGTGTCGGGAATTGGCCGAAATCGTTCGCAATGAGTGTTCAGAATTTGTGATGGCAAATCTATCTGTGGAACGTAGGGCGGCCCCGCTGCGGGGTTTCCCGCTGCGAGACCGCTCGTGATCTACGTCGGGGTTTGTCGCAGGCGTTTCTACTTGGCGAATAGGTTCTTGAGGTTGAACTCGGCTTGGACGGTGCGGAGCATGAGGTCGGTGTCGTCCAGGCCCAGATGCTGCTCGTTGGCGTCGGCGGCGAGGGTTCCACGGCGGCGCGCCCAGTTCTCGAGCGCGGCGGGGGCGGATTCGCGGGGGAGCGAGCGGACGTCGGCATCCAGGCTGCGGCAGATCTGGCGCGAGTCGATGACGATGATCTTGCCGGCGCGGCGTGCCTCGGCGTAGCCGTCCAGGTGGATCTTGAACCAGCTGTCCTCGAACGCGGCGTTGTGTGCCATGTACGGGTACTTCTTCATGAGCTTGAGCAGCTGCTTCTGCAGTTCCTTGTTCTCGCGGAACGGCTTTTTGCCGTCGATGTCGTCCCAGGTGATGTGGTGGATATTCGACAACGGCACATCCTCGCCGCGGTAGATGTCGGGCAGACCGCAGTAGTGTGCCTCGGCGTCGTGCGGGACGGCGTCGCTGGTGAGCTCCATGATCTCCCAGCCCACGTTGATGATGTAGCCGCGCTCGGGTGCGCGGCCGGTGGTCTCGATGTCGATGCCGAGCACGGTGCCTTGGATGGGCTTGCGGGCGTAGGCCACGCCGAGCGCGTCGCGGTCGCCGCGGATTTCGCGCATAACGGACGCGGCGGTGCGCTTTTGCATCTTGCCGATGGCGGCGCAGGTGTCGGCATCGGACAGGCCGCGCGAAAGCGTCGCGGGCGTCACGTTGCGCAGGCGTGCCTCGCCAATCTGGTCGCACAGGTCGCGGTTGCGGTCGGCCAGGTCGCGCACGGTGGCAAAGTCGAAGCTGGGGTCGCCCTCGGCGGTAAAGTACTCGGTCTCGAGCACTTTAAGGGCCTCTTCGCCCTTCTGGCGCTCGGACTCCATGGCGCCGTGATCGCCATAGATAAACATGGGAATAAACGGCTGGCGCTCGTATTCGAGTGCTTGTGAAACGTTCATATAACTTCTCCTTGGACGGGCCGCGTTGTGCGGCTCGAGGTTACTGAGTTATGGCGAGATGATAGTTTACCATGGGCAACTATTGGCACCGCGCCCGGGACAACTACAATACCCTAGTTGACCGCTAGGACTTTTACAATGCTGCCGAAAGACACGAAAGGTTCCATCCGTCATGGATTTGCTGATTGATATTCTGCTCGACGCCGGCAAGGACACGCTCTCGCTGGTGCCGTTTTTGTTGGTGACGTATCTGGCCCTCGAGACCTTGGAGCACGTTGCGGGCGACCGCGTCAACGGCGCTATCAAGCGCGCCGGCGCTGCGGGTCCCGTGGTTGGCTCGCTGCTGGGCATTGTGCCGCAGTGCGGATTTTCGGCCATGGCAGCAACGCTGTACGCCGGCCGTGTCGTGACCTTGGGCACGTTGGTGGCGGTGTTCCTTTCGACCTCCGACGAGATGCTGCCGCTGCTACTTGCCGAGCAGGTTCCCGTGCAGACCATGGCGATGCTTTTGGCTTCGAAGGCACTGATCGCGCTGGTCACGGGCTTTATCGTGGACGCGGCTATCCGCGGCCTGCGCCGTAACGCCCGCGCGCACGCGGCGATTCGCCGTACCGTGCTGGGAACCGCGGCCAACCCGGCCCACGTGAACTGCGCGCACGACGACCACAGCGGCGGTGACATCATCGACGAGGTGGCCGAGGCAGGCGTGAGCGCCGACCACATCCATGAGCTGTGCGAGCGCGACCATTGCGGTTGTGATGAAGACGAGGACGAGCACGAACACGGACATGGCCACGATCACGGTCATGAGGGCGAACATGAACACCATGATGGTCACGGTCACTCCCACTCCCACGAAGGGACGCCTGTCCTGTCGATCATCCGCAGCGCGATCTCGCATACCGTGCAGGTGTCGGTATTCATTTTCCTGGTGACGCTGATTCTGGTCGCCGTGCTCGAGACCTTTGGCGAGTCGGCGATCGAGCAGTTCCTGCGCGGCAACGAGACACTCGCCGTCTTGGGCTCGGCGCTTGTCGGCCTGATTCCCAACTGCTCGGCGAGCGTGGTCATTACGCAGCTATATCTGGAAGGCGCGCTGCAGCTGGCCCCGATGCTCGCCGGCACGCTCATCTCTGCCGGTGTGGGCTACCTGGTGCTGTTCCGTACCAACCGCAGCGCCCGCGAAAACGTCCTGTTCCTGATCATGATGTACGTCATCGGTGCCGGCTGGGGCCTCATCCTCTCCGCCGTTGGCCTTTAAGTAGATTATTGGGACATGTCTTACGATCTACCCCTGTGACCAGGGCATTTCCGCTGCCAAAACAAAAAGGTAGATTTTTAGGCATGTCCCAAAAATCTACCTTGGTTAGTGCAGCAGCTCGGTGAGGTTGCGTTTAAAGCGGGCCCGGTCTTCGCTGGTAAATGCCGCCGGTCCGCGAGTGCGTCCCCCGGCGCGGCGTACCTTCTTTTCCTCGTGGCGAATAAACAACTGCATGTCGATGGTCGCTTTGTCGTAGACGCGCCCGCGCACGCCGATGGCGGCGGCATCGCGCCCGAGCACCATGCTCGCCAAGCCAATGTCCTGCGTCACGACTACGTCGCCCGCCTGCAGGCGTTCGACAATGGCAAAGTCGGCGCTGTCGGCGCCCACGCTCACATCGAGCGTCGTGACCCAAAATCCGCGTCGCGCATGCTCGACGTCGCGCGGATCGTCGCGGCGAATGTGGCGTTCCAGGTTCTGTGTGCTGTTGCCGGCGATAACGACGGCGACGCCCGCCCGCCGCGCGCAGTCAATCGACTCGCGCGTGACCGGGCAGGCGTCTGCATCAATAAAGAGCGTTCGCGGCATCTAGTGCACCAGTTTGCCAAATTGAATAGCGCGAACAATCAGCGTTACGCCAAACACCAGCAGTGCGGCGCCGCTAAAGATGACGAGCATCTTGGCCGACCACAGCGGATAGATAAACACGAACATGCCGGCGATGATGGAGAGCGCGCCGCTCAGGATGGCGAGGGCACGGTTGGACGAAAGCTCGGACTCCAGAATGGACATGACACCTTCGACGATCCAGCCAAAGCCGGCCACGATAACCACCATCGTGGTGAGCGTCGCGGTCGAGAAGGCCTGGTTGCGCAGGATTATGACGCCGCCCAAGATAATGAGTAGGTTGGAGATGATGCTCGTCACGCGCCAGCCGGTGGGCAGCAGCGGCTCGAAAACAGCGGTAAACAGCCTGATCGCGGCCGTGATCACAAAGTAGAAGCCCAAGACGGTCGTTAGGAAGACGAGGGACTTGGCGGGCGCAAACAGCAGTGCGATGCCGGCGACGAGCGCCAAGACGCCCGTGATGGCGTAAATCCAGCGCACGGCCTTGACGGCCTTGCCTGCCATGCTTTTCTCGTCAAATCCAAACTGGCTCAATTTTTGGTCATCGTTCTTAAAGATGCCCATAATGTCTCCTTTCCGTGCGGCGTAAGCCTTGATCGTTACAACCAGTATCGCCTAAAGGCGCTGGCGTATGGGTCGGGGAGGGCGAAACGTAACCCAAAGGTCCCGAATTGTTTCCGTTGTTCCCCACGTCGCGATTTTCTATTCAACAGGTGTAGAACATTGCAGCCCTGTTCGTATTTGCCTACGTTTTAGGTTAGATTTTCCTAAGGACAATTGGCTTGTATTGGGGGTCCCTATGAACGAAGCAGTTCCTGAGGCACCGTCGAGTGTCGAATCGATGGCAAAGCAAGGTTGCGAAAAGCTCGGTCTGGAAGCGTTTGACGCGCTGGTCCGTCGTGCCCGCACGTGCCGCCGTTTTGACGAGTCCATGCGCGTGCCGCGCGAGTTTTTGCTCGAGCTGGCGGAGCTGGCGCACCTGACCCCGTGTGGTGCCAATGCTCAGCGTCTTCGTCTTCATGTGGTGAGCGGTGCCGAGGATTGCGCGCGTGTATTTGACGAGCTCGCATGGGCCGGCGCACTTAAGGATTGGCCGGGTCCTGCCGAGGGCGAGCGCCCGACCGGCTACATCGCGATTCTGGCCGAGCGCGCCGTTCCGGGCAAGCCCGCCGCTCCCATTACCGATGTCGACACAGGCATTGCCGCGCAGACGATGATGCTCGCCGCCCGCAGCGCCACGCCCGAGGTGGCAGCCTGCATGTTCAAGGCCTTTACGCCCCATGCGATCGATGCCATGGGGCTCGATAACGACAAGTATGAGCTCAAGCTGATCATGGCCTTTGGCGTTCCGGCCGAGATACAGGTGATCGATGCGATCGATTCCAACCCCGATGGCTCCATCAATTATTGGCGCGACGAGGCACAGGTGCACCACGTACCCAAGCGTTCGCTCGCCGACGTGCTGGTGTAGTTGAGCGTCACCGCGGTGTGATCCGGCGGTAAACCACCACAAAGGTGCCTGTCCCCTTTGCGGTGGTGCGAGAGGAGGGCGTGTGGCAGATTTGTATTTGGTGCGGCATGGGCAGACTGAGCTCAATGTGCAGAATATTTTGCAAGGTGGGCACGATTCGCCGCTTACGGCGCGCGGGCGCGAGCAGGCGCTGGCGACGCGCGCGGCGTTTGAGGCGCGTGGCGTGACCTTTGACCGTGTGTATTCCTCCCCGTTGGGCCGGGCGCGGCGTACGGCTGAGCTAATTGCTGGTGAGGGCCGCTCGATAGAGCTGGTCGATGACCTACGCGAGTGGCATTTGGGCTCGCTGGAGGGTACATCAAATCGCGATATGCCGCCGCAGCCCTGGGGCGATTATCCGGTGGCCTTTGGCGGCGAGTCGGAAGTGCAGCTTCAGTCGCGCATGGTCGCGGCGCTGTCCCGCATCATGGCCAGGCCGCAGCACGACTGCGTGCTGGCGGTTTCCCACGGCTCAGCCTGCCAGGAGTTTCTTGAGTATGTGACTGGCAGGGAAGAGCTACCCGACAACGGAGCCGTGCTTCATTTTGGCTATTGCGACGGGGCGTTTTCGCTCCTTGATTGGTAACGAACGAAAGGACCCCTATGAATAAAGACCTGTATCTGGTCCGTCATGGGCAGACAATATTCAACCTTAAGCGCATTATTCAGGGTTGGAGTGACTCGCCGCTCACGCAGCTGGGTTGCGATCAGGCGGCGCGTGCCGGCATGTTTTTGCGCGCACGCGGCATTGGGCCCGACCACGTCTACACCTCTACGCTTCATCGCACCGAGCAGACTATCGCCAACTTGTGGCCGGGCTTGGCGTACGAGCGCCTGGACGGCCTGCGTGAGTGGTTCTTTGGCGACTTTGAGGCCGAGCGCGTGATGCTCATGCCCAGGCGCCCGTGGCGCGACTTCTATCGCCAGTTTGGCGGCGAGGGCCAGATGCAGGTGCGCGAGCGCATGGTGGCGACGTTGACCGATCTTATGCGACGTCCGGACCACGAGTGCGTGCTCGCGGTGAGCCATGGCTCGGCTATCAAGGAGTTTTTGGACCACGTGCGGGGCGCGGCGGCAGACGAGCGCGAACGCGTGCCGGGCAACTGCTCAGTGCTGCATTTTGCGTTTGACGATACGGCCGATACGTTTGAACTTGTCGAAGTCTTTACGCAGGAGGACTACGCGCGCGAGCTGGGGCTTGAACCGCTCGTGGCTACTGCGGGTCCGCAGCGCGGATAACGCGAGCGTGGCGGCACGGGTCGCCGGCATAACTTCTCGACGCAAAAGGGGCGGAGATGCATGTACCTGCTGCATCTCCGCCCCCTGTTTGTTGGGCTGCCGATTTTTGTGCCGGGCGGTCTGGTCTCGCTAGAACCGCGCGATCTGGTGGGTGAGCAGGCCCATCGGGACCTGCGGCGCGCCGCCGCTGACCTGCGCGGCGGGGAAGAGCGCAGCTACGGTAAAGTTGAACGGCTCTTTGCCCGTGTAGGTGCCGGCGGCACGGGCATCGTCGGCCAGGAGCTGTGATGCCCCGACCAGCGCGGCAGCGTAGGCGGGGTCGTCGGCCAGTGCCGGCTCCGGCGCCTGGTCGAGCATGGCACGGATGGCGCCGACGGCGTCCTCGCGCTTGACCCCCCACACGCGGTGCGTAATGCCGGCGGGGTCGGTGACGGCATAGAGTGAAGCGCCCTCTTTTGCGGCGCCGAGGATGATATCCATGACGGGCGAGGCTTCGTAGGCAAGTGTTACGGGACGGGGCTGCACCTTGAGCTCGGTGATCGCGCGCGCGGCGGCGAGTGCGTCGACGCTCTCGGCGGCAGCCTCGTCGCTACCCGTCAGCACGTTAACCGGGCAGATCGCCACGACACCCGTCACACGTCCCGGCTCGCCCGAGCATTCGTACACGTAATACGCCGCACCCGGGTCCTTGAGCATCAGACCATCGGCAATGGCTCCGCGCAGAGCATCGTTGCCGCTCAGGATGCTGCCCATTGCAGGCAGCGCCTCGAGCACGCGGTCCTGAGTCGGGCGGATGCAGGGAAACGGAAGTGCTTTCATGGGCGGTCCTAACGCACGAATCGGTTTGTTCGCGGCTTATTATGCCCCAACTTGGCAGCTCTCGTCCCAGAGCACGTTATCGGCGAGCGCGATTAGCACCTGCTGACAACGAACGATATCGGCGTGGGGCACATATTCGTTGGGCTTGTGCGCGAGCGCGAGCGACCCGGGACCGTAGCTCATGCAATTGCGATTACCTGTCTTGCCGGCAATGACGGCGGTGTCGGTGTAGCCGGTAAAGAAGCCGACGGTCGTGTCCGCGTCCGTCACGTCATCGGCGGCACGCTTGAGCGCTGCTAGAAGGGGGGAGTTTGGGTCGCGCTCGATGGCGGGGCGGTCGCCCGTCACGGTGTAGCTGCCATGGCAACCGGGAACGGCGGCTTCGGCGACGGCGATGGCCTGCTCTACCATGCGCGTCGCGGCGGCCGTATCGGTCGGCGGGGTCAGGCGCATGTCGACCCAGACTTTGGCGCGGTCGGGTACGACATAGGGACGGTAGCCACCTTCGATCTGTCCAAACGTGATGGTCGAAGATCCCAGCTCATCGTGCACGGGCAGCGCCACAAACGCGCGACGGAGCGAACACACGACCTCGGCCATGGCGGCGACGGCATCCGCGCCCTTCCACGGCTGGCTCGCATGCGCCGTTACGCCAGCCATTTCAATCTCGAACCACGTGCGCCCCTTGTGCGCCACCTGGATCTGTCCGTCGGTGGGTTCGGTGTCCAGCACCCATTCACGCGAGCCGACCCAGCCGGCATCGATCGCGGCCTCTGAGCCGCGCATAAAATCTTCCTCGTCGACCGAGCAGATGAGCGAAAAGCCACGGCGGGGCAGCTCGCCTTCTGCCGCCACGCGCTCGAGCGTATGGACCAGTGCGGCAATGGCGCAGGCCAGGCCACTCTTCATGTCGCAGGCACCGCGGCCGTAGAGCTTGTCGTTACGCACAACCGCTCCGAGTGGCGGCGTGTTTGCGTCCCAGCCATCGCCCAAGGTAACGGTATCCATGTGGCAGATATAGACCAGTCGCGCCTCGTCGCTCAAACCGGGCACGGTGACCATGAGATTGCGGCGTCCGGTCAGCACCTCGAGTTCCTCAACCTGCACGGTATGGAGCACCGGATGGCTCAACCGCCCCAGTTGAGCCTCAACCAACGCTTTGATATAGCGTTCAATCTCGCCCTCATACGCACCTGGGTCGGAACTGTCGATCCGCACGAGCCCTTGCGTAAGCCGCCAAGCAAAATCTGTATCAACCATAGGCACCTCACAGATAGTTAGGTCAACATACAGATTGTATGCCAAGAAGCGGCTCAGTGCATTTAATGGAGCGCTCACAAAAACGGGGGCGCCTCTCGTGCGAAAGGCGCCCCCGCGGGCATTCAATGTCAGTGACGGGCAGGCCACATGGGGAGCTGCCCGTCAGATCAGCCGGCGCTATTTGATCACGCGCACGCGATACATCGACGGAATCTGCTTGAGTGCCTCGATGGTGCTGCTGTCCAGGTGTTCATCGGTGTCGAACATGGTGTAGGCGTTCTCGCCGGCGGACTCGTTGGTCATACGCTGCACGTTGGCGTTGTCCTTGGCGAGAATGGCCGTGATCTGGCCGATCATGTTGGGCACGTTGGCGTGCAGGCAGGCGATGCGGCTCGCGGCGCGCGCCTTGCCCATGCTGCAGGCGGGGTAGTTGACGCTGTGCGCGATGTTGCCGTTTTCCAGGTAATCCTTGAGCTCGCTGATGGCCATATCGGCGCAGTTGGCCTCGGCCTCGCCGGTGCCGGCGCCCGAGTGCGTGGTGATAAACGTGTTGGGCATCTTGACGGTCTTGGGCGTGGCGAAATCGCAGCTAAACCAGCTCAGCTTGCCCTCGCGCAGGGCAGCGTCGACGGCGTCCTCGTCAATGATGGTCTCGCGTGCGTAGTTGATCAGCACGGCGTCCGGGGCCAGCAGGTTGATCTGCTCGGTGCTGATCATGCCGATGGTGTCGGCCTTGCTGGGCACGTGCACGGTGAGGTAGTCGCAGCCGCGGCAGAGATCCTCGAGCGTGCCCACGCGCTGCACCTCGCGGCTCAGCACCCACGCGTGCTCAACGGCAATGAACGGGTCGTAGCCGTAGACATCCATGCCCAGGTCGACGCAGGCGTTGGCGACCTTGGAGCCTACGTTGCCCAGACCGATGACGCCGATGCGCTTGCCCTTGAGCTCGCGGCCCACAAAGGCCTTCTTGGCCTTCTCGGCATCGACCTGAATCTCGGGGTCGTCGGCGTTGTCGCGCACCCAGTTCATCGATTGCACCACGCCGCGGCTCGAAAGCACCAGCATGCCCAGGACGAGCTCCTTGACGGCGTTGCTGTTGGCGCCGGGGGAGTTAAAGACGACGACGCCCTTCTTGGCGTACTCCTCGACGGGGATGTTGTTGACGCCGGCGCCGCAGCGGGCGATGGCGCGGATGCCCTCGGGCAGCTCGTAGCCGTGCAGGTCAGTCGAGCGCATCAGGATGGCGTCGGCCTCCTCGGCGGTGCTCACAAATTCGTAGCCCTCGCCAAACTCGACTTTGCCGTCCTTGGTGATGTCGTCGATGGTCTTAATCTTGCGCATGAAAACTCCTTAGCAGGTTTGGTTTAAACAGGTGGTTTGAAGTGGCTGGTCGGTCCGCGCGTTGCGGGCTAGTTAGATCGCGGGCTCAAACTACGCTGCGTTTCGAAGTCCTTCATGTACGAGGCCAGTGCCTGCACGTCTTCCATGGTTACGGCGTTGTAGACGCTGGCGCGCATGCCGCCTACCAGACGATGGCCCTTGACGTTTTGAATCTGGTGCTCGGCCGCGCCTGCGACAAAGGCCGCGTCGAGTTCGGCGTCGCCGGTGCGGAAGGTGACATTGGCGATGGAGCGGCTGTCGGCCTGCGTGGTGCCATGGAACAGCTCGCTGTGCTCGAGCAGGTCGTAGAGCAGGTTGGCCTTGGCCCAGTTGCGCTCGGCCATGGCGGCAAGTCCGCCGGTCTCCTCGACCCAATGGAACACCTTGCCGCACACGTAGATGCCAAAGGTGTTGGGCGTGTTGAGCATGGAGCCCTTGGCGGCCTGGGTCTTAAGGTCCATGTACTGCGGCGTCTGCGCAAAAGCGGGGCCATCTGCGATGAGGTCGTCGCGCACGATGACCACGGTCACACCCGCGGCGCCGGCGTTTTTCTGAGCGCCGGCGTAGATGAGCCCGTAGCGTTCGACGTCGAGCGGCTGCGACAAAAAGCAGCTCGAGACATCGGCGACCAGCGGTACGTCGCCGCAGTTGGGCAGCTCGTGGTACATGGTGCCAAAGATGGTGTTGTTCTGGCAGATGTAGACGTAGTCGAGCCCGTCGCCTGCGGCTTCGGTGGCAATGCGCGCGTTGATGTCGGCCATGGTGGGTATGCGGTCGAAATTGGTGTTCTCGGAGCTCGCGAGCAGCACGGCCTCGCCGTACTTGGCGGCCTCCTTGTATGCCTTGTTGGCAAAGTTGCCGGTCACGATGTAGCCGGCGCGGCCGCGGCGCATGAGGTTCATGGGAATGCCCGCAAACTGCAGCGTGGCGCCGCCCTGCAAAAACAGGACGCGGTAGTTGTCGGGGATGCTTAGCAGGCGACGCAGGGTTGCCTCGGCGTCGTCGATGATCTGCTGGTACATGCTAGATCGATGACTCATCTCGAGCACGGACATGCCGCAGCCGCGGTAGTCCATCATCTCGTCGGCGATCTCGGCGAGCACGCTTGTAGGCAGTGCGGCCGGGCCAGCTGAGAAGTTGTGCACACGTGCCATCTTCTAGTCTCCCTCGTAGTCGTTTGAACGTTCGGGATACTTTAGCACAGTGGAGCGCCAGGCGCGACCGCATCACAACAAAACCCGAGTGCGCCGCTATGATTTACAGGATGGTTACATGGGGGAGGGGTGCTTTACTCCTCAGGCAAATCCGAATCTGCGAGCGAAGGCATGAGGTTCTCTAGGCGCTTGATCTCTTCGTCGCAAATTAGCCACTTCCTGGTCACTACGACGCCAGTGTGACGATGACGGCTTCGTCGCCGGCGTATATGAGGGTGTTGCCGTCGGGGATGATCGTCTGGCCGTCGCGTTTGAGCATCACGACGATAAAGGGATGCTTGCCTTGCGGCACATCGCGAAGACGCTGGCCGGCCAGGCGACCGTGGGGGGTTACGGTGACCTCGCGCAGCGTAACCTCGGCACGCTCTTCAAACGTCGGCGCGGCCATCACCAGCAGGTCACCTTCCTCGATGACGGTATCGCCGTTGGGCAGCACCGGGTGCGCCCCGTCGCGCAGCACCAGGACCACGAGCATGTCTGTGGCGCTGCCAATGTCCGCGAGCGAGCGTCCGGCAAACGGATGTCCAGCGCCCACCTTGAGCTTTACAAACGACATGCCGTCCTCGTCGCGGTAGTCGTTAAAGGTGCGGCGCACGTCGCCGGTCGCATCGATCATATCGAGCTTCTTCGCCAACGCCGGCAGCAGCGAGCCCTGCACCACAATGCTCGACACGGCAATCACAAACACCAGGTCAAATAGGTCGTGTCCGCCGGGAACGCCGGCCACCACGGCAAAGAGACTAAAGACGACCGAAGCTGCTCCGCGCAGACCCGCCCAGCTTACGAGCGCAACCTGGCGAGGGTTCGTCCTAAACGGCGCCAGCAGCATGCCTACGGCGATGGGGCGGCTCGCAAAGAGCATAAACGCCATGAGCGCCAGGCCCGGTAGCAGCATTTGCGGCAGGCGTGCGGGTGTAACGAGCAGGCCCAGCAAAAAGAAGATGGTCATCTCTGCCATCTCGGTGAGGGTGTCAAAGAAGTGCGCCATCTCGACTTTGCCGGTGATGTCGCTGGCACCCAGCACAATGCCGGCCAGGTATACAGCCAAAAAGCCGTTGCCGCCCAGATAGCTTGGTAGCGCGTAGGCAACGATCGCCACGGCGAACAAAAAGATGGTCTGCGCGCCCTCGGCCGTTGCGTGCGCGCGTTCAATCAGGCGGCCCGCCGCCCAGCCGATGGCGAGGCCCAGGCCCACGCCCAAGATAATCTGCTTGGCCAGCAGTGCGGGAATGTTGATGTCGCCGCCGGCCGCGAGTGTGGCGAGCACGGCGGTGAGCATATAGGCGACGGGGTCGTTGGAGCCCGATTCGACCTCGAGCAGCGAGTCGGTGCCGCCCCTCAGCGACAGGTTGTGCTCGCGCAGAACGCTAAAGACGCTGGCCGCGTCGGTGGATGCCACGACCGATCCCAGCAGCAGGCCGCCGATCCAGTCGAAGCCCAGCACAAAGTGGGCGAACATGCCGGTGATGCCTGCGGTGATGACGACGCCGAGCGTGCTCAGCAACACCGCCGGCACAGTGACGGGCTTGGCGCGGTCGATATTGGTGTTAAAGCCGCCGTAGAACATGATGAACAGCAGCGCCGTGCTGCAGACGGTTTCGGTAAGCGCATAGTCGCTAAAGTCGATATGCGCCGGGCCGTTGACGCCCAACAGCATGCCGAGCGCGATAAAGATGAGCAGGGTGGGGAAGGGGAGCTTTTTGCCGACGGGCTTGATGGTCAGGCACAAAATAATGACGAGGCCGATAAAAAGAAGGATCTGGTTCATGGATAGTGTCCGCTCCTGGGTGGTTGGCGTGGCACGGTCAGTTGTCTGCGGTTATTTGTACCCAAAGATGGTGGGTTTATGGGGTTGGATTGCGGGCGTGCGCGATATCGTCATAGACGGCTGCCGTCTTTGCCTCTGCTCGGAAACCCTTTCCAGCTTTATTGCAACGGAGTACAATGGGTAACGTTTAAGTTCAACTTGAAGTTTTAGTTGCGGCGCCGGGCTTAGGCCGCAATGCAAGGAGAGGCGTACCATGGCGATCTATGTGACATCTGATGCTCACGGGCACGTGCGTGCGCTTGACGAGGCCCTGTCTAAGATCTCGTTGATGTCCGACGACACGCTTTACGTGCTGGGCGACATGATCGATCGCGGGCCCGATCCGGTCGGCGTTATTAAGCTTGTGCGCTCGCTGCCCAACGCCCGCGTGCTCAAGGGCAATCACGAGCAGATCATGCTCGATGCCATCATAGGCCAGGATCCGCTCGATGCCGAGACCTGGGATATCAACGGCGGCTGGACGACGCGTGAGCAGCTCAACGACATGGAATTTGAGGCATACGAGGAGCTCGTGCGATGGATGGCCGCGCTGCCGCTCTACGCGGTGGTCGAGACCGAGGAGCGCCCGTATCTGCTGGTACATGCTGGAATCGAGATGAAGGCGGCGCGCGCGTTTTTGCTTGAGCATGGCGTCGATTGTGCCGATGGCGTCGGAGCGGTGGGTGCCGATTGCGAGCTGCTGCAGCAGATGCTCGCGGTGCAGTCGTCCGATGACCTGCTGTGGATTCGTCACGGCTATTGGGATGTGCCGACCGGGCTGCTTTCTTCCGAGGGCAAGGGTCCGGTCGTGGTGAGCGGTCACACGCCCACGGTATCGCTTGGGCGCTATTGCGAGGTCGGTGGTCTGGCAGGGCTCGATGAGGAGTCGGGCCGCGGGCAGATTGTGCGCCTGGGTGGCGAGGACACTGCTGGTGTGCCCGATCGCATCGATATCGATTGCGCCGCCGCCACCGGCTCCGAGTTTGGCCGCGTGGGCATCCTGCGCCTGGACGACGGGGCCGAGTTCTACGCGAACATCAACCCGGGCGAATGATGTCCCAAATTAGCTACCCCCACCGCTGCAATTAGGCTCCGTATGGGTTGCGGTCGCGTTCGATGCGTTGACGGATGTGGCGGTACTCGATAATCAGCAGCACCAGCAGTAGGGCCATGATGGCCAGGTAGCTCACCACGGCGCCCAGCAGGCCCAGCAGGTTGATCAGGATCACCGGGAGCACCACGCTCACGGCAAAACAAATCAGGTAGACCTTGGTGACGTCTCCAGCGTGGCGCAGCACCGTGATGATGGCGTAGATAAAGTCGATGGCCGCGGTGACGCCGCCGGCGACGACCATCAGCAGCGCCAGCGTACGGTAGCGCTCAAAGCTGAGACCGTACATAAAGCTCATGAGGGGAATACCGGGACCTGCCATAAATGCGGCGCACACGCCGGTGATGACCACGATCAGCGCCATAACGGCAACAATAATCAGGTCAAAGCGACGACGCTTGCGAGGATTAGCCCAAATGCTCGACAAGCGCAGGAGCTGCGGTTTATAGACAAATCCAATGCTCAACAGAATAGCCTGAGCTGGAAAAAACAGGGCATTAAAGTACAGCTGGTATTTGTAGGCCAGTGTTCCTTCCATCACAAACTTGGGCATGCTTTCGATAAGGTTGAACAGGAATAGCGCGCCAAAGAGTGGGGCACACTGGACAAACAGGTGGCCGACCTCGCGCAGGCTCACGCGGCGCGATTTTTCGGTCTCGAGCAGGGCGAGCGGCGCGGTGACCAGCACGAGCGAGGCGATCGCGGCGATGCCCATAGCCGTGGTCGCGATGGGCATGCTGCGCGTGAGGAACAGCGCCACGCTGAAGACCGCGATGACGCCGACGGAGCGTAGCGTTTGGCTCATTCCGGCCAGGTATAGCTTGTCGGCCTGCTGCAGGCGGCCTTCGTACACGTCGGCGACGCCGTCGATCACCTTATAGAGGTAGACGCCCAGGCCGATCGTGGCCATCTGCGCATCGTAGCCACGGGCGCTGCTGTATATCAGGCCGCATGCCAGCGCGAGCGCTCCGCAGATCCAGCGGTTGAGCTGGTAGGAGGCAAAGGATGTCTTTTCGTCGATGTCCGAGACCTGAAAATTGCGCACGCCGTAGTTGCATGCGATCATGATGAGCGTGCCGGTGACGAAGGCGATGGAGAATTTGCCTGCTTCTTCGGCGCCCACGAGCTGTGTGGACACGATGGTGAGCAGCGGAAACGCCAAGCCCCACACGGCGGTGCCGAGAGTGTTCCAAAGGTAATCGCGGCGGGTGGCGTGCTCTTCGTATTCAGCCTCTTGCGTGGAGAACCCGCCGCCGTAGACGGCGCCGAGCAGACGGTTCCACCAAGCGTTGACCATGCGGTGTACGGGGCCGGGCTCTCGATCGCGCTCGCGCCGGTGACGTGTGACTTGGTTGCTATTGGGGCCACCGGCGTTGCGTTGGCTCAGCTCCTGGATGCGAGCGAGCTCCTCAGCGGTGTGCGAGGCGGGGAACAGGCCGTTCTCGATGCGACCGCCCTGGGCCTTCGCGGCGCCGTCTTTCGATGTAGCGGGGTTGGAGATGCCGTTGCGGCGGGCGATGGCGCGGCGAATGCTATCGAGGGGCGTGATGCTCAAAGCGGGGTCCTTTCTATTGCTGCGCTCTAGTATAGACACCGCGGTGTCCGCACGTGTTTTTGAACGGATTGTTCAATAATTTCGGCGGCGCCATTCAGTAGTCGGCACTTAGGGACGTTCCTTATGTACCGGCACTTTGGGAACGTCTCTAAGTGCCGGCATCCGGGGACACTCCTTGAATGTTGCCTGTTCAAGAGTGTCCCCAATGACTAGTCGTTTAAGAACGTTCCCAATGACTGGGCCGCTTGCCTGCGATTTTTGACCGTTGGGCGGGCTTGCCGCCCTTGCCGCAAAAACGTTTTTGCATATCGGGTACAACGGGCTTTACGTGAGTAAAGTGCGCGCCGCGTCCGCGTGTCGCGTTTTTAAAGGAGGCCCCATGCCTGGTGTTACCCCTGCAGAAGTTTTGTCCAACTTTGGTATTACGCTCGTTGAAGATCCCGCCGAGAATCAGCCCCGCCTGCTGGTCGATCTACCCGCCGCGGAGCTCGTCGAGCACGCTATCCGCCGCGAAGAAGGCCGCATGGCATCCAACGGCGCGCTCGTGATTGAGACGGGGGAGCGCACCGGCCGTTCCCCCAATGACCGCTTTATCGTTGACACCCCCGATGTTCACGACAAGATTGCCTGGGGCGTCGTCAACCGCCCGCTGTCCGTCGAGAGCTATGAGGCCATCAAGGCCGGCATCGTCGACTATCTCAACGAGCGCGACGTGTTCGTCACCCGCGGCATGGCGGGCGCCGACCGTAACCACACGCGTCGACTGCTCGTTGCCTGCGAGCGTGCCAGTCAGGCACTCTTTATTAAGCAGATGCTTGCCCGCCCGCTCGCCCGCGAAATCGCGCGCACCGGCGAGCCGGACTTCTGCGTGCTCGCGGCGCCCGGTTACCAGTGCGATCCTGCCATCAAGGGCCTCAACTCCAGCGCCGCCGTGGTCATCAACTTCCATGAACGCGTGATTCTGGTCGCCGGCACCGGCTACTCCGGCGAGATTAAAAAGTCGATCTTTAGCGTCATGAACTATCTGCTGCCCGTCGAGGACGCCGTGCTGCCCATGCACTGCTCGGCCAGCATGGATCCCGTCACGCACGAGACCGCCGTGTTCTTTGGCCTGTCCGGCACCGGCAAGACCACGCTTTCGGCCAATCCCACGCGCCTGCTGATCGGCGACGACGAGCACGGTTGGTCCGACATGGGCATCTTCAACATCGAGGGTGGCTGCTACGCCAAATGCGAGGGCCTGGACGCCTTCCACGAGCCCGAGATTTTCAACGCTGTCCGCTTTGGCGCGATCTGCGAAAACGTGGTGCTCGACGAGAACCGCAAGCCCAACTACGATGACATCTCGATCACGCACAACACGCGCGTGGCCTATCCCGTGGAGCACATTCCTAATGCGTGGACTAAGGGCATGGGCACCACTCCGAGTGTCGTGCTGTTCCTGACTTGCGACGCTTTTGGCGTGTTGCCGCCCATCTCGCGCCTGACGGCCGATGCCGCAATGTATCACTTTGTGACGGGCTTCACCGCCAAGATCCCCGGCACCGAGGTCGGCGTCACCGAGCCCACGCCCACGTTCTCTTCGCTGTTCGGCGAGCCGTTTATGCCACTCGACCCCATGGTTTACGCCAAGATGCTCGGCGAGCGCATTGCCGACGGCCGCACGCGTGTGTACCTGGTCAACACCGGCTGGATCGGCGGCGGCTACGGCGTAGGCCATCGCATCGAGCTGGCCTACACGCGCTCGCTGGTCGCGCGCGCCCTCGACGGCACCATCGAGGACAGCGAGTTCGTGCACGACGACATCTTTAACGTCGACATTCCCACGACGTGCCACGGCGTGCCCGATGGCATCCTAGTGCCGCGCCAATACTGGCAGAGCACCGCGCGCTACGACGAGGCCGCGCACAACCTGGCGGTGATGTTCGAGGAGAACTTCGAGAAGAAGTACTCGCACCTGCCCGAGTCCGTCAAAGCCGCCGGCCCGCACGCCCAGGTGTCCGCCGAGGCTCGTCATCGCGGCCGCGGCCTGCTGGGGCTCCGCCACTAGCGTCGCCTCAGACTCAAAACCATCATAAAGGGGGCACCTTTGTGGTGGTTTTGCTCGTGTGGATGACTCGGGTTACAATACGCCTGACATATCGTCCCCTTCTCCGGATGGGGACAGCGTAAGCGCTCTTGTGGCGGCACCGTAGGACTTTGAAGGTGGCCGCTGTGAGGGCGCTTTTTGTTTAGACATTCGCATTGGGGCGAATCGTGAAGGGAGAGCACATGAAGAGTTTCGTTGCCGAGGATTCGTTTTGGGAGCTGTTTCCGCAGGCGGCTATCGGCGTTGTGGTCGTAAAGGGCATGAAGCCCGCGGCCCAGATACCCCAGGAGGACGTGGACGCGATCGCCGCGTTGCTCGATCGCGCCAATATCGACGCGGAGCGTCATCTGACCAGCGATACTATCAGCGAGAACGCACCGGTCAAGGCATGGCGCGAGGCCTATTGTCTGTTCAAGACCAAAAAGGGCGCGCGTTGCTCAATCGAGAACCTGCTCAAACGTGTGCTCAAAGGCAAGCCGGTGGGCCACATTACGCCCGCGGTGGACATCTACAACACGGTGTCGCTGACCTACGCGCTGCCCGTTGGCGGCGAGGACCTGCGCGCTATCGAGGGCGATCTGCGCCTGGCGGTCACTGGTGGCGGGGATGCGTTCCTGCCGCTTGGCGAGGATGTGGATGACCCGACGCTGCCCGGCGAGCTTGCCTACATCGATGATGCGGGCGCCGTGTGCCGCTGCTGGAACTGGCGCGACGGCGTTCGAACGGCCCTTTCCGACGATTCAGCCGACGCGTTCCTGGCGATTGAGTGCGTGGAGCCCGAGCGGATGGGGGACTGTCGGGCCGCCATCGACCGTCTTGCCGATCTGCTCGAGCGGTATCTGGGGGCGACGGTTGTCGTTAAGACGCTTGTGACCCGCGACAACCCGCGCGTGGAACTGTAGCTCGGCCCAAACCACCACAAAGGTCCCTGTCCCCTTTGTGGTGGTTTTTATGTTGATGGGTTAACAAATAGGGCGTGCAGGGCTGGCGGCCGTTAAGTACGGCTAAGATGTTTACCCGTTAGCATTATGCAAGCGAAAGGCGGTCGTCTCCCATGCAGCAGAGCGACGAGACACGTTTCGAGGACTTTGTCGGACTGATCAGCGGACTCTACAAGGAGATCCAGCGCATTAAGACGTCTGAGGGCGCAAGGCTGGGTCTCAAGGGCTCCGACGTTATGTGCCTGTACTATCTTGAGCGCAGCAAGGACGGCCTGACTGGCGCCGACCTGGCTCGCATGGCAGGCGTGACCCGCGCCGCCGTCTCGCGTACGCTCGCGCATCTGGAGGAGGGTGGCTACGTCGAGGTCGATGATTCGGGCGATGCCGCCGTTAAGTATCGTGCTCCGGTGCGCCTGACCGCTCTGGGCGGCGAGAGCATGAGCGAGGCGGACCGCATCATTCGCGAGGTGCTCGATACCACCGGTAAGGCTATGGGTGTGGAGCAGCGCAAGCAGATGTATGCGTCGCTGCGCACGATTCTCAATACCCTGCGCGAGATCTAAGGCCGCCAAGGCATTTGTTTCCAATTAACAACTGCATAGTCCCGTTTGAGCGTGTATGCCGTGCCGGGGCATTGCTGTCAAAATTCCCTGCACGGGACCTGCGCAAGAAAGGATTCGCTATGTCCATTCGTATTATTACCGATTCCGCGAGCGATATGTCGCCGGCTGAGCACCCCGCTCTGCGTGTTCTGCCGCTGTCCGTCACCTTTGGCACCGATGTGTACATGGATGGCGTCGATATCGATCACCAGCGCTTTTACGAGATGCTCGTGGAGCGCGATGAGCTGCCCAAGACCGGCCAGGTCAACCCGTACGCGTTTTCGCAGGCTATTGCCGAGGCGCGTGAGGCCGGCGATGAGGCTGTGATTATTACCGTGGGCGCTAAGCTTTCGGGCACCAATCAGAGTGCCCGTACCGCACTTGCCGAGGCGCCGGGCGGCGACGTGTACGTGGTGGATAGCAACAACGTCACTCTGGGCGAGCGTGTCCTGGTCGAATATGCCCTGCGCCTGGTGGACGAGGGCCGTAGTGCGGCCCAGATCGCGGCGGCCGTCGAGGCCGTCCGTGACCGCGTGGTCGTCATCGGCCTGCTCGAGACGCTGGAGTACCTGGTGCGCGGCGGTCGTCTGTCTGCTGCGGCCGGCGCCGTGGGCACGCTGCTCAACGTAAAGCCTGTGGTGGCTGTCGAGGACGGTCTGATCGTGCAGCTGGGCAAGGCGCGCGGTTCCAAGAACGGCCGCAACCTGCTGAACCAAAAGGTCGAAAAGGCGGGCGGCATCGACTTTTCCATGCCGCTGGCGCTCGGCTATACGGGTCTTTCGGATGCGGTGCTCAAGAAGTATATCGAGGACAGCGCGGCACTGTGGGCTGGTCACACCGAGGGCGAACTGCCCGTTCACACCATTGGCGCCACCATCGGCACCCACGTAGGCCCCGGCGCCGTAGCAGTAGCCTTCTTCCAGCCCGCCAACTAACCGACCTGCCATAAACCACCACATAGGGGACAGACACCTTTGTGGTGGTTTATGCTTTCCGGGTGGAAGGGAGCGAGCAATGGCGTCTGAGGGCTTTTTTGAACGGGTGTACGAGGTGGTCGAGCAGATCCCCGAGGGGATGGTCGCCACTTACGGTCAGGTGGCACTGCTTGCCGGTCGTCCACGAAGTGCGCGGTATGTGGGCTACGCGCTGCACAGCAATCCGCGCCCCGGCCAGATTCCCTGCCATCGCGTGGTGTTTGCCGACGGCCGTATCTGTGAGGGCTTTGCCTTTGGTGGCCCCGATGCTCAGCGCGAGCTCTTAATGGGGGAGGGCGTGACGTTTGCTGATCCCATGCATGTTGATCTGGCCGCCTGTCGTTGGCCGGCCGGGCTGTAGTGGCGGGCTTCGTCAAAACCACCACAAAGGTGCCTGTGAACTGCCTCCCATTTCTTGGACATCGGGAAA
>CATYVQ010000021.1 GCA_958413895.1 uncultured Collinsella sp.
GCGGTCTGCCGATCAGGCCGCCGGGGTATTGAACCCCGCATTCATCCGTACACACACGGATGAATGCGGGAAGTGTCCGGATGAAGTTGATAATCAAGGAAACAAAGCCGTTCTGCCTGGGACGGCTTTGGCTCGGACTTTAACTACAACATCGCAATCGACACTTATTAGCTCGCGCAACGCGCATGGGCAAATCTCGGAGGCTGGTGCTTGGAGGCCCTTCGAGATTTACTGGACATCCAAAACGACGACGCACACCGCGTGCTCGCCGACTGCGAAGACGAGATGGCTGTCTACAATGCGATCAGAAACGGCGTGAAGTCCGGAGAGCTTTCTGTGGAACCGCCGCGCCGTCGCGCGAGCCGACCGGGCAACCCGGGCAATCTGGTCCCGGCTCTCCCGGTCGTATTCCTACGATATCGCCCCTAGATCACCAATGTGTCAGATAAAGAATGAGGCAATGGCTATGATCACGCCTACGGCAGATGCAACGACTGCGCCTTTTTTCCTCTCCTTTAGTCCGACGAATAGGGTTGCCGTAAAGTAAAGGGCGGAAATGCAGTCTATGGCAAGCAAAACGAGTTCCTTGGGCGGTTTCAGCAAAAGGTCGCTAGCAAAGAGTAATGCAAGCAGGGCAAAGCCGATTGTGGTCAAGTATCTCGATTGATTTTGCGACTGCATGGCAACTGCCTTTCAGAACATGCAAGTGAAAAGTCGGTACGATGTCATTGCGGTTGCAAACAAGCCGCCGCCAGGACCGGTTGTCACGAGACCGGCGATAACTTCAGCGGTGCCAGCAAGGTAGGGATCGCGCAGGCAAGCCTCCTCCTTCGCGTTCAGCTTGACCTTGTGAGGGACGGTGCGGTTATTTGCAAATCCGTGAGAATCGCACCACGCCTTGGAATATGAATCCGTGCAGCGTCCGCGCTCAAAAAGGGATATATCGTAATTTTCGTCGTAGTTGTCTCCGACGTAGATCTCGCTGCTCTCGGCGGGAGACCCCTCGTCGGCATAGGCTGCCGCAACGGGCACAAATGGTGTCATGACAAGGGAGAGGCAAAGAGCTGCTGAGACGATGGAGGGCAGGCATTTCTTCATGGCTGGCTCCTTAATCTGGCCTTTGATAGTTACTTGATGTCGCCTCCTTCCGCTTTATATCCGTTGTATTTGGCGTATTTCTTTAATAAGGCAAGAGGTTCTTCCTCTCCTTCGGATAAGCCGATGATGTTTCCTTGATCATCCAGTATGAATACGGACGGAATATGCTCAAGTTCATATTGGTCATACACGGTCTTATCTTAATTTTTGCTGATGGCTCAGGCAAGGCGGGGCTTACGTTCGAGGCGACCAACAATGCCCTGGCCCTACAGAGAATAAACGCCACGAACACGCACGCCGGCGGCTGGGAGAAGTCCGAACTCCGCGGCCGCCTCAATACCGGCGACCTCTGGTCGCTTTTGCCTTGCGAACTCCAGTCCAAGGTGAAGTCCGTCACGTAGATGACCGACAACCTGGGCGGCGGCAAGGCAGGCACCCCCTTGGCCACGACTGACAAGGTCTTCCTGCTCTCGATGACTGAAGTCTACGGTGACCTCCAGTCTGACGGCGCCCAGTACGAGTACTACAAATCCAAGGGCGTGACAACGTCGAACTATTCCAGTGCTTCGTCGAGCAGCTATCACTGGACTCGCTCCGTGCATCCGAGCAACTCCGCGTCCTTCCGCTGTGTCCACAGCAACGGCAGCTATGACTACTACAGCGCGACGAACATCTACTGCGTGTTCCCCGCCTTCTGCTTTTAGCCTCATCTGCAACCAATGAAAAGCCCGTGCGATTCTGCGCGGGCTTTTCATTTGGCAACCAAACGAACGATTCTCGTCTTGAAGCATAGTTATCGGTTTGAGTAGAAATGGGGTCACACAGCGGCTCTCAGAGCGCCAGCCGAACTCTCCCGCCATTACCGCTGCGGCATCCTCGTATGGAGCCCATCCTGCTTGGCGTTTCGTTGCAACAGCCAACTTGTCCACCGATCAAGTAAACCACTGGAATAAATACAGCGACACGCTTGTTCGTTACAGTCGTTATATCTGTGTGAATCGCCGCGATAAATGCCGCCCGTTCTCGGCGTGTACCAGCTACGCATATGTAAACTCATATCGCGTTAATAGCTCGGCTCATGTACCTGCATAACACACAAGTAGCCGCAAAAGGCGATTATCGCGCAGGTAGATTTTCGACATCCTGTTGCTTAATCAAAATTAAGCAATTGCTTAAAACAAAAAAGGTCAGGCACTAGGTGCCTGACCTGCAAACTTCTGGTCGGGACGACTGGATTCGAACCAGCGACCCCTTGACCCCCAGTCAAGTGCGCTACCAAGCTGCGCCACGTCCCGAAGCTTTTGTTTGTTGCTCTGCTCTCGCTCGCAACAGGGAGTATATTAACCCGAAACTTTGTCCTTGTGCAAGAACTTTTTTACAAATTTTGAAGCAAGTCCAAAATTGTATCTGCGAGCTGGGGTTTTGTTAGCACGGGAAGTTCTTGCGTGCCCGCTGTACTCACGATCCACGCCTTGTTGGTATCGGTTCCAAATCCCGAATCGGCGCGCGAGACATCGTTGGCGATAATGGCATCGCAACCCTTGCGGGCGAGCTTTCGCTGTGCGTACTCCACGACGTTATCGGTCTCGGCCGCAAAGCCGATCACGCACCGCTCCCCCTTTTGGCGCGAAAGCTCGGCCAAGATATCGACCGTCTCGACCAGTTCGATGCGATCCAGGCGCTCGTTAGCCTTTTTGAGCTTATGGTCGGCAGGGGCTGCGGGGGTGTAGTCGGCGACGGCTGCGGCACAAATGGCCGCATCGGCCGTCTGAAAGGCGCCCAGAGCCACCTGCAGCATCTCTGCGGCGGTCTGCACGCGCACGCACTCCACGCCGCAGGGCACATCGAGTGATGTCGGTCCCAACACGAGCGTGACCGCAGCGCCGCGGCGTGCGGCCTCCCCCGCCAGGGCGATGCCCATCTTGCCCGAAGAGCGGTTGCCAATGAATCGCACGGGGTCGATCGGCTCGTGCGTGGGACCGGCGGTAATTACGATGCGCTTACCCGCCAGGTCCTGTGGCGCGGGGTTGAGCACCTCACAGACAGCCTCTACGATGTCCTCGGGCTCGCTCATGCGTCCCGTGTCCACGTCGCCGCAGGCAAGGTAGCCGCTGCCCGGACCCACCACATGGACACCGCGCTCGCGCAGCGTGGCCATGTTGGCCTGCGTCGCCGGCGCCTTCCACATGCCGTTGTTCATAGCGGGTGCGATCACGATGGGTCGCGGCGTCGCAAGCAGCGTGGTGGAGATGAGGTCATCGGCGACGCCGTTGGCCATCTTGGCGATGATATTGGCCGTCGCGGGCGCCACGACCACCAGATCGGGCTCCTGCGCCAGCGAAATGTGGTGGATGGGGTCGGAGGGATCGTCGAATAGGCCCACCGCGACCGGCTCATTGGTGAGTGCGCGGAAGGTAAGCGGCCCCACAAACTCGGTGGCATGCTCGCTCATAACGACCTTGACGCGCGCGCCGCGCTTTTGCAGCAGGCGCACGATATTGCACGACTTATAGGCGGCGATCCCGCCGGTAATGCCCAGCAGGATCGTATTTCCCTCAAGTTGTATTGAATTGTTGGGTGCCGCCATCGTTTAAGCTTCCTTGCTCGGGAGCACCAGGAGGCGGTGGCAGTACGGGCAGTGCGTAATCTCGCTACCGTCGTGGTTCAGGTCGCTCATGGACGATGCCTGCAGCGCGGTGTGACAGACCGTGGGGATGTTGCCCTGGATGGTCTCGACGGCCAGGCCGCGGAACTGCTTGAGCAGACGCTCGTAGTCGGTGAGCACGTCGGCCGGCAGCGTGGCAGCAAGCGCGGTGCGCTCTTTAGTGGCGGCGTCAATCTGAGCCTGAAGGTCGGCAGCCTTGGCGCGGGCGGCCTTGGTATCGGCCTTCACGCCCTCCTCGAACTTGGCGATGATTGCCTGCGCGCGGGCCTCGCGCTCGAGCGCCTCCTTATGGGCGACAACGACGTCCTTGCGGGTGTGCTCAATCTTGTCCAGACGCTTGGCCAGGGTGGCGAGTTCATTCTCCAGGTCCTGAACCTCGCGGTAGTCGGAGCCGTCGACATGGCGCTTCTTGGCAGCCTCGATGGCGTTGTTGGTCTGAATCTCGGTGGTGTTGAGATCGTCGAGCTCAATGTCCAGATCCTTGCGCTGGGCGTAGAGCTTGGTCATCTCGGACTTGAGCTTCACATAGGTCTTGCGCTTGGAAGCGAGCTCCTTGAGCTCCGGCATATTGGCAAGTTCGCTCTTGTTGCGGGCGAGCTCCAAATCGATCTGTTGCAGCTTGAGTAGCGTAGCGCCGGCGCTCATAAGTTCTCTCCTTTTGTCACAGTCCACCATTGGCAAGGGTTCAGTATTTTAATCGCATGACGGGGGTCGACCCCGGCGTCAACTGCAGAGTTCATCAATATATCAACGAACGGCTCCTCGGAGCGGTCGTGGCCGAGCAAGATCACAGGCAGCCCGCGTAAAGCAAGGTCTTGCGCTACGTGGTAGCCCGCTTCGCCCGTCACGACAACGTCCGTGCCCGCGGCGATGGCGAGCTCTCCAAAGTCGCCCAGGGAGCCGCCCAAAATGGCGACGGTGCGACACGGGCGATCGGCTTCGCCCCACACACGCGGGTTGCTGCCGAAGGCCGCGGCAGTACGGGCAGCAAGATCGCGCAGCGTGCACGGGTCGTTGAGCGTTGCAAGCGCGCCCAGGCCGGTTGCCTCGGGGTCGTCCACGTGCTCCAGTGAGCTCACGGGTGCGGCACCCAGCAGCTCACTCAGGCAGACACGGGCTTCGTGCGAACGGTCCAGGTTGGTGTGGAGCGATATGATGCTCACGCCGCAACGCGCCGCCTCGTAGAGCGCCGCGCTGCATTGGGGGCGTGCAGCATCCGCCGGACAAAAGGCCTCGGGCGCCTTGATGTATATGGGATGATGCGTCAACAGCACGTTGGCACCGGCCTCAAGAGCGCGGCGCACGTTGGCCTCGGTCGCATCGAGTGCGCAGGCAACACCGGTAATCACCGCGGCCGGATCGCCGACGGAGAGCCCTACATGGTCCCAACTCTCGGCATCGGTTTTGGGATAGCGTGCCAGCAGCGCGCGCTCAAGCTCGGCGACGATCATGCGGCGCCTACGATCGAGAGCAGCGTCTGGGCAAACTCGTCCAGATCGTCCGGATTCACGCGGTCATCGAACGAGATGCGAAGGGCGCCGAGAGCCTGCTCGCGGCCGATACCCATAGCGCTGAGCACATGGCTCGGGTCCATGCTGCCGCTCGAGCAGGCAGAGCCGGCCGAAACCTCAAAGCCGGCGGCGTCGAGCTTTACGATGAGCTCTTCGGAGTCCATGTCGTCAACGTAGATCGAAACCATACCCGGCAGACGATCGGCCTGCGCGTAGTCGCCCATCGTGGCGTGAATGCGAGGATGGGCCGTAAGCGTGGCGTAGAGCTTGTCGGATAAGGCCTGCAGCGTTGTACGCTCCTGGGCAACATTCGGCAACAGCGCGGAAGCGGCAGCGGCAAAAGCCAGCTGTGTACGCAGGTCCTGCGTGCCGGCGCGACGGCCGGCCTCCTGTCCTCCGCCAAAAATGCGGGGGCGCAGTGGGGTGCGGGTCTTAACGTAGAGCGCGCCAGATGCCACAGGACCGCCAATTTTGTGGGCGGCGACGGACATGGCATTGACGCCCAGCTCGGTGACATCGAGTGGAATATGCAGATAGCCCTGGATGGCATCGGTGTGGAACAGGGCGCCAACGGTATGCGCGGCAGCGGCAAGCTCGCGGATGGGCTGCACCACGCCGGTCTCGTTGTTGGCAACCATGATGCTCACGAGCGCCACGTCGTCGCCTAGCAGCTCGACAAGCGTGGCAGGCTCAATGTAGCCCATGCGGCAGGGCTGCACCAGGTCGACGGTAAAGCCGGCGGCACGCAGCAGCGGCAGGTTGTCCAGAATCGAATCGTGCTCGATGGCCGAAATGATTACACGATCGCGCTTGCGATCGCGCTGACGAGCGCCCTCTGCAAGACCGAGCAGCGCCAGCTGGTTGGCCTCAGTGCCGCCGCTGGTCAGTACAATCTCGGACGGGCGGACGCGCGCGCCAAAGCTACGGGCGATCTCGCGGCGGGCGACTTCCAGGCGTGCGGCGGCCTTGCGGCCAAGAGAGTGAAGCGAGTTGGGGTTGACGCCGGCAAGCTCGCTGTCGTCGTACTCGCGCTGCGCAAGGAGCGCCTCGGCGCGCATGGGCGTCGAGGCGGCATAGTCAAGATTCACGGGTATGCGGTTTTGACCTGCGGTCATAAGGGTTTATGCCTCCTGTGCGGCCTCGTTGCCCAGCTTCTGCAGCAGCGCAACCTCGGCGGCGGGATCTTCGGACTTAAATACGGCTGAGCCGGCCACGAGCACGTTGGCGCCGGCCTTAACGACTTCTGCGATGTTTTTGGAAGAGATGCCGCCGTCGACCTCGATCATGGGCGACACGCCGTGGCGCTCGCACATGGCTTTGAGCTCGTGGAGCTTAGCGATGGTGCCCGGGATAAAGCTCTGGCCGCCAAAGCCAGGGTTCACGCTCATCAGCAGCACCATATCGACAACGTCAATGATGCTCTCGAGCACGCACACGGGGGTGGCGGGGTTGAGCACCACGCCTGCCTTGACGCCGCGCTGCTGCAGATGCGTGAGCGTGCGGTGCAGGTGCGTGGAAGCCTCGTAGTGCACGGTGATCATGTCGGCACCGGCGTCGGCGTACCAATCGACCGTCTCGTCGGGGTTCGACACCATCAGGTGTGCGTCGACCGGCACATCGGTGGAGCGCTTGACGGCCTTAAGGATGTCAACGCCAAAGGTGAGGTTGCCGGTAAAGTGACCGTCCATAACGTCGAAGTGCACGTAGTCGGCACCGGCGATCTTGTCGAGCTCGCCCTTGAGGTTGGCCATGTCGGCCGAAAGGACGGACGGAGCGATTTTGATGGAACCCATGGTAGAAGCCTTTCTGCGCTAGTCGGTGAGTCCGTAGAACTCTTGAGAAGGGACGCGATCGGTAAGAATCTCGAGCGCCCTATCCAAAGTAACACCGTTGTAGAGCGTTTGCTCCACGGCAAAGGTGAGCGGAATGTCTACGCCCAGTGAACGGGCAAGCTCGCTGACGCTGCGGGCCGCGACAGCGCCCTCAACCACCATATGCGTGCGCGTCTGATACTCGTCGAGCGACACGCCGTGGGCAAACTCGTAGCCAAAGGTACGGTTGCGCGAATGCTCCGAGGTACAGGTGGCGATGAGGTCGCCCATGCCGGCGAGTCCCATACAGGTCATGGCCTGCCCGCCGCGGGCATGCACCAGTCGGCTGATCTCGGCCAGGCCACGCGTCATGATAAGGGCGAGCGTGTTGTCGCCCGCGCCCGATCCGGCGGAAATGCCGCACACGATGGCGATGACGTTTTTCATGGCGCCGCAAACCTCGACGCCGGTCATGTCCTGCGACAGGTAGATGCGGAAGGCCGTGGAAAGAAGCAGCTCCTTAAAGGTCTCCCCTATCTGCGGGTCTTCGCTTGCGATGACGGCGGCAGAAAGTCCGCCGCGGCAGATTTCCTCAGCATGGTTGGGGCCCGAGAGCGCCGCGACACGTGCCTCGTTGCCGATCTCGCTGGCGATGACCTCGCTCATGAGCAGGCCGGACTCGGGCTCAATGCCCTTGGTGAGGCACAGAACCGGCGTCTTGTCAGCGATGAACGGCGCCGCCTGATGGCACACGCTGCGAAGGTGCGTCGAAGGAACGGCAAAGATGATGGCCTCGGCACCGTCGAGTGCCTGCGACAGGTCCGTAGTGGCGATGACGTTGTCAGGCAGCTCGTATCCCACCAGATAGCGGGGATTACGGTGCTCGCCGTTAATGCCGGAGGCCGTCTGCTCGCTGTGGGCCCACATGGTCACGCGCTCGGCCCGTGCGGCGGCAAGGCCCGCGACGGCGGTTCCCCAGGAGCCGGAGCCAATCAGCGCAACATTCATGACTCTCTCCTACTTATCGTCGGGCTCGGTGACGCGCTTGGTAAACGAGAGCTTGGACTCCTTACCCGTCATGAGCTTTTTGATGTTCGCACGATGGGCCCACACCACAGTAATGCCGATCAGCGCCATGCAAAACTTAAGTCCGAGGCTGCTGTACGGAAAGACCGCGCAGGCAGCGATGGGAAGACCGATGGCCGCGGCAAGCGAGCCCACCGACACAAACTTGGTGATGGCGACGGCCACGATAAACATGCCCAACAGCGAAAGTCCGATGGGCCAGTGCCAGGCGAGGATGACGCCCAGACCAACTGCGATGCCCTTGCCGCCATGGAAGTTGAGGTAGGGCGAGAAGATATGGCCCCACACGGCTGCCAGGCAGATGACGCCGAGCATCCAGTCGCCGGCGGCACCGGGGGCCATAATGCTCACGGGGAAGCCATAGCCCAAGTCGGCAATGAGCGGACGCGCGATAAGGACGCAGATGGCGCCCTTGAGGCAGTCGAGCAGCAGCGTGAGCGCGGCCACCTTGGGGCCGGCCACGCGCAGGGCGTTGGTGGTGCCGATGTTGCCGGAGCCCGCCTTACGAATGTCCGTGTGGTTGAACACGCGGCCCAGGATCAGACCAAACGGAATCGCCCCGATAAAGAACGAGACCACGGCGCAGATGGCGGTCAGAAGAATCGGATTATGCATCCTTTTGCTCCTTCTTCCTAAAGAAGAGTCGAATGGGCGTGCCGGCAAAGTCGAAGGTCGAGCGCATGCGGTTCTCCACGTAGCGCTGGTAGGTGTCGTTGACCAGGTCGCTGTGGTTGACGAAGAACGTAAACGTCGGCGGGTTGACGCCCGTCTGGGTCACATAGTGCATGCGCAGGCGGCGCTTGCCGTCCACCACGGTATGACCGAACTCGCGCAGGTCGGTGAGGAACGTGTTGAGGCGCGAGGTGCTGATCTTTTGCGAGCGCGTCTTTTCGGCGGCGTCTACCATTGCCCAGATCTTCTCGACGCTGCGGCCGGTCAGGGCAGAGATGCGCAAGTACTGGGCCCAGGGAGCCATGACGCCCAGACGGCGGTCGATGGTCTCCATGCAGGCCTCGCGCTTACGGTCGTCGTCGAGCAGATCCCACTTGTTGAGCAGCACAACGATGGCGCAGCCGCGCTCGATGGCAAGACCCATGACCTTCTGGTCCTGCTCGGTGACGCCCACGGAGGCGTCGACGACGAGCAGCGCCACGTCGGCGCGATCGATGGCGCGCAAGCCGCGGACCATCGAGTAGTACTCGATGTTTTCGTACACGGTGCTCTTCTTGCGAATGCCCGCGGTGTCGACCATGCGGTAGTGCTTTCCGTTGCGCTCCACGACGGTGTCGATGGCGTCGCGCGTCGTGCCGGCAATGTTGGACACGATAGAGCGGTCGGCGCCCAGGATGCGGTTGAACAGCGAGGACTTACCGGCGTTGGGGCGGCCAATGATGGCGACGTTCAGCGCGTCGGGGAACTCATCGGCGACCTCGTCCTCTTCCTCCGGAAGCAGGGCAACGATATCGTCGAGCAGGTCGCCCGTTCCGTGGCCGTGCAGGGCCGAAAGCGGCGTGGGCTCACCGATGCCGAGCGAATAGAACTCCCAGATGCTGTCGTTTTCGCGGTCGGGGTTGTCGAGCTTGTTCACCAGCAGAAAGACCGGCTTGTCGCAGCGCTTGAGCATGCGGGCGACCGACTCGTCTTCCTCGGTGACGCCGGTGCGGCCGTCGACCACAAACAGGATGACGGCGGCTTCCTCGGCGGCGGCGAGCGCCTGGTCGCGGATGGACGTGGCAAACACGTCATCGCTCTTGAGCGGCTCGATGCCGCCCGTGTCGACGATAGTGAACTCGCGGCCGTTCCAATCGGCCGTGTGATACGAGCGGTCTCGCGTGACGCCGCGGGACTCGTGGACGATGGCGTCCGAGGTCTGGGCCAGGCGGTTAACGAGCGTGGACTTGCCCACGTTGGGGCGTCCGACGACGGCGACGATAGGTTTCATCTGCTCTCCTTTAATGGGTAGGGTCAGTGGAAGTGTTAGAGTCGGCAGGCATTATGCCAAGGATGTACTCTAGGGTATCGAGCAGCTCATGCGGCATGGTCGATACCACATGAACCTCGGCGCCGCGACTGGTAAGGCTTGCGAGTAAATCGTCACGATGATACTCGTCAAGCGTCATGCCGTCAGCATTGAACATGAGCTTAGGCACAAAGAGCATAACCCCCGACAGATCTTGGGGCAGCTGCTCCAGAATGTCACACGCGACGATGAGGCCGGTCACGTCCACGTTGCCGCCAAAGTAGCGGTTCTTGATGGCTGTGACGGTGCCGGCGAGACCATACGGCGACTCCACAAAGCGCGCCACGGTGTCGCGCGCGCTGGCGCCGGAGAGGCACAGAAGGCGCTGGTTGCGCTCGGCGATGCCAGCGCGGACGCGGGCCAGACGCTCGGCGTCGGCGGCAAGCACGTCGTCGGTCTCGTCCAGATAGGAGCGGATCATACCGATGCCGTCGTAGTACTGCGGGTAGCCGTCGTAAAAGTCCGCCTCGGGCGGCTCGATGCCGGCATCCAAGTAGAACTCGTCGCTCATCTGGAAGGTGTGGCGGCCAAAGCGCTCGAAGGCACGGTCCTGGAACGGTCGGATCATGGCAATGGTCTCGCGCGCTAGCTCGGGCTTGTCGCTGTAGGACCAGCTAAAACGGTTCTGATGCTTAGTAAAACCGAGCGGCACAATGCCCAGGCTGGTGATTTGCTCGTGCTCCTCGCAAAAGCGCAGGGTCTTTTCCAGCTCCTCGCCGTCGTTCATGCCGGGGCACAACACGATCTGCGCGTGAATCTCGATGCCGGCGGCCATGATAGCCTCGAGCACGTCCATGCCTCGCTGGGCGTTGCGGCCCATCATACGACGGCGGACGTCGGGGCTCACGGCGTGGACCGACACGTTCATGGGACTCATGTTGCGTTGGATGACGTTTTGCACGTCCTCGTCGGTAAGGTTCGTGAGCGTGACAAAGTTGCCCTGTAAAAAGCTCAGACGATAGTCGTCGTCGCGGATGTAGAGCGTGGAGCGGCCGCCCTTGGGCAGCATGGTCATAAAGCAGAACACGCAGGCGTTCACACAGGTACGCATGCCATCGAAGATAGGGCCGTCGAACTCCAGACCCCAATCCTCTCCGGGAAAGCGATCGAGCTCCACAGGGGTGACGGTGCCATCGCGCGGGTCGAATACCTCGAGGTCGACGGTATCGTCGTCGGCCTCCCAGAGCCACACGATCATGTCGGTGAGCTGCTCACCGTTGACCGCAAGCACGCGCATGCCCGGCTCGATACCAACATCCCACGCGGGCGATTCGGGACGCACGTTCTTAACGAGCGCGCCCTCACCCGGCTCGGGGTCGCGGCTGCGCCCGTAATCGGCCACCTCGGCGGCGTATGCGGGTACGGTCTGGTCCATGGTTAGCGGCAAAGCTCCTTGATGCGCTCGACGGCGCGCTCGATGTGTTCTTGCGGGGTTGAGGCTCCGGCGGTGATGCCGATGTGGCGAGCATCGGTAAACCACGCGGCCTCGATTTCGGATGCTTCCTCGATGTGATGCGTGCGCTCGCAGGCGTCCGCGCAGATCTGAGCTAGGCGGCGGGTGTTGCCCGAGTTCTTTCCGCCCACGACGACCATGCAGTCGCAGCGGTTGGCAAGTGTGGCTGCTGCCTGTTGACGCTCACTCGTGGCGGCGCAGATGGTGTTGATCACGCGCAGCTCCTGCACATGCGGGGTGATGGCTGCCACGACCTCGGCCAAGTTCTGCGCGGTCTGGGTGGTTTGCACGACCAGGCCCACCTTGCCCTTGAGCGGCAGCGCGTCCGCATCAGCGGCGCAACTCACGACCTGCGCATCGTCGCCGGCGTGACCCAGAATGCCCTCGACCTCGGGATGCCCCGGCTCGCCTACGACCACCACGCGGTAGCCCTCGCGCACCAGGCGCTCGGCTGCCATATGGACCTTCTTCACGTAGGGGCAGGTGGCGTCGACCACGTTGAGGCCGCGCGTGCGGGCAGCATCGATCACCTTCGGCACCACGCCGTGGGCGCGGACGATCACGGTGCCGGTTGCGGCATTATCCAGGGTATCGGCCAGACCGACGCCTGCCTCAGCAAGCTCGCGCACCACGATGGGGTTATGGATGAGCGGACCCAAGGTATGGACCTGAGTGCACTCCCCTGCCTGCGGCGCGGCGGCCAGCGCCATATCGAGCGCACGCTGTACGCCGTAGCAGGTGCCGGCGTGGGCGGCGATCTCGATGGTGGGCGCGGTTGCTTGGTCGGACGCAGTCGCAGCGGTGTTCGTCACGTTCTCGCTCATGGCTAGAACCTGCCCGGATGCTCGTCGCACAGATCGTCTCGCATGGCGTAGACGCGGTTCATGGCCTCGGACTCAAACCATTCCAGGCGCTCCGTGCGCTTAAGCCCGGCCGGTGCGTCGGAAAGCGAGACGGCCTTGCCGGCGCGGATCCAGCATTTCTTGGGACGCATGATCTTTTTGCCCGCGGGCGTGATGTCGGACCAGCCGCAGATGGCGAGCGGGTTCACAGGTGCCTTGCCCATCTGGGCGATGAGCGCAAAGCCGCCGTGGACCTCGGGCTTGATCTCGCGCGAGCGGATGCGCGTGCCCTCGGGGAAGATCAGGACGTCCTCGCCGCGCTGCAGCGCATGCTGAGCGGCGCGCAGGCACTTCATATCGGCAGTACCGCGCTCCACGGGGATGCCGCCAACGCGACTAAAGGCCCAGCGCACAATCTTGCTCTTAGCGAACTCGGACTTAAAGATGGGGCGAATGCGGCGGCCCCCAAAGAACAGCGCCGTCTCCACGGCCAAGAGCTCGGCCATCGAGGTGTGGTTGCAGATGACCACGCTGCCGCGGCCTTCCTGGCGCTCAAACAACAGATCGGCGTCCTCTACCTTCCAACGCCACATGAGCTTGGAGAAGGCCCAAAGGATGGCCATGACCACGACGACGGTGCCGCGGATGAGCGCCGGGAACTCGGCGTAGGGGGCGTTGTAATAGTCCTCGGGCGTCTGCTTAAACAGGCGCATGGGCTACCTCCTTCGGTTGATAAGGTCCTCGATTATCGAGACGACCTCGTCGATGGTGTGGGCGGTGGAGTCGACGTGCACGGCGTCCTCGGCGGGCACGAGCGGTGCGACCTCGCGACTGCTGTCGAGCTTGTCGCGCTGCTTGAGGGCATCGAGGGTCTCGTCGACCTCGGCTTCGAGCTGCTCGGACGTGAGCGGCTGAGCGTCGTTTTGGTGGCGCTGCAGGACGCGGCGGCGGGCGCGCTCACGCGGGTCGGCGGTCAGGAACACCTTAACCTGCGCGTTGGGGAACACGACGGTTCCGATGTCGCGACCCTCGGCGACGATGTCGCGATCCTCGGCGGCGCGGCGCTGATGGACGAGCATGGCCGCGCGCACGCCCGGGTAGGCCGAGACCTTGGACACGTTGGCGTCGACCTGCGGGGTGCGGATGGCAGCCGAGGCGTCCTGGCCATCGATGGTCAGACGTGTGTCCTCGCCGGTGCCGTTGGTAAAGCGGATTTCGATCTGCTCGGCGAGGGCGTCGATGGCAGCCTCGTCGTCCAGGTCGATGCCGCGGTCGAGCGCGGCGAAGGTGACGGCGCGATACATGGCGCCCGTATCGAGCTTGTTAAAGCCCAGCTGGCGGGCGATCTCCTTGGCGATGGTGGACTTGCCGGAACCGGCGGGGCCGTCGATGGCGACGATCATGCAATGCTTCCTTTCGGTGGTTGACGTGCTGGTATGGGACGCGGGCGCTGCGGCTTGGCGGTCTGCCTAGCCGGTGTAGCGCTCGCGGTAGGTGTTGCGCTTGGGCGCGGAGCCGTGGCTGCCGTGGTGACGCGTGCGTGCCGCGGGCGTGCCCTCGGGCTTGCCGCTGTCGCGCTTGGAGCTGGCCTGCTTAGGCGGGATGCCGCCGGCCTTGAGGATTTGCACCTCGCGGTCGGTGAGCTCGCGCCACGAGCCCTTGGCCACATCCTTGAGCTCCAGGCCGGCAAAGTTGCTGCGATGCAGGCGGATCACCGGGTGGTGGATCTTGCCCAGCATGCGCTTGACCTGGTTCTTACGACCCTCGCGGATGATGACCTCCACGGCGGTGGTGCCGGGCTTGACGCCCTGCGGAGCCACGGCCTCGGCTTCGCGAGCGGTGATGACGCGGCAGATTGCCGGCTGGCATAGGCCGTCGTCGAGCTCGATGCCACGACGCAGCGGCGTGAGGTCGCGGTCGGACAGTTCGCCGTCCACGAGTGCCTGGTAGGTCTTGTAGACGTGTTTGCTCGGGTGCAGCAGGTCCTGCGACAGGTCGCCGTCGGTGGTAAAGAGCAAAAGGCCCGTGGTGTCGCGGTCCAGGCGGCCCACCGGGAACAGGCCCGGAAATCGGTCGCGGGGAACCAGGTCCGCCACACAGGGACGCTCCTGCGGGTCGCTCATGGTGGTGAGATAGCCGGTCGGCTTGTAGAGCATCAGGTACACGGCGCCCTGGTCGAGCTTAACGGGCATGCCGTCGACCTCGATATGATCGCGGTCGACATCGACCTTGGTGCCCAACTCGGTCGCGACCTCGCCGTTAACCGTCACTCGGCCGGCGGTCATCAGGTCCTCCGACCCGCGGCGGCTCGCCACGCCTGCGCGCGCCAAAAAGCGCTGCAGGCGCATGGTGTGCGGATAGACGGGCTGGGCGTCGGACTTGTGCACATCCGCGTTGGGCGCCGCAGCGCCGGTGCGCATCTCCCCTGTCTCGTTAGTCTTCGTCATGCGTATCCTCCGCAGTGTCGTCGGTGGACAGCGTTTCCTCGCCGCCGACTGCCTCGACATCATCAATATCGGTATCGAGCAGCTCACGTTCTTCGTCCAGGTCCTCGGCCTGCTCCTCGAGCGTGGACTGAATGCTGCGGCCGCTCAGGCGCTCGCGTATAAACTGGCGCGACTGCTCGTCGGGGGCAAACTGCTCCAGATCGGGCAGGTCGCGGGTGGAGCGCAGACCGAATTTTTCCAAGAAGGCGTTGGTCGTGCCGTAGATGATGGCCTGACCGCGCTGGGGGTCGCGGCCGAGTTCGCGCACCAGGCCCTTGTCCACGAGGGAAGCGATGACGCCGTCGGAGTTGACGCCGCGGATGCCCTTGACCACCTCGCGCGTCACGGGCTGGTGGTAGGCGATGACGGCGAGCGTCTCGAGCGCCGCCTGCGACAGCTTTTGCGTGTCCCAGCTCAGCACATACGCTTCGACAACATCGTGATAGGCAGGGTGCGTAAACAGGCGCCAGCCGCCGGCGACCTCGCGAAGCTGAAAGCCGCGGTTGGCCTCCTCGTACTCAACCTTGAGCTCGGCGAGCAGCGACGCGCACTCGCCCGGGGCGATATCCAGTGCGCCGGCCAGCGCGGGCGCACTCACCGGGTCGCTCGACACCAGCAGCAGCGCCTCGAGGGCGCCTTTGAGGCTGTTTGCATCCAGCGTGGAAAGGGTTGACATGGTTGCGGCTCCTATTCGGTGAGCTCGGGGCCCTCGCCGGGCACATAGGCCTCGGCGCCCTCGACGCGGTTGATCTGAATGGTTCCGAAGATCTCGTCCTGGCTTAGCGTGAGCGAGCCGCGCTTGGCGAGCTCCAGCATGGCCAGGAAGGTGACGACTAGCTGCTCGGTGGTGGCATCGCCGTCCAGCAGCTCGCGGAAGGTGCAGGATTGGTGCGACATGGTAAAGCGGTCGACCGAGGCCACGGTCAGGTCGAGCGGCACGCGATGGGGTGCCACGTGTTCGGCTTCCAGCAGGAAGGTCTGGCGCTTGCCATCCAGGTCGGCACAGATAACGGCCAGGCCGCGCAGGGTAATGCCGGCCAGGTAGTCGGGCATGAGGCCCAAGAACTCGGGGTCGGGGCCGGCCACACGCGGGTGCATGCGGCTTTCGGCCTGCATGCGGGCGCCAAGGGCTGCCGCCGCGCCCTTAAACTGCTTGTAGGCGATCAGGCGCTGGATCAGGACCTCACGCAGGGCGTCGCCATCGAGCGTGCTGAGTTCCTCGAGGTCTTCGTCGAACTCGTCATCGTCGTCCGTCTTGCGCGGGGCTTCCTGCGGAACCAGCGAGGCGGCCTTAATGTCCAAAAGGGTTGCCGCGACCAGCAAAAAGTCGCTCGCCACGTCCAAGTCCAGCGCCTCGATGCGCTCGGCTTCGGCCAGGTATTGCTCGGCCACCTCGCTGATCGAGATAGCGCCGATATCTACTTTTTGGCGGGTTACCAGCTGCAGCAGCAGGTCGAACGGTCCGCTGTAGACCTGCGTCGACACGCGATACGACATCTTCGACCTCCTTTGACGGCGCCTTCGCGGCGCGGTTTGGGTGCATGTTGCGACCGTTTTGCACGGTCGACCTGTAAGTTTACCCTAGATGCCGGCGATTGCGAAGTTGAGCAGCCACTCGGCCAGCGGATACACGGTAACGTCGAAATAGCGGCCGATCACGTCGATGTCGGTCCACATGGGCAGCAGATACAGCACGATGATAAGGATGGGCATGGCGTATTGCTGCAGGTGGTAGTAGTTGGCGAGCGCCTTGCCTTTAAGGAACGGCACGATGATAGACGAGCCGTCAAGCGGCGGAATCGGAATAAGGTTAAAGAACGCGAGCGACAGGTTGACCACGATAAACGTGGCGCCGAAGTTCATGATCTGTGACGCCAGGGCAAAGGACATGCTGGTGTAGAGGCTGCCGTACGTTGCGTGCATGAGGGCGGCCGCGAGGCACGCGAGGGCGATGTTCGACGCGGGGCCGGCCACGCTCACCAGGACCTCGTCGCGTTTGGGGTGCTTGAGGTTGTTGAGGTAGACGGGCACGGGCTTAGCGAAGGCGAACACCGGGCCGCCGGCAGCAAGCATGAGCAGCGGCAGGATGATGGTGCCAAACGGGTCGATATGGTTGAGCGGGTTGAGTGACACGCGCCCGCGCGATCGGGCCGTCTTGTCGCCGAGCGCCCAGGCAGCGGCGGCGTGCGCACTCTCGTGGATGACGATGCCAACAATGACGGCGACGGCGCTGGCGAGCAGGTTCATGAAGTAGCTGCTGGACATGGCGTTCCCCTAGCGGACGCGGCGCGAGGCGCGCGTGAGCAGGTAGTCGGCCGCAAAAAGGATGACGGCCACGATGGCGTAATCCAGACGGAACACGCCGCCAAAGGGCGATGTGATGACGCCGTAACCGGCGATGGCACTCGGCAGCGCGCGAGAAAGCTCGACGACAAAGCCGACGATCTGCAGCTTGGCGGTGAGGCCGCTAAAGCACAGCAGCACGGTCATCGCGCTCATAAAGATGCCGCAGATGCGGCACGCGATGGCGATGATACTCATCGCCACGGCAGCGGCCTTACGAGAGTTCACGCGCGGTCTCCTCTTCGATCTGAGTGGAAAGCTCGAGCCATTCGTCCTCGAGCTTGGGCAGCTCTTGCTTAAGGCCGTTATATTCCCCCAGCGCGGCGTTGAACTTGTCCTGATCGGCATAAAGCTCTTCGCTAGCCATCAATTCCATAAGCTCGTCATAGCGGGCTCGCTTTTTATCGAGCTCCGCCTCGATCTTCTTGAGCTGGTTGCGCACGCCCTTGAGCTTTTTGTTGAGCGCGGCGCGGGCTTGGGCCTCGGCACGCTTTTGCTCCTTGGTCTTTTTGCCCTCGACGGGCTTGGGAGCGGCGGCAGGTGCATCGGGCTGGGCCGCGGTGACCTTGCCGGATTTGGCCGTGGCCGGCGCACTCTCCCCTGCCACCTCGGCGGCGGCGCGGGCCGCGAGGTCCTCGCGCTTGTAGAGGTAGTAGTCGTAGTCGCCGTCGTAGACCGTGACGTTGCCATCGCGGATGTCAATGATGCGATTGGCCACGGCACGTACCAGGTGCTCGTCGTGGCTGATCAGCACGATGGTGCCGGGGAAGTTTTGCAGGGCGTTCTCGAGCATGTCCACCGAGTCGATGTCCAGGTGGTTGGTGGGCTCGTCCAGGCACAGGAGTGCCTCGGGGGCCACGAGCATCTTGGCCAGTGCCAGGCGCGCTTTTTCGCCGCCGGAGAGTACGCGGACCTGCTTCTCGATTGCATCGTTGTCGCTAAACAGGAAGGCGCCCAGCAGGCTGCGCTGCTGCGGCACGGTCCACTTGGGCGTGACGGTGTCGATCTCTTGCAGGACGGTGTTGGACTCGGTCATGCCCTCGAGCGCGTGCTGGGCGTAGTAGGCTACGCCCACGTTAGTGCCCAGGTCGCGGGTGCCATTGGTGGGCGGCTCCAGGCCGGCGAGGATCTTCATGAGCGTGGACTTGCCGGCGCCGTTGGGGCCGACGAGCGCCACGTGCTCGCCGCGGTAGAGCTTGAGGTCGATGTCACTGTAGATGTGCTTGTCGCCGTAGGACTTGGATACACCCTCGAGGCCCACGACCATGTCGCCGGAGCGCGGTGGATCGGGGAACTTAAAGTCGATGTGCTTGTGGCCCTCGGGCAGGATGACGAGCTCCTTTTTGATCTGCTCGATCTTGCGGATGCGCTCCTGGGCCTGGGCGGCCTTGGTGGGCTTGTAGCGGAACTTGTCGACGAAGACCTGCATGTGGGCAATGTCGCGCTCCTGGGCGGCGCGCTTGGCGCGCATCTGCTCCAGGTTGTCCTCGCGCTGCTTGAGGTAGCTGCTGTAGTTGCCGGTGTAGGTGGTCACGCGGCGGTTTTCGAGAGCGGCGACGTGGTCGACGCAGGCGTCCATGAAGGCACGGTCGTGACTGACGATGAGGACGGCGCCGTCGTAGTTGGCGATAAAGCCGCGCAGCCATTGGACGCTCTCGAGGTCCAGGTGGTTGGTGGGCTCGTCCAGCAGTAGTAGGTCGGGGTGGCGCAGGAAGAGCTTTGCCAGCGCGATTCGCATCTGCCAGCCGCCGGAGAACTCGGAACACGGGCGCTCAAAGTCGGTGACCTTAAAGCCCAGGCCGGACAGGATTTTGCGGGCGTTGCTCTCGAGCTCGTAGCCGCCCAGGTGCTCAAAGCGGTCCTGGACCTGGCCGTACTCGTTGAGGAGTGCGTCGACGTCCTTGCCCTGCTCGGAGAGCTCGGTGATTTGGGCCTGAAGCTCGTTGGCCCGCTCGCCCATGCGGCGGATTTCCTTGGCCGCCGCCATGACCTCGGCGAGGATGGTGGTGTCCTTTTGCTCCAGATTAGTTTCCTGCTCTAGGTAGCCTACCTGGCAGTCCTTTGCGTACTGGACCTGGCCAGCGTCTGGGCTGTCGATGCCCATGATGATTTTGAGCATGGTGGTTTTGCCGGCGCCGTTGGGTCCCACGAGCGCAAAGCGCTCGCCGGGGTTGATCTGGAAGGAAGCGCCGCTAAAGAGGACGCGCGCGCCGAAGCTTTTTTCGATCTTGTCGACCAGGAGGATCATGGTGCCGCCTTTGACCTTGTGTGCCTATATGAAAAAAGGCCCCAACTTGCGTTGGAGCCTCATTCAATGCTCGGGTGGAGACGAGGGGGATCGAACCCCTGACCTCTTGACTGCCAGTCAAGCGCTCTCCCAGCTGAGCTACGCCCCCGTGCGAAGAAGTACTATACGGGAACTCCCCCGCCGATGCAAGGACAATTTTGGAAAATTTCGCCTCCACGGCGTGGGCCGCCATCATCCCAGCGGCCATCCCGCCGGCGCCGGGCCCATTATCGGGGCCGATCGCGCTCCCGCCGACCCGGCGATTTCAAAACCATGCCGGTTTACGGGGCCAGGCCGGGAACCCCCGAGCATGCCGTAATCGGTAAAATCAAAACCGCAGGTAGACGGCTTGCGCATTCCGTGAAATGCAGGACATGGACGGCCGGTCCGGGTCCAGCCCCGTAATCCGGCATAGTTTTGAAATGGTTCTTGTCAACCAGCATAATCTTTTACGTTGATTTGAACTGCAAACGTTTATCAAAGCAATTTGGCAGGCATATGGAGTGGGAACTATGGCAAAAAGAAGCCGGGCTATTTGCCCGGCCCCTCGATTCTCTGGTGGGCCCTCCGGGATTCGAACCCAGAACCCAGGGATTATGAGTCCCCTGCGCTAACCGTTGCGCCAAGAGCCCTTATAAAGTGACACTTGCAGTTGGGGTGGCAGAACAGCCTCCAACGCTTTGAACCACGATGTGAAATACTACCATGCGCGCGGCACCCGTTCAACGCACGATCTTGTCGACCAGGAGGATCATGGTGCCGCCTTTGACCTTGTGTGCCTATATGAAAAAAGGCCCCAACTTGCGTTGGAGCCTCATTCAATGCTCGGGTGGAGACGAGGGGGATCGAACCCCTGACCTCTTGACTGCCAGTCAAGCGCTCTCCCAGCTGAGCTACGCCCCCGTGCGAAGAAGTACTATACGGGAACTCCCCCGCCGATGCAAGGACAATTTTGGAAAATTTCGCCTCCACGGCGTGGGCCGCCATCATCCCAGCGGCCATCCCGCCGGCGCCGGGCCCATTATCGGGGCCGATCGCGCTCCCGCCCACCCGGCGATCTCAAAACCATGCCGGTTTACGGGGCCAGGCCGGGAACCTCCGAGCATGCCGTAATCGGTAAAATCAAAACCGCAGGTAGACGACTTGCGCATTCCGTGAAATGCAGGGCATGGACGGCCGGTCCGGGTCCAGCCCCGTAATCCGGCATAGTTTTGAAATGACATTAATTCACTAACAGGCAAACTAGGTAGTTCTAGCGCCTTGTCGCCGACTAATTTCCGATTTCCAACCAGTTGCACAAAACATTTGCTCGCAGTCGCGTCTCGGCTGACTTCATTGCTTCAGTTTTGGCTTTATAGCGAATCCCTAAACGGTCGCAGACGCTCCTGACTATGGTGTCTAGCTGTTTTTTGTCGTTAAGCATATCATGGGTTACCAGGAACACATCGAAACCCATGCTCTGGAGCGCAGTCATGCGCTCCGCATCTTGGTCAAGTACCGCGCCTGACCCATGGATGACCTCACCTTGGATTTCGATAATTGCTGCCTTCATTAGGATTGGGTTTACAATCACGATGTCACCGTAGCAAACCTTTTGACCTGCGATGCTTTGGGCTTCCTCGGATAGAGGGGTTAAATCGTTGAGGTATACGTATCTGAATCCTGAACCACCTAGACGTCGAGAACGACTTAGAAGCAGGACCCCCGCGACCTCGAGTGGAGATGCAGCAATGCCGATAACCTGCTGAGCGGCATCATAAAACTGCTTTCCCCACATTTGACTTTTGACCTTTTCGGCGAATCGATGCAAGTCGCTCAGTTCGATGAGTGGCTTTCTCATCCAAAGCGAAGTACCTTTGAGTTTCGTAACCTCTCTTCCATCCTCGCGATTGTTCGTTTGGCCTTCATTTGCTGGGACCTTTACGGTTGTGCGGGCATAAACTCGTTTCCAAGGAATCTCGTCTTCGCCTTCTCCAAGTTCGAACAGATCCTGCGTGCTGGAATTGCGATTCTCCTTTAACGCGATTTTTAACTGCATTTCGACAGCGGGGGTCGGCTCGAAAACAGAAAACCAGCCGCAAAGTTCGTACATAGCCAGTACGAGATCTATTTGGGACACAAAGCGTGTCATAGTAAATAACGTGTTAAGCGGATTGGTGACGCTAAAGCCTAAATGAGTGTCGGTTGTTGTGCCGGTATCCGAAGCCCCTTCCCAGCGAATAGTGGAGCGCAATCCCGAGTGGTGATTACAACAACCTGGCGAAGCAACAGCGATAATCGGGGTCTTGAGGACATCGGTTACGAAAGGGGCTTGGGATAGGGCCCGCCAGCCGTCATCGGAGCTGGGTAGGCGCGGGTAGAGGTCATGCACCTGTGGTGGGCAGCGCCAGTAGCGGAATGCGGTGTTTGCGCAGACGATTTCGTCCATGTGGCCTCCCCTGGTTTCGACCGTAGGCCGTGCGGATTGCGGGCATGGCCGATTATCTACCGGGGCATCATGCGGGTAAGTACGGGAAGCAAACCAAATGCTGACAAAAGCATGCCGAGTTCCGCCGAAAAACCGTCGTGTGATAGAAAACCGCTGGAAGGAGCTTTGGGCATGTGGTCCCTGTCTCCACATTTGCGCGCGGATCGCATGGGGAATTCAATGAAAATACGCATGCGTTTTATACAAAACATGCAATGGCGTCAGCAAAAAGGGTGCGAAAAAAATGACGCCTTATACGACTACGATTCGTTTTGGAATCACCCTTGGTGTCAAAAAGAAAAGGTCAGAGGCTAAACACCTCTGACCTGTGCTTTAGATGGTGGGCGATACAAGATTCGAACTTGTGACCCCATCCGTGTGAAGGATATGCTCTACCCCTGAGCCAATCGCCCGTCGCCTTTCGGCAAAAGAGATACTATCATAGCCGCGCGTGGTTTACCAAGAACTTTTTGCCCTCGATTGTAAATTCGTGGGCGCAAACCGCGCCACCGCAATCAGGGTGGACGACAAACCAGCAGGTAGACCGATCTTTATCGCTTGATCCACGATGTCTCTGGACGGCAGATAAGTCGCGCGTTGTTGTACGCCATGTCGAGCGTGAGGCACGTGCGCGCGGCATAGAAGCCATCCTCGCGCTGGATGGTCAGCGCCAGCTCGGGCTTGTCGCCGGTTAGGCACAGCGGCAGCAGCAGCTGGATTCGGCCTCCGTAAAACTGTGGCACAGCGAGTGTGTAATTGGCGGCGGCGCGTCGGGCGGCTTCGACGACGGCGCCCTCAAAGGCGCGACGCAGCAGCAACGAGTTACCCTCCCCCATCAGACTGGCGGGAATACGCGTCAGGTTCTCCTCATCGCCCAGGATGTGGTCGATGTTGGAGCGGATAGGCAGGCGGTAGTCAAAGACCAGCTCGGAGGGGTCCTCGGCAAAACGCACGCGGCACGGCAGGTACTCAAATGAGACCAGCATGGGGTCGCTCTCCTTAAAGAAGCCCTTCAAAAACCAGCGTTGGCGCGCGTCGGGCTTGGTGTTGGGCTCAAACAGGCCGTAGATGGTCTCGTAGCGGCGCGTGTACAGGCCGGTGTTGAATAGGCAACGGTCGTCGTCGAACACCAGCGGTAAGTTGGACGGGGCGGTCTGGTCCACGTCACGCTCGGTCAAGAACACCGCGCGGCTAAACGAAAACGACAGGTAGTTTTTGAGGATGCGGTTGCCGGGACCCCAGTCCTCGGGGTCGGCGAGGTCGGCCAAGCGCTCGTAACAGGGCTCGGGGCAAAACGCAAAGTCGTATACATTGCTGCACAGGGTGTTGGGGATCTCCATGTGACGTCCAATCCATCTCATAGCTGGCGTGCGGATGCTTTGATTCTATACGTGCGAAGCGTCGTCGGAGATCACGATGCAATGGCACCTAAGCTCGTTGGCTAGATCGTCGAGCGTGCGGCGTCTAGCAACGAGGTCCTGGATCCAGGCGTAGTACTGGTTGTCTTTGGGTTCGGGGCTGTCAGACAGCACGACCGGAGTGCCGGCGAACCTTAGGACGGACAACGCAAAGACAAGGCTGTTTCGCTTGTTGCCGTCCTCGAAGATGTGGTCCTTGACCATGTGCTCGGCGACGTAGGCGACCTGGTCAAAGATGTCCGTGAAACGATCGGCTGGCGATTGGCCGAATATCGTGCAGAACGCGCCCGCAAGCACGGACTCGATGCGTCCGAGCTCGAGCATAGCCCTGTCGCCCGCGGCATCGGTCGTATAGCAGCGTCCGATTGTTAGCAGCGTATTGTGAAGGCGCATGACGGCGCCGGCCATGGCTTCGAGCGAACTGGCATCATCGAGCACGAGCGGCGGGAACGGACGAGCACTCTGCCGCGTAGCCGCCATCATGAGTTCTCCAAGAGCCTGAGCGCGTTGGGCATGCCCGTAATGGTTAACTCAACTGCATGGTCGATCGACGTAGAGCCGTCGAGCGAAATCGGTAATGTTGAATTCTTCTCGTCCGCTATTGAATGATTTTCTTGTGCAGCTCGACCAGCGCCGTCATCTAGCTGAACATAGCTCCAAAGCATTGCTACCTCGTTTACTACTTTTTGATTTAAAACCTGCCCCTAACGCGGGATGAATCACACTAGTTACCCGACCTAAATACGTCATCTGCAAGATCAGGCAAGTCTGTCCATACTTGATAGGCGACAACGTTGTCCGGATTCATTTCTCTTGCACGACGTTTATTATCCGTATTGTGCTTTGCGGCATTGGTCAAAGCCTGGCCCTTGTTGCCGTCAATCATTTCGAGATTTACCGACTTGAACTTTGACGCGGAGGACCTGTTGGGGTCAGTAGATTTTAGAACGCCAAGGTCGCGCGCTCTTTTCTCACACTGTGGCGTCGATGCAAAAGTTTCCGGGCATGGTGAGACATGATCGATAAGCCATACTTCAAAGCATGGATTGGAGATCGCGAGCCTAACTCCTTTTGCCTTTGCTTCTCGTTCTGCTGCGGCTAGGTTTCTGAACTCATCTGAATCAACAACGATCCATGCGGAACTCAATGCTTCGATTTCGCCCGCTTTAACGGCCTTTTTATCTGAATCGAGCTCTCGCGAAAGCTGCTTGGCCACCTTCAAAGGGTCTCCGTCAATATGCCGATACCGCACGCTTCCGCGAACGTCCATTTCAGTAATAAGGAAGTTAAAGTATTCGGTTTCGGTCACCTTTCCATTGGACACAATTAGGTGGCGCTTTCGCTTGGCTCTTGTCTGCTTTTTGCGGCCGCGAGCAAGCCCCCTCCTTTCTGTTTTAGCCATCTATGTCAGCGCCTTCCTTCATGTGCTGGGCCACAAGTTGATGAAAACTTGGGTTGGGCAGCGGCACGTAGACTCCGTTTAAATAATTGCGCCCCAAATTCTCATTTGCGCGAGGTGAATACTCCATCGCTGCAATTAATTGAGAAGCGCCTTCAGAATCTTTTTCTACAAACCAAACCTGATCTCGTTCAAGCACCTCTTCCATGGGACTCGTACGCGTCATCAAGGTGACATCATGAGTTGAGAAAATCAGCTGCGCACCCTTTGGATTAGTGCTGGGATCGGCAAACAGTGAGACAAAGTCGCGCAACAGCGTGGGATGAAGGCTCGAATCAAGCTCGTCAATTACCGTTGTGGCCCCGCTGCTTAAAGAACGTAAGGCTACCGAGAAAAACGCTAGCGCAGCTTTTGTACCCTCCGATTCATGGGCGGAGTCCAGCCAAAAGCCATCTCCCGAGCCTTTGTGGTGGAAGAATAGATCGTAAGAGAACGACCATTTAAAGTTATCAGCTATTTTATTGCGCGCCTCTTTTGGAATATCATCGGGTCCGATGAGTGAATCTATTAAACCAGGGACGCCTTGAGCTTGACGAACGTCCATGCCGTCAATTCCAATGTCAGCATATTTAATGAGCTGAGATAGCATCTGAGCTCGTGCGTCATCGTTGATAAACAGCTTTTTAATGGTGGCGAGCTCTGCAAGATAATGCGTTGCATCATAGAGATTGATGTCATTGGCAAGAGCTGCGAATGCGGGTTGAATTACATCACTACCAGCCGCCGCGGCGGCAGATAAGAACAGAGAATTATTGCGCGTGATATCCCAAAGTTGTTTTTTGGCGCCTGTAAACGTGCTACCAAATTTAATCGACTGTTCCCCGTTTACCGAAGAGCGGTCATAGAGGAGCGACGGTTGTTTCGATCGGTATACGGTGAGGTTCTCATAAGTAACCTCATTTTTGTTTACACCAAATGAGAACTCATACTTCAAATTGCTGGCTGTAAATTCAATCGAGAACTCGGTATCACTTGATGGCGACTTTGAGTCAAGTAAAAAGGGAATGATAGGTATATGAGATTTCGAATCACCTGTTGCGTAACCGTTGCGAATAAAAAACGAGACAAAGTCCAGGGCGTCTAAGAAATTTGATTTGCCCGACGCGTTTGCACCGTAAATCGCGGCTACCCGCACGGGTCCAAATTTCTTTTTGCTCGAAATCGGTTCAAACGAGAACTGCTGAGCATCTCGAAAGCTCTGGAAGTTCTTAAAAGAAAAATTGAGAATCATCGTCAGAATCCTTTTCACAAAAGCCGACGCCCATGACATCCTTTAATTACAACGACAACTATATTGTTTTAAAACCAATATTTGTTAGTTATAAACAAATATTGGTTTTAAATCGAGACATAAAACAAGAGTTTCAATCGGTCTTGTAGATAGGGGCGTTAATGCGCGTCGGTACAGTTGCCAGAGATGGGTGACGAATCCGAGCAAAGCGAATACTCAGCCTTTCTTTAGCGAATCGAAGTCAATCAGCTCTAGCTGCTCGACGAACTTCTCGAGATACGAGGCGACTTGCTCGTTGTTCACGAATAAAGGTCTGTCCTGCGTCAGCTTGCCCGACTTATAGGACGGATATCGGAGGCTGATGCCGTTATCGTCGATGTCGGCAATGCTGTTCACGAATGCCCCCATATTCTTGATGACCTGTCGGTCCTCGCGCCCCCTTTGTTCTGGGAACCGCGAGAGCAGGGAGTTCCAGAGTCCTGAGAGGCCGTGGTTCCCCTTCGGCTCACGGCCGCACTTCCTAATCGCCCGCTTGATAGCGAGTTCCATACAGTGCCTCGTGAGAAATAGCACAGGAATCGCGTAGGAATGATTTAGTATCACGTACATGCTTGGCCTATCGATAGCCGTCCTGCCGGCTGCGGCCAATACCTTGGCAGCATTGAGGAATGAGCGGATGAACTCGTCTTCGAACATCTGGTCCTTGAGCTCAGGCTTCATAAGAGCAGACAAGTCAAGCAGCGAGAAGCTGTTGAGCGTCGGGTCTTCCAGGCCCTTCATCTGCGGCTTCATCGCGCGGCTCTTTTCGTATTTGGGGAAGACATGGTTCTTGAACGCGTCGCCCATCTAGAGCACCTCCCCGGTGGTCGCTACCATCTTCGCCTCCCGACCGTCGGTCAATGAACACGGTCACGGGCTCGCCCTTGGTCTTCGTGACGATAGTCATGAATCACATGTCTATTTTATTTGCTACAAATGATTATGATTCGGATTAATTTGAACAGCTTGTTTCCTGCTCTTGGTCCGCTTCGGCGGTTTGGGGTGGTGCTGCACTGTCTATCTCAGAGTCCAATAATCACACTCTAGTGATTGAGGTCTGCATCAGCAAAAATAATAAACCCCGTGAGCAAGCTCGTTCCATTTTTGCTTAAGAAAGGCCTCATTTGTAACAACCCATTCAGAAGCCAATTTCATTTTCTTGGAATTGATGTTTCCGGTGATCACTTTACCTGAGGGTATTTCAAGAACAACTTCTTTTTGCTGATATTGAGCATGTAGGTGAGGCTTGTTGTGGCCGTTTTCGGAAGTGTGAATGATAAATTTGGGACCTCGGACGTTTTTCCGGACCATGTCCCGGCGCTATGCCGCATGGCCCCTC
>CATYVQ010000022.1 GCA_958413895.1 uncultured Collinsella sp.
GAGGGGCCATGCGGCATAGCGCCGGGACATGGTCCGGAAAAACGTCCGAGGTCCCGTTCATCCCATTTCTCGGCCTAATTATGGGACGCAGTTTCCGCTTGCGGAGTCTCCACTCAACAGAAAACCCGGGTGGCCTGTTTTTTGGCTACCCGGGTTTTTGGGTTGTCGATATGTTCGACTGGCTACTAGTGGGTCTTGCGGCGCTTGATCAGCATGATGAGGGCTATCACTACGAGCGTTGCTCCCGCTGCTGCTGCGGTGGCGACTAGGGCGAATGTTTGGTCGCCGGTGTTTGCGAGGTTCTTCGCTGTGGTCGTAGTCTTGACCTTGGTGTCGGTCTTAGCTCCGTTGTCGGACTTGGGCTTGTCCGGGTTCGTCGGGGTCTCAGGAGTCTCGGGGTCCTTTGAGCCTTCGGAATCGGTGGGGCCAGCGGTGTTTACCAGAGTGTGGTCCAAGAACTTCTTGGCACCCGCACTTGCCTGTGAGAACAGGCGCATGCGGATCGGGGTGGCGTTCACCGTTGCGGGCGCCGTCTCCTCGGCCGCGATGTTCACGAGCGTCGTGCCGGTGTCGAGGCCCACGTCGTTGTATCCCACGTGGCAGTAATACTGCGCACCGTCATCGTCTGCGGTCAGGTCAATCTCGAGCTTTGAGGCCGTTCCAGCCGCGAGGTTGCCATCGGCACCCACGAGCTTAAACTCTGTCTCGCCGCGGCCCTTGCGGTACCACATATAGGTCGGTGCCAGCCCTGTTTCGCTATCGTCGGCACCGAGTCGCTTCACATGGCCAATCGCCGAGAGCGTCAGGTGGCTTCCCGCCGTGCGCTCAACCGAAGAGTCGTATCCAAGATCCGACCCCTCCGCAGCATCCGCCGCAGGTCCGCTCACGGTCATCGTCATGCCATCGGGCATGGTCTTGACCGTGATGATTGCCGAGCGAATACCTGTTTCGGTCGTGGATCCATTCTTAACGGCGGCGATGGCGAATCGATACTCCGTATTGGGCTGCAGCCCACCCCACTTGAGCGAGGTCTGCGTGTTGTCGGCGATCTTCCAACTATTGACGACCGCGTCTGCCGCATTGCTCTGCAGCATGCCCACGCCGTAGCTAAAGCCACTCTTGTTTGCGAGTACATCGTCCCAGCTAAACGTAACGCTGGTCGAATCGACGGCGTTTGCCGTAAAGCCCGTCACGGCCGGCGCGTCGGGCATCTCGACGTCCTTAACGTCATAGCCCACGATCCAGAACTGGTCGGTGTCCTTGGTGCCGAGCTTGTCGCCCGAGTCCGCCTCGAACTTGTCGACATCCACCGCGTTGACGCCCAGACGCCACACAAAACCGTACTTGCCCTGCGCGGCCTCGGGCAGGTTGTCGACGGTGCCGCCGTATTCGGTCGATTCACTCGAGGAGTTACCCGTAGTAAAGCCGGCGTTGGCACCAAAGCACAGGCCGCCAAACAACTCGTGCTTTGCGAGCTTCGCGCCCATGACAACGCTGCCGTTCAGCGTCAAGCCGAGCTCGAGCTCCTGCTCCTTGCCCTCCTCGACTTCGATGGTCTGCTCAATGCTCGCCCCCGACTGCGCGGCGGCGCCGTTAAACCCATCGTGCGTGTAGGCGCGCGTTACGCCAGGCTTGCCCAGGCCAAAGGAATCCCCAACGGGAGTCTCGCCGTTGAGCGTCGTTTGATAGGTTCCGGGTTCTCCCGACCGGTTGGTCAAAAAGTAGCTGAGCGGCGTCATATTGTGCTGTTTGGCAATGCGGTCATAGGCCTCGACATTAACGACCGAGGTCTGCGCGCCGAGCGACACGGGCGCCGCCATCACGCCCTTGCCACCAGTTTCCTCATTTTCGATCTCATACTCGTAATAGACCATCGGAATCGTGTAGAGCACGGCCTTGTCACCCTCGCCGGCATGCGACTCATAGCTTACGCTTGCGCTGACCGTGCGCTCGCTCCGGTAGTCATAGCATCCCTCGGCGGCAAAATCGACTGAAGCATTCATCGCGACCAGGGGCGGACCGGTCTGCACCTCGACGGCAACGCCCAACTCGGCGCCAATGGTATAGCCCTGGGATGTCCCCGTGCCCTTTTCCTCTCCGTATGACGTGCCGCCCAACACCAGATAGCCGTATGCCTGCTCTAGATCCTCAACATAGGGCGCATCCTGCAGCACGGCAAGCACGCGCGGGTTGGTATAGACCTTGTAGCGGTCCTTGTACGTGATCTTGACGCTGTCGTTGTCGACATCGGGCAGCGCGAGCGAGATAAATGTGCCGTAGGTAGTGCCGCGACGGTTGCTCTCGCTAATCACCTGCTCCTCGCCGCGGCGCACCTTTCTGTTCTCGTCGAGCGAAAAATGCGAGGCGGTCATCCAATAGTAGTCATCGTTCTTGCGCAGGTCCTCGTCGCGGTGCTTGCCCACCACGGCGATAAAGCTCTCGTTATAGCGGTCCGAACCCGAGACGCTGCCCGCCTTGACGTCGCTGATCCACACCTGCTCTATACCCTTGTGGTCATTCTTGTTGCTGCTGTTGTATTGCTGACCGCTCATGCTCATGGTTCCGACCATGGACCCCAAGCCCTGAGCCCCGCTCTGTGCCGTGTTGCAGGCAAAGTCGCGGAACACATCGCCGCCCACGAGCACCTCGTCGACCGCCAGCTGCTCGGACAGGCCGTCAAGGTTGGCAGTGGCAAGGGCAATAGGCGCCAAGGTGCACGGATAGCGCTTATCCTGAGCGCTATCCTTCCATGCGCTGTTGGGCACATGCATCAGCCCATAGGAGGCGAGGAGCCCGTCTCTGTATTCCTTGCAATCGGATAGTTTGAACTCGCCAGACTCCGAGTCAAAATACGCATAGCGGTACAGCGCGCCGTACAGCCCCTTGCTGCCGTCATAGGCGTCGTAATCAAAAGCGCTGCGTTGCCAGTCATAGCCCGCAAGAATAAGGCCCGTGACGGTTTCACCCGTCTTCTTTCCTTCTTCATCGTAGGCGGCAAACGTGCCGAACGTCGCATTCGCAGCGACCATGGTCTTGCCGTTCGAGGAGAGGGAGATTGCGCCCGCGTCACCCAGAGCATCGACATGGACAAGTGCACCCTTGGACGCATCCCACGAGAACAGCTCGCAATGCGTTGACTTGGCGATATTCTTTTTGCCGTAGGGTGCCGAGACCACGATGGCGAGGTCATCGCAAAAATCGCGATCGAGGTCGCCGGCCGCCAGCGAAACGACAGGAGCTGACTGAAGCTGCGTCCAGGAGTCGTTCCCGCCCTCGTTGTGCGTGGTGTAGTCCGCGGCGTTACCGGCGTCGATTTTGACGACACTCTGCCTCCAGTTGCCGCCCTCCAAGTCATACAAGTCGACTACAGCCTTGCGCACGCCGTTCTCGTCGACATAGCAGCCCGCGTAGACAAAAAGCTCGTCGACGCCGTCGCCATCGACATCGCCCGCCTCGACATCAAAGACGGCGTCGTGCTCTTGCAGGTAACCGGCATCCAGGTACTTAAAACGGCCTTCGTACATCATATTAGTGTTGACCGTCACCGGCAGGTGTGTGTCGAGAGTGCGCGTACGCCCGTTGCTAAACGAGTAGAGGACCAGCTCAACCTTTCCGGCGTATGACTTGCCGTCAATCGTCGTGGAGGAACTGTCGCCGTAGGCACGGAGCTCGGCAACGCGGCTCTTTTTGCCCGTGCTGGCGTCGCTGCAGAACTCAACACTCGTGGCGTGAATGCCCGAGAAACCGTTGTTGTCGTTGGCGAGTACTGTTGAGGACTCATTGTTGCTTAGGTACGACCAGGTGCCGCCACCGTAGTCGCTATGCTTGTAGAGATCGCTGTTCGTATCGAAGTTGTTGACGTTTTGCCAGAACTTTGCGGCGCCCCACACACTTCCATAGCCATCGGTGAGTTTGCTGCCGCCGCCAATGTCACCGCGCTCGACGTTCTCGAGCTTGTCGCGCAGAGTGTAGCGATTGCCATGGCTACCGTTAGCTGCCATATAGACCTCGCTGCGCGTGGCAAACGTCGTGGGGGTATCAGTGGAATAGGGGCCAACGGTATCGGCCGGAATGTCCTCGCTCGCGCCCAGACCCAGGGCTTGATAATCCTGCTCGGTCATATCGGTGATTGCGGGCGCGTCTGCCGCCTGGGCAACCTAGGGCGTGGCCGTGAAGCAGGCGACGCTCATGGCGATCAACGCAGCAAGCGCCGCCGTCCCAACAAGCGGGATTTTCGACAGCCTACGGATACGGGGGTGTGGAACGTACATGAGGGACCTCGCTTTATTCGAGTGGAGTGGACTCATTTTTACAAATGATACGTCCGATGCCCGATATCACGTGTCTCATTTTCGCCAACGGCGTGTCTCATTTTTGAGAATCCGAGATGCCGCGGAAATCTTATCCCAGCTCAAAGGCCATTTCTGGGATGTATTTTCCGTCGAGTGCCTCATCGGGAAACTGCATCCCATTTCAAGCGTCGATTCTGGGACGCACTTTCCCCTTAGACCCTCAACCGGAAACCGCATCCCACTTTGAGCGCAAATTCCGGGACGCATTTTTCGAAAGCCTGACCATCCGGAAAGCCCGTCCCACTATGGGCGCATCCGGGCACGGAACCATCGACCTATCAGGCCTCCCATCAATAAAGAGGCGTCCTCCCGGACGGCGGGGCACGAAGTTCATCGCGAGTTCCGCACGCAAAGAAGGCCACTTAATGTGGCCTTCGTCTTGCGCAGGACTGTAGAGCAGGGAACTTCGTGCCCCGACGCCCGGGAGGACGTTTCATTTAGAAAGATGGACCGACCGCCGTCAGCGATGGGAGCTACTCCCCCAGCACGGCCTTTTTGGCGGCTGCAGCCATGTTATCCAGATCTTCCTTGGTGGGATGGTCCTTTGCGGCAACCCAGTTGTCGAGCAGCATCTTATAGCGCGCGTTGTCGGGATCTTGCTCGAGCATGGCCTCGTAGCGCTGCTTGACCGCGGGGCCCATCTTGCCCTGACACATCGCCCAGCCCGCAAGCTCGGCATCGTTGGCCAAATTGGAGGTCACGCGGTCGATAATCTGCTGGTAATAGCTCTGGTCGGCGCCAAAACCGCAGGTGCCAAACAAGAAGACGCGCTTGCCGTGCAAGGCGGAGAGCAACGCCGCGACCGAAGGCGTGCACGCGCCCTTGTCGCACCAAAAACCGACGAGTACCGTGTCGGCCGCGCAGGCGCCCTGCGCCTCGAGCGCAACCTGATCTGCATCCGCATCGTCGCTCAGTGCGGCAGCGTGAATAAACTCGACGCCTGCAGCCTGTAGGGCGCGCTTGATTGCGCCCGAAACCATCCTGGTATTACCGCTCTTGCTGTTAACCACCAAAGAGCACGTCATAGTCACGTTGCCTCGTTTCCCCCAAAACTAAAGCCACTAATGCAATTTATTAGATGAATATCTTAGTACTAACAACGCAGATGTAAACCATCTGCCGCCAATCGGTGGCCCCTACTGGGCAAACTGGCTGCGGTAGAGCTCGGCATAGAAGCCATCTGCCGCCAGCAGCTCGTCGTGTGTGCCGCGCTCGATAATCTCGCCGTCGTGCATCACCAGAATGCAGTCGGCGTTGCGGATGGTGCTCAGGCGGTGCGCCACCACAAAGCTTGTGCGGCCGGCCATGAGCTCGTCGAATGCCGCCTGCACCTGCAACTCGGTGCGGGTATCGATGCTCGACGTCGCCTCGTCCAGCAGCAAGATAGCCGGATCGGTGAGCATAACGCGCGCGATGCACAGCAGCTGTTTTTGACCCTGGCTAAACGTGCCGCCGTCCTCGCCGATGACCGTATCGTAGCCGCCTGGCAACTGCACGATAAACTTGTGCGCGTGCGCGCGCTTGGCGGCTTCGACAACCTGCTCGCGCGTAGCTCCTGGGCAACCGTAAGCGATGTTGTCCGCCACCGTGCCCTCGAACAGCCAAGTGTCCTGCAGCACCATGCCAAAGGCGCGGCGCAGGCTTGCGCGCGTGTAGTCACGCGAGGAACGGCCATCGACCGCAATGCGACCGGCATCGATATCGTAAAAACGCAGTAGCAAATTGATGAGCGTCGTCTTGCCACAGCCCGTAGGACCGACCAGGGCAAAGCGCATGCCGGGCTTAGCCTCGATGCAGATGTCCTGCAGCAGCCTGCGGTCGGGCACGTAGCTAAAGTCCACATGCTCAAGGGCGACCTCGCCCTGCGGTGCGGCAAGTTCCACGGCATCTGGCGCATCGGGCTCCTGCTCGCGCGCATCGAGCAGCGCAAACATACGGCGCGCCGAGGCATACGCCGTCTGGATCTGCGTAATGACGTTGGTGACCTCGTTGAACGGCTTGGTGTACTGGTTAGCATAGGACAGGAAAATCTGCACGCCGCCCACCGTAAGCGTCGCCGGCACGCCCGTGATCACGCCCACGCAGCCGATCACAGCGACCACGGCATAGATGATGTTATTGATAAAGCGTGTGCCGGGGTTGGAGAGCGAACCCATAAACTGCGCGCGCTCGCCCGCGGTGTAGAGCTCGGCATTGAGGGCATCGAAGCGCTGCTGAGCGTTGGGGCCATAGGCAAAGGCGTCGACAAGCTTTTGCTCGCCTACGTACTCCTCGATATGACCGCCGAGCTGCCCTTGAATACGCTGCTGTGCCGTAAAGCTTTTGTTGGAGAGCTTGGCAATAGCACCAGCTGCAAAAATGGAAAGCGGCGTGACGAGTACCACCACGAGCGTCATGGTCAGGTTAATGGAGAGCATAAACGCGAGCGTGCCCACGATGGTGATAACACCGGTGAAGAGCTGCGTAAAGCCCTGCAGCAGACCGTCGCCCACCTGATCGACGTCGTTGACCACGCGGCTCATAAGGTCGCCGTGGGCATGGCTGTCGATAAAGCTGAGCGGCATACGGCTGAGCTTATCGCTCGCCTCCACGCGCATGTCGCGCACCGTTTCGTAGGACAGGCGGTTAACGCAATAGCCCTGTAGCCACTGGAAGGCCGCGGCCCCCACCACGACGAGCGCGAGTTTGGTAACAAGCGGCAGCAGCGCGTCGAAGTCCACCTGCCCGGCGGCGACGATAAGGTCGATGCCCTCGCCGATGAGAATGGGCGTATAGAGTTGCAAGATCACCGAGACGGCGGCACTCACAAACGACGCTACAAACGAAATGCGATGCGGGCGAACATAGCCCAGCAGGCGGCGGGTCACCGCACCCACGGGATAGCGCTCGGGGTCGCCGGGCTGGCGCGGACCGTCGCCCAGGTCGTTGAGGTTATCGTTACCGGACACGTTGGCCGTCATCGTGGCGACCGAACCGGAGGAAGTGTACGGATTCATTTAGCATCCCTCCTTTGCGCAGACGGATGCAGGGGCGGTCGGGGCACCTGGGGTGGGCGCGGGCGCCGCACCCCCCTGCCGGCCCTCGAGCTCCTCGCGGCGAAGCTGCGACTGGCAGATCTCTCGATAGAGTTGGCAAGTCGCGTACAGCTCGTCATGCGCGCCCAGGCCCGCAACCGAGCCGTGGTCGAGTACGCAGATCATGTCGGCGTCGCGCACGGTCGAGACGCGCTGGCTCACGATGACGGTCGTGAGCGGCAGCCCGCCCTCGGCGGGACCTCGCATGCTTCGTTCGCGAATGGCATGGCGAAGCGCCGCATCGGTCTTAAAGTCGAGCGCCGAAGCGGAGTCATCCATGATCAGAACCTGCGGCGAGCCCACCAGGGCACGCGCGATGGTCAGGCGCTGGCGTTGGCCACCGCTGAAGTTCTTACCGCCCGCCTCGACCGGGGCATCGAGCCCCTGCGGCTTGTTGCGCACGAACTCGCTCGCCTGCGCCATGTCGAGCGCCGCCCAGAGATCCTCGTCGGTCGCAGCCTCGTCGCGCCAGGTCAGGTTGCTGCGGATGGTGCCGCTCACCAGCGACGCACGCTGTGGAACGGTCGCGACCACACGGCGCAGCTGGTCGAGCGGCCAGGTGCGCACGTCGGCGCCCATCACACTCACGCTGCCGGTGCTCGCATCGTACAGGCGCGGGATAAGCGAGACGAGCGTGGACTTGCCGCTACCCGTACCGCCGATAATGCCAAGCGTCTTGCCCAGCGGGAGCTCCAGGGTCACATCGTTGACGGCGTTGGCAGCGCCGGCGCCAAACGAGAAGCTCGCATGGTCAAAGCTCAGCGCAGGGACCGGAACAGCGCCACCCGTCAGGTCGCTCGGCTCAGGCAGCGCGACCGGCTGGTTGCCCTCGTCAGCGATGCTCGGCACGCAATTGAGCACCTCGTTGATACGCGACGCGCTGGCGCTCGCCTTGGTAAAGACCACGACCAGGTTGGCGACGTACACGATGGAGGTGAGCGTCTGCGTCATGTAGTTCACAAACGCCATGACCTGACCCTGCGTGAGCTCGCCCACGTTGACCTGGATGCCGCCCACCCACAGGATGGCGCACACGCCCAGGTTCATCACCAAAAACGTGACGGGATTAAGGATCGACGAGAGCTTGCCCACCGCGATGGCAGTATTGGCCTGGTCATCGGCGGCTTGGGCAAAACGCTCGCGCTCGTGGTCCTCACGCACGAAGGCGCGAACAACGCGGGCGCCCGAAAGCCCCTCGCGGCAGATAAGTGCGATGCGGTCGAGCTTTGCCTGCAGCTGCCTGTAATACGGGATACAGCGCGCCATGACAAACCAAAACACCAGGCCGATAGCGGGCGTGCAGATCAAGAAGATCATGCCGAGCTTAAGGTCGATGGCAAGGGCCGCGCACATAGAGCCCACCGCCAAGAAGGGCCAGCGGATGAGCATGCGTACGCCCAGCGCCACAGCGAGCTGCACCTGGTTGACGTCGTTGGTGATGCGGGTGATAAGCGACGGCGTGCCAAAGCGGTCGAGTTCGGCATAGCTCAACTTGTTGATGTGCTGGTAGAGCGCACCGCGGATATCGGTGCCCATGCCCTGCGAGGTGAGCGCCGCCATCTTTTGGCAGACGAGCGTAAACGAGATGCCGATCACAGCCATGGCGCCAAGCAGCATACCGTAGTGGACGACGGCGTTGACATCGTGTGCGCCAATACCCTTATCGATCATCTGGGCAATCACCAGCGGCGTCAGCAGGTCAAAGATCACTTCGATCAGCTTACACGCAGGGCCAATCACCATATACCGGCGAAACTTACCACCAAAACGCCTGAGCAGCTCAATCATGTATAGGCGCTCCCTATCATCATCCACATTCAATTCGAACCATGATAGTACCGCCACCCCAAAAGAAGCGTAAACAACTCGTCATTTCTAACGGGATTCAGTTTTCAGAGGGGTATACGCGCACACCCAGCCAGTGTCGGGTCAACTAGCATGGTATATTTACATTAGTGCTACCAAGTTAGTCGCCGACCCTTGAAATGAGGTGCCGAGATGAACGACATTCTCGCAAGAAGAGCAAGACGAGCAACTGTGGGCATCGCCCTTTCCGCGGCACTTGTCGCGGGAATCGCCCCCGCAACGGCGATCGCGGCAGAAACCAGTTCCCCCACCGGTGCAGTTGCCTTGCAGACGGAAGATGCGGCCGCCGCAAAAGAAAAAGCGTATGCAGCCATGCAGGAAGCGCTCAAAAACCTCGAAGCCGCAAAAGACGCCGCAAGTCCCGAGAAACTTGCGGCAATCGATGATGACATTGCCGCTTTTCAAGAGATCTACGACATGGTGGCGGCGGAAGCCGCCAAACGGAGGGAACGCCTTCCCGCCATGCAAGCGAACGTCGATGCAGCCCAAGCCAAATACGATGAGGCCCACAGCCGGACAAGCGGCCTTCAGGCAGAATTAGATAAGGCACTTGAAGCACTCGGCGACGAGGAGCCCAGCACAGCTACTAAAGAGCATATTAAGCAGTTGCGACGTGAGATCATGTCGGCAGAAAGGCGAGAGAAATCTTGTGAAGATGATCTTCACTCCTACCGACGCCGGCTCGAAAGCCAGGAAAGACAGGTTCAGGATTCCGAAAGTGAGGCGCAGGAAGCTAAAGCCCACATCGATGAGGACATAGCCAAGCGAGATGCGCTCCTCGGCGATTTGGAAAAGGCGCAAGCGGCCTATGACGACGCCTGCAAGGCATACGAAGAGGCTAAGGCCGCGGCAGACAAGGCCACCTCGCCCGAGATAACGAGACCCGCCGAGACGACAAAACCCTCCAGCCCAGCGCAGCCGGCCGAAACGGCACAGCCCACCGGCTCGTCCGCGACCGGCAAAAATACCCCGCCAAGCTCCACCAAGCAGGCGAACTCGAGCAGCGGCAAGCAAGCAAATACGACCGCCGGCAAGCTCGCAAACACAGGCGACACAGCGCCGAGCGCAATCGCACTCGCAGCAGTCGCCGCCGCAGGCCTCGGAATAACCGCCACAGCTACACGCCGCATCAAGAACTCAAAATAGCTGCCAGAGCATATCGCCTTCGCCAATCTACAAACCCAGAGACAAAAAGAGGCCCGTTTCCCCACCTAGGGAAACGGGCCTCTTTAACTGCAAAAATTCAAGCAACAGCACCGCCGCCTCTTGAACCACGCAGCCATCAATGCCCAGACAACGCCAACGAGCAGCATTCCTTAAGGGATAGATTTAATTAGGCTAACGCGCCTTTACGGGTGCTTTTTGGACGAAGTGGTCCCGGTGCCGGCGGGCTGTTTGGTAGTCGAGCGATTCCGCAGGCAAAGCCGAGGACCAGCGAGACACCAAACAGCCCGCCGGCACCGGGACCGCATCGCGGCACCAAAAAAGCGCCCGTGCGCTCGATGGATTCGGATGCCCGACAGAGGCTCCTTATGGCTGCTTCCTTCCGGACCTGACCAGATTCGGAACATGTCGTCATCCGAACCCATCGAACGCGCTAGGCGCTCGGTATATCTTACCCGCTCCCGCCCACCAGAGCAAGGTAGCTAATTTGGGACGGGGCTTTTTTGACTACTTTTGCAGCCCGATTGCCAGAGCAGCCAATGAGTAGTCAAAATAGTCCCATCCCAAAATGACCGGCTTGGTGCCGCACCGCAGAAAGGGCCCATCTACTACGTTTAGGCCACAGGGGTCGACCATAGCCGACTTTTTCGAAAATCGGCAAGCTTTCTACCTGCGGTTTTGTTTTTGTAAATTCCGGGATGGTCGAGAGTGGCCGGTTTAACGTAGTAGATGGCCACGTTTCGTGGCAGGCGGTCCGACCCAAGGCACAAGGCAGCCAACCTCGAATGGACATTCTCGAAGTTGCGGTGGAATACGGACTGAATTGGCACCTTAAAGGCAATAACACTCCGTATTTCACCGCAACTTATCGAGGGGATGGGTTTTAGAGGCGAGCGAGGTCGTAGGCTTGGGCGGCTGACTCACCGGCGAAGATGAGGTTGGTTGTGGCTTCCTGAGGATTGAGCGCCTGGTCGAGAGGCATGGGCTTGCGGCAGATCGGCAGTACCAAGTCGATACCTTGCTCATATACCGCGTTCAGGTTGTCAGCACGGCCGCCCACGACGGCGACCACCGGCTTGCCATATCGCCTGGCGCGGCGAGCCACACCCACCGGCGCCTTACCGGCGGCGGATTGTTCATCCAAATTGCCCTCACCCGTTATGACCAGGTCGACATCGCACACGCGCTCGTCAAACCCCACGAGATCGAGCACCGTCTCCACACCCGAGCGTAGCTCCGCACCGAGTGCCAGCAACGCCGCGCCCAAGCCACCGGCAGCGCCCGCGCCGGGCACACCGAGCACCGAGCCAAATGTCCGCGCGCCCTCGGGTGTGCGCAACAACCCCCGGGCTCGAGCTCTGGCAATCGCAGCGTCGAGCAAGCGACCGTAGCCGACCATCCAGCTGTCGTACCTGCTCAGCGCCTCGGCATCATCCGTCGGCAGGCCCTTCTGTCCGCCGAACACCGCAAGCGCGCCGCGACGCCCCACGAGCGGATTCTCGACATCGGAAAGCACGACGATACGAGCGCCGTTCAGTGCCCGAAGCGCTGGCGCCAAATCGATACTCGCCACCTGCTCAAGCCCCGCGAGACCGGGGGCGATATTGCAGCCACACTCATCGACAAGGTGGGCGCCCAGCACCTGCAGCATACCGGCGCCGCCATCGTTGGTGGCGCTGCCGCCCAAACCAATATAGATAGTCTTTGCGCCCATGCGAACCGCGCGAAGCATGAGCTCGCCCACGCCATAGGTTGTAGCAGCCAGCGCCGCCGATTCCGTGCAAGGCGAATACCCAATGCCGGCCGCCTCGGCCATCTCGATGACCGAGGACTCGCGCTCGACATCAACCAGCATCCGGGCAGACACGCGGTCACCCAAGGGACCTGCCACCTCGCAGGTCACAATCTCACCGCCGCACGCAGCAACGGCATCGAGCGTCCCCTCGCCACCATCTGCCAGCGGCAACGCGGCCACCTGGGCATCGGGCCACACACGGCGCACGCCTTCGGCAACGGCCGCCTCTGCCTGCGCGCTCAAAACGCTGCCCTTAAAGGAGTCGATCGCCAGCAGCACACGGCGGGGCCGGCGGCACGCAGGACCAAAGTCAACCGCCATGCCAGCATCCTCACCGGCACCTGCAAGCGCTGCGGCGTGAGCGGCGTGCGCTTCAAGATCGGCCCCACAACTGCAATCAGCGCCGCCCGCACCGCGCAGACCGCCAAAATAGCTACTCAGCAGCTCGCGGCATTCATCCGCCAGGACCCCAGCCGTCACGTTAAACCGATGATTCAGGCGCGAGTCGGCATTCAAATCGTATAGGGATCCCAACGCGCCCGCCTTGGCGTCGCTCGCGCCATACACGCAGCGCCCCACGCGCGCGTTAACCATAAGGCCCGCGCACATGCAGCAGGGCTCAAGCGTCACATAGACCGTGCAATCGGAAAGGCGCCAGCGTCCAAGCGCCTGGGCTGCAGCGCACACGGCCGCAAACTCGGCATGAGCCGAAGGATCCTGGTCGAGCTCGCGACGATTATGCGCCCGCGCGACAATCTCGCCCGCGCGCACCACTACGGCTCCGATGGGCACCTCGCCCACCGCCGCGGCGGCGCGCGCCTCGGCCAGCGCCTCGCGCATGAACTTCTCGTCGATTTCGGTGATCGTCATCGTTCGCCTTCCCTGTTGCAAATTCAAAACGATGCTATCATTACGACTCACGGAGAGATGGCAGAGCGGTTGAATGCGGCGGTCTTGAAAACCGTTGAGCGCGAGAGCGTTCCGGGGGTTCGAATCCCCCTCTCTCCGCCACTTCTAGTGATGCACCGGTGTCATGGTCCGCTCAAACAGCGCATCGACCACGTCGGCTATCTCAGGTCGACGCTCAAGATCGTGACCCGACTCCCACCATATCGTGAAAAGTCGAATAATACCGCCGGCGACAAACTCAGACGTCGTCTCGAGTGACACGGGGGCCAGGGCATCCTCGGCAAGCACGTTCATCACACGCTCGCGGATGGAGCGGGCAATGCGGTCGCAAATAACGTTGGTCAACATGCCCGACATGCTGCTTGCCAAAATGTTATCCATGAGCCGCTCGTGCGTCAGAATCAAATCCATGGCATCGTCCAAAATCGCGTGCCGAAGCGCGCGCACGTCCTCGGCAGACACTGCGCCGGCCTCATCGGGCTGTTTTTGCGGCAAGCCCGACATGAGCTCATCGATATAAAAGGCAAAGTAATCGTTCTTGTCGCGAAAGTGCTTGTAGAACGTCGTGCGGCGAATCATGGCGCGGTCGCACAGCATGGCAACCGTCAGGTCCTCAAAACGATGCTCCTCGAGAAGCTCGGTGAAGGCATCGAACAGGGCGCGGTAGGTTTTCTTAATGCGAAGGTCCACTGGTATCGCCATCCTCAGGGCAAAGACAACACTCGTCAATCTGTCGCATATCTTACACCTGTACCTCGCGCGCTTTGCCCCGGTGCCAACCCCGCCGAAAACATAACGCTTGCCGGAAAGTTCGGCACGGCAAAACGTTGCGGGTATACTAGTAGCGTTATACCAACGGCAGCTGGCGCATGCCGCCGCGGCCATTCGAAACGGAGACATCATGATTACCGTCATCATCGGCATCGTTGTTGTCATTGTGATTGTCTGCGCCATCGCCGGCATCTACAACAACATGGTCACCAAGCGTAACCGCATCGATAACGCCTGGCAGAACATCGATACGCAGCTGCAGCGCCGCAACGACCTGATCCCCAACCTGGTCGAGACCGTCAAGGGCTACGCCAAGCACGAGCAGGAGACGCTCTCCGCCGTGATCAGCGCGCGTAACACCGCCGTCAAGGCCACCACGCCCGAGGCCAAGATGGAAGCCGACAACGTGCTGACCGGTGCGCTGCGTCAGCTCTTCGCCGTAGCCGAGGCCTATCCCGATCTTAAGGCAAACACCAACTTTACGCAGCTGCAGGCATCGCTCGAGGATACCGAGAACAAGATTAGCTACGCACGCCAGAGCTACAACGATTGCGTGCTCAGCTACAACAACGCCATTCAGACGTTCCCGGCTGTCATCTTTGCCGGCATCTTCCAGTTTAAGGAGCGCCAGGGCTTCGAGGCCGCCGAAGCAGCCCGCCAGGCCCCGACCGTCAAGTTCTAGTAGTTTGGCAGCGCATCCTTAATCGGCCAAATGCATAAACCGCCCCGTCGAATGCATACTTCGACGGGGCGGTTTCCTTTTTCGCGAAGGTCCCCCTCTAAGCGCCGTGCATTTTTAGGAGTATTCAACATAGCCAAGAGCTTCGGGCGCCACGATAAATGCCAAAGACCGCGAATGTCCCTGCAAATCAAACGCTGTCAGCCCATAACCCCGCCCATCATCCGTAGAAAACATCGAGAAATCCCGATTTTTTTGCCCGAGGTCGGTATGCAGGGGCCTTCGATTGCAGAATACTCGCAAAAATGCACGTCGCCGCCACCCCCACATGGCGCGAACTAAAACAAAAGCGCGGCCTTCCTTTCCGGCGCACTCCGCAGGACGAAAGAACCCCCGCCGCACGTAGTGCGCAGCGGGGGTTCTTTCATGTCCGAGGACGCGCCGGAAAGGAAGGTCGCCCTCGGGCCGGACAGCTAAGACAGCTTACGCGACGGTGTAAACCCAGTTGTGCTTGTCCTCGACAGCACCAGACTGGATGCCAGTCAGGGTCTCGCGAAGCTTCTTCATCACAGGGCCGATCTCGGTGCAGCCAGCCGGGAAGGTCACGGTCTCGTCAGCGCCGTAGACCTTGTTGTCAATCTCGCCCACCGGGGAGATGACGGCAGCGGTGCCGCACAGGCCGCACTCCACAAAGGTGCCGGCCTTGACCTCGGCCCACTCGACGGGGCGCTGATCGACGGTCATACCCAGGTCCTGAGCGACCTGAACGAGCGAACGACGAGTGATGGAGGGCAGGATGGAGTCGGTGTGCGACTGCGGAACGACGAGCGTGCCGTCCTCCTTCACGAACAGGACGTTGGCGCCGCCGGTCTCCTCGACATAGGTGCGGGACTCGGAGTCGAGATACAGGTTCTCGGCATAGCCCTCGCGATGGGCCTCCATCGTGGGCTTAAGGGACATGGCGTAGTTCAGGCCGGCCTTGATGTTGCCGGTGCCGTGCGGTGCGGCACGGTCATACTCGGAAACGCGCAGCTTGACGGGCTTGAGGCCACCCTTAAAGTACGGACCGACCGGGGTCACGAGGATGCGGAACGTGTACTCAGGAGCGGGAGCCACGCCGATCACGTCACCGGAACCGATCATAAACGGACGCACGTACAGGGTCGCGCCGGAGCCGAAGGGCGGAACCCAGGCGGCGTTGGCAGAAACGACCTGCTTGACGGCCTCAACGAACTTGTCCTTGGGGAACGGGGGCATCTCGAGGCGCTGGGCAGAGTTATACATGCGCTCGGCGTTCATGTCGGGACGGAAGCAGACGATGCTGCCGTCCTCGGCGGTGTAGGCTTTCAGGCCCTCAAAGACCTCCTGGCAGTAATGGAAGATGCCGCCGCACTCGGAGACATGCAAGGTGTGGTCGGTGGTCAGGCCACCCTCGTCCCACTCGCCGTCCTTCCAATGGGCCTCGTAGCTGTAATCGGTCTTCATGTAGCCAAAGCCGAGGCTACCCCAATCGATATCCTTCTTCTCGACAGTCATGTGTCGCTCCTTACATACACAGTTGCATACACGCGAACTCGCACGCAAGGACCGAGGCCGACCGCGTCGCAACGTCGCACGCCCGGAGCGTAGAGCCGGACGGGACACGCGAACAGCATCAAAGCCGATGGCACGTCGATTCGCATGCACGAGATTGTACTCCCCGTACGCGTCTGATAAAACGCTTTTCTTTAACTAAGTAAAGTATTTTCATTTGAACGAAGCTAGAGAGGCCCGCCACCGTAAGCGGTGACGGGCCTCAACGACACTATTATTCGCGCCGGCTCGAGTTAGGCGTTCTTTTTGCCCAGCTTGGCCTTGACCAAACCGACCACGGTCGGGATGATCGACACGGCGACGATGCCGACGATCAGCAGCTCAAAGTGCTCCTGCACAAAGGGGATGCCGCCAAAGAAGTAGCCCAGCAGCGTGAAGAGCGTCGACCAGGTAATGCCACCCAGTACGTTAAAGATGACAAAGTTGCGCCAGTGCATGCCACCCATGCCGGCGATGAAGGGCACAAAGGTGCGGATAAACGGGAAGAAGCGGCCCAGGAAGATGGCCAGGTGGCCCCATTTATCGAGAAACGCCTCGGACTTCTCGATGCGCTCGGGCGTCATGGCCTTGACCTTGCCCGAAGCGATAATCTTTTTGCCAAAGAAGTGACCGATCATAAAGTTGCACTGGTCGCCCAGGATGGCAGCAGCCCATGCGACGGCCAGCAGGGCCACGATGTTAAAGCCACCGTTATGGGCAAAGAAGCCCGAAGCAAACAGCAGCGAATCGCCAGGGAGAAACGGGAAGAACACCACGCCCGTCTCAATGAAGATAATGAGGAACACGCAGCCGTAGGCCATAAGCGGGCCGGCGGCGATCCAGCTGGCAATCGCGGTGCGCGGGTCTTTGAGCAGCTCGGCGATAAAATTGATGAAACCCATGAAGTAAAACCTCTCAGTTGCGGGCGCGGATACGTCCAAGTTGACCAGTATACGGTTGCGACGCCCCCTCGTGCGCAACCCCACAAAAGCATGACTCCATTACCAGCAAGTTTGCATAACTGACACTTGTCGTGCAAAGCCGCCAAGATTGTCCTTCCTAATCCCTAGCGAATCGCTATACTTTACTGAATCGCATTGCCATGGCGCTAAGGGAGGGCAGCCGGTGAGCTTCATCAACACCATTCGCGAGGACATCAAGACCGTCCAGGCGCAGGACCCCGCCGCGCAAAACGGTCTGGTCATCTTCCTTTCCTATCCTGGCCTGCACGCCAAGTGGAACCACGTGCCCGAGCACTGGCTCTGGGAGCACGGTCATCGCTCGCTCGCCCGTGTGCTCTCGCAAATCACCCGCCACATCACCGGCGTCGAGATTCACCCTGCCGCGCAAATCGGCAAGCATTTCTTTATCGACCACGCCATGGGCGTCGTCATCGGCGAAACCACCATCGTGGGCGACAACTGCGTGCTCTACCAGGGCGTCACACTCGGCGGTACCGGCAACGAAACCGGCAAGCGCCACCCCACCCTGGGCAACAACGTCACCGTGGGCACGGGCGCCAAGGTGCTCGGCAACATTCGCATCGGCAACAACGTCAAGATTGGCGGCAACTCGGTCGTCGTTAAGGACGTGCCCGACAACTGCACCGTCGTTGGCGTGCCAGGACGCATCATCAAGCGCAACGGCTGCCGCGTGTTCGAGGAGAGCTTCGACGCCAAGCAGCATCGCGAGTACATGCCTGACGCCGCCGCCGAGCAGTCCGCGCTCAACCGTCAAGGCATCACCGAGAACGCCCGCCGCGTCAAGGAACTCGAGCGGGAGATAGCCGAGCTCAAGGCCCTCGTCGCCAAACTTGTGGACGAGCACTAGGAACGCGAGCGGCACAAAACAACATCGGCACCGACGCAAAAGGCGCGCCGGGGAATCCATCCCCGGCGCGCCTTATTTCCAATGCGACAAAGGGGTCGTCCCTTTGTCACGTTATGCGAACTGGCTCAAGTAGAGGTCGGCATAAGCGCCCTCGGCAGCCAGCAGCTCCTTATGCGTGCCCTGCTCGATGATATTGCCGTGATCCATGACCAGGATGAGGTCGGCATCCACGATCGTCGACAGGCGGTGCGCGATCACAAAGCTGGTGCGCCCACGCATGAGCGCGTCCATGGCGCGGCCGATAGCAAGCTCGGTGCGCGTGTCCACGCTCGACGTCGCCTCGTCCAGGATGAGAATCGCCGGGTTGTTGAGCAGCACGCGCGCAATGGTCAGCAGCTGGCGCTGGCCCTGGCTAATGCTCTCGGCATCGTTGGCCACCCGCGTGTCATAACCCTGCGGCATGGTGCGCACAAAGAAGTCGACCTGCGCGGCGCGTGCGGCCGCCACAATCTCCTCGCGCGTTGCCTCGGGGCAGCCGTAGGCGATGTTTTCGGCAATCGTTCCATCGAACAGCCAGGCGTCCTGCAGCACCATGCCAAACTGTTGGCGCAGCTCGCCGCGGTCCATACGGCTCGTATCCACACCGTCAAGCGTTATGCGGCCGCCGTCGATCTCGTAAAAGCGCATGAGCAGGTTGATGAGCGTGGTCTTGCCCGCGCCCGTGGTTCCCACCACCGCAATCTTCTGACCCGGCTCGGCGGTAAACGACACGTCGCGCATGAGCGGCTTGTCGGGCGAGTAACCAAAGCGCACGTGCTCAAAGGCGACGCGGCCCTCCACCTTGCCCGGCAGCTTGGCGGCATCGGCCGGCAGCGGGTCGGCCTCCATCTCGGGCTCGTCGAGCAGGTCGAACACGCGCTCCGCACTCGCCAGCGCGCTCTGCAGCGAGTTAAAGGTAAACGACAGCTGCGTCATGGGTTCGGACGCCTCATAGATAAACTGGAAGAACGCCTGGAACACGCCGACGGTCATATGGCCGGCGACCAGCATGCTGCAGCCCACGAGCGCAATCACAATCTGCGCCAAACGGCCGATAAAGCGCACCGCAGGGCCGACGGCATTGATCATAAAGTCGGCCTTGGTACTCACGCGCGCTAGCTCCCTCGAGGCCTCATGCACTTCGGCAGAACTCTGCCGCTCGCGGTTAAACGCGCGAATCACCAGTCGGCCCGAATAGCCTTCCTCGACCGCACTCGTAATCTTGGACACCCACTCCTGGCGCTCACCGGTCACGTCATGCGTGCGGCGCGAGACCACTTTGGTCACCAGCAGCGACAACGCCATAAAGAACAAAAAGACCAGCGTGAGCGGCACGCTAAACACAAACATCACGCCCACGGCGCCCACCACGGTGCCGATCGACACCAGCAGCTGCAGCAATCCGCGCTGCATGCTTTCGGACATCTTGTCCAGGTCGTTGGTCGCGCGGCTGACGACCTCGCCGGGACGATGCGCGTCAAAATAGGAGAGCGGCAGACGGTTGAGCTTTTGCGCGATGCGATTACGCAGGCGCAGGTTGAGGCGTTCGGCCACACTCGACATCAAAAAGCTCTGGAGCGCGTAGAACGAGGCGGCGGCCGTCCAGATCATAAAGTAGATGAAGATAGTCCTGCCGCAGTTCTCCCAGGTGATGCTGAAGGTGGTGTCGTTAGCAAACGCCAGCTTTACGTGTCCCCACAGCTCGTCGATCACGCGGGCGCTGTAAGCCGGCGCCGCGGTGTTAAAGATGACGTAGAACACGATGCTCGCGAACACGAGATAGAAGCGCCAGTGATCGCCGGCAGCCTCGCTCCACAGACGGCGCACCGTCGCCCGGGTGTCGCGGGGCTTCTCGTCCTCGTCCTCATCGTCCACATCGCGCATGCGCTCTGCCTCAGCGCGGGCGCGCTCGTCCTCGGCGCGTTCGTTTTCCTCGTAGAGCGCTTGGCGGCGAGCCTCGCGTTCAGCCGCAGCCTTGGCGGCATCGTCCAGACCGGGCGCGACCGCCGCCTCCTCAGCCGTCCCTGCTGCCACGACGTCATCAACGACGCCCTGCTTCTTGAGCTCCTCGGTCATGCTACTCACCTCCCTTCATCTGCGATTCCGCGATGGCGCGGTACACATCGCAGGTCTCCATCAGCTCGTCGTGCGTGCCTAGGCCCACGACCTCGCCATCCTTGAGTACCACGATCTGGTCGGCATGCAGAATGGTCGAGATACGCTGCGCGATGATGAGCACCGCGGCATCGCGCGTTTCGTCCTGCAGCGCATGGCGCAGGGCGGCATCGGTCTTGAAGTCCAGGGCCGAGAAGCTATCGTCGAAGATATACAAATCAGCGTGCTTCATGAGCGCACGGGCAATGGCCAGGCGCTGACGCTGACCGCCCGAGAAGTTCGTACCGCCCTGCGCCACCGGGGTATCGAGTCCCTGCGGCTGATCGAGCACAAAGGTGCTCTGGGCAACCTGCAGCGCGTGAAGCATGTCGGCCTCGGTCGCACCCTCGTTGCCATAGCGCAGGTTGCTCGCCACCGTGCCCGAGAACAGCCACGCCTTCTGCGGCACGTAAGCGATATGCCCGCGAATCTCATCTTGCGAAAGGTCGCGCAGATCAACGCCGTCCAGGCGAATGGCGCCCTTCGAGGCATCGTGGAAACGCAACAAGAGCTTGGCCACCGTCGATTTGCCCGATCCCGTCGAGCCCACAATCGCCGTGGTCTGGCCACGGCGGCAGGCAAAGCTCAGGTCGCACAGGGTGTCCTCGTCGGCATCGTCAAAACGGAACGACATATGGTCGAACACGGCGACCGCGTCGGCACCGTCCTTTGAGTCGGACGCGCACGTGTCCAGCGTTCGCTCGCCATCGACGATACTCGGCTCAATCTCCAGCACTTGTTGTGCACGGTTGAGGCAAGCCGCGGCACGCGGCAACGTCAGAATCACCATCTGCGCCATCATCACAAAGAACAGGATCAGAAGCGCGTATTCCAACACGGCCGAGATGCTGCCGATTTGCATGGCGTGGACGCCTACGCGATTGCCTCCCACCCACAGTACCGCCACCTCGGCGATATTCATCAGAAAGAAGGTGGAGCTATCGAGACCCACAAACAGGTGGTTGACCTTGATGGCGTTGGCCGCGTAATCGCTAAACACCTCGTCTAGGCGCTGCTCCTCATGGCGCTCCTTATTAAACGCTCGGATGACGCGCACGCCCACGATGTTTTCGCGCAGCACCACGTTCATACGGTCGATAAAACTCTGCAGGCGCATAAAAATCGGCGCTGCATTGGCAACCGTAAAGACCGCCGCCACCAGCACAATCGCAACGACTACGCCCAGAAGCGTGCCCATGGCAGGATCGATAAACCAGGCGAAGATGATGCCCGCCACAGCCAAGAACGGCACCGGCAGCACCAGCTGAATCGTCTGCAGAATCGCCTGCTGAATCACGTTGATGTCGTTGAGCGAGCGCGTGATCATCGAACCCGTACCAAAGCGCTCAAAGTCGCTGGCGGACAGCTCGAGCGACTTATCGTAGACGGCGTTGCGAATGTCGCAGGCCACATTGGCCGCCAGACGGGCCGAAAGATAGCAGCCCAGCACCGCGCCGCCACTGGCCATGCCGGTCGCGATGAGCATATACACGCCGTTGCGCAAGATGTAGTCGATATCGCCCGTCGTGATGCCCGTGTTGACCATATTCGCCAACATCGTGGGCACCAGCAGCGTGCCGACGTTATCTATCAGCAGCACAAACAGCGTCACTGCAATCAGCCCGCGATACGGCCTCATAAACCTCATTAAGAGTCGCATGTCTCCCCTTCGCCCTTATCGTCAGCCTCGTTCTCGGCGGTCACTTGCCGTTTAAATGCCTCGCACTCTTCGTTAAGAACATGGGAGAACTTACCGACCAAGCGCATGATCTCGCGCTGTTCCCACGGCTCGAGCGCCTCGAATGCCTGTTGCTCGGCTTTTTGCGCCGGCAACGCGTAGCGCTTGGCAAACTGCATACCTTCTTCGGTCAGTCGCACAACCTTGTTCTTACGACTGCCCTCGGCAAACTCCAACGTCGCAAGCCCTCGCGCCCTAAGCGTCTTGATCGCCGAATTGATGGTCTGTTTGCTGTAGAACCATTCACTCGTCAGCCTACTCACGGCAACGCTTCCGCCCGCTGCACTCGTGTCGACGAGCATCCAGTAGGCGCAGTCCGAAAGACCGCAGGCACGCGCGAACTCCGAATAGATACGGTCAAGCCCGTTGAGCATCCGGTCAAAATCGACCAACGTAACCGCGCAATCCATCTCTCCCACCATTCGATAGTCCGAGTTTTGACTAACTGTAGTTTCAGGTTAGTCCGAATTTTGACTACCGTCAAGGGCGGCCGTGCAAGACGTGCGACCTATATAACATATCGACAAAAAAGACCGCCGGCGCGGGGGCGGCGCCGGCGGTTACGAGAGAATATCGATTGTTGGTTGTTAAGCAGCGACGGCCTCGTAGACCGTGGCGCCCGAGAAGCTGTCGTGCAGGCTCTTACCGCAGATCCACGGCAGTTCGACAACCTCGCAGACCGTGTTGACCAGCTCGGAGCAGTCAGTAAAGTGGCCCTTATCGTTGAGGGCCTCGCAATCCTGAACACGCCAATAGCCATCGGTGTGCGTGATGTAGTACTCGTGATCGTCAATCGTCACAAAAGCGCGCGTCTTGGAACGCAGCAGCTTCAGAAATCCTTCGAAGTCGGTCTCGACGACATCTCCAGCCTGGAACATGATGTTACCTCCTGGCCCGGCGCCACCATGGCGCGTTGATAAACGTTGGTACTCCTTTAGTAAAACCTTTATCAGAGCTTATGCGCGCATCATTTAGGCAAATGGTAAAAACCGCAGGGTAGACGGGATAAAACGTTTAATCATCCCACCGGTCTGTCACATTCTGGCTGAAGTTTTATGCAAACCAGCTTTTCCACTTAGTAGCTTGCATTGTTTGGGGCCGACGGCGCGATTACGGTTTTGGTTCGGCGGGTAAGAACGAGGCATCGCAACCAACGTCAGGAGGACACATGGAGACCATCGAGGCACTCATCCATCGCCGCAGCTGCCGCAAATACAGCGATCGCCCTGTCGAGGCCGAGAAGCTCGCACGCATAATCGAAGCCGGCCAGTATGCGCCGAGCGGCATGGGACGCCAGCCGGTCACATTCGTCGCCGTCACCGACCCCGCAACCGTCGAGCGCCTCTCGCAGCTCAACGCCCAAGTTATGGGTAGCGAAGGAGATCCCTTCTACGGCGCCAAGACCGTTGTGGTGGTACTCGTCGACCGCAGCGTGCCCACGCACCTGGAAGACGGCTCGCTCGCCATGGGCAACCTGCTCAACGCAGCCTATGCGCTGGGCGTCGATTCGTGTTGGATCCACCGCGCGCACGAGGTCTTTGACTCACCCGAGGGATTGGAACTGCTGGCCAAGTGGGGTCTGCCCGCCGACGGAAGTCTGCGCGGTGTGGGCAACTGCATTCTGGGCTATGCCGAAGACGTGCTTCCCCAGGCCAAACTCCGCCGCGACAACGTCGTGTACGTCAGGTAATTAGTTCCGCCGTTCTAACGAGCCGCGGCACTTGGGGACGTTCCTAAAAGGCCGGCAGA
>CATYVQ010000023.1 GCA_958413895.1 uncultured Collinsella sp.
ATCGTTGGGGCCAGGCCCGATTTTGCCTCTTGACAATGTCCTGCTCATATTAAAAGGAACGTCCCCAGGTGCCAACAACGGCGACGCCAATGTTTTGGCGAAGTCAGACACTATGACCCAATCCGAGGGCACGGAAACGACAGGAGCCCCCGCTCGTGACCGCGGGTCGGGGCTGCGACAATGTTGTTGAAGTGCCAGAGGCGCAGCCGCGCCGCAACGAGGTTGGGAGGCTCCCGTGCCTAGATATTCTACCGCCTTCGGAATGGACGTACACCTCAGGTCCACCACCGTCTGCGCGCTCGACGCGGAGACGGGCGAGACAGTGACGAGGAGGTTCCGCGGCAACCCGTGGGGCGAGGTCGCGGAGTGGATGTCGGGCTTCCCGGGCCCGTCGCTCGCCGCCTACGAGAGCGGCTACCTCGGCTTCGCCCCGCAGAGGGAGCTCTCCGGGCTCGGCGTCGACTGCGTCGTCGCGGCCGTCTCCAAGGTCCCGAGGTCGGCGGCAGACTTCTCGTCCAAGAACGACCGCAACGACGCGGCCAGGATGGCCAAGGCGATACTGTCGCACGATATCTCCCCGGTATGGGTGCCGTCCCCCGAGATCGAGGGGCTCAGGGACCTCGCCGGGGCCCACGACGCGGCGACCGCGAGGCTCGCGGCGGCGAAGCAGCGGCTCCTGGCGTTCCTCGCCCGCCGGGGTTACGCCTACGGCGGCACGACGCCGGCCGGAAACCCCCGGAGGTACTGGACGTACGACTTCCTCAGGTGGCTCGACAAGGTTCGGCCCGCCGACGACGGCGGCATCCGGGCGCTGGCGGCGCTGAGGAGCGAGGTCGAGGCGGCCTCCGAGACGCGCGACGATCTCCTCGCCGAGTACAGGGCCGCCGTCGCGGCGGACCCCCTCTCGGCGGAGGTCGAGGCGCTCCAGTCGATCAAGGGGTGCGGGTTCGCGCTCGCCGCCGCCTTCGCGTCCGAGGTCGGCGACTTCTCGAGGTTCCGCTCCGGCAGGCAGGTGACGTCCTACTTCGGCCTCGCCCCGAAGCAGAGGTCGAGCGCGGACTCCGTGCGCCTCGGCGGGATCAGCGGGGCCGGCAACGCCCTCGTCAGGAGGTTGGCTGTCGAGGGGTCCTGGAGCTACGTCCAAGCGAGCCACCAACCGAAGCTGATGCCCAAGGGCAGCGGCGTCCCGCTCGAGGTAAGGATGCACGGGAGGAAGGGTTCCGAGCGCCTGCTCCGGCGCCGCGAGGAGATGCTCGCCAGGGGCATGCCCCAGGCGAAGGCGAACGCCGCCACCGCCGCCGAGCTCGTGAGGTGGCTGTGGGCCCTCGGCGCGATGTGCCGGGAGGCAACCGAATAGACATAGCCCCCGTCCCGGCGAGCCGGGCAGCCTTCGGGGATACCCCCGCTTTCGCTGGGCGCGCGGCGGCGGCCGCATGCGCGTAGTCAGACTTGGGGAGCCCCGCCGAAGGAGAGGATTGCGGGCCGCCGGAGCGGTATCCGCGGATATGAGACTGAGCCGAAGGCGTCGACGACATGCCGGGGGCGGACCGGGACGGGTTCAACGGCAGGCCCCGCCGACCGATTGCAAGCGGTCGGCGGGGCCATTGTGGCTCTTGACAGCGGATTGGGTCATATGAGCGAAAACGCCCCTAAGCGAGCAAGGTGACGTGAAAGAGGAGGGCATTGACCTTCTGGTCATGCCCGACGATTGAACGTCAGATTGCCGCTTAGGGGCGTTTGCAGCGTCGGCCGGTTACGGCGTTTGGAAAACGCCGTAACCTACTGAATGAGCATCGCGTCGCCAAAGCTGAAGAAGCGATAACGTTCTTCGATGGCAGCGGCGTAGGCATCCATGATCTGGTCGCGGGTGGCAAGCGCGCTTACGAGCATCATGAGCGTGGAGCGCGGCACGTGGAAGTTCGTGATCAGCGCGTCGACCACGTGATAGGTCGAGCCGGGCATGAGGTAAAGCTGCGTCGTGGCGTTCTCGCGCACCACGATGTCACCGCGGCCAAGCGTATCGGCCCCGTCCTCGCGGCCTTCAAAATAGCGCGCCGTCACGGCCGGATCGGACACCGGCGCGTCCGTGTCAAACGCGCTCTCGAGCGAGCGCACCGCGGTAGTGCCGACGGCGATCACACGATGACCCTCGGCCTTGGCCTTATGCACGGCGTCGACAACCTCCTGCGACACGTGGTAGCGCTCGGTGTGCATGACGTGCTGCGTGGGGTCGTCTTCCTCCACCAGACGGAAGGTGTCGATGCCCACCTCGAGCTCGACGGCGGCAAACTTGGCACCCTTGGCCTCGATGGCAGCCATGAGCTCGGGCGTAAAGTGCAGACCCGCCGTGGGAGCGGCAGCCGAGTGCTCCTCCTTCATGGCGTAGACGGTCTGGTACTTCTCGGGATCGCCCTCGTAATCGGTAATGTAGGGCGGCAGCGGCACGTGGCCGGCAGCGTGGATGGCCTCGTCGAGCGTGCGCGGGTCGCCGGCGGCATTGCAACCGGCCGGCTCAAAACGCACCAGACGGCCGCCGCGGCTATCGGTGACAAAGTCGACGACCTCGGCCGTCAGCACCACGGGAGCCCCTTCGGGCGCATGGGCGCCACCGGCGCGATACTCAATCTGAGCACCGGGCTTCAGACGCTTGCCCGGCTTGACCAGGCACTCCCAAACATGGCCGAGCGGATCCACGTCCTCGCGGCGCTTGAGCAGCAGCGTCTCGACCACACCGCCCGAGCCGGCCTTGCGGCCGATCAGGCGGGCCGGCATCACGCGCGTCTGGTTGATAACGAGCACGTCGCCCGGCTCGATATAGTCGATGATGTCACGGAAGATGCGGTGCTCGACGGTGCCGCCATGCTCTAGCGGCGTTCCTGTCTCGGAGCCTTTGCGATCAACCACCAGCAGGCGGCAGGAGTCGCGCGGCTCGGCAGGCGCCTGGGCGATGAGCTCTTCGGGCAGGTTATAGTCAAAATCATCGGTACGCATAAACACGTCGGATTCTCCTTATATAGCTAAAGTCCGCTCTACATCCTAGCAGGCTGACGTCCCAAGTGAACTACTTTTTGGCGGCTTTGCGCTCGTCGCGGATGCGGGCGCGGTCCATGGCCGCCTCGACAGCCGAGAAGCGGCAACCACAGTAGTTCTGCCGATACATGCCAAGCTCGCGCGAACGGCGTGTCGCCTCGGGGTAATACGGGCGAAAATCGCGAATCACCGGGGTGAGCCCATGTGCCGCCGCCAAGCGCTCAAGCACGTCATTGCAGGTATCGAACAGCTGGTACGGCGAGACGGCGAGCGTCGTGCCCACAAACTCAAACCCGCGCTCCTGGGCCACGCGGCACGCCTCGGCCAAGCGCAGGGCATAGCACGCGCGACAGCGACGAGGCCGATCGGCACCCAGCGGTGCCACGCCGGTCTCCCAGCGCTCACGGTCCTCCCCTGCCTCGATGAGCTCGATGTCGCCATCGGCACACCACCGGCGCAGCTCGTCTAGGCGACGCTGCCATTCATCGCGCGGTTGAATATTGGGGTTGGTCCAGCAAATCGTGGGCTCAAACCCCTCCTCGCGCAGCAGGCGAACCGGCTCAAGCGAGCATGGTGCACAGCACGCATGCAGCAACAACGACTTCATCGACATCTCCTCACCCAAAAAAGCGCACGCCAAAGGACGTATCTTCGCAGGCGACAATGCGGCGGTCGCGCAAAATGGTCCGCACGTAATACCAGTCGCCCACACAGCCCGACAAATGCAAGCCGGCCGCCAGGTAGCACAGCAGTGGATAGCCCGAAAACACAAACCCCAGGGTAAACGCTGTCGTCACAACAACCGTCGGCGCCAGGCAAACCGCCATGTACCGCCGGCGCGAATACACAACACCCTCGGCGCAGGCATAGATCATCGCCGTCTCGCGATTCGCCCCAAAGGTCACCTTCGCGCCCGCAGGCGCCAGCAGCTTAAAAAACACACCGTGCACCAGCTCGTGCACGGCGAACGACGCCATTGAGATCGCAGCCAAGCCGACTATCCAGCCCACGACAGCCATCCAGCCGCCCGCGTCAGCCGCATCCAGATCCGCAGGCCCGCCCAGCAGCATAAACACCGGCACCAGGCACACGGCAAACACGCCGACGACGACCATCCCCCACACGAAGCAAGCGTGCAGAAAATCCTCGTCTTCAAACGCATGTATGTTGGAAATCTCATTCATAGCATCTTAGGATAGCGCCCCTGCCACGTACCCGTCCGCATGTGCGATAATGTCGAACGATATGCACGAATTGACCACCGCGTCGCCAGGCCTTGCGCCCGGCCGCGCTCTCACCATATGCGAAGGAGTCCCATGGCATCCAAATACTCCATGAACGACCGTCCCAGCTGGCCTCGCCGCGCCATCGTTACCGCCGGCGAGCCCTACGGCAACAAGGGCCTTCACTTTGGCCACGTTGGCGGCGTCTTTGTCCCTGCCGACTTCTTCGCCCGCTTCCTGCGCGACCGTCTGGGCCGCGAGAACGTCATCTTCACCTCGGGCACCGACTGCTACGGCTCGCCCATCATGGAGAGCTACCGCAAGCTCAAGGAGAACGAGGGCTACGACAAGTCCATCGGCGAGTATGTCGAGTCCAATCACTCCCGCCAGGCCGCGACCCTCAACAACTACAACATCAGCTGCGACATCTACGGCGGCTCGGGCCTTGAGCCGGCTGCGCAGATTCACAACGAGGTGACCGCCGAGATTATCGAGCGCCTGCACGAGCAGGGCACCATCTCCAAGCGCTCCACGCTGCAGTTCTACGATGCCAAGGCCGGCACGTTCCTCAACGGCCGTCAGGTGATCGGCCGCTGCCCCATCCAGGGCTGCAAGTCCGAGAAGGCCTATGCCGACGAGTGCGACCTGGGCCACCAGTTTGAGCCCGAGGAGCTCATCGCGCCCAAAAGCCAGCTCACCGGCGAGGTGCCCGAGCTGCGCCCGGTCGACAACCTCTACTTCGACCTGCCGGCCTACCTCGACTTTATGAAGACCTATACCGCCAAGCTCGCCCAGAACCCGCAGGTTCGCTCCGTGGTCTCCAAGACCATGGAGGAGTGGCTGCTGCCGGCCCAGCTCTACATCCAGAACAAGTTCCGCGAGGCCTTCGATGCCGTCGAGGATCAGCTTCCCGAGCACACCGTCCTGGAGCCCGAGGGCAACAAGAGCAGCTTTACCGTCACCTTCCCCAGCTGGAAGGAGCGCGACGATGCCCACGCGGTGCTCGCCAACGGTGGCGTGCGCTTCCGCAGCGGCAAGGCGCTCGTGCCCTTCCGCATCACCGGCAACATCGACTGGGGCGTTCCGGTGCCCGAGGTCGATGGCGTCTCCGACGTCACCTGCTGGTGCTGGCCCGAGAGCCTGTGGGCACCCATCAGTTACACCCGCACTGTACTCGCCCGCGACGCCCGAGCCGCCGGCGTAACCGAGGGCGTCGCCGCCCAGGATGCCGCCCTCATGGGCGAGCCCGCCGCCGATTCCACGCAGGTCCCCGCGCCCACCTACCAGCACAGCTCGCTCGACTGGCGCGACTGGTGGTGCTCAGATGACGCACAGATCTACCAGTTCATCGGTCAGGACAACATCTACTTCTACTGCATCGCGCAGACCGCCATGTGGGAGGCCCTGGGTTGGGACCTTACGCAGAGCACCGTCAGCGCCTGCTACCACCTGCTCTACATGGGCAAAAAGGCCAGCTCGTCCTCGCAGACGCCTCCCCCGCCGGCAGACGACCTGCTCAACCACTACACCTGCGAGCAGATGCGCGCGCATTGGCTGTCGCTCGGCCTGTCCGAGAAGCCGGTGAGCTTTAGCCCCAAGGCATACGACACACGTGTGACCGGCAAGGACAAGGACGGCAACGAGGTGCGCGCCTGCGACGACAAGCGCGTCATCGATCCGGCCCTTAAGGAGAGCGCGCTGCTGACCGGCGTGTTCAACCGCTTGGCCCGCAGCTGCTTCTACGGCGTCGCCGTCAAGGAGGGCGACGAGAGCCCCTATCGCAACGGTTGCATTCCCGCCGGCGCCGCCTCTGCCGCCGTGGTCGAGGCTGCCGAGCAGGCCGCCCTCGCCTTTGAGCAGGCCATGTACAAGTTCGAGACGCACCGCGCGCTTGCCGTGTGCGACGACTACCTGCGCGCCGCCAACAAGCGCTGGAGCGATGCCTCCAAGGCCGCCAACAAGCTCGAGGGCGAGCCGGCCAATGCCGCGATGACGCAGGCCCTTGTCGACGCCTTTACCGAGCTGCGCGTGGCAACCGTCCTGATGCACGGTATTGTGCCGACCGGCTGCGAGCTCATCTGCGAGTACTTCGACGTCGATCCGGTCGCCTTCTTTAGCTGGGATAACATCTTTGCCTCCACGGACGAGTTTGTGGAGAGCCTGGGCGAGAAGCGCGGTGAGCACCGCGTGAAACCGCTGCCCCCGCGCTTCGACTTCTTCAGCAAGCACGAGAGCCAGTACTAGGCAACCGCAACGCGCCCGGGAATGATTATTCTGGGACGGGGATTAAAAAATCATTCCCGGGCGCCGCAAAGTAGTCTTTCTGGGACGGGGATTAAATGATTTTTTAATCCCCGTCCCAGAATAATCATTTAGGTGGAAGGAAAGACGGATGTCCAAGCCGCGTCGTCGTAAGCAGAAAAAGCAGGTCAAGGCCGAGCTCAAGCTCAGGCAGTTTGCTGCTACCGAACTTTCCGACCAGCTTGCCGTCCTTCCCTGCGCCGCCGACCTGCCGCGCTTTATGGTCGACACGGTCGCCGGCGCCTATGCCCCCACCGATGCCGAGCTCATGATCGAGGGCTTCGGCGCCGCTGCCACACGCCCGGTCACGCTACGCGCCAACACGCTCAAGGCAACCGCCGAGGACATCGCCGCCGCGCTCGACGCAGCCGCCATCGCCCACCGCCCCGTCGCATGGTACCCGGACGCCTTTATCCTGCCCGAGGCCCAGGTTTCCGATCTGTGGGATCTCGACATCTATCGCGACGGCAAGATCTATCTGCAGAGCCTGTCGTCCATGATGCCGCCTTTGGTGTTGGGCGCTCAGGCCGGCGAGGACATCCTGGACATGTGCGCAGCCCCTGGCGGCAAGACGACGCAGATCGCCGCCCTCACCCAGGGCCAGGCGCACCTCACAGCCTGCGAGATGAGCATTCCCCGCGCCGAAAAGCTCGAGTCAAACCTCCATCGCCAGGGTGCCAAAAACGTGCCCGTCATGCGCATCGACGCACGCGAGCTCGACGAGTTCTTCCGCTTCGACCGCATCCTGCTCGACGCCCCCTGCACCGGCACGGGCACCGTCATCAGCGGCAACGAGAAAAGCCTGCGCGGCCTGACCGAGCAGCTGCTTGGCAAGTGTGCCCGCTCGCAGCGCGCGCTTCTGGACCGCGCCATGGGGGCCCTCAAACCTGGCGGCACGCTCGTCTATTCGACTTGTTCGATCATGCCGCAGGAAAACGAGGACGCCCTGCAAGAGGCCCTCGACAAGCATATGGATTGCGAGCTCATCCCCCTTGACGGCACGCCGAGCGAAAGCGAAGCACGCCGCGCCCAGGAAGCCGGCGAGGAGCCGCGTATCGAGTGCAACGCTCTCACCGAGGCCATCGCCGCCGGCCACGTCTCGTCCGTCGCCAACGGTATGCCCGGCACGCTGACCATTCCGCCTAGCCGCGACTTTGAGGGCTTCTACATTGCCCTGATCCGAAAACGCAGCTAGCGCACGGGTCCAAAACTCAACAAGTTATCTCTGTGCGCGTTTGCCCTGCTGGTCGCGATGCTGTTTAAGCATCGTGCGCTCCTTGCGTTCGGCCCTTTTGCCCTTAATGGCCGTGACCACAAAGTAGATGACCGCGGCGACAACGATTGCGCCCACACACAGGCCAATCGAGCCAAACATTGCTGTCAATTCCATACCGCGTCACCTCTCTTTTAAACGGGACTTTCAAGATAGCACCTCGATCCCCGCCACCACAGCTCCTTCACGTTCGCCGGCCCTTCGGTCTAACGGATGGCGCAGCGGGGAAAAATCAACTCGTCAAACGATTTAGCATTCGCTATTCCGGCTGCATCGCGCCGGCCGTCATCACATAGAATCGAGCCTCCATGGATACCCTCAACGATCTAAATGAGCGCGTCGACGCCTTCGTCGGCACCAGCTCCTTCGACACGCCTGCCGCGGCAAACGACCAAGCTCCCATCGATGTGCCCGCCGAGGTACACGAGGACATCGTCGCCTCGGTCGATTTCTCCGAGGTCGAGCTCGCAGACGAGTTCACCGAGCCCCAGGTAGCCGTGACCCCCAACGGACTGCTCCCCATGGAGCCCCTGCCCATCGACGGACGTCTGCGCAAGGCTGCCCTTCGCATGCCCGACGAGATCGAGGAGGCCAGCGGCTTCACGCTCTTCGGCCGCCGCATCAAGTCGCTCATTTACACCACCGATGTCGCGGTTATCCGCAACTCCAACGCCGATGCCGTCTTTGCGGTCTACCCCTTCACGCCGCAGCCCGCCATTACGCAAGCGCTGCTGACCGTCGCCGAGTGCCCGGTCTTTGTAGGCGTGGGCGGTGGCACCACCACCGGTAAGCGCTCCGTGCAGATGGCAGCCGTCTCCGAGATGCAGGGCGCGGCGGGCTGTGTGGTCAACTCCCCCGCCACTGCCGAGATGGTCGAGCACATCACCAACATCGCCGACATCCCCGTCATCGCCACGGTCGTTCGCTGCGACGACGATGCTCACGCCAAGGTGCGCGCCGGAGCCAAGATTCTCAACATCGCCGCCGGCAAGAACACGCCCCAGGTCCTACGCGAGCTGCGCGAGCACTATCCCAACCTGCCGCTCATCGCGCCGGGCGGCAAGACGCCCGAGAGCATCCGTGAGACCATCGCCGCCGGCGCCAACGCCATCATCTGGACGCCGCCTTCGGCCCAGCAGTTACAGACCGACATGATGCAGCGTTATCGCAAGATGAAGGAAGACGCCACACCTGTCATCTCGCGCGACGATGTGCCCATTATCGACCAGGTCGCCGCCGCCGAGGTCAGCCAGGTCGAGAACATGAATCCCGATGTGCCGATTCCCGACGAAGTCATCGAGCGCGTCGCTTCGATCCACGAGCGCGTCGAGGAGCATCGCGCCAACCGCGGCCTCAAGCCGTCACTGCACGGCTTCTTCTTCCGCGGAAAGAAACGCTAGCCGCAACAGCAAGGCCCGCCCCACAAACGTGAGGCGGGCCGTTTTCGTTTGAGCAATCACGCAGCGACGTGATGAGCCAAGTTAATCCACGCGCTTGTCGCCCATAAAGAAGAGCGCCACCGTACCAGGTCCGGTATGCGAGCCAATCAGAGTACCGATGTCATTGATCTCAATCTTGCCTTTAAGCTGCGGAACCTGTTCCTCAATCAGCGCCGCAACTGCCTCGGCATCCTCACGGCACGCCGAGTGCGACATGATGCACTTACCCGAATAATCCGCACCGTCCCGCACGTGCGCCATCATGGTCTTGGCCATCTCGGAAATCGCGCGCTTCTTAGTGCGAATCTTCTCACGTGGCGACAGCTTGCCATCGCAATCGACCGTCATAAGCGGGCAAATCTTAAGCGCCGTGCCGATGATCGCACTCGCAGCCGAAATGCGACCGCCTCGTAGGTAGCTCGACAGATCGGTCGAGAAGAACCAGTGGTGCAGGTTGAGTTTGTGCTCCTCGATCCAGGCAGCCGTCTCGTCGAGTGAAGCCCCGCTATCGCGCACGTCGGCGGCATATTCCAGCAACAGGCCAAAGCCCGAAGACGCCGCCAGCGAATCGATGACGCGCACCTTGCCGCCCTCGGGATAGCGATCCGCAAGCATCTGCGCCGCGACGCAGGCCGATCCATACGTGCCCGAAATACCCGACGACAACGTCAGGTGCAGCACGTCTTTACCCTCGGCAACAAACGGCTCCCAAAACTCCTCGTACTCACCCACGCTCACCTGAGACGTCTTGGGCATGGCGCCCGCGGCAATCTGGGCAAAAAACTTGTCCGGCGTAATCGACTGATACAGATCGTCCGTATAGACAACATCGTCGATCTCGTAATGAAAATACGCGACAGGAATATTGCGCGAGTCAAAGAACTCCCGAGTTCGGTCGGCGGCAGATTCACAGGTCAGGACAAAATCACTCATATGAGGCTCCTTACGTATTGCTGCGCAAATTATCGCACAGTGAGCCTACATACGGTACATATGTCCACTATTTACCAAATCGAACCAAAAATAGCGAACATCTTTACCACCATCGTCTCCACCGACCCCACGCATAAATATCTGAGAAAACACCCTCTGTCGTCTCCACTCAACCGCCATATCTACCTCAACTAAATCGATTTACCAAACCGTTCAGCCGACAATTCAGCCGCTGGCGCAAAATCGAAACAAAAGCGGCGCATACTGATAAACGTTTGACGCTGTTTATCAGTTTTACCAGCCCCATCGGAAGGTGTTTCATGGTCGCATTCGATCGCAACCCGCAAGACTTCAAGTATCTGCGCCTGCTGTCGAGACAGTTCCCCACCGAACAATCCGCATTTACCGAGATTATCAACCTCTCAGCCATCCTCAACCTACCCAAGGGCACCGAGCATTTTATGAGCGACGTGCACGGCGAGTACGAAGCCTTTATGCACATCCTCAACAACTGCTCGGGCGTCGTGCGCGAGCATGTCGACGAGATTTTTGGCGACACGCTCTCCTTTGACGAAAAGGGCGAGCTGTGCACGCTCATTTACTACCCGCGCGAGAAGATTGAGCTGGTCCGCAGCCAGCGCGAGGACTCGCCAACTTGGTACAAGACGATGCTTGACCAGCTCATCATGGTCGCTCGCTCGCTTTCAAGCCGCTACACGCGCTCCAAGGTGCGTAAGGCCATCCCGCGCGACTACGCCTATATCATCGACGAGTTGTTGCACACGCACCCGGACGAGAACAACTATCGCGTGCGCTATCACGAGCGCATCGTAGAGTCCATCCTGGAGACCGCCAGCGCCGACGACTTTATCGAGTCGCTCGCTTCGCTCATCAAGCGCCTGGCCGTCGACCACCTGCACCTGGTGGGCGATATCTTCGACCGCGGCGGCGGCGCGGCCAAGATTATGGACCGCCTGCTCACCTACCATTCGCTCGACATCCAGTGGGGCAACCACGACCTGCTGTGGATGGGCGCTGCGGCCGGTGAGCCCGCCTGCATCGCCACGGTATTGCGCAACAACCTACGCTACGACAACTACGAAATTCTAGAGAACGACTACGGCATCTCGCTGCGTGAGCTTGTCGCCTTTGCCGATGCCACCTACACCGCCGGTGAGTCCATCACCCCGCTGATCAAGGCCATCAACGTGCTGCTCTTTAAGCTCGAGGGCCAGATTATCCAGCGCCACCCCGAGTTCGATATGACCGACCGCTTGTTACTCGACAAGATCGACCACGACACCGGCACGGTCACGCTCGCCGACGGCAGCATGTGGCCACTCACGACCAATGACTTCCCCACCGTCGATCCAGCGGACCCCTATACGCTCACGTCTCAGGAGCAGCACATCATCGACAAGCTCGTGTCCGAGTTTGTCACCGCCGATCACCTGCATCGCCATATCGATTTCCTCTATTCCCACGGCTCGATGTACAAAGTCGCCAACGGCAACCTGCTGTTCCATGGCTGCGTGCCGCTCAACGAAGACGGCACCTTTAGCAGCATGAACTGCCTAGGCACCTGGCACGCTGGCCGCGATTACCTCGATTTTTGCGACCACATCGCCCGCCGCGCCTGGCGCGTGGGCGACCGCGACGCCCTCGACTGGATGTGGTACCTGTGGATTGGCTTTAACTCACCCGCCAGCGGACGCCTGGTGCGTACCTTTGAGCGCGCCTATATCGCCGATAAGAGCACCTGGGTCGAGCCGATGGACCCGTACTTTACGCTTACCAAGTCGCCCTCGGTCTGCGATGACATCATGCGCGAGTTTGGCGTCGCGCCCATGGCATGCTCGCCGACCGGCCACATCATCAACGGCCACACGCCCGTTAAAACCACCAAGGGCGAGCAGCCCATCCGCGCCGAGGGCAAGTTACTGGTCATCGATGGCGGCTTCTGCCGCGCTTACCATCCCAAGACGGGCATCGCCGGCTATACGCTCATCTCGAGCTCGCGCGGCTGCCGCCTCAAGTCGCACCGGGCCTTTACGACGGTTGCCGAGGCACTCACGCGCAACGTGGACATCGAGAGCGAGACCAACCGTTTTGACCAAGCAGACCGTCGCCGCATGGTGAGCGACACCGATACTGGCGCCAAGATTCGCAGCCAGATCCAAGACCTGCGCCAGCTGCTCGATGCATATAGAAACGGTGCTATCGAGGAGCACGCCTAGCACCACCCGCGGGGATTGGCTAAACTTGCTAAGTTTGTCATCCCCGCGGCGCTTCGGCGCCAGCTTAAGGCAGGTACTATGCAAAAGCTCCTTGCGCAGATCATGAAATTTGGCGTCGTCGGTGTCATTGCCACGATTATCGACTTTGGCATTATGAATCTGCTCCACTACGGTCTGGGCCTCAACATCCTAATCGCCAACACCAGCGGCTTTATCATCTCACTCATCTTTAACTACCTCGCAAGCATGAAGTACGTGTTTGCGCACAAAGAAGGCATGAGCCGCCGCCGCGAGTTCATCATCTTTGTCGTGCTGTCCGTGATCGGTTTGGTGCTCAACGACGGCATCGTGCTGGCGCTCAACGCCGGCCTGGGACTCGAGGCCAATATCGCCAAGGTCTGCGCCACCGCGCTTGTCATGGTCTACAACTTTGTGACCCGAAAAATCTTCCTGGAGGGCGACGAGACAAAATAGCTCGAAACCCCTGCAGCATTACGGCGCCCACGGACGACGCGCACTCAGCGCAGTATCGTCCGTGGGTGTCGCTCGTTTACGGGCAAATTTTCAACGTTTGCGGATTAGCTCTTGAAAATTTGGCGAGTTCATATAGTTCTTGGCAAAGACCTTACGTTTCCCTTGTAAAAGCTCTAAAGTATCCTCTGCTCGATTCATCAACGCATTGGATGTGATTACGTGCGCAAGGCGCTGGCACAGCCTCATACCAAGCAGTTCCTCAAGTTTGCTGTCGTGGGTCTTATCTCCTTTGGCATCGACTGGGGCATACTCATTGCGCTCGTCGAGCTGTTCCACCTCGACTTTTTGATGAGCACCACGGTTTCGTTTATCACGTCCGTCGTGGTCAACTACTGGCTCAGCATGAAGTACGTGTTCGACCACCGCGAAGGCATGAGCCGCAAGCGCGAGTTCACGATCTTCACCATCCTGTCGGTGATCGGCCTGGGCCTCAACGACCTGTACATGTTTGTGGGCGTCACGTTTTTGAGCATCGGCTACCAGGCCATGAAGGCCATCGCCACGTTCTTGGTCACCTGGTACAACTACTTCAGCCGCCGCTTCTTCCTCGAGGGCGCACGGTCGTAGTCGATTCACTGTTTGCCTGAATGTATAACCGGTTGGAATTCCCGTTCCAATCGGTTTTTTGTTTGCTGAGATCCCAGGCGACCCCGTCCAATTCGCATGAAAAACGGGCGGCCCGGATGTTGGTCCGAACCGCCCGCCTGGCGCGCTATGTCGAGGTCTCTAGCTTGTAACGTAATACCAGACTACGTTGTCGCCGTTTGAGAGAACGTAGTTGCTGCAGGCCGTCATGGGCGTTGTGCCGTTGACGGAGTACATCCAGCCGCTCGTGCCGCCGTACTGTTTCTCGGCCAAACCGCCAATCGCGGACACATACGTGCCGTACGATGAGCCATGTGCGTTGACAGAAAGGCCCAGCGCGCACAGGGCATCGTAGACGGTAGCGCCTTCGTTAAAGGTAAAGGTGCCACCAGAGGACACAGGATTGCCCACAGCGCTCGATGTGACCGAAACCGTTACCGTGTAGCTAGGCTGCTGCGAGCTGCCCTGGTCGCCAGTAGAGGCGTTGCCGCTATCGGGGGCAGAAGATGCCCCGCTGGATGAGGAGGAAGCGCCAGGCGTAGAGCCGGCCCCGTCAGAAGAAGTCGAGTTCTGAGAAGTCGACTGATTGCCGTCGGTCTTTTTATTGCTGCTCTTCTCTCCAGACTTCTTGCCATCCTTGTCTTCGGACTTTTTGCCATCCGAGCCCTTGTTTGATTCCTTGTCCGAAGACTCGGACTCCTTCTTAGAGTCAGATTCATCCGAACCCTTAGACTCGTCGTTCGCACCATCCGAAGATTTGGAATCCTTGGAGCCAGCTTTACCCGAAGCGGCGGTCGAGTCAGACCCCTTGGCGTCCTTCGCGACGACGCTCTCCCCCGTCACGGTCTGAACGATCCAGTCAATGGACCAGGCGCCGCTCTCGGAAGGATGGACGAAGCCCAGCGATATGACAATCAGCGCAACGCACGCGGCGGTCAGGACGCCAGTAAGCGCCTTGCGACGAGAGGCGGACGCCGCCGAAGCGGCGCCCTGTTGCTTTGCATCGTCGAACTGAATGAACGAGGAATCTGGTTGCTTGGGGTCAGCGTCCTTGGATTTATTGGACACAGCCCTCACCTACCGACGTTTGGTGAACACGAACACGCCGACGATGGCGAGTCCGATGACGCCGGCGGCAACGCCAACAATGGCGAGCGGATTGGTGCCAGTCTCCTGCTCGGAAGCACTAGAGGACTTCTTAGCAGTGGTCGTGGAAGCAGCACCCGTATCGGACTTGGAATCGGACTTCTTGTCGGACTTGTTGTCCTTCTTGTCAGACTTCTTCTCATCCTTCTTGTCGGACTTGTTTTCCTTGGTCTCGGCCTTGGTCGACACCGTCGTCTTGGTCACCGGCTTCTGACCCGGGGCGATAGCGCCGCCCTTCGAGCCGGAACCAGAACCCGCGCCAGCGCCAGCGCCGGAACCAGTACCGGTACCAGAACCGCTGCCGCTATTGGAACCAGCGCCGCCATTACCGCCAGGGTTAACGGCATTCTTGGTCCACTTGGCATACAGCGTCAGATCGGCCGTTACCGGCGTACTGAAGTCATACGCCTGCGTGCAAGCCTCATCGGTATACCAACCGCCGAAAGTGTAGCCATCGCGCGTCGGATCGGCCGGCTTGACCAGCTTGCCATCGGCCGTAGCAACAAACTTAGTGTCGCAAGCAGACCCGCCATTGGAATTAAAGGCAACCGTCCAAGACTCAACGGCCCCAAGCTTGAACAGCGTGCCCGAGTCATTGATGTAGTACAGGTTGCCAGATGCATCGGCAATGACCGGGGAGTCGCAGTGCTGGTAATGGCCAGCCGCATCATAAATCTGCGTCGCCTCTGCATCGCCGAGCGTATAGCGATACACGCCACCACCAGCAGAGTAGTTGACGTAATCCTTGCTATCCGCGCTGTTAACGGTGAAGTACACATAGGTCTTGCCGCCCTGAACACTCACCAACGGAGTAGCAGCAATACCGTTAAATCCGGCCGGAAGTTCTTTACCGTCAGCAGCGGTGATCATCGTGGCCTTACCGGTCTTCAGATTATAGAGAGCCAGAGCAGAGCCAGTAGCCGTCTGTCCGCCGACAATCAAGTTTTCGCCAGCCACCGCCGGGGCGCTCATGTTATTCGTAAGACCCAGGTCGACCGTCTTCTGCTCGCTCAGTACGCCCTTCGCCGAAAGCGAAATCACATGGAGCTTTCCATCGTGCGTCATCTGATAGAAGGTCGAACCATTGGACGGATCGGCGACACAGTCGGCGTTCGCGAGAGCGCCGAGCTTCATGGTCGAAACGACATCGCCCGTCGTCTTATCAATGCACTTAAGCGTGCCCGCGCTCGTAGGAACAATGGTGTACTTATCCGTCAGCGCAGCGCCAGTCCAATAATAGCCCTCGGAAGCGTCAATGTTCTGCCAAGAGACTTCGCCCGTGGCAATCTTGATACGCTTAAGGGAGCCGTTGCCGTAGGTCGCGTTGTAGTTCTCATCATACGAAATATCGACCGAGCCTACATAGACGTACTCGCCGTCCGAAACGACGGTGCAGGAGCTCTGCGTCAAGTCCGTCAAACCAGGCGTCAGCCACTTGCAGATCAGCTTGTCTGCAGTAATCGCCTGGACCGCACCGCCATTGAGCGGAACAATGATAAGGCCATTGGTATAGATCGGACGAGAGGTATAGCTCACCTTGGAGGCAAGCGGCGCAGAGGCAACCTTTTTGCCCGTGGACGAATCGATCTTAATGAGCTCGTTCTCGGTCGCGATGTACACAAAACCGTTAGCGATGACAGGTTCGCTGCAGTTGGCATACTGCTGGCCAGACTCGGCCTTCCAATCGAAGGCCCACTTGAGACCGGCGGCCTGCGCAGGCGTCTTGGCATCCGTTACGGTCGAACCGTTGCCGCTGTTGCCGTAGCCGGCCCACTCGGCATCCCAATCAGGAGTCGTCGCGCTCGGGTCCACGACAATCTTGTCGGGATCGGGCATGGCCGAATCGTCGGTGGTATAGGCAAGCGTAACCTTATCGCCGCTCTTGAGCGTAATCTGATTGGCGCAGAGTAAGGAGGGCTCTCCATTGATATACAGGTGCCAATATTTATTGGTCGCAGCATCCCAGACATACGGCTTGTGATCGAACGGCGAAGTAACGGAATTGAGGAACCAGTATGCACCACTCTGGGAGCCGTTGTACGCAACGCCCTTGGCCTTCAGAACTGCCTCAATAAGGTTCTGGGCCGTGGAGCCTTCGGGCAGAGAAACATTGCTTGCCGTGCCCCAACGCGTATTGTTCCCGTTGACATCGGGACCGATAACATCGGCGGATCCAAGCACCTGACCGGGGAGGGCATCGGCGTCAGCACCATACATAAAGGTGACGGCGTCACCCTCCTGGAGCTTGTAGGCACCGGCGCCAACGTCGGCGAACTTGCCATTTACGTAGAAGCGCCAATAGCTCTTGGTCGCAGCATCCCAGCCATAGGACTTACCATCAAACGGCGAAGTAATGCCGTTGAGGAACCAGCCCCAAGACGATTCGCCAGCATCGAGAGTAAGGCCGGTCTGCTCAAGGAGATCCTTGGCAGTAGAGCCTGCCTTGAGACTCGTCTGACCCGTCGAAGCCCAAACCTGCTGCTTGCCGTCCTTGTCCTTACCGAGAACCTGAACAGAAGCATGGACAGAATCGGACGGCAACTGGTCGCCCCAGCCACCGTAGAACCACGTGACGGTATCGCCGGCATGGATGGTGACATTGTCCGCCGTATAGTCACTCGACTTGCCGTTGATGAACAGCTGCCAATAGGTCGAATAATCTTGGGGCGTACCCAGCTCAACACCGTTGTACTTAAGGCTCAGAATGAAGGAGCCCGCAGCAACGGCGTCAATGTCGTTCGCCTCGAGTGCGACCTTCGTAAGATCAAGCGCGCTCGAACCGGACGTCACCACATACTGCGCATTATCGACCCAAGTCTGAGTCTTGCCCTGGGCATCGCGACCAATGACGGTCACATTTGCGGCAACCTGGTCCTTAACGACAGGGGACGAGCTACCAGCCGTATAGGCAAACTCAATCTTCTGCCCCTGGGTGAGCTTGACGCTGCTCGCGCCAACCGAGGAAGACGCGCCGTCGACGAACAGCTGCCAGAAGGCATAAGTCGTCGGATCGTAGGCAAGCGTGCGACCATCGCTCGGGGATGTGATGCTTTCGAGGTAGAAACCGTATGCCGTGTTCGGTTCGTACTTCGCCTTGAAGCCCGTCTTCTCCTGCAGCTTAATGAAGGCATCCGCAGCCGTCGCGCCCTCGTCGAGCTTGAGCTGCGTAGGTGCCACCCAGGTCTGAGCCTTGCCGTCAGCATCGGTGCCGATAATCGAGAACGAGACCTCGACCTGCTTCTTGGCGACATCGCCGGTTTCTGTCGGGTTCTCTGTCTGAACGGCAGCCGCGGCGGCAGGTCCCGCTTGGCCAGCGGATGCCGTCGAAGACTGCTCGCTCGTGGCAGGGCTCTCCCCCGTCGTCGAGCCTTCGTCGCCAGTTGCTGCCTCTGTTGTGGCGGCACCAGCTGCAGGCGCGCCCTCGGAATCCGAAACCTCGGCCTTGCCCTGGTCGGCAGCACCGTCCGCGGCCCCCGTTCCCTCACTCGGCGTCGCAGCCTGAGCCACAGCGTCGGTAATGCCCTCGGCACCCTCGGCCCACAGCTGAGCCGGCGTGGTGCTGAAGGCCATCGCGAAGGCCAGGAATGCCACCAGGCAGCGCTTTGCCACGCCGCGCGCGATTACGCCACGGCGACGAAGCGAGGCACGCTGGCACTCGTCCTCAAACATATCCATTTGTCTCCTACTGTCTGTACTTGGAGCGTTGCCTTGAAGCTGCCCCACGTCATCGCGCATGTTGCGCTCGAGTTCCCCCATCGGGGTCCCCCTTCCCTCCAGAGCCCTATGCACACCGGCGGCATACGCCGCAGCCGCATGCAAGATGGGAGGCGATCCGACTTAACCTTAACGACTCGGGCGCGCCGTCCGATCTGCGACGCGAACATCCCGAGCCAAGAGGAATTACGGTTACTGGTACAGCCGGGGACTTGCACCCCGATTCTCCCAAACGCGTAGGAAAACCGCGCATTCGTGCGTCTCCGCACCACCATCTAGGCCATCGATTAAAACCGTCAATATGCTATCACGCAAAAGGGCCTCGCACGCAGGCGAAGCCCAAGGTAAAAGCTATTGTTTGCGATAGGAGAATGCGGTGACGGTCGCAGCCTCTAGTGCTTGCCGCCGTGGCTGTTGAGCCAGATATTGCGACCCAGCATAAGCGCCAGCACCAGCGCGCTCACGTAGCCCATAAAGCCAATGACTGGGATACCAAACACAACCGGCTCGATGCGTGCATAGTACACCACCGACGAACCGATAAACAGACCGGCGATCACAATCGCCATCGACATGCGGTCGATGATTCCGCCCAGCTGTCGCAGCGCCTTATCGCTGCTCATGATCTGCGTGTTCACCTTAAGCTGGCCGCGCGTAAGCATGCGCGAAGCCAGCCCCAGGTACTCAGCCGCCTCGAGTGAGCCCTTCGCCGCGCGATAGCTGCTCGCGGCAAGATCGCGCCCCATGTCGCGCACGCGCGCATAGGTGCTTTTCTCGTTTTTAATGTGGGTTTGGATGATCTGGATCATGTTGACGTTGGGCATGTACTCGGTCAGCAAACCCTCGAGCGTCACCATGCCGCGCGCGAACATCGTCACCACGCTCGGCAGCTCAACGTCATTCTTACGCGCGAGGTTTAACAGCGAGGTCAAAAACTCGCCGATATCCAAATCCTTCAGGTCAAGGCCCGCAAAGTCAGCCACGATAAAGTCAAGATCGGACAAAAACGCTGAATGATCGAGCTCGGCCGAATCGCCACGCGTCACGGCAAAGCGCATGAGCGAATCCTTGAGCTTTGGCACGTCGCCCTCGGCCACGGCGAAAATCATGTCCTTTACGATACCGCGATCGTGGCTCGACATGCGTCCGACCATGCCCAAGTCGATAAAGTAAACGATGCCGTCCTTGAGGATGATGTTTCCCGCATGCGGGTCGGCATGGAAAAAGCCGTCATCGAGCACCTGCGTCGAGTAGTCCTCGACAATCGCGGCACCGATCTTTTCCAAGTCATAGCCCTCGGCCACCAAGCGTTCAGGATCGGCGATCGAAATGCCGTCGACGTAATCCATAACCACCACGTGCTCGGTGCACAGGTCCAGATAGGATTTAGGGCACGTCACGCCATGAACGCTCTTATGGAACTCGTAGAAGTCGTTGAGGTTTTTGGCCTCGGCCAAAAAGTTGGTCTCCTCGCGAAACGAGGTCCACAACTCCTCGACTACGCCGTGCAGGTCAACGAATTGATCGGTGTTGACGAACTTGGAAACGATACGCACCACCGAGCGGATGATATCGATGTCCTGTGCCATAACCTGCTGCGCACCGGGGCGCTGCACCTTAACGGCTACGTCCTCGCCCGTCACCAGACGAGCGCGGTGCACCTGCGCGAGCGATGCGCTACCAAGCGGATTGGGGTCGATCGCATCGAACATCTCCCCCAGGCGCAGGCCGTATTCTTCTTCCAGACAGCTGAGTACGACCTCGTACGGCACCGGCTCCACGTCGGAGCGCAGACGACGCAGCTCGTCGCAAAAGCGCTGCGGCAGAATCTCGGACCGGTTGGCCAAAATCTGCCCCATCTTGACGAACATGGGGCCGAGTTCCTCGAGCAGGCGGCGCAAACGAACCGGAGTGAGGTTATCCCACACGCGGTACTTTTTGACCAGGCGAACAATCTGCCCGATGCGTTCGCGACGACCCGCCGGCGTGAGCTGGTATTCCTCGTCCGGCGCCATCGCGTCGGGCTCCTCGGGGACCATATCGACAGCGCGTGGCTTCTTGCGAGCGCCCGAGACGGCGGCATCGACCTCATCGACAACCGCCGCCTCGTCACCCAAGGGATCTAGATTGTTGTAATCGGTGGTGGAATCTGCCATCTGCGCTGCTACTCGGCCTCTTCGGTATCCTTCGCATCGTCGGGCTCAACGGACTCGACGGGCACCGAGGTCACGTTGTCCTCGACCGAATCGACGATGTCGCGCACATGGGCCAGGAAGGCCGTGCGCTCGGGGGCGGTCATAACGCGGACGCGGGTAAGGATGAGCTCGTCGAGCACGCGCTGGGCCGCGGTCTCGCCCTGCATGCCCAAGCGCTCGGTCAGATCGGAGATGGTACCGCCGGCCTGCTCGAACATGTCGGACACGCTGCGGGCGATATCGGGGGTGGCGGTGTCCTTGCGGACCTGCTCGCCCTTGGTACTGAGGTCGTCGAGAACCTTCTTGCTGCCCTCGACGGCAACGGCGGCAGCGCCAAAGCCAACGTTGATGGCGCCGTTAACAAGCTGATCGAGTTTCATAACCATGGTTGTCTCCAATCACAAACAACTGCATTGGCGTTCTTGTACCCAAGATTGAGCGAAAGCGACAAAGCGTTTTAGCGCTATTCGATCGACGGGAAATCCCTACCTCACGTTGTCGTTCATCGCGAAAGAGTTCTTCATGGCGCAGCTCGTGGTGTAGAGCACCTTGCCCAGCAGGGCATCGGTCTCCACGCGGACACGCTCGGCAAAGGCCTCGTTGGCGCGTGCAAGCTCGGCAGGCACCTCGGCCTCGGGCAGAGCGGCTACGGCAGCGTCGACGTCATGGATCTGCTTGTGGCCCATGCCACCGACCTTCTCCTGATAGTCCTCCACAGCGCGGCCGCACTCATGGAAACGGACGTCGGCCAGGGCGCCGATCAGGCGGTTGGCCCAGTAGAAGTTTTCGGACGTTACGCGAGCCTGCGTGTCGGCATAGTACTCGGGCATGGTCTCGACGTTGGCGTACAGCGGGACCAGCGCGTTAAACGAGTTGGAACCAAAGGCCATCCACTGCACGGCGCGATACGCCGGCTGCGCATAGGGGCGCAGCTGCAACACGGAAAGCTGGCTGTTGCGGTTGATGCCGATGGGGCGATAGGCGCCGCGCGTGGCGGGCGTACCCTTGCTGCCGTAGCAGTCGTACTCCGTGCCCTGGTAGTGGCTCGAGAGTACGTACTTAATGTCCTCGATGGTCACCTTGCGCTCGGGCACACGGCTCCAGGGGATGTCATCGCTCTCGGGCGTGTAGTCGGCGTCGGGACCATCCCACACGTCGCTGGGGTTGAGGCAGCGCTGCATGTACCAGGCGCGCGGCGTGTTGTAGACATGGTCGCTGTCGCTGTGCGAACCAAAGGCCTCGCGCGGGTTAAAGACCGCAGCCGGACCGTCGCCCTCGACACCCAGCGTCAGGTCCAGATGCCACTCGGCCATCCAGGAGCGCAGGTCGGCGGAGCACATGTGGTCGGCCTGGTCGCCCTCGGCGTCGTCCAGGTCAAAGCTGTCGATGCCCAGCTGGTTGGGCATGGTCACATAGGCGTCGTCAGGCACGCGCCTGGCGATCCAGTGGTGACCGCCGATGGTCTCGAGCCACCAGATCTCGTCCACGTCGCTAAAGGCGATGCCGTTGTTCTCGTAGGTGCCGTAGCGCTCGAGCAGCTCGCCCAGAATACGCACGCCGTCGCGGGCGGACTTGGCATACGGCAGCACCAGGGTCACCATGTCCTCCTCGCCCAAGCCACCGGGCTGCGCCGGCACATAGCCGTCCTCACCCTCGTTGCCCTTGGCGGGCACGTAGTCCACAAGCGGATCGGCGCCGCGAACGCGCTCGTTGGTGGTGAGCGTCTCGGTTGCGGACATGCCAACGTTGAGCTCGTTGAAACCGGCCTCGGCCCAGATGCCGTGGCCGGGAATGACGTCGGGAACGCTCGTGTAGCGCATGGGGTTGTCGGGCAGCTCAATGGTCAGGTGGCTCAGGACGCTCGTGTAGACGCGCGGCTGATCGTCGGGATGCACAACGCGCATACGTTTGGGCTCAAACACCCCGTTGGACGAGTCCTCGTTGCGGGCGACCAGCGTCGACCCGTCGTAGCTCGCGTTCTTACCAACCAAAATCGTTGTGCACGGCATGCGCATCCTCCTTGAGCGAAGAAATCAAACGGCAACAGTGTATCGCTTCGGCGCAAAAAGGGCGAAACCACGGCCTCGGCAGCCCTTGTGGTCAAAAAATGCCAAATATGAGTACTGTCACCAATTTAGTGGCAGCAAATTTCCCTGGAACGAGTGCCGAAAATCCCCATTTGCCCAAAAGCAAGAGATGGCGCGCGCAGACGTGGTGTAAGAGCGTCCTGAGGTCCGTCGCTGCAAG
>CATYVQ010000024.1 GCA_958413895.1 uncultured Collinsella sp.
GAGGGGCCATGCGGCATAGCGCCGGGACATGGTCCGGAAAAACGTCCGAGGTCCCCTATTTCCTGATGACGGGCTCAGCGGAAAATGCGACCCGGAATTTGCTCTGAGAACGGGACGCGCTTTCCCATGGCGGCCCAAGCGGAAAGCGCATCCCGGAATCCCGCCTCAAACTGGGATACACTTTCCGCTTCACCTGCCGCCTCAAAAAACCTGCGCGCTCGCCATCCCAAAACTGGGTAGAAGAAAGCCAAAACGCAATCGCAGGAGGTCAATATGACTGCAGAAGATAAGGCAAAGAACGCCGGCAAGGTCGCGCTCGTCCTGGAGGGCGGCAGCTTCCGTGGGCAGTTTACCGCGGGCGCGCTCGACGTTCTCATGGAGGCTGGCGTCGAGATTCCGGCGGTATATGGCGTATCGGCCGGCGCCCTCAACGGCGTGAACTACAAGTCGCACCAGATCGGCCGTGCCAACCGCATCAACCTGGCTTTCTGCAACGACAACCGCTTCATGGGCGCCGCATCGTTTGCGTCCACGGGCTCTATTGTGGGTTACGACTTTATCTTCAACGATGTCCAGGACCGCCTGGACCCCTTTGACAACGAGACGTTCGACGCCAGCCCCATCGAGATGTACGCCGTCGCGACGGACATGCTGTTTGGAACTGCCACGTACCTCCCGGTCAAAAGCGCCGTGCTCGATCTCGACGCTGTGCGCGCATCGACGTCGCTGCCGCTGGTGACGCCGCCGGTCGTGATCGACGGGCACAAATACGTCGACGGTGGCGTTGCCGATTCGGTTCCTATCGAGCATGTGCTCGAGGAGGCGGGCTTCGACCGTGCGGTCGTCATCGTCACGCAGGACCGCTCGTACGAGAAAAAGCCCTACGAGTTTTTGCCGGCCGCGCGTGCGCGTTATGCCGACTACCCCTATCTGCTCGAGGCTATCGAGACGCGCCACGACCGTTACAACATCCAGCGCATGCACCTGTGGAAGTATGAGCGCGAGGGCCGTGCGTTGGTCGTCGCTCCGCAAAAGCCGGTCGAGGTCGGCCACGTTGAGCACGATTCGGCAAAGCTTTTGGACCTATATATCCAGGGCCGCCAGGAGGCAGAGCGCCTGCTCGCGGAAATCCAAGAGTTCGTTGAGCGCTAGTGACGGCGAACCCTCAAAAAATGACAACAGCTAAAGAGCTGGAAAAATCACAGCTCGTGGATGACATGTGCAGAAACTCTGGTCGGAGCCAAAATACCTGTTGACTCGTACGGCGAGCGGGGTAATATGGACGGGTTACTTGCAGAGCCCCGTGAATCTCTGTAACAACACGTACTGTACATGGAGGAGTCTAAGTGATTTCGAAATCGACTCACTACGCCAAGCAGGGCGAGGTCCAGCGCAACTGGGTTCTCGTCGACGCCGATGGTGCTGTCCTGGGCCGTCTTGCCACCCAGATCGCAATGATCCTGCGCGGTAAGAACAAGCCCCAGTTCACGCCCAACAGCGACTGCGGCGACTTCGTTGTCGTCATCAACGCCGATAAGGTCCAGCTTACCGGTAACAAGGCCGACACGAAGACCTATTATCGCCACAGCGGCTACAACGGCGGCCTCAAGGCTGAGAGCTTCCGCCAGGCTATGGAGAAGCACCCGGAGAAGGTCATCGAGCGCGCCGTTCGCGGTATGCTGCCCAAGACCACCCTCGGCCGTGCCCAGATGACCAAGCTTAAGGTCTACGCTGGTGCCGAGCATCCGCATGCTGCCCAGAACCCCACGAAGATTGAGCTGGAGGCTTAAAGATGGCTGAGAACACCGTTGTCTACCAGGGTACCGGCCGTCGTAAGAACGCCGTCGCCCGCGTCCGTCTCGTCCCCGGCACCGGCAAGGTGACCATCAACAAGCGTGACGCCGAGCAGTATTTCGGCCGTCATCAGCTCGTTGAGAACGCCCTTGCTCCCTTCAAGGTGACCGACACCGCCGGTCAGTTCGACGTTATCGCTCTGTGCGATGGCGGCGGCATCTCCGGTCAGTCCGGCGCTCTGCGCCTGGGCATCGCTCGCGCTCTTCTGAACGCTGGCGATTACCGTGCTGACCTCAAGAAGGCCGGTTTCCTTACGCGCGATGCTCGCGTGGTCGAGCGCAAGAAGTACGGCCTCAAGAAGGCCCGCCGCGCTCCCCAGTTCTCCAAGCGCTAAGGTTTTATCTCCTTACGAGATACAATGTACAAGCGGGGCCTGCCGATTCCTCGGCGGGTCCCGCTTTTCTTTTTCGACTAGGGTGGGCGACTGCGTTTTGCCCACTTGGGAAGGAGCGATCCTATGCCCCAGAACATCTTCGGTACCGACGGCGTCCGTGGCGTCGCCAACGCCGATCTTTCGTGCGACCTCGCGTTTCGTCTGGGCCGCGCGGCGACCAAGTTCCTTGGTCCGGACATCTGCATCGGCCGTGACACGCGCCTTTCGGGCACCATGCTCGAGAGCGCTCTGACCGCCGGCATTATGGCCGAGGGCGGCCGTCCGCACTGCTGCGGCGTCATCCCCACGCCTGCCGTGGCGCTGCTCACCGTTCAGAACGAGCTCGATGGCGGCATCGTCATCTCCGCTTCGCACAATCCGCCGGAGTTCAACGGCATCAAGTTCTTTAGCCGCAAGGGCATGAAGCTTCCCGATGCTGTCGAGGAAGAGATCAGCGCCTGGGTCATGTCCGAGGAAGCTATGGCTGCCGACACGCTTCCGACCGGTGCCGGCGTGGGCCACATCATCAAGATGAAGGACGCCCGCAAGGCATACGTCGACCACGCCATCGATACGCTCGATGGCCTGAGGCTCGATGGCCTGGTCGTTGCCGTCGACTGCGGCCATGGCGCTTCTTGCCAGACTACGCCCGCCGCGCTGCAGCGCCTGGGTGCCACGGTTCATGCCATCAACACCGATTACTGCGGCACTGACATTAACGTTGAGTGCGGCTCTACGCACCTCGAGCCCTTGCGCGAGCTCGTGCTGCGCACCCATGCTGATATCGGTCTGGCCCACGACGGCGACGCCGACCGCGTGCTGTTCGTGGACAGTGAGGGCAATGAGATCGATGGTGACTACATCCTGGCTATCTGCGGTTCTGACCTCGCCGCTCGCGGCAAGCTCGCCAACTCCGAGATCGTTTCGACCGTCATGTGCAACCTGGGCTTCTCCATCGCTATGAAGGAGCAGGGCTTCGAGATGGTCCAGACCGCCGTGGGCGACCGCTACGTTCTGGAGCGCATGCTCGCGGACGGCGCCGTCATCGGCGGCGAACAGTCCGGCCACATCATCTTCCTGGAGCACAACACCACCGGCGACGGCCTGGTGACGGCTCTGCAGCTGCTGGCCGTGCTCAAGCGCACCGGTCGTACCCTCACCGATCTTGCCGGCATCATGAAGAAGTACCCGCAGGTGCTCGTCAACGTGCATTCTGACAACAAGGCTGGTCTGGACGATTGCCAGCCCATCTGGGATGCCGTCGCTGCTGCCGAGAAGGAGCTTGACGGCCGCGGCCGCATTCTGGTGCGCCCGAGCGGTACCGAGCCGCTGGTCCGTGTGATGGCCGAGGCCGAGACGCACGAGTTGACCCAGCGCGTTGTCGACGACATCGTCGAGGTTGTCAAGCGCGAACTTCCCTAATGGTCAAAAACCAGTGCCAAGTGGTAAACTGTTAAGGTTATTTTGATTGATTGGTATGTCCGAGGGGGAGCATGTTCACTAAAGTCCTAAGGTCTTTTGGTATGCGTGGTCGAGTCCTTACGCTGGATGCTCCCATCTCGGGCGACGTCATTCCGCTCTCCGAGGTAAACGATCAGACGTTTGCCACCGGCCTTTTGGGCCAGGGCGTGGCGATTCGGCCCACCGGAACGCGTGTGATTGCACCGGCTGATGCCAAGGTCGAGGCCATTTTTCCCACGGGACACGCTGTTGCGCTTAACACGGTCGATGGCCTGGACGTGCTCATCCACGTTGGTTTGGACACTGTTCAGCTCGAGGGCAAACACTTTACCGTACATGCGCAAGTGGGTGACATCGTCCATAAGGGCGATGTACTCATTGAGTTCGATCGCGAGGCAATTGCTGCCGAGGGCTACGATGTGACGGTTCCCATCTTGGTGTGCAACTCCGTTGAGTTCTCGAGCATCAAGGGCTCCGTTGGCGTGCATGTCGAAGAGATGGACCAGCTCATCGTTGCTCGCGAGCGCTAGCAAGTGCACGTGGCCATTAGCCTACAATTCAAACACGTTTACGGAGGGCGCCCTTGAAAGAGGACGCCCTCCGTGGCAAGATGGGATTTGTCCGAAGCTAAACAGCTTCGGGTCACCGTGGACGGGCAGGGGCCTCGACGCGGCTAGACACGAGACACATACATTACGCGACCTCGCCCTGGTGGCCGCACACGTTGGTTGCGGCCGACGCGGGCCGCGGGCAAGTGCTTGTAAGGGAGCCTTGCCTCTCTTGTACGAGAAAGGATGCGTAATGAAGATCATTAAAGCTAAAGACTACGAGGATATGAGCCGCAAGGCCGCCAATATCATCTCGGCGCAGGTTATCCTCAAGCCCGACTGTGTGCTGGGCCTTGCCACCGGCTCCACCCCGATCGGTGCCTACAAGCAGCTCGCTGCTTGGTACAAGAAGGGCGACGTCGACTTTGCCGAGGTCAGCACCTACAACCTGGACGAGTATCGCGGCCTTTCGCACGACGATCCCCAGAGCTATCACTACTTCATGCGTGAGAACTTCTTCGATCACATCAACATCGACCTGAACAACACGCATGTGCCCGACGGTTCCAACCCCGACGCCGCCGCTGCCTGCTCTGAGTACGACAAGATCGTCGCCGCCGCCGGTTACCCGGATCTGCAGCTGCTCGGCATTGGCAACAACGGCCACATCGGCTTTAACGAGCCCGATGACCACTTCTCCAAGGGCACGCACTGCGTCGACCTCACCGAGAGCACCATTCAGGCCAACAGCCGCCTGTTCGACAGCATCGACGATGTTCCCCGTCAGGCCTACACCATGGGTACCCAGACCATCATGTATGCCCGCATGATCCTGGTCGTCGCCAACGGCGAGGCCAAGGCTCAGGCCGTGCATGATATGTGCTATGGTCCGGTTACGCCCGAGTGCCCGGCTTCGATCCTGCAACTGCACACCAACTGCGTTGTCGTTGCCGACGAGGCCGCCCTTTCGCTCTGCGAGTAGCGCGAATCCTGCAGCTCGACATAGCCTTGCCTAAGGCCTCCGCTTTGCGGGGGCCTTTTTGTTATCCCTTTCTGTCCACTTGACCAAAATCTTGCCGCAAGCTTGACGAATGCCGGATGCCCAACAGCTTGATTCATTCTATACCAGATTCTATGCAAAAATGCCACTAGAAGGTCGTAGACGGTAGCGGGTGCTAGGCGAGTTGAATGACATGGCTGAACCTTGTTCATCTGCGTTACACTGCCGCTTAGATGGGACAAGCTGACAAGCTCATTTACCTGCTTAAAGACCGATTAGTCGGGGGATTAATAACAATCGGCCTTCGCTGTACAAAAACTTGCCGCTTTCGTACCAAAAGACAACCTAAAACACAAGGTCGCTCTATTCATAGCGCGGCTTGTATGGTCTTGCGGCTACAGTGTCCATACGGTCGAGTTGAGGAGCGGGCATGGTAAACGATTTGAGCGGTATAGACGACCTCGAGCTGATGCCGTTAGGCGGAGGCTATATGGTGCGACGCGAACGCTTGATGAATGAGCTTATCGCCAAGGGCCGAAAGGCCGGCATCGTGGTTCTTTATGCGCCCGACGGGTTTGGGAAGACCTCGGTGCTGCTGCAGTACACCCATGAGGTTAAATGCGACCCGACGCGAGGCCCCGTGCGGATTATCGAGGCCGATCGCGCCATTGGGCGCGAGGTGTTTATGCAGCTCGAGGTGGTTGCCGAAGAACTCAAAGACAAACCGCGCTCCCTTATCGCGATTGATAATGTGCCAAACCTCGATCAGCACGATACCGAAGACCTCATCGACAGGATTCGCGGCCTGCGCGCTATGGGGATAGGGGTCTTTATCTCCTGCCGTCCTTCAAATCGTCAGCTGATTCATGGGCTGGGCGATTCGGTTAAGATCAATGCGCAGATGCTCAAGGTGCATGCCTATGAGTATTCGGCGTGGGCATCGGCGTTTTCGATCAGCACATCGCTCGACTTTTATCAGCTCACGCAGGGCGTGCCCGAGCTCGTTTCGGCATTGCAGACGGGTCTGTATGGCCAAGGCGACGTAGCCGGCCTGCTCGAAAACGAGATTGTCAACGTATATGGCGCGGCACTTGTCGATCTGGCTTCGCTCGACAATAATGCGCTGTTTTGCGTGGCATGTCTCATGGTTTTGATGGGCGAGGGCAATATCGCAGAACTCGAGGCTTGCGGGGTGAGGCTGTCGATGGTCGACCAGTCCTACCTTGTACGCGACTACCCGATCTTTGGCTTGAATCCTGCCGAGCGGAGTTTTACGTGTCTGGGCACGGAGGATAACGGACGCTTGCGCTTGCGTAAGTTGGTGGCCGAGGTTCGCCCCGAACTTGTTCCGAGGGCGGCCCGGATTTTGCTAAAGGCGGGCCGATGCGATGCGGCGATGGGCCTGGCGGACGCCTTTTTGGACCGTGAAGCCGTCCTTGAACTTGCTGGACAGTACGGGGTCGATCTTGCTCTGACGGGACACGGGGCCGATATCTGCCGAGCAGCGCTGGGCACGATCGATGCCGACGATCCGGCTCCAGAGCCAACGCCTGCCGAGGCGCTCGGCGTATATCTGGCAGCGGTCAGCGTGTCCAATACAAAGCTCGCTCGCTATATGGCATCGGTCATCGAGCGCGGGGGCGAACGGGCGGCCTGCGAAATAGACCCTGTTTCATGGAGGGTGGCCCAGACACTGACGGCTGTTTGCTATGGGGACAACGGGCTTGGGCTTCCTATGAACCTGGCCGTGCCAGAAATAGAGACGTCCCACACCGCACTCGACATGCTGTCCGCGCATGTCGAGGTCAAGCGCTGTCTGACCGAGCGGGGAGAGGACGGCGGCGTTCTACAGCAGCTCAAAACGAGCAAGGCCTATGACTGCGAGCTCGACATCGCGGGGATTGTTATACGGGCCGACAGCATGCTGGTGGAGCTCTTTGACGGGTCATTTTCGGGAACCGACGAGCGCGACGACGAGATGGCGCTGGTGCGGGAGGCGCTCGACGTACGTGGGCTTAAGGCGATGGCTATCTGGGTGCGCATGGTGTTGGCGGCACGGCGGCTCCTTTCCGGCTTGCCGGTAACCGACGACGCGGCGTTCAACGAGCTCGATCGTTTTGCCGTGCGCATGCGCGATAACCAGATTCAGCTGTTTGGCCTGTTGCTAGAAGGTTGGCAGTCGCTGGCAGAGGGACGGCCGGTTAATGCAAAGTTCCGTGCGGTCCAAGTGCTCAAACTTGCCGAGGAGTCGATTGCGTACATGCGCGATAACGCATTGCTGCTGGAACGCGCGGCATATCTGCGTAACACCTCGATGGTTTCGGTGCGCGAGGAAGCGGAGCTACTCGATATAAGCCAGACACAGGTTGGTGGCGCAGAAGCCTGGATGGTGGCGCTGCATTTGGCCTGTGCGGGCCGAGACAGCGATCTTGCAGCCTGGATGTCCATGAATCGTGCGGGGATTCTAGAGCCATCGTATCGGCTCTTTGCGCGCCTTGCCATGCATTGTCTGGGTGAGCCGGCGGGCAGGATACGCAAGAAGCTTCCCGTGCGCGAGCTGTCGCGGTACTCGCTGCGCGACGATTTGGAAGGGGAGGGCGAGCGCCTGTTCCAGGCCGGCGAGGTTGAAGCCGTTGATACCATCGACCATATCGAGATTCGCATGTTTGGTGCGTTTCGCGCCGAGCGCGACGGGTTTCCCATCACGGATAAAATGTGGCGCCGCAAGAAGGCGGCGACGCTTGCCGAACGGCTTGCGCTGGGCATGGATGCGCTCGTCGATCGTGAGACGCTGGCCATGGAGTTGTGGCCCCATGCCGAGTTCAATAGCGCCCGCAACAACCTGTACTCGACGATATCGCGCTTGCGGTCGGCTTTGGGACCGACGCCGGATGGCAAGTCGTGTGTGCTCATCCAAAATGAATGCATCGGACTCAACGGCGACTACGTCAAGACCGATGTACGGCTGTTTGACCAGATAAGCCGCGAGGTTTTGGGAAATCGCACGGGTGCGCGCGGGCCCCATTTAGTTGAGCTGTGCCTTAAGATTGAGCAACTTTATGCCGGACCGCTGTATGTTCCCAATGGCTGTAATCCCACCTACTTTTTGCGTATGCGACGCATTATGCAGTCAAAGTACATCGATTGCATGATTAAGGGAGCAAATGCCGCTCTAGAAGAAAACGATCTGCAGTCGGCGATTTGGCTGGCGGAGTCGGGGCTTCGGCAGGAAACGGCGCGCGAGGATATGGTGCGCTGCGCCATGCGCGTCTACAGTGCGGCGGGGCGGCGGCGCGATATTGTCGAGCTGTACAGCGGGCATATGCACCACCTAAGGGAGCAGGTCAATGGCGTGCCCGAGCCCGAGACGCGGCGTCTATACGAGCGCTTGGTGGAGGGACGGCTCAATCGCGTGCTGGTCGAGCGATAAAAAACGGGCGCCCGAAGTACTTGGGCGCCCGTAAGCTTGCCATGTGTTGGCTCGCCGGATCATTGGCTCTTAGACGAGCTTGATCTTCTCGATGTCCTTGCGCGAGGACTCGCGATACAGCGAGAACTTGCGGCCGATGACCTGGACGACCTCGGCGTGGCAGCGCTCAGCGAGTTCTTCGGCAGCCTCGCGGGCGGAAAGACTGGATCCATCGAGCACGGAGCACTTAACGAGCTCATGCTTCTCCAGATAGGCGACCGTCTGCTCGACGGTGCCCTCGTTGACGTCGGACTTGCCGATGATGATGGCGGGGTTGAGGTGATGGGCCATGCTGCGAAGCTGCTTGACCTGGGCTCCTGTCAGTGCCATGGGTTCTCGCTTTCTATGTATGGGGCGCCCCGCGACGGGGCCTTAATCTACGTGAGCTGTCCCACGATAGCGCAGGAACGGCGCGGTGTGGAGCGCGTTTGCCCAGTTCAAAAAGAATGCGGATGCCGAGTGAGTGAGCGGTGCGGGCTGCGAACAGGCTATGAGCTGGGCGCAGAGACCGGCTCCCATGCAATAAACGCCCAACGAACCTTGCGGACATGATCGAGCATGTAGCGCCCCTGCGGCACGCCCTTGGAGCCCGGCTCACCGGCATGGGGGTTCTCGATCATGTGCTGGGCGATATAGTCGCGCAGGCGGTCGATCTTATCTTCGTTGCCATGTTCGAGCATACGGGAGAAGTCCGTCACGCCTGCCTCGAGGCTATCGAAGGTGTCGCGACGAGGCGATTCAAAGTACGTAACCTACGGCAACGCACCCATCTGAATGAGGATGTTGAAGGCGTACACAAAGCCATTACTGCAGGTAACCGAGGCACCGATAGCGTTCATCAAGTGCAGATCATAGCGCGGGCTGGAGTTGGCGACCATCGTGACAGCACAACGCCGACGAGCCGTACGATCAAGCTTGGCAAGCGCGCCTTTCAGATCGGTCGTCGTAACCGAACGACTGGCAAAGGCAACATCTACCGCTTTCGCGACCGGTCCAACCAAATCCCAATCATCATCCCAAGCAAGCTCAAGCGGCGTAATAAGATCCTCGAGCCCATAGTACTCAATACCAGCATCAAGCGTGCCCAACATAGCAGGGGAGAAGTCAGCCGCAATCACAGGATGCCCAGCCTGAGCAAGCGGAATAGCAATCGACCCAGCCCCACACCCCATATCGAGCACCGATTCGCCGGGCTCAAGCGCCAACAGCTTTATAAAATCCCGAGCATAAGGGGCAGTTTCCAGTGGACGAAAATGCCGAGCTCGCTTATCCCACTCAAAAGAATCATCAGCTCGCCGCCGATCAGCTTGCAAGCGCATCCACTCCTGATTCCAATCAGCAGAAAGAAGCTCAGAGCGAGCATCCCCATCAACCACGGGCCAACCTCCTAGCAACAAAAAAGCGACTCCCCCCAAAAGAAGAGCCGCAACCAGCATATATCAGAAAAAGAACCGTTCCAATGCCAAACCGCCGCACCAGCCTAGTGGTGCAGGAGCGAAGCAACTGCAACCGGGATAGAACCCAACCGAGGTCCCGTTGTGCGGGAGCCCCGGGGAGGGCAAATATATAAGGTCGATCGCGAGTTCCGCACGAGCCGGAGAGCACTTAATGTGCTCTCCGTGCGAGTCAGGACTGTTCGAGCAGGCGACCTTATATATTTGCCCTCCCCGGGGCTCCTCGCCAGTCCCCCTCAGCTAGTTCTTGAGCGAGTTCAGCGGCGCCGGGAAGCGTCCGCCACGGTGGGCAAGCACGGTGCCGGCGTTGGGGTTCACCGGCATGATGGGTGCACGGCCAAACAGGCCGCCGTACTCGACGCAGTCGCCCACGCCCTTGCCGATGGCAGGAATCACGCGGACGGCCGTGGTCTTGTTGTTGATGACGCCGATGGCCATCTCGTCGGCGATGATGCCGGCGATGGTCTCGACCGGGGTGTCGCCGGGGATGGCGATCATGTCCAGGCCAACGGAGCACACGCAGGTCATGGCCTCGAGCTTCTCGAGCGAAAGCGCACCGGCCTCGACGGCGGCGATCATGCCGGCGTCCTCGGACACGGGGATGAAAGCGCCGGAGAGACCGCCCACGCTGGAACTGGCCATGACGCCGCCCTTCTTAACGGCATCGTTGAGCATGGCGAGCGCGCAGGTCGTGCCGGGGCCACCGCAGGTGCCCACGCCGATGATCTCGAGGATGCGCGCGACGGAGTCGCCGATGGCGGGCGTGGGAGCCAGCGACAGGTCGACAATGCCCTTCTCGACACCCAAGCGATGGGCGGCCTCGCGGCTCATGAGCTCGCCGGCGCGGGTGATCTTAAAGGCGGTCTGCTTGATCTTCTCGGCGACTTCCATCATCGATGCGGAATCGGGCAGCGTCTCCAGGGCTGCGGCCATAACGCCGGGGCCCGAGACGCCTACGTTGATGACGGCGTCGGCCTCGCCACCGCCGTGGACGGCGCCCGCCATAAACGGGGAGTCCTCGACCATGTTGGCAAAGCAGACAAACTTGGAGGCGCCAACGGAATCCTGGTCGGCCGTGAGTTTAGCGGCATCGATGATGGTCTGGGCGGCCATGAGCACGGCGTCCATGTTGATGCCGGCGCGCAGGCTGGCGACGTTGACGCTGGAGCAGACGCGGCTCGTGGTGGCGAGCGCCTGGGGGATGGACTGGATGACGCGGCGGTCGGCGTCGCCGATGCCCTTCTGGACGAGTGCGGAGAAGCCGCCCAGGTAATCGATGCCGAGCGTCTCGGCCGCGCGGTCGAGGGCATGTGCGATGGGGGTGAGGTCCTCATCCTTGCAGCACGCGGCGATCTGCGCCACCGGGGTGACGGAAACGCGCTTGTTGACGATGGGGATACCGTACTCGCGCTCGAGGTTCTCGGCGGTCTCGACCAGATGCTCGGCCGTGTGCGTCACGTGGTCGTAGATTTTCGTGCACATGCGGTCGAGGTTCTCGTCACCGCAACCCATGAGCGAAACACCCATGGTGATGGTCCTGATGTCGAGGTTCTGCTCCTCAACCATGCCGCGGGTTTCCGCGATTTCTGCGGGCGTGATCGCCATCCTTGCGCTCCTATCTGCCAAAACGAGCATAGTCTTATCTATTCTAACGTGCCGCACGTGCCAAGTGGCGCATGCGGCACGTTTTGGTGCTCGGTTGTTTCCGTTGTGTTACTGCCCAAAGACCTCTTCGGCGATACGAGCGCTTTCGGCGGCATCCTTGGCGTAGTAGTCCGCGCCGATCTGCTTGGCGTATTCGGGGGTGAGTACGGCGCCGCCCACGATGATCTTGACGCCCGGAACCTCGGCATGGAGCAGCTTGATGGTCTCCTCCATGGCGACGACCGTGGTGGTCATAAGCGCCGAGAGGCCGACGAGTTTGATATCGCGCTCCTTGACGGTCTTGAGTACCTCCTGCGGATCGACGTCGCGGCCTAGGTCAAAGACGGTGTAGCCGTAGTTATCGAGCAGCATCTTGACGATGTTCTTGCCAATGTCGTGGATGTCGCCCTTGACGGTGGCCACGCAGATCTTGCCCTTGTCGGCGATCTCGCCGGCGGGCATCAGGCGCTTGATGGTGTCGAAGCCCACGCGCGCGGCCTCGGCCGAGGCCATGAGCTGCGGTAAGAAGAACTTTCCCTGGTCAAAGAGGACGCCAACCTCGTCGAGGGCGGGGATAAAGTGATTGTTGATGAGGTCCATAGCGTCGTGGTCTGTCAGCAGACGCTCGGTCTCGGCAGCGATCTCGCCTTTGCGGCCCGAGACGACCATTCGACGAATCGGGTCGTCGTTGCCGTCAGTGCCGGCGGTGCCAGCAGCAGGCGCGGCATCACTCGATGCGGCCTGAGCCGCTGCCGGGTTGGCGGCGATCTTGTACGGATCGGTCCAGCCGGCATAGCGCTCGATGTATCCGGTCGAGCCCTCGTCTTCAACGCTCAGGACGCGATAGCTGTAGACGGTGTCCATAAAGCGCTTGGAACCCGGGTTCATGATGGGGGCGTCCAGGCCCGCGCCAAAGGCGGCGGCCAAAAAGACCGAACCCAGCAGCGGGCGGGCAGGCAGGCCAAAGCTGATGTTCGATACGCCGAGCGCGCATTTGACGCCCAAGCGCTCCTTGCACAGGGACATGGCGCGCAGGATCTGCTCGGCCTGGCGCTGGTTGGTCGAGGCGGTCATGACCAGGCAGTCGATGAGGATGCGGTCCGGTCCAATGCCGTAGCGGGCAGCCTCGGCCACGATGCGCTCGGCGATGTCGAAGCGAGCCTCGGCGGTATCGGGGATGCCGCCTTCGTCGAGTGTAAGGCCGACAACGTTGGTGCCGTAGTGGGCGACCAGCGGAAAGATCTCATCCATGATCTGCTGCTTGCCATTGACCGAGTTGATGATGGGCTTGCCGGCATAGCGGCGTACGGCGGCCTCGACAGCTGCGGGGTCGGTGGAGTCGATCTGCAGCGGCAGGAGCGTGGAGCCCTGGAGCTGTTCGGTCGCCTGTTGGATGATCTTGACCTCGTCGATCTCGGGCAGGCCCACGTTGACGTCCAGGATGTCGGCGCCCTGCTCCTGCTGGCTGATGCCCTGGCTCACCACGTAGTCCAGATCGCCGTCGCGCAGGGCCTGCTGCAGGCGCTTTTTGCCGGTGGGGTTGATGCGCTCGCCGATGACGGCGATTTTGTGGCCATCGCAGGGGAGGTCCACGACCGTTTGGGCGCTCGTGACCGACATGCTGGGCTTGCGGCGGCGCGGGCTGGGCGTGTGGTTATCGATAAGCGTGCACAGCGCTGCCATGTGCGCCGGCGTGGTGCCGCAGCAGCCGCCCACGACGCTCACGCCGTCGGCGATCATGCCGGCGACGGCCTCGGCGTACTCGGGTGCCTGGATATCAAAGACGGTGTTGCCGTCGTCGTCCACATGGGGGAGTCCCGCATTGGCCTGCACCATAACGGGTTTGTCGGTAACGGTGAGCATACGTGCGGCGAGTCCTCGGAGCTCGGCCGGTCCCTGGCTGCAGTTGATGCCCAAAACGTCGGCGCCGATGGCGTCGAGCGTGATGGCGGCGACCTCGGGGCTCGTTCCCAGGAAGGTGCGACCGTCTTCCTCGAAAGTCATGGTGGCAAAGACGGGCAGGTCGGAGTTTTCGCGGCAGGCGAGGACGGCCGCCTTGATCTCGGCAAGGTCGGTCATGGTTTCGATAATAAAGAGGTCCACACCCGCGGCGACGCCAGCGCGCACTTCCTCGGCAAAAAGGTCGTAGGCCTCGTCAAAGCTGAGGGTGCCTAAGGGACGAAGCAGCGCGCCGATGGGGCCGATATCGCCGGCGACGTAGCGGGCGCCGGCCTCACGGGCGCAGGTGACGGCCGCGGCAAAGACGTCTGCCACGGTGGCAGCACCGTCGAGCTTGTGGGCGTTGGCGCCAAAGGTGTTGGCGGTGATCACGTCACAGCCAGCCTCGACATATTGACGTTGGATATCGGTGATAACCTGGGGCTCCTCAAAGTTGAGCAGCTCGGGCAGGGCGCCGGCCTTCATGCCGGCCGCTTGCAACATGGTGCCCATGCCGCCGTCGAACAGCAGGTGTCCCGTGCCCTCGATGGCCGCACGCAGGCGATCGTCCTTAATGCGCAGATCGTCGATCGTGCGCGTCTTGTATGTGGCACCGTTGCGACGTGCGGCATCAACGGGTGCCGCCAATGCAGCGCCGTCAGAATCATGAGTGATAAGCGGAGTAAACATCGAGGGCTCCTAATGGCTGGAATAGCAGGTGGTGTGGGCGGCGCGGAAGCGGCAGTGCTCGCGCATGCGGCAGATATTGCAGGTGGGGCGGCTCTGGGCGTCGTGGACTTCGCCGTCGAATAGGCCGATCACCGCGGTCACGCTTTTGGTGGGCATGAGCAGACTGGTGGGTGTGACGGTAAGCCCGATGAGCCGCGTGGCGTTGAGCGCATTGACGATCGAGCGCTGGGCCGAGAGCGGGCAGTCGCCGTAGCCGGGACTAAAGCGCCAGTTGCCGGCGAGCCCATGAACGGCGGCGTCCGTCTTGACCTGCTGGTCCATTTGCTCAACGGCGGCTTCCACGTAGGCGGAGCACGCGGCGTCGAGCACGGCGCCCTCCAGGGGATGTTGGGCTCCCGTGGTGCGCAGGCGACGCTCGGCGTCCATGCCGAGGGTGCAGGCCATCAGCGCGGCCATGCGGGCGTCCTTAAGATGTCGATAGATATCGTGACCTCGCAGCTCAACGTTAGTGCCGACCAAGCGAATGCAAGGCTCACTTTGTTCGTCCACGCCCGTGGCATCGACGGCAAACACGCGGCGCACGCCACGGGGCTCAATGTCCAGTTCCAGACGTTCAACGACAAGCTCAATACGTCGTGACAGCTCGGGCTCAATCTGCTGGCCGCCGTAACCCAGATACCGCAGCATCTCGGCACGGTCGACACGGGGATGGTGCGCAGCATCGACACGGTAAAGCGCCGGCGACGCAAGGTCGGCCGGCACTTCGACAGCGGTTGTATCGATGTGCGGTTTTTCCATTACCCCAGGCGCTCCATAATGGTCGCGGCGATCGCAGGACGGTTCATAGTGTACAGGTGCAGGCCGTCGGCGCCGTGCTCCTTGAGGTCGCAAAGCTGGCGGGCGGCATAATCTACACCGGCTGCCTGCAGGCTCTCGGGGTCATTCTCGTACTTGGCGAGAATCTTGATGACGGGGGAGGGCAGCGACGCGCCGCACATAAAGACCATGCGGCTGATCTGCGACTTGCCCATAAACGGCATGATGCCCGCGGTAATGGGCACGGTGATACCGGCCTTGTCGGCAAGCTCGCGGAAGCGATAGAAGCACTCGTTATCAAAGAAGAGCTGCGTCACAAAGAAGCTCGCGCCGGCGTCCTGTTTTTGCTTGAGGTGTTCGACCGAGAGGTTGAGATCCTCACAGGCAATGTGGCCCTCGGGGTAGGCCGCGGCGCCCACGCAAAAGCCGGCGTCGATGAGCTCGGGGATGAGGTCGCGGGCGTAGGCGTAGTCCGAGGCGGGCTTGTCGTCCTCGGTTGCGCCGGCAGGGAGATCGCCACGCAGGGCCAGGATGTTTTCTACGCCGGCGGTGCGATACTCGTCGATCTTGGCGGCGATATCGGCGTGGGTACGGCCCACACAGGTGAGGTGCGCCACCGAGGGCGTGTCGAATTCGCTCGAAATCATATGCGCGATGGGGGCGGTGGCGGCACCGTTGCCCGAGCCGCCGGCCGAGCAGGTGACCGAGACAAAGCTCGGCGAAAGCTTGCACAGATTGCCTGCCACTTCGCGAGCCGTGTCGAGGGTCAGCTCGCCCTTGGGCGGGAACATCTCAAACGAAATGGGCGCGGTGCCCTGGGATGCTGCCTGCTTAAAAACCTCGTCGACGCGCATATCGTGCTCCTCTAGATACGTAATAGTGTGATGTGTTGTAAGGATTCTACAGCACCACTGTGCCACGGTGGAGTTTCACTCGCTATTTGAGGATACCAATCAAAGATGCCTTGCTATCGGCTTTCTCTATAACAGAGCGGCTAATCTAGGCACGGACTATAAAGACTGGTATCTGATGCAAAATACCAGTTAATAGAGCTCCATCCCAAATTGACTACCCTTAAACCATGGAGAGAGGTCTGCAATTTATGCAGTTGATTGGCTGTTGAGGGTGGCAACGCCGCTTCGATAGGGTAACCTCATTGATTGGTTTCGCGACAGCAACATAACGGTAATGTCGCGGAAACACGGCGAGTCTAAGCTATGACTCGTTCGTTAGTAATCAACACCGCTTCTCACGCGGTGCCGATACGAAGGGAGTTCCGTATGGCCGAACTTACTGACCGCTTCGGGACCATGGTGTTCTCTGAGGAAGTCATGAAGGACTACCTCCCCAAGGACATTTGGAAGCGCCTTGCTGCAACCCTCGAGGGCGGTGAGCCGCTCGACCTGGATGTGGCCAACGCCGTTGCCCATGCCATGAAGGTCTGGGCCATCTCCAAGGGCGCGACGCACTACGCGCACTGGTTCCAGCCGCTTTCGGGCATTACTTCCGAGAAGCACGACAGCTTCCTGGAGCCCAACCACGACGGCACCGCCATTACCAAGTTTACGGGCAAGAACCTCATCCAGGGCGAGCCCGATGCCTCGAGCTTCCCCAACGGCGGCCTGCGTGCTACCTTCGAGGCCCGTGGCTACACCGCTTGGGACCCCACTAGCCCCGCCTTTATCAAGGACGATGTCCTGTGCATCCCCACGGCTTTCTGCTCCTACACGGGCGAGGCCCTGGACAAGAAGACCCCGCTGCTGCGCTCCATGACCGCGCTTTCGCGTGAGTCTAAGCGCGTTTTGGCGCTGTTTGGCAAGACCCCCAAGAAGGTCGTTCCTTCCGTGGGCGATGAGCAGGAGTATTTCCTGATCAAGAAGGACGCTTACCGCAAGCGTAGGGACCTGGTCATCACCGGCCGCACCCTCTTTGGTGCTGCTCCCTGCAAGGGCCAGGAGCTCGAGGAGCACTACTTTGGCGCTATCCGCCCCACCGTCTCGGCCTATATGAAGGACCTGGACGATGAGCTGTGGGCGCTTGGCATTCCCGCCAAGACCAAGCACAACGAGGTCGCTCCTTGCCAGCATGAGCTCGCCCCTGTCTATGGCGAGGTTAACGAGGCCATCGACCAGAATCTGGTCATGATGGAGAAGATGAAGCTCATCGCCTCCCGCCACGACTTGGTCTGCCTGCTGCACGAGAAGCCCTTCGAGGGCATCAACGGTTCGGGCAAGCACAACAACTGGTCGCTTGGCACCGAGTCCGAGAACCTGCTCGACCCGGGCGACACCCCGCTCGACAACCTGCAGTTCATCGTCTTCCTCACCGCGGTGATCGAGGCTGTTGATAACTATCAGGAGCTCCTGCGTGCCTCCGTTGCCTCGGCCGGCAACGATCATCGTCTGGGCGCCAACGAGGCTCCTCCAGCGATTATGTCCATCTTCCTGGGCGACCAGCTTACCGAGGTCGTCGAGAAGATCATCGATGGCAAGGCTTCCGTCCATGCCACGCGCGGCGTGCTCGACCTGGGCGCCGATACCCTGCCCAAGCTGATGCAGGACAACACTGACCGCAACCGCACCTCCCCGTTCGCCTTCACCGGCAACAAGTTCGAGTTCCGTGCCTGCGGCTCCGAGCAGAACGTCTCCGACTCCAACCTGGTGCTCGATGCCGCCGTGGCCAAGTCGCTCAAGTCCTTCGCTGACGCGCTTGAGGGCACGCCCGAGGATAAGTTCCAGGACGCCGCGCTCGAGTACTGCAAGAAGGTCCTGACCGACCACCAGCGCATCCTCTTCTCCGGCGATGGCTACTCCGACGAGTGGCCCGTCGAGGCCGAGAAGCGCGGCCTTGCCAACAACAAGACCACGGCCGACGCCCTGCCCGCCTTTGTTTCCGATAAGGCTATCGCGCTCTTTGAGGAGACGGGCGTTCTGACCAAGGCCGAGGCCCAGTGCCGCTACGACTGCAAGCTCGAGAAGTACAACAAGCTTATGAACATCGAGGCCACCACGATGGTTCGCGAGGCGCGTCGTACCTATCGCCCGGTCATTACCGCCTATGCCACCAAGGTCGCTAAGGGCCTTGAGACTATTCGTGCCGCCGGTGCCGAGGCCGCCATGCAGTGCGAGCAGAACACGCTCAACAAGCTCTGCAACGGTATCACCACCATCAACGACTCCATCAAGGCGCTCGACGCCGTGCATCAGAAGGCTGAGGCCCTCGATGGCCAGGAGCAGGCCAACGTGTACGCGCACGAGGTCGTTCCCGCTATGGATGCGCTGCGTGCCGCCGTGGACGCCATGGAGGAGATCGTGGCAGCCGACTACTGGCCGGTCCCGACCTACGACGACATCCTGTTCTACGTGTAGGGCGTAACTGACATATCGTCACGGTATTGAGCCGGGGTCCGCATTATGCGGGCCCCGGTTTTTGTTTGCGAAGGACGCTTTGAAGCCCGTTTTACCGCCGATTTGCCTAGGTATAAAGGGTTGTGGGCAAAAAACGTCAAATATGAGTACTGTCACAAGTCCTGTAGCATTATTTATTTGCAAAATATGCAGTGTTACGCAACATATGTCCAAGTACTTAGCCGATAAACGTCTGCAATTCTTCCGCCGTGATGGCGCGCGCAGACGTGGTGTAAGAGCGTCCTGAGGTCCGTCGCTGCAAGTC
>CATYVQ010000025.1 GCA_958413895.1 uncultured Collinsella sp.
TTAAGTTTATCGCGAGTTCCGCACGAACAGGAGGCCACTTAATGTGGCCTCCGTCATGAGCAGGACTGTAGAGCAGGAAACTTAACCCCCACACCCCTCACGCGACGGGCAAACTCGCCTTGTGCTCTATCACGCTAAAGTGTATGATTCTGAACGTTACACGACTCACTTTACTTAACTAAAGTGCCACCAAGGGGGAATACCATGAATACCGATATGTCTCGTCGTCAGTTTGTTGGTCTAGCCGGCTCGCTCGCCACGGTGCTTGGCCTTGGTCTTGTCGGTTGCGGCGGTGGTGCCGGCAAGGGCTCCGCTGCTGGCTCTGCCACGGCCAAGGATGTGAAGGGCGCTGCGGAGTCCAAGAAGCTCGTGGTGGGCTTTGATAAGTCCTATCCTCCGTACGGCTTTGTGGGCGACGATGGCGAGTACACCGGCTTTGATCTCGATCTGGCCAAGGCTGTTGCCGATAAGCAGGGCTGGGAGGTCAAATACGAGGCCATCGACTGGGATGCCAAGGATACGCTGCTTAACTCGGGCGCCATCAACTGCATCTGGAACGGCTTTACCATGGAGGGCCGTGAGGACGACTACACGTTCTCCGAGCCGTACATGCTCAACGAGCAGGTGCTGGTGGTCAAGAAGGATGCGGGCATCAAGGGCTGGGACGATCTTGCCGGCAAGACTGTGATTACCCAGACTGATTCCGCTGCGCAGGACGTGCTTGAGGGTGACCAGAAGGATCTGGCAGCGACGTTTGCCACGCTCGACACGATCGGCGAGTACAACACGGCCTTTATGCAGCTCGAGAGCGGCGCGGTCGATGCCGTGGCTTGCGACCTTTCGATTGCCCAGTATCAGCTTGCCGCCAAGCCCGATGCTTATACGCAGCTTGATGAGCCGCTGTCCAGCGAGCACTACGCCGTTGGCTTTAAGAAGGGCGACACCAAGTCGGCCGATGCTGTAGCCGAGTCGCTCAAGGCGCTCTACGAGGACGGCACGGTCAAGGACCTCTGCGATAAATATTCAAGCTATGGTTTGTCTTTCGATAATTGGGTGCTCAAGTAATGTCTATTCAGGTCATGATGCAGATGCTTGGCCAGGGTTTCTTGGTCAGTTTGCAGTTGTTTGTGCTGACGCTGTTGGGGTCGATTCCGCTGGGAATTCCCGTGGCGTTTATGCGCATGAGCAAAATCGCGCCGCTTCGCTGGATTGCGCGCATCTACATTTCGGTCATGCGCGGTACGCCGCTCATGCTGCAGATGTTTGCCATCTACTTTGCCCCGTACTACGTGTTTGGCATTTCGCTCACGCCCGATTCCAAGTGGACGGCGTGCGTCGTGGCGTTCATCATCAACTACGCCGGTTACTTTGCCGAGATCTATCGCTCGGGCTTGCAGTCCATTCCGCGCGGTCAATACGAGGCCGCCGAGGTGCTGGGCTATTCGCGCGTGCAGACGTTTCTGTATATCGTGATGCCGCAGGTCGCCAAGCGTATTCTGCCGGCGATGGGCAACGAGATTATCACGCTGGTCAAGGACACGTCGCTGGCGTTTGCCATTGGCGTGGGTGAGATGTTCTCGACGGCCAAGGCGCTGGTCGCCTCGCAGGTGAGTATGGTGCCGTTTGCGATCGCGGCGCTGATTTACTGGGTCTTTAACTTTGTGGTCGAGATGCTGCTGGGCGCCGCCGAAAAGAAGCTGGACTATTATCATGACTAACTCAGTGATGAAAATCGAAAACGCACGTAAGGCGTTTGGCGGCAATGAGGTGCTCAAGGATATCTCGCTTGAGGTGAAGCGTGGCGAGGTCGTGGCGATTATCGGGCCTTCGGGTGGCGGCAAGTCCACGCTGCTGCGGTGTGCCACGCTGCTCGAGACACTCGACGGAGGCTCGCTCTCGTTTGGTGACCTTGCCGTTGCGACGGATGCGGGTTCGGGCGCGGTCTATGCGAAGGGCGATGTGCCCAAGCAGGCGCGCTCGCGATTCGGTCTGGTGTTCCAAAATTACAACCTGTTCCCGCACTATACCGTGATGAAAAACATCATCGACGCGCCGATCCGCGTGCTTAAGCGCCCGCGCGAGCAGGCGGAAGCTCGTGCGGGCGAGTTGATCGCGCAGATGGGGCTTACGGGCAACGAGAACAAGGTGCCATGTGAGCTTTCGGGTGGCCAGCAACAGCGTGTGAGTATCGCCCGCGCCTTGGCGCTCGATCCGGAGATCCTGTTCTTTGACGAGCCGACCTCGGCACTCGATCCCGAGCTGACGGCCGAGGTGCTGCGTGTCATTAAAGACCTTGCCGCGCAGAATATGACGATGGTAATCGTGACCCACGCGATGCAGTTTGCGCGCGATGTTGCCGACCGCGTGGTCTTTATGGATGGCGGCCGCATTGTCGAGGAGGGCCCTGCCGAGCAGGTCATCGACCATCCGCGTGAGCAGCGCACCCGTGAGTTCTTGAGCCGTATCGAGGGATAGGCTCAGGTATTTACTCAACTATTAATTGAGGCGAAGCCGTCGCAGGTCTTACGGTCTGTGGCGGCTTTTTGTTTGCATCGACGGGGTTCAATAATCGCCTCACAAGCTTGTCTCTTCCTCTCGCCGCCTGTATTCATACGTGCGCCGAAAGGTATGCATGGACGGCCGCCCGTGAGGGTAGGGTGGTGGCATAGGACATTTGGAGGGTGAGTCGGCTCGGTTGCCGACCATGCTGCTCCCGGGATGGCACCGACCGCGAACTCTCCCCGTTGGCGTCGCGCATTGCGCGCGGCCCTGCAAGGAGGTCATCATGGGTGCTCCCAAGACCGGCAATGTAAGGAACGTGGTGCTCGTAGGCCAAGGCGGGGTGGGCAAGACTTCACTCGCCGAGGCCATGCTCCACCTTTCCGGCAAGACCGCCCGCCTGGGCGGCCACGACGGTACCAAGCCCACGCTCGACTATGACCCCGAAGAGGTCAAGCGTTCATTCTCCATCTCGACGACCATCGCGCCGATCGACTGGAAGGGCGCGCGCATCAATGTGCTCGATGCCCCGTGCTACCCCGATTTTATCGGCGACGCCTTTGCCGCGATGAGTGTTTGCGAGACGGCTCTGTTTGTGGTCGACGCCGAGGCCGGCCCGCAGCCTACGACGGTTAAGCTCTGGTATGCCGCCGAGGACCTGCGCCTGGCGCGTGCGGTGTTCGTAAACCGCCTGTCGCGCTCCGAGGCCAGCTTTGCGACCACGATGGGCCTGCTGCAGGAGCGCTTTGGCACGCGCCTGGGCGCCGTGACCCTTCCCTGGGGCGAGGGCGAGGACTTTGACGGCATCATCGACCTGGTGCGCATGAAGGCGCGCCATTGCAACGGCACCGAAGCCGTTGAGTCGGAGATTCCCGAGGAGTATCGTGCCCAGGCCGAGGAAGCCCATGACCATCTGTGCGAGCTGGTGGCCGAGGCTGACGATGAGCTGATGATGAAGTACCTGGAAGGCGAGGAGACGCTGACGCAGGAGGAGCTTGAAGGCCTGCTGTCGAAGGCGATCGCCGAGCGCATCTTTGTGCCGGTCTTTGCGGGCGATTGCATTAAGGAGCAGGGCGTCAACTCGCTGATGGACGACATCGCCACATACTTCCCGGCGCCGACGGACTACGGCGAGATGCCGCTCATCGACGGTGATTCGCTCAAGATTTCGAGCGACGATGACCGTCCGGTGGCGTTTGTGTTTAAGACGCTGGCCGATCCGCAGCAGGGTCGCATCAGCTTTATCAAGGTGCTGACGGGTACGCTTGAGCCGGGTCTTGAGCTGATCAACGCGCGTACCCGCAAGAGCGATCGTCTGGCTCACCTGTATGTGATGTGCGGCCGCGACATGACCGAGGTCGGTCACGCCTATGCCGGCGACATCATCGTGGCGCCCAAGCTGGCGGCCGAGACGGGCGATACGCTCTCCATTACCGGTAAGGTCGAGGCTGCGGCGTTTAAGTTCCCCAACTCTCAGTACCGCATCGCCATCGAGTCCGAGAATCGCGGGGACGAAGAGAAGCTCTACACGTTTATCGAGAAGGCCTGTAAGGCCGATCCGACTATGAGCATCGACCGCGACGAGGAGACCGGCCAGACCATCATCTCCGCCGTGGGTGAGGCGCAGGTTTCGGTGTTGCTCAATCGCCTTGAGGATCGCACCAAGGTCGTGGCCAAAAGCGTGCCGATTCGCATCCCGTATCGCGAGACCATTCGCCGCACGGCGAGTGCCCAGGGCCGCCACAAGAAGCAGACTGGCGGTGCCGGTCAGTATGGCGACTGCTGGCTGCGCGTTGAGCCGCTCATTGGGCCCGACGGTACGAGCGACGGCTATGAGTTTGTTGACGAGGTCGTGGGTGGTCGCATCCCGCGCTCGCTCATCCCCGCCGTGGACAAGGGCGTCCAGGAGACCATGAAGGACGGTATTATTGCCGGCTATCCGCTCACGGGCATTCGCGTGGCTGTGTACGACGGCTCGTATCACAGCGTCGACTCCAACGAGATGGCGTTCCGCGCGGCGGCTCGCATCGGCCTGCGCAAGGCATGTGCCGATGCCGACCCGGTGGTGCTGGAGCCCATCGAGGAAATCACGGTGACTATTCCCGAGAGCTACGCCGGCGCCGTGATGGGCGACATCTCGGCCTCGCGCGGTCGCGTGACGGGTATGGAGACCGATGAGCGCGGCGACACCGTGGTCATTGCCCAGGCGCCGCTGGCAGAGCTGACGGATTATTCGACGCGCCTGCGCTCTATCACGCGCGGCACGGGTGACTTTACCATGAAGCCCGCAGGCTATGAGCAGGTGCCTTATGACGTTCAGGCCAAGCTGGTCGAGCGCCATGAGGAGGGCCGCGCCAAGTAGCGTGTGGCGTTGCCTGCAATGTGGACGCTGACGAAAAGGCCGCCCTGGGTAATCCAGGGCGGCCTTTTTTGATCCCATGGGGACGGAGGAAAACGAATCATTTTTGGGTTACGGGCGGTGCGGTCGGCACTAGTCTCCGGATGCCTGGTTGCGGCCGGTGGCGTAGTCGATCTGCACGTGCGGCTGCAGGTTGTAGCAGTACACGTGGAAGCAGAGGGTCTTGCCGTGGTCCTCGACCGATTGCGCCTCAAGGCGCACGCCGCGGCAGACAAGTTCCTCTTCGTTATACATGGGTGTGACGCGATAGAGCACGTGGTTGCCCGTCTCGCGGATGTAGCCGAGAATCTGCTCCTCAAACGGCAGCATGCCTGTCTCGTTGAGATAACGCGTGCCGGTGAGGAGATTCTTGCGGTTGGCGTTTTCGCCGCAGAGCGACCAGGCGATGAGATGGCAGCGGTTGTAGAGGCTCTGGCCCGGAATAAAGTCGTAGCGCTGCTGGCGCCATCCAGCGGGATGGATACGCGAGATATCGCCGCGCTCGCCTTGACCGAGTGATTCGGGGCCCACGCAGGCGAGCGCTTTGCGGGTGCGGCCCAGGCTGTCAAGCTTGGAGAACTTCTTAAAGCAACCCTCTTCTGTAGCGCGCTCGTATTCATCGAGCGTGAATGATGGTGTGCCGAGCGGGTGCGTGCTGTCGGCGCGCAGGGCAACGTAGGGGTTGCCGGCGTAGTCGGGAATGCTGCTGAGATAAACACCGCGGGCGCGGTTGAGGTCGGGATTTTCGACCTCGTCGATGGGGATGGCGGCACTGTCCGCGGAAACGTCGTCATCGGTGTCGGTTGCGGCGGAATCGGAACCATCGTCAGGGTCCTGGCCGTTTTGAGGGTCCGGGGAGCTCGCCGTTCCCGATTCGAGCCGAGCGACCAGGCCCGCCTCGTCGTCGGTGCGGCTGGGACTCTCGTTTTGTTTTTCGGCCAGAGCCGCCGCCTGCTCATCGCTTTGCGGCGACAGCAGCTTGGGCGCTCCGTCGAGCGATCCCGTAAACAGCGCAAACCCCAGCACCACGGCGGTGCCGATGGAAAGTACTTGCTTGTAGGTGGACTTGCGCGACATTGAGGCTCCTGGATGGACGGTTGGGAATCTACCAGTCTAGCAGGAGCCGACAGGGGCCGCTCCACCGAACAAATACTCAAGATTTGGGACAAACGCTACGGATTCATTTGCCTCATATGGAGCTGCGGCGGTTGTGAATGTGGGGCCATTCGGCGTTTCCCCAGATAAAACCCGCCAAAATAAACCTGTCCCTTATTGGCGGGTCAGTTAACGCAGTGCAGGTTGAGCATATGCGAGCGAGCGGTCTCCGGGTGCGGTAAGGTGACGTGAAACAAGCGGGCGCTGACCTTTTGGTCGCGCCCGTGAAGTTGAACGTCAGATTGCCGTGTCCGGAGCCCGCGCAGCGCCGAGCAGTTACGCCGTTTGTAAAACGGCGTAACCTAAAGGTTCATGTTGCCGTGAATGTAGGGGGTGACCTCGGGGGAGATATGGTCGCAGCCCAGCTCGCGCAGCGCGGACTCGATGGCGGCGGGCAGCAGGGTCTTGCCCTTGTCGTCGACGGCGGCACCGCCGAGGGTGGCAATCTTGGCGACATCTGCGGGTGCGGCCTCGATATGCATGCAGCCGCCGACCAAGCGCGCGCGTACCTGTGCCAGATCAAGATCGTGCAGGTAATCCTCGCAGGCGCGGATTAAATCGACTTTCTCGCGCGTAAGCTCCTCGCCCGTGGGGACGCGGGTGGCAAGACATGCTCCCGCCGGTAGGTTCCAAACGGGATAGCCCCATGCGCGCAGCAGCTCGCGCTCTTCGTCCTTGGTAAAGCCGACCTCCATAAGGGGTGAGCGTACGCCGAGCTCTTCTGCCGCGCGCATGCCGGGGCGGTAGTCACCGCGATCGCTTGCATTGCTGCCATCGATGACGGTGGGAAAGCCGAGCGACTTGGCGTGGTTGACGATGGCGGTAAAGCCGGCGTGCTTGCAGTGGTAGCAGCGATTAGCATCGTTGCAGGCTACTTGGGGGAGCTGCAGCTGATCCACCGAAAGATTGAGCACGGGGAGCTTAAAATGTGCCCCTTCATTGGCTTGTCCATCAACGGACCGCTCAAACGAAGCCTGCTCGGGCGTGCCGATGAGCGGCGTGGTGAGATGGACGAGGAGGGTATTGGTAGGCATGATGCGGGCGCATACGGCGGCCAAAAAGCTGCTGTCAACGCCGCCGGAAAACCCGATAGCCACGCGCCCGTATGCCAAAAGCAGCTGTTCGAGCGCCGATAGCTTGTCTTGAAGCTCCTCTGCGGGTGCCGTGGTGTCTAAAATCATGAAACGATCCTTATCGTTGAGTACTCGATCGAAAACTATAATCCTAATGCGTTACTTGCCATAAGACTCCTATCTGTGTAACGAAAGTGCAATATGGCATATACGTTATATACAAGTTGCCAAATGCGGTAGAGTTGCAGCAACGCGACAGCGAGAGTCGATGGGGGACCGATATGATCAAGGCTGTTATTTTTGACATGGATGGAACGCTGGTCGATACCGAGCGTTTGGGGATTAAGGCCTGGAAGGCAGGCGCCGCTGAGCTGGGGCTCGCGATTGATGAAGCGCTGATCCATCAGTTTATCGGCCGCACGCTGCCCGATGTTATGGACATCCTCGATAAGCATTATGGCAGCCACGAAACCACCGAGGCGATCTATCGTCGCCACAAGGAGATTCGCGACGAGATGGTCAAGACCGAACTGGAGCTTAAGGCCGGCGCCGCCGAGTGCCTAGACGAGTTGCTAGCTGCGGGCTATCACGTGGGCCTAGCGACGTCGTCGCGCCTCGTTACGGCCGAGCGCAACCTTAAGATGGTCGGTCTTTTTGACAAGTTTGAAACGGTAACGTGTGGCGAGGACGTCGTGCACGGCAAGCCTGACCCCGAGATGTACCTGCTCGCCTGCGAGCGCGCGGGCTTTGCTCCCGAGGAATGTGCCGTGGTCGAGGATTCGCGCAACGGCTGCGTCTCGGGCATTACGGCCGGCTGCCACGTCTTTGCCGTCCCCGATATCGTGCCGCTGCCGCAGGACGTGGTGGATGGCTGCGAGGCCGTGCTCGATACGCTGTTCGACCTTACGGCGGCGGTCAAGGCCGTGCGTTAGAAAATTGCGGCGTTGAAACGAGCGATTGCTCACATTTGCGCTTAAGCAAAAGGGGCCCGGCAATGGTCGGGCCCCTTTTGCTTAAGCGGCGACTTAGCATACTTGCGGGCGTGCTATAGATACGCACCGAGGTTGATGGCCGTGGCGTCGGTCTGGCTGCTTGCCTGGGTGCTGGTGCGTTCCAGCAGGAACGGCCGCACGAGTTCTTGGCGGTTGATGTCCTCGATGGCTGTGACCGCGGTGACAGTGCGCGCGGCAGAGCCGATGCGGACGTGCTTGGTCTTCGCCGGTGCCTTGTTCTCGATTTGCTCCATGAGCAATTGAACGCCCTTGCGGCCAATCTCGTAGCCCGGGGGTGCCACCGTGGTGAGCGGGACCGACCCGCTCCAGGCGAGTGGGTTGCCGTCGCAGCCAGCCACGCGGACCTGACCGGGGACGGATATACCCTTGTCGACCAGTGCCGAAACGACGCCCGAGGCCAACACGTCGGTCAGGCCGACGACAAAATCGGGGCGTTCGTCCGCGGGGCGCTCGGCGATTTGGGCACCGATGCCGTAGCCGTCGGCAGCGGTATTCCATTCGCCGGCGTCGATGACTTCGATCTTGATATCGGGGTGCAGGGCAAGGGCCTTGTGAATGCCAAGGACGCGTAGGGTGAGCTGCATGAATGCTGCCCTGCCCACAACGGTGATATGGCGTGCACCGCGGGCGATGGCGAGCTCGGCAATGATGCGACCCTGGGCCTCGTTGTCGGCCGCTACGTAGTAGCCGGGCTCGGAACAGTGGATGTCCAGATGGACGATCGGCACGGGCATCTTGGCCATGACGGGGTGCCAGTCGGGGGATGCCATGGGCTGAACCATGACGCCGGACATCTGGGTGCCCATAAAGTAGCGCAGGTAATGGTTCTCGAGAATATCGTCGTTATCGGCGTTGGCGATGAGCAGGTCGTAGCCGTGCTTGCGGGCCTCGTTGTGGGCGCCGCTGGCGATTTGGAGCGAAAAGCCGTGATCGAGACGGGGGAGCACCAGGCCAAAGGACTTGGTGGTGCCGCCCGCGAGCTGGCGAGCGCTTTGGTTGGGCAGGTAGCCAAGGCGATTGATGGTCTCGTTGATGAGCTTGAGGGTCTCGGGGCGCAGCTTTTCGGGGTGGTTGAGCGCGTTGGAAACCGTGCCCAGCGAAACCCCGGCCTCGCGCGCGACGTCGCTGATTTTTACCTTTGCCATAGCGGCCCCTTTGATGCGTTTCAAGTACAAGCCAGATTGTAGCATCGCCCGCCCCTAGGGTGTCAAAACCTGCCAATTAGGGACAGGTTTATTTTGGCATGTTCTATCTGCGTAAACGCCGTTGCCAGCGCGACCACCACGAAGGTGCCTGTCCCCATTGTGGTGGTTTGGACCGGCTGGACGTGTGTGCATCGGGTGGTATCTAAGTTGAGATACCACTTCTGGTATATCAGCTTGTGCTTGCGTGAGTACAATACTCGAACGTTATACGTCTCAGCGCCCCTTGTGCGTGGACGTCTTGCAGTCACGCGAACGAAGGGATTTATCTTATGTGCGGAATCGTCGGCTACACCGGCTCTGATATTGCAAAGAACATCCTGGTCACGGGCCTCAAGCGTATGGAGTATCGCGGCTATGACTCCTCGGGCGTCGCGCTCGAGGTGGGCGAGGGCGCCGCGGCGCACCTCGACGTCATCCGCCGCGTGGGCAAGGTCGCGGGCCTGGAGAGCGAGCTTTCCAACATCGACAGCGACGCTACCTGCGGTATCGGCCACACCCGTTGGGCCACCCACGGCAAGCCCTCCGTCGTTAACGCTCACCCCCACACCAGCTGCGACGGTCGTATCGCCATCGTCCACAACGGCATCATCGAGAACTTCGCCGAGCTGCGCGAAGAGCTGGAGGGCCGCGGCCACCACTTTAAGAGCGAGACCGATACCGAGGTCTTCGCGCATCTGATCGAAGAGGCTTATGCCGAGACGCACGACCTGATGGCCTCCGTGCGCGAGGCTTGCACCCACGTGGTCGGTGCCTATGGTCTGGCCGCCGTGTGCGCTGACGAGCCCGGCGTGATCGCCGTGGCCCGCAAGGATTCCCCGATCGTAGTCGGCGTGGGCGAAACCGGCTCCTATGTTGCTTCCGATGTCATCGCGCTCATCGACGCCACCCGCGATGTCGTGGTGCTCGAGGACGGTCAGTTTGCCAAGCTCACGCCCGCAGGCGTCGAGTACACCGACGAGGCCGGCAACGTTATCGAGCCCAAGGTCACCCACATCGACTGGGACCTGGACATGGCAGAAAAGGGCGGTTATCCCGACTTTATGCTCAAGGAAATCCACGAGCAGCCGCGCGTCGTGCGCGACACGCTGGTCGGTCGTATGACGCCTGCCGGCGAGCTCGATATCGACGAGCTGGGCCTTTCACTCGAGGAGCTCAACGACATCGACCGCGTCTACGTGATCGCTTGCGGAACCAGCTATCACGCTGGCCTCATTGCTAAGAATCTCATTGAGGGCTGGGCTCGCATCCCCACCGAGGTTGAGGCAGCCAGCGAGTTCCGTTATCGCAATCCCATCATTACGCCGACGACGCTTGTCGTTGCCGTGTCCCAGTCGGGCGAGACGGCCGATACCCTTGCCGCCATTCGCGACGCGCGCATCAAGGGTGCCAAGGTCTTCGGCATCACCAATGTGGTGGGCAGCCCCGTGGCGCGTGAGAGCGACGGCGTCATCTACACCAAGGCCAACAAGGAGATTGCGGTCGCCTCGACCAAGAGCTTTATCGGCCAGGTTGTGAGCCTTACGCTTTTGGCCCTGCTGCTGGCGCAGGTCAAGTACCGCTTGACCACCAAGCAGGCGCGCATGCTGTTCCGCGAGCTTTCCGATACGGCCGAGCAGATCCAGTGGATTTTGGATACCCAAACCGAGGCCGTGCATGAGGCCGCCCTGCTGTGCAAGGACGCGCAGTCCGCACTGTTCGTGGGTCGCGGCATGGGCGCCGCTATTTCCTACGAAGGTGCGCTCAAGCTCAAGGAGGTCAGCTACCTGCACGCCGAGGCCTACGCCGCCGGTGAGATGAAGCACGGCCCCATTGCCCTGATCGACCCGGGCTTCCCTGTCATCGCTGTGGCCACCAAGAGTGCCACCTACGACAAGACCGTGTCGAACCTCATGGAGTGCAAGGCGCGCGGCGCCAAGGTCATCGTCGTTGCCACCGAGGGCGACGAGGAGATCAACAAGATCGCCGACTGCATCATCCGCGTGCCAGCAGTCCGCGACGTGTTCAGCCCCATCACGGCGAGCGTCCCGCTGCAGTTGCTCGCCCGCGAGGTGGCCATCCTGCGCGGTTGCGACGTTGACCAGCCCCGTAACCTGGCCAAGAGCGTCACGGTAGAGTAGTTGGTTCCGCCGTTCTAGCGACTAAGGCCCGGCTCCGCATCAAGACGGAGCCGGGCCTTGTTGCATTTGCTCGGATAAAACCTGCCAAAATGAACCTGTCCCTATTTGGCAGGTTAGCGGAGCTTGCTGGTCTCGAAGTACTCGGGGAACTGGTCCAGAACCTCGGTTTGGTTGCGGAACATCATGTGCAGGTGCTTGCTGACCAAAAAGCTCGCTTCGATGGGGTCGCGACCGGCGATAGCGCGGCGAATCTGCTTGTGCTCGTTCACGATGTCCTGATTGTCGAGAACCTGCGTGGCGGCGCGCAGCCAGCGGAAGCGCTCCAGGTCGGCATTGGTCTCTTCGAGCCACGACCACACGGTGCTGCGACATGCGATGCTAAAAATCATGTGATGCATGAGGTTGTCGCTCAAAAAGAAGCCGATGCGATCCTCTTCGGCCATGGCCTTTTCCTGCAGCGCGATGGCGCGGTCGAGCTGCTCGATGCCGGCCGACGTGGCGCGTGCACAGCATTCCACGATCACCTGCTTTTCCAGATGTTCGCGGATGTAACAGGCACTCTCGGCAAGGGTGAGGTTGATGGGTGAGACGTAGGTGCCGCTTTGGGGCACGGTGCGCACCAGGCCCTCTTGCGCCAGACGCACCAGTGCCTCGCGCACGGGCGTGCGACCCATGTCCAGGTCATCGCAAAGCTGCTTGACGCCCAGCTTTTCGCCCGGCTTGTAGTCCAGGTAGACGATTTTGCGTCGAATGGTGTGGTAGGACTGGTCCTGTAGGCTCGTTTCCTGCTCGCCGACGTGCATCGATTCTTCCATAGCGCCTCGCAACTGTTCTATCAAACTCATATGTCAGTTGTTAATTATGCCGCGAATCAGCTCTCCGCGGTGGGTAATTCGGCTCTTGCCTGAGAACTATTGCGGCACCTTAGTCTGTGTTTGCGCAAGGCTGCGCTCAATGTTGCCGTATCATAAGCCGTCGCAAACGTGAAATAGAAAGAAGGAATCCCATATGCAACTGGCAAACATCGTACGCGAGCGCTGGAAAGGCGTCTTGTTCTGCCTGATCATCGCCATTCCCGCGACGTTGCTCGGCAAACAAATTGAGGTGGTCGGCGGTCCGGTATTTGCCATCCTCTTTGGCATGGTCCTGGCGCTCGTCTTTCCCAAGAATCGTCGCGAACAGCTCGCCGCTGGCGTCACCTATACGTCCAAAAAAGTCTTGCAGTACGCGGTTATCCTGCTTGGCTTTGGCATGAACCTCTCCCAGATTCTGTCCAAGGGCGCCCAGTCGCTGCCGATTATCGTGGCGACGATCTCGACCTCGCTTGTCATCGCCTTTGTGCTCTGCCACGTTATGAACGTGCCGGGTAAGATCGCGACGCTTGTGGGTGTGGGTTCGTCGATTTGCGGCGGTTCGGCCATCGCCGCGACCGCACCCGTCATCGATGCCGACGATCGCGAGATTGCCCAGGCTATTTCGGTCATCTTCCTGTTTAACGTTATCGCGGCGCTCGTGTTTCCGACGCTCGGCGGCATGCTCGGGCTGACCAACGAGGGTTTTGGCCTGTTTGCCGGCACCGCCATCAACGACACCTCGTCCGTAACGGCTGCGGCGAGCGCCTGGGACAGCATGCATCCCGGCGCCAATGTGCTCGAGAGCGCCACGGTGGTCAAGCTCACCAGAACGCTGGCCATTATCCCCATCACGTTGGTCCTCGCATGCTGGCAGATGCATCTGGCGCGCAAGGCCGGCGGCGACGCCAAAAGCGCGTTCTCGCTTAAACGCGCGTTTCCCATGTTTGTGCTGTTCTTTGTGCTGGCGAGCGTGATCACCACGGTGTTTCAGCTTCCCGTGTCCATCACGGCGCCCATCAAGGAGCTGTCGAAATTCTTTATTGTGATGGCCATGGCGGCTATTGGTTTTAATACCGATATCGTCGAGCTGGTCAAAAAGGGCGGCAAGCCCATCGCGCTGGGCTTTTGCTGCTGGATTGGCATTGCGTGCATGAGTTTGGGAATGCAACACGTACTGGGGATCTGGTAGAGAAGTAGCTTATTCGCGTGCTGGTTGCTGATGGCCGCATGCCTGCGGTGGAGCGATAGGAGCTCTTGCGGGTATGGCTTGTCCGCAGGTTTATAGGTCCCGAAGAGCTCTTATCGCCCCGCCAGGATGGCGATGCGGGGCAACTCATATACTCGCAGGACGGCGGCTTCTGCCCTATAGTGTTTGGTGAGTAATATCGTTCAATTTTGAAACACTCGCCCGCGCGGCCGTCAGTGGCGGCGTGGCGCCGAGGACGGGGCGCAATATGAACAGTGACGCCAAGCTGCAAATCTTGATCGAGGCCTTGGCTGCTGCCGGGGCCTCGGCGTTGGCAATTGATGGGCATGGGCACGTGGCGATTTCGACCATGGATGATGTCGCGCTCGAGCAAGATGTCGCGGCATTTGTCGCCGAGCGCCTGGGGCGCGTGGGCAACGGCACGCGTCTGGTGATGGGGCATGCGGGAGGGCGCTTGAGCCTCACGGTGCGTCCGGTCGTCAAGGAAGTCGGCGCGCTTTGGGTGGTCGTGGTCCGCGAGGTGCGCGGTGTGGCGGCACACGCGGGCATTGAGTGGCTTAACGCAGATGAGGTCGAGGTGCGCTACGAGGCAAGCGCGTACGGCATTGTCGAGGGTGCCGCTGCGGTCTCTGGCCCCGTCTGCGAAAGCTATGCCCGCGGCGTGCCCCTCATGTTGGAGGGCGAGCTGGGTGCTGGCCAGGCAGAGATTGCAAAACGCCTCTATCTGGATGGGCCTTATGCTGACGAACCCTTTGTGTCCGTGGCACTTGACGAGCTCACAGATCGCGGCTGGCGCCATCTGCTCAAAAGCTCGGAATCGCCGCTGTTCCAGGCAAGGCTGACCCTTTGTATTGGCGGCTGGCATGCACTTTCGCCGCAGCGTCTGCGCGAGCTTGTCTCTGCGATGACCGACACGGCGCTGGCCGCGCGTTGCCATGTGATTCTGACGGCAAACGATGTGCCGGGCGGTGGCGAAAGCGATCAGGCCGCTTTTGTAACCGAGCGCTTGGCGTGCGCAGTGAGTGTGGCGCCTGCGATTGCCGAGCAGGGCGGCGCATCGAAAAAGGTTGCGCAGTATTTGTCGTATCTATCAGATGTCTTTGGAACTGCCGCTCCGAGTATGTCTGAGGAGGCTGCCTCGACGCTCAACGGCTATCGCTGGCCACGCAACTATCTGCAGCTTCGCGAGGTCTCGGAACGACTCTATATATTAGTAGGGTCGGGTGTGGCGGAGCGCGCGGTGGCGGAGGAGGTGCTCGCCCAGGAGGACGTCATCAAAACCGCAACCTTTGGCACTCCGACGCTCGACAGCGACCTGTATATTCTGCGTCCACTGGCCGAAACCGAACGCGACATCGCGCGGCTGGTCGTAGGCCACCTTCAGGGCAACCGGACCCGCGCTGCCGAGGTGCTGGGAATAAGCCGCACGACCCTGTGGCGCTTGCTGAAGGACGACGACCGCTGAGCGAGGCGCTCGTGACCGCGTGCAGCGCGTGTGATACAGTCCAAAGCGGTAATGTTTCGATTGCGTTACGGCGTGCGGGGGCGTATGACGGAGACTTCAAAACCAAATCGGGCTCGAAAGCCCACGGTGCCGGTCAACCGTCGCATGACTTCGCGGACGTGGGGCAAAAGCGTCTCAGGCTTCGACGGCTCGTTCAAACGCACTAGATATGGCTATCCTTCGGCAAGCGCTCGCTTGGCCATGCAGGCCGAATCGTCGCTGTGGGTCCGTAAGCGTGTGGTGGGGTCAAAGCTCAAGCACAATGGAACGCTCGGCTTCATTAGCCGTGGCGCTGCTCGCCGTAGCGGCCTCAATCCCGCAGGCTGGCATCGCTATGTTCCGATCGCGGTCGTTGTTGCGGTGGTTTTCATCGCGCTCGCGGCGCTTGGTTACGCCGGCGGCGGCGCCAATCTGGACGCAATGTTTAAGTCGCCCGAGCTCACGCATGCAGGCACAGAAGTTGTCGAGGGCGCTCAGACCCAGGCGGGCGTCGCGCCCCAGCGCGGTATCGTCGCGGCGGCCACCGCCATCGTCGATGCGAAAAAAGACGAGGATGAACAAGGCAGCGAAGCCGAAGCGACTCAAACGAACGAGGATGCGGGAACTTCGACGTCTATATAAGTTGCGGAGAAATATGTGTCGGCAGTTAGGGACGTTCCTTTTCTGCCGGCCTTTTAGGAACGTCCCCAAGTGCCGCGGCTCGTTAGAACGGCGGAA
>CATYVQ010000026.1 GCA_958413895.1 uncultured Collinsella sp.
GGCCCTTGCGGCGTAGTCGCTATTTATTCAGTCCAAGTTTCGGGGCGCAGTTCACAGGCACCTTTGTGGTGGTTTTTCTTTGCGCGGGCGTTAGGGGCGGACCTGGCCGGTGCCTCGAAGCTTGTATTTGTAGGTGGTGAGGGCCTCGGCGGCAAAGGGGCCGCGGGCGTGGAGCTTTTGGGTCGAGATGCCGATCTCGGCGCCCAGACCAAACTCGCCGCCGTCGGTAAAGCGCGTGCTGACGTTGGCATATACGGCCGAGGCATCGACCGCATCCAGGAAGCGCTCGCAAGCATCCGTGTCCTCGGCAACGATGGCCTCGGAGTGCATCGTGCCGTAGCGGTTGATGTGTGCGATGGCCTCGTCCTCGTTTGCCACGACCTTCACGCTCATCTCGAGCGCCAGGTACTCGCGACCCCAGTCCTCCTCAGTCGCGGCGACGTAGTCATCGCCCTCCACAAAGCCGGCGTCGGCGCACGCGGCGCACGTGGCCTCGTCGCCGTGAATGAGCACGCCGTGGTCGTGCAGCACGGCAACGACCGCAGGCAAAAACGCATCGGCCACAGCACGGTCGACCAGCAGCGACTCGGCGGCATTGCACACGCCTACGCGCTGGGTCTTGGCATTAACGATAATGTTGAGCGCCTTATCAAAGTCGGCGGATTCATGCACGTAGATGTGACAGTTGCCCGTGCCCGTCTCGATCACCGGCACAAGCGACTCGCGCACGCAGCGCTGGATCAGGCCTGCACCGCCGCGCGGAATGAGTACGTCGACAATGCCGCGGAGCTTCATGAGCTCGCCAGTGGCCTCGCGGTCGGTGGACTCGATCATCGACACGGCCTCGCGCGGGAAGCCCTTGGCCTCGAGCGCATCGGCCAGCAGCTCAGAAATCATGGCACACGAGTGATAGGCCAGCGAGCCGCCGCGCAGAATGCAGGCATTGCCGGTGCGGATGCAGATGCCCGCGGCGTCGGCCGTCACGTTGGGGCGCGCCTCGTAGACCATGGCGACCAGGCCCAGCGGCACACTCACACGGGTCAGGTCCACGCCGCTTGCAAGCACGCGGTGGTCGAGCACGCGGCCCACGGGATCGGGCAGCTCGGCGAGCTTTTCCAGGCCGGCGGCCATGCCCTCGACGCGCTCGGGCGTCAGCAGCAGGCGATCGAGCAGTCCGGCCGAGGTGCCCGCATCGCGCGCGGCGGACATATCGAGCTCGTTGGCGGCGATGATGGAGTCGACACCGTTGCGCAGTGCTGCGGCCATGGCGCGCACGGCCTCCTGGCGCTGCTCGTTGCTCACCGCGGCAAGCGAGACCGACGCTGCCTTGGCGGCAACGGCAAGATCGTGGACATACGTGGCTATATCGACCGACATGGACGGCCCTTTCTCCTAGAAGTTTGCAATCATGGTAGCCGATTTGCGCATGGCCTCGCCCGCGGCGGTAGAATTGGTCAACCCGAAACACCGCAACGAACGGAAGACTCACATGGCCCTCATCACTTCGTACCACGTCCCCGGCCTTTACGTCGAGGACCACAGCATCGACGTCCCCCTTGACTGGCGCGGCCTAGAGCCGATGCTCCTGGCCGTCGGCAGCACCATGCGCCGCGGCGCTATGCCGGCACCCATCGCCGGCGCGCCCGAGAGCATCAAGCTCTTCTACCGCGTGGTTTGCGCGCCCGACCGCATCAACGACGATCTGCCACTGCTCCTGTTTTTGCAGGGCGGCCCCGGCGGCGAGAGCCCGCGTCCGCTGACGCCCACAAGCGACGGCTGGATCGAGGAAGCCGTCAAGCACTTCCGCGTGGTCCTTCCCGACCAGCGCGGCACCGGACGCAGCAGCTGCGTGGACGGGCGCACGATTGCCGCCTTGGGCGATCGCGCCGAGGCAGCAGGCGCCAATGCGGCCCGCTCGCAGGCGGACTACCTCAAGCGCCACCTCGCCAGCTCCATCGTGCGCGATTTTGAGTACCTGCGCCTAGTGGGCTTTGGAGGCAAGCCGTGGGTCACGCTCGGCCAAAGCTACGGCGGTTTTTTGACGCTGAGCTACCTGTCGCTCTTCCCCGAGGGCGTGGCGGCGAGCTTTACCTGCGGCGGAATCCCCCACGTGCCGGCGAGCGCAAGCGAGGTCTACGCGCACGCCTTCCCGCGCATGGCCGCCAAGACGCAGCAGTATTATGACCGCTACCCCGCTGACGTCGAGCGCGTGGCAGCCCTGGCCGATGCGCTCGAAGCCCAGAAGCCCGTGCTGCCCGACGGCTCGCCGATGACGGTCGAGCGCCTACAGCTCATGGGCAGCGACTTTGGCATGAAGCCGAGCTTTGAACGCATGCATTGGATTATCGATCACGCTTTTGTTGATGGCGACGGCACGCTGACCTGCGACGCCTCGGTATCTGACAGCTTTTTGATGCGCGCCTTCGAGCGCACCAACACGCGCACGAATCCGCTGTACTGGACGCTGCAGGAGTTCATATACGCCGACGGTGACACTATGCCCATTGGCTGGGCCGCGGCTGAAGAGAAAGCTCACCGCACCGAGTTCGACACCCTCGCGCGCCCGCTCATGTTTACCGGCGAGGCCATGTTCCCGTGGATGTTCGAGCAGATGCCCGAGCTCAAGCCCTTCAAGCCCGCCATGGACCTGCTGATGGAAGACACCAGCTGGGACAAGATCTACGACCCGCAGCGCCTGGCCTGCAACGAGGTGCCGCTCCAGGCCGCGGTGTATTTTGACGACATGTACGTCGATTCGGGCCTGCAGCTCGATACGCTCAGCCGCGTGGGCAACTCGCATGCCTGGGTGACTAACGAGTTCGAGCACGATGGCCTGCACGGCAGCGCGGTATTCAAGCACCTCTTCGACGAAGCCCTCAACCGCGGAGACCTGCGTCAGATCTTCTAACAAAGGAGTGTCCTCGCCTGCCGGCACAAAAGGAACGTCCCCAAGTGCCGAACAAGTGCCGGCAACGACAATGCCGCAGGTAGAGAACGGAAAGCGAAAACGCCCCTAAGCGAGCAAGGTGACGTGAAAGAGGAGGGCATTGACCTTCTGGTCATGCCCGACGATTGAACGTCAGATTGCCGCTTAGGGGCGTTTGCAGCGTCAATTGGTTATGCGAAGACGATTAAATTATCCCTGTGTATCGCCGGCTTCTCGGCCAGGTTAGCGAGCAGGCGGTTGCTGGCGATCTGGTCCTGGCGGCGGCCGGCGGCAAGTTCCAGCACGTCCGAATCGGCCTCGGCGATACCGCGGGCGACGACCATACCGCTCGGATCGCACACATCGAGCACATCGCCCTCGGCAAACTGGCCATCGACCTCGCGAATACCCACCGCAAGCAAGGAAGAGCCACGGCTGACCAGCGCCTTCGCAGCACCATCATCGACCGTCACCGAGCCATGCGCCTTGTCGCCCAGTGCGATCCACAGCTTGCGGGGTGCGATGTCCAGACGCTCCGCCGGCGGATCGAACAGCGTGCCCACGCTCTCGCCGCGGGCGAGGCGCACGAGCGCATCGGGCTCCTCGCCCGAGCAAATCACGCTCTGAATGCCCGCGGTCATGAGAATGCGGCTCGCGCGAATCTTGGTGATCATGCCGCCCGTGCCCACCGAGGTCGAAGAATCGCCCGCCGAGGCGATAATCTTGGCATCGATCTTATGCACGACCGGGACGAACTCGGCCGTGGGGTCCTCGTGCGGATTGGCGGTATAGAGGCCATCGATGTCCGAGAGCGTCACGCACAGATCGGCAGAAACCAGGCAGCTCACAAGCGCCGCCAGTGTGTCGTTGTCGCCAAACTTGATCTCATCGACGGTAACGGTATCGTTCTCGTTGACGACCGGCACCACGCCAAGCTCCACGAGGCGCAGCAGGGCGTCGCGCGCATGCAGGTAGGACGTGCGACGGGCCGTGTCGTGGCGCGTGAGCAGTACGAGCGAGGTGAGCAGGTCGCGCGCATGAAACTCCTCGTCGTAGGCCGACGAGATGATGCACTGACCAGCCGAGGCGCAGGCCTGCAGGCTCGGAAGGTCGCCGACCGGCTTGCGGTCGAAGCCCAACACGGGATAGCCACAGGCAATAGCGCCCGAGCTCACCACGACCAGACGCCAGCCGAGCTTGCGCAGCGCTGCGGCTTGATCGGCAAGTCCGCCGATAAAGGCGCGGTTGACCTTGCCATCGGCGCCCACCACCGTGGACGAACCGATCTTTACCACCATCGTTTTATAAGAAGTCGTCATACGTCAAACCAATCAACTGTTCAGCGAACGGCCGAGCTGGCGGCCAAGGGAGCGTGACTCGCCCCTACCGCCCAAGGAATTAGTGAGCCCAGGGGAAAGCCGAGGCCGCGGCCATGTTCTTGCGCACGAGCTCGTCGCGCACCTGAGCCAGGCCCTGCTCCATGCCCACAACATAGGTCTGCGGGTACAGGAAGCGCTTGAAAGCTGCGTCCAGATGATCGAGTGCCCAAGCACAGCGCTCGCGCGCATCCTGGATGCTCTCACGCGGAGCCACAGCACTGCCATCGCGCACGATCGGCACCAGCAGCTCGCGATACTCAAGTTCGGACACGTCGGTCACCAGGGCGGCATCATTCACGGCCACGAGGGTATTGCCGCGCGCGGCGCCCTCCCCCGCCAGATGGTCCTCGTCGTAGATCATGTCGCAGACCGGGCCGCCAAAGCCGTCGTAATAACGGCGCACGCGTTGCACACCCGGGATCGTGCGCTTGTAGGGCTGCTCGGAGAGCTTGACCACCGGCGTCCATGGATCTGCCTCGCTCGCACGGCGGGCGGAAAGCTTGTACACACCGCCCAGCGCCGGCTGGTCATAGCAGGTCGCGAGCTTGGTACCCACGCCAAAGCTGTCGATGGGCGCGCCCTGGTCGAGCAGCGACTGAATCGTGTACTCATCCAGATCGTTAGAAACCGAGATCCCCACATAGGGCAGGCCCTCGGCATCAAAACGGCCGCGAACATACTTGGAGAGCTTGGCGAGGTCGCCGGAGTCGATGCGAATAGCCGACAGGCGCTCGCCCACCGCCTCCATCTCCTTGGCAACCGTAATGGCATGCTCACAGCCCTCGCGCACGTCATAGGTGTCGATGAGCAGTGTACAGTTCTTGGGGCTCGACTTGGCAAAGGCGCGGAAGGCCTCGAGCTCGGAATCGAAGCTCATCACCCAGCTGTGCGCATGCGTGCCAAAGACGGGAATACCGTAGCGTCGGCCGGCGAGCACATTGGACGTAGAGGAGCAGCCGGCAACGTAGCTCGCGCGCGCAACGGCCAGGCCGCCATCGGGACCCTGGGCTCGGCGCAGGCCAAACTCCGCCACGGGACGACCGTCGGCGGCGAGCACCACGCGCGCCGTCTTGGTGGCGACAAGCGTCTGGAACCCGACGATGTTGAGCAGCGCCGTCTCGAGCAGTTGGCACTCCAGCGCGGGGCCGGTGACACGCACCATGGGCTCGCGCGGAAAGACGAGCTCGCCCTCGGGCACGGCGTCGATGTTTACATGCGCACGAAAATCGCGCAGGTAGTCGAGGAATCCAGACTTGAACATCGCACCGCCAGCAGGGGCCTGGAGCGAGGCGAGGTAGTCGATATCCTCGGGCGTAAAGCGCAGATTCTCGACCAGCTCGGGCAGCTCGGCGGTGCCGCACATGACGGCATAGGCGCTGCCAAAAGGATGGTCGCGGTAAAACGCGGTAAAACAACCCTGCTCATTGGCCTTGCCGCTCTCCCACAGGCCCTGGGCCATAGTGAGCTCGTACAGATCGGTGAGCATTGCAATGTCGGTGGGATGCGAGATGTCGGTCAAAGCCATGGGGCGACCTTTCGGATGTGTGGTGCAGAATTTGAGGGTTGGACGAGAGCAGAGGATGCGGACATGACGGCCGATGCAAATCGGTTAGAGCAGGCCCATTCTGGTCAGAATCGTGTAGCCCATAAAGATGACAAACGCGATGAGGGCAAGGACAATGATGATTTTTTGAGCCGGCGCCATGCCAGGGATCTCGTTCTCGCCCGTAGGCTCCTTGGAGGTAACCATGCGCTGGGCAAAGGTCATCTCGTCACGGCTCGGCTTGGGCTCGACGGACTTGGGACGAACGGCCTTTTTAGGCTGAAGTTTGGGCGCGGCAGGTGCAGGCTTCGCGGCAGCGGGCTTGGGTGCGGGCGCCGGCGCGGATGCGGCGTTCGCGGCGACCTCCTCGGCCTTCGCACGCTCGACACGCAGGGCAGCCAGCTCCTCACGCTCGCGACGGGCCTCTTCCTGGGCCTCGCGGCGGGCCTTCTCAGCGCGGAGCTCTTCCAACTCAGCGCGCTCCTCGTCGGACAATGGTTGGGACTCAAGCTCGGCCATGGTACAGCCCTTTCTTTTAAAAAAAGCCGCCGACACAATGTCAGCGGCTTATCAAATCCAAGGGTGGAGACGAAGGGAGTCGAACCCTCGGCCTCTGCCATGCGACGGCAGCGCTCTCCCAACTGAGCTACGTCCCCAGGACAAGTTGATATTTTACCTACGGCTCGCCAACTGTCAACGCCCAATACCCAGTCTTTTTGGAACGGGGCTGTTTTGACTACTTTTCGAACGCTCGAGCCACCCGATGATTATTTATCCCCCGTCCCAGAAAAATCATCGACAAACGCACTACTTTGCGCTGGTAAGAACACCGGTGGTGTCGAAGGCCGGGGTGAAGCTCTCGTCTACCGCGCCGCCCTCTTGCCAGAACATGGTCGTAAAGCCCAGGTCGTCGGCATAGTCGAGCACCCGCTCGTACTCCTCGCGCGTCACGGCACGCGCCAGGTCGCCGCCCTGCTCGCGCATGAGTGCATTGGGCGTGTACTGGTTCATGACCGAGATCGGCACATCGCCCACCGTCTGCCACACCAGGTCCAGTACGCGACACGAATCGTCCGCATGCCCCGGCAGCACCAGGTGACGCACGATCATGCCGCGCTTCATGAGCCCGTCCTCGTCCACCAGCTCTCCCCCGCGGCGCTCGATCTCGCGCGCCATCTGCGCTAAGCCCGACACGGCCACACGCGGGTAGTCCTTAATGTGAGAGAGCGACTGCGCAAGCCCCGCATCGGCATATTTAAAGTCGGTAAGCCACACATCGACCAGATCGCCGAGCGCCGCCACGGCACTCGCGCGCTCATAGCCACTCGTGTTGTAGACGATTGGGATGACCAGCCCGCGCGCCCGTGCCGCGGCAATCGCAGCCGGCAGCAGGTGCGCATAGTGCGTCGCCGTCACCAAATTGATGTTGTTGGCACCCTGGTCCTGCAATTCCAGCATAATCTCGACCAAGCGCTCAGGCGAAATCTCAAGGCCAAAATTGCCGGTCGAGATCTCGTGGTTCTGGCAGTAGATACATTTAAGCGAGCAGCCGCTAAAGAAGATCGTGCCCGAACCGGCCTCGCCCGAGATAGGCGGCTCCTCCCACATATGAAGCGCCGCGCGGGCCACCTTGAGCGTGCCGTCGGCACCGCATACGCCGTGCGCGCCCTCATCGCGCACCGCACCGCAACGGCGCGGACACAAATGGCAGGCGGGCGAAAAAAGATCGGTCAACGACGTCGGCATAAAAACATGCTCCAAAACAACAATTCAGCAGCTCAAACGTAAAGGGCCAGGCCGCGCAGACAGCTCCGTCCCTAAGGCGCCGTAATCGTCCGACACGATTTTTGTAATGTCAAGACTGGAATCCACAAAGTGCCGCTTTATGATGTAGGTATTCCGCCCCCCGCGGAGCAACTGGGTGAACCGTCGCGTTTATTTAGGGAGCCCACACAGTCGTACCTAGTACAGGTATCCTTCGTTGTTAAGGACGCTGGAACAGTCGATGAGGGCACCCACCTGTTTTAGGTGGGTTCATTTTCGTAACGTGGGGGGTGGTTTTCTTTTGCCGAAAATCACCATACAGTCCATATGGATCCCCGCCGGCATCCCGACAAGCCATCGACAACATCCCAATATCTGGTAAGCGCGTGATTATCGCTGCGTGCAATTACATGCACCCCCCTTTGTCGAGTATTATGGTTCGGCTATGCCCTTTGCGCATGGCGTTCTTCTAACCTTTTCCTTCGACGCTTGGCGGTTTTTAGATTCATGGCTTCATCCCCGAGCTACATACCGTACCTATGCGTGGCAGCGGCGGCCTTTATCACGACCTTCCTCGCGGTGCCCCTGGTCAAGCGCTTGGCAATTAAGCTCGATGCCGTCGACTATCCTTCTAAGCGCCGCATCAACACCAAGCCCATCCCGCGTTTGGGCGGAACGGCGGTGTTTTTGGGCCTGGTCGTTGCCTGCATTGTGCAAATCCTAGGCACCTGGCACCTAGGCTGGCCACCCGTCCTGGTGCCGCACCCGCGCCTTCACATTAGCTATCCCATGCTGGCGTTCTCCTTTACCGTCATCTTTGCGACCGGCGCTATCGACGACGTCTTCCAGCTCACGCCCAAGCAAAAGCTGGCCGGACAGGTCCTCGCCGCGCTTATCGCCTGCATGGGCGGCCTAAAAATCGGCGTCATCGTCAACCCGTTTGCTCCCGGCGAGATCATGCTCGGATGGCTCGCCTACCCCATTACCGTGATCTATCTGGTGGCATTCACCAACATCATTAACCTCATCGACGGCCTCGACGGCTTGGCCACGGGCATCTGCGGCATCGCGTCGTTCACCATGTTTTCGATGGCCGTTCTCTCGGGCCGCATCGACGCCGCCGCGCTCTCCATTGCGCTCTTTGGCGCCTGTCTAGCCTTTTTGCGCTACAACTTCAACCCCGCCAGCATCTTCTTGGGCGACTCGGGGTCGCTGTTGCTGGGCTTTGCGCTGGGCTCCATCTCGCTGCTCAACGTGAGCCGCACCGCCGCACTCACCTCGCTTATCATCCCGCTCATCGTTGCCGGCGTGCCTATCATCGACACGTTTAGCGCCATCGTGCGCCGCAAGCGCGCCCACATTAGCATCGGGCAGGCCGACAAGGGCCACATCCACCACCGCCTGATCCAAGAGGGCTACAACCAAAAGCAAGCCGTGCTGCTCATCTACGCCTGGTGCATCATGCTTTCGGCCGGTGCCGCCGCGATCAACCAGGTCGAGGTGCCCATGCGTGTGCTCATCTTTACCGTGCTCGCCATTGGCTCGGCGGCCTTTGCCAAGCATCTACATCTGTTTGAGCCCGTGCTGCGCCACCATTACAACAAGCGCACGCACGAGGACGAGCTCGTCACCCCCGACGACCCCGCCTTTAAGCAGGAGGAGCAGGCAGCCGAGGAGCGCAAAGAAGAGCGCCACCACAAGCTCTAGGGCAAGCTGCCGAGGATGTGCCAAGGCACCGTTAGCCAAGCGCGGCCGCGCCGCACCCATCGCACATACCGCACCACGCGCGTCCTTCTCCCGCCCCTCGCCTACTTACGCACCGCCCCTCCAATAAACGCGTTATCATCTTGACCCATGAACATACGTTAGGAGCAATCATGCCAAACGAGAACAGCTACGAAGTCGCGCTGCAAAAGAGCAACGCCATTCGCGAGGGCCTGGCCAAGACGCCCGAAAAGTTCACCATGCTCACCGGCGACCGCCCCACCGGCCGTCTGCACCTGGGCCACTACTTCGGCACCCTCAAGGGCCGTGTTGAGCTGCAGAACATGGGCGCCAAGACCAACGTGCTCATCGCCGACTACCAGGTCATCACTGACCGCGACACGACCGAGCACATCCAGGACAACGTGTACAACATGGTCATGGACTACCTTGCCTGCGGTATCGACCCCGACAAGACCATGATCTACGCGCACTCCGCCGTGCCCGCCGCCAACCAGCTCATGCTGCCGTTCCTGTCGCTGGTGTCCGAGGCCGAGCTGGCGCGCAACCCCACCGTCAAGGCCGAGATGGAGGCCTCGGGCCATGAGCTTACCGGCCTTCTGCTCACCTACCCGGTGCATCAGGCCTGCGACATCCTGTTCTGCAAGGGCAACGTGGTGCCCGTCGGTCGCGACCAGCTGCCGCACATCGAGCTCACCCGCACCATCGCCCGCCGCTTTAACAACCGCTACGGCAAGGTGTTCCCCGAGGTCGACGCGCTGCTGTCCGAGACCCCGCTGCTGCCGGGCCTGGACGGTCGCAAGATGAGCAAGAGCTACGGCAACGCCATCAACATCTCGATGACCGCCGAGGAGACGGCCAAGCGCATCAAGAAGAGCCAGACCGACTCCGAGCGCATGATCACATTCGATCCCGAGAACCGCCCCGGCGTGTCTGGTTTGCTTTCGACGGCCGCCATCTGCACCGGTCGCTCCGAGGTCGAAATTGCCGAGGAGATTGGCATGGGCGGCTCCGGCCAGCTCAAGAAGTACGTGACCGAGGCCGTCAACGAGTACTTCGCACCTATCCGCGAGCGTCGCCAGCGCTACGAGAACGATCTGGATTACGTGAAGGACGTGCTGCACGAGGGCAACCGTCGCGCCAACGAGATCGCCGAGCAGACCCTGGCAGAGGTTCAGGACGCCATGGGTATGGTGTACTAGACCGATCTGCTGGCTTGAGCTTTCGATTGCTATAGGGCGGGCGCTACGGCGTCCGCCTTTTTTGGAGCGGACCGCTTCGGCTCCGTCCATCACACTCTCCCGACAAACAGGAACAGGCCCGCTGGCAGATAGTTGCCAGCGGGCCTGTTCCCGAAGTACACCGTTGAATCGCACAGAGGGGAGGGATGCGAATCAAACTCAACAGGGCAGGCTTTTTCATCGCCTATTGCCTGCTCCGTTGCTGAATATAATATAGTTCACCGTGGTTTACTTTGTAGCAACAATATGCGCCGCCACACCTTCTCCATAAGTTAGCTCCGGTAAACTAAAACCACCACGAAGGGGACAGTGAACTGCGCCCCGAAACTTGGACTGAATAAATAGCGACTACGCC
>CATYVQ010000027.1 GCA_958413895.1 uncultured Collinsella sp.
GGCGCCGCTGACCGGTGGACGGCACCGAGCCGTACGCTTGAACTGAGAAGGGGGATGCCTCGCGGCCTCCCCCTTTTTTGCGTTTGTGGGGCATAAATGACTCATTTACGCCAGACGATTTAATTCTTTTTGGTATTGAGCTTTTATTTAAAGAAAATAAATCGAATAACAAGGGCAACTGCTATGGCCGCAATGATCAAAAGCTGGATTGCCAGTCGATGTTGCTTGCGTCGTTTACTTGACGAAACGAAGATTGGTTTTCCTTGTTTTGGCGTCTCGAGATAACGAGCCGAATGCGTTAAGGTTTGCTTTGGTCGAGGACCTCTTTGTTGATGAGCGGCGGATGCTTTCAGTGGCTCATCACGAGCTGTGCTGTTTTTAGATAATGGTGCGTCTTTCAGATATACAGGGTCTCCCGAGGCGACGCCCATATGTTTACGTCCCGTTTGGGCATCCTCGAGCGTTTGATATCGATTTCTCGTCACATACTCGGGCTCCGGATCATTAATGGGCTCTTGCGAGATGTGGGGGCGATGGAACCGTGGCGGCTGCGTGGAAGTATCTTCCCCCTGCGTCGGCATAAACATTTTGTTCTGGTTTTGGTCGTCCATGATGCCCTTTAGCTCGTTACCAACAACGTGTACGCGCTCATTGTAAGCCCCCTGTTATTTGTAGCCGCGAACATACTCGTTATTTAAGCTCTGGTTCAAAGAACCTTAACCTTATTTAAACCTGAGTCATGCACACTTAGATATGCTTATAGTACTGGACTCAAAAAACTTTATAGTCGATGTATATATAAGCACTGTGTGGGCATATATAAGAGCGTCAAAAGAAGTCCCAGTCACCTAGAAGATGGCTCGGCAGTCCTAAAAGGAGTGGTAAACATGGCAAGCATGGTTCCTTATCGTTCGGTTTTTGGCGTTCGTCCTTCTGCTAGCTCGCTGTTCGATCTGTTTGATGATATGACCGACCTTGCAAACAACTCGATTGCTTCCAAGGCGTTTCCCGTTGATGTTGAGGATAAGGGCGACGGCTATGAGGTCAAGGCTTATCTGACCGGCGTCGCCAAGGACGATATCGATGTCGAGCTTAACGAGGGCCGTCTGTCCATTAGCGTGAATGTCGAGGAAGATGAGGAGAACGAGGGCAAGAACTTCCTGCAGAAGGAGTTCAGCTCGTACAGCGCGACGCGTGGCGTGTATCTAAAGGACGCTTCGAGCGAGGGCCTCTCGGCTAAGTACGCTGACGGCATCCTGACCGTTACGGTTCCCAAGATCGTCGAGAAGAAGAACGTTACGAAGATCTCCATCGACTAACTTCGTTGGTGTTCTGCGCTATTAAAAGACAGCAAAAGGGGCTGGGAAGCGATTCTCGGCCCCTTTTGCTGTCTAGGACAGTCTATTGAATGGTTGCCGGCTGATACTGACTCGCAGGGCGTATCGAGAGTTTTCGCGATCCTTGGAGAAGGGTTGCGGAGCTGCCGACCTCGTCATCCAGGGTTGCGGCCAGAGCTTTGGCATAGCTTTTGACGGTAAGGCTCGGACGATTGTTATCTTGGCTGATATGCATGGCAATGAGCTGTTCGGTGCGATCGGTAACAAGTTCGCGCGCGGCTTCGGCGGCTTGGCCATTGGAGAGGTGTCCCCTTGCAGACAGGATGCGCTCCTGAAGAAAGCGGGGATATTCTCCCTCGCGTAGCATGGTCACATCATGGTTGCTTTCGAGCGCGAGGACTCGACAATCTTTGAGGGTGTTCATGGCTTGGCTCAATAGCTCTCCGGTGTCGGTGGCAAAGCCGATGGAATCATCGAGGGCGTCGAATCGATAACCGACTGGATTGATGACATCGTGTGATGTTGAGTAGGTTTGCACGTGGATGCCGGCAATGGACAGGGCGTCGCCGGGATCGAATTCCTCGACAGGCAGATGAGAAAGATTTTCTTTGTTCGAAAGAGTGCCCCTGCTGGCAAAGAGGGGGCCGTGCTAGTGCTTGCACCAGACATCGAGGCCCTTGATGTGATCGCTATGCTCATGAGTAATGAGAAGAGCCGAGACGTTGTCTGTCGAGAGCCCCAGTTCTGCCATGCGCTTTAATGTCTCGCGGCGAGACAGTCCGTCATCGACCATAATGAGCCCCTGCGGGCCCTCGATGAGTGCGCAGTTGCCTTTAGAGCCACTGCCGAGGATATGAAGGTGCAGACGAGACATAAGATTCCAAAGGATACAATGGGTGCGGACGAATAGAGGAGGAAGCAAATGCCTACGGTATCTCAGCATTATGGACACCATGCCGTGCCTAGGGCAGTCGATGAGACCCGGACGAGGCAGCAGGCTGCTCCTGTCGTGCTCATGGTATCAGGCGGCGCGGACTCGACGGCACTGCTTCTTATGGCGTGCACATCAAAGCTGGATATCCAAGACGGACGCGGTGTTGCCCCCATTGCTCGCGAGCGCCTGCATGTGCTGCATGTAAACCATCATCTGCGCGGCAAGGCGTCCGATGGCGACGAGGCCTTTGTGCGTGAGCTCTGCGCGAAATATGGTTTACCGCTGTGCGTGGAGCACGCTTATTTTGATGGGGAGTCGGGCAATATTGAGGCCGCGGCCCGCGAGGTGCGCTATGCCGCGGCGCGGAGGTATGTTCGCGAGCTCTGCGCCCAGACGGGGGCACCGCGAACGGCGGCTCGTATCTGCACCGCGCACACGTCTTCGGACCGCGCGGAAACGTTTTTGATGAACGCGATTAAGGGTTCGGGGCCCGCTGGCCTATCGAGCATTCCTCGCCGGAGGAATATCGTGGTGCGTCCCTTGCTCGACCTAACTCATGGCGAGCTCGTGGGCTATCTACAGGTACATGGTCAGCCGTGGCGTGAAGACGAGAGCAATGAGGATATCTCGTATCTGCGAAACTACGTGCGCCATCGAGTGATGCCGGTGGTGGCGCAGCGCAACGCGAGCGTCTGCAAGACGATTGGCGCCGCCTGCGAGATCTTAGGCGATGAGGACGCGTTTTTGTTTCAGCTTTCGGCGCAGGCGTTTCGAAGCTGCCTGCGTAAGGAGGCGGCGGGCGCGCTGGTGCTCGATGCCAGGCGCCTTGCTGCGGCCGAGGTGGTAATCGCGCGGCGCATCGTGCGACTGGCGATTAAGCGCATCGATCCGGACGCTCGTCCAGAGATGCGACATGTGGAGCGAGTCCTTTCCTGCGTTGCCGAGGGCGCCGGCTCGGTCACGCTTCCGGCGGGGATTGACGCACGCGTTGAGTTTGGCATGCTGGCGTTTAAGGCGCCGGCGGCTCGCGAGGTCCTGGTCGCGGACTGGGTTACCGTACCCGGTCGTTTGCCGTTGGGCGGGGGACGTATGCTGGTCACAGAACCGATGGCCGTTGAGCCGGGATGCGATATCGTGCGCCGCGCCCGTGAGCTTGCGGCTGCCGGGGAAGTGACAGCTTTGGTAGACGCGGCTGCCTTGGGTTTTGCCGACAGCGATAGTGAGCGGATCCTGGCGGGCTCGCGTGGCGAGATCCCTGTCGAGGCGCGATTGGCGCGCCTGTGGGTGGACGGTCCCGCACCGGGAGACGTGATGTGCCCGTTAGGGATGAGTGGCCGAAGCAAGAAAGTATCCGACTTGCTAGGCGAGGCTCGCATTCCCGTTTCCGAGCGCGCCGGCGTGCCCATGGTGAGGACGGCGCCGGGAGGTGCCGTGGTGTGGGTCGCCGGAGTTCGCGCGGACGAGCGTTTTAAGTGCACGGCCGCAACGCGCGTGGCATATCTGCTTCGTGTGGTCGATGCGGAATAGCGTCCCACGCCAGCTATTCTGTGCGACGTTGACGGTATTCCCGCGCTGATGGCGTACGGGCTGGAAAATATACCCCGTGCGCTGCTAGAATGTGAAGTTCGCGTCCATACGGCGGTGTGTGGGCGATAAGCACAAGAAAGGGTTGTCATGGCTTCTCAACATCCGGATATCGAGAAGGTTCTGTTCACGCAGGAGGATATCGACGGTATCGTCTCTCGCCTGGGCGAGGAGATTACGCGCGACTACGCGGGTAAGGATCTAGTGCTGATTGCGGTCCTGCGCGGCGCCGTGGTCTTTATGGGCGACCTGATGCGTAAGATCGAGCTGCCGACCAACATCGATTTCATGGCTGTTTCGAGCTATGGCGACGGTGTGAAGTCCTCGGGTATCGTGCGTATCATTAAGGACCTGGATATCGACATCCGCGGTCGCGACGTGCTGATCGTCGAGGACATTCTGGACTCGGGCCTGACGCTCAAGTATCTGATGAAGAACCTCGAGAGCCGCAAGCCCGCTTCTCTGGAGGTCGCCGCCTTCCTGTGGAAGGACGTTGAGGACCGCGTCTCGGCCATCACGCCCAAGTATGTTGGAACCCATTGCCCCGATGCCTTTGTGGTGGGCTACGGCCTCGACTATGCCGAGCGCTATCGTAACCTTCCGTATCTGGGCATTTTGAAACCGGAGGTTTATTCGTAAGATGCCCGACGACCGTAACGATAACAATTCCCAGACTCCCCGGGAGCCTAAGATCCCGGGGATGCCCGGAGGCAAGAAGCCCACGCGTACGGGCTGGCTGTATTTTATTTTGGCTTGCGCGCTTCTGGGCTACGCCTTCTTTAACATGGGCTCCGGCTTTGCCAATTCCAGCAATACCGTTAAGCTCGCGACGAGCGAGATGGTGAGCGCCATCAAGCAGGATCGCGTCGAAGATCTGACCTATACGGTTCAAGACGGAAGCGTGACGGGTCATTACTGGAAGACGAAGAAGGACAAGGGCGATACGAGCGAGCTCAAGAGCTTCTCCTCGACCTATGTCGGCTCCGATTCGCTTGCCGAGCTCATGGCGGAGCATCCCGATACCAAGTACATCGTCAACACCAACGATCCCGATTTTTGGGGCGACTTGGCGATGAGTGTGCTTCCGACGATTGCCCTTATCGCCATCATGTTCTACTTTATGCGCCAGATGATGGGCGCCAACAACAGGAACATGCAGTTTGGCAAGACCAACGCCAAGACCAACGAGGCCACACGCCCCAAGGTCAAGTTTGAAGACGTTGCCGGCGTGGACGAGGCAGTCGAGGAGCTCGAGGAGATCCGTGACTTTTTGAGCGATCCGGATCGCTATCGCAAGCTGGGCGCCAAGATCCCGCGTGGCGTGTTGCTGGTTGGCCCTCCGGGAACCGGTAAAACGCTGCTGGCCAAGGCCGTTGCCGGCGAGGCGGGCGTGCCGTTCTTTAGCATCTCGGGTTCCGACTTTGTCGAGATGTTTGTAGGTGTCGGCGCCAGCCGTGTGCGTGACCTCTTTAAGGAGGCCAAGTCCCAGGCCCCGTCGATCATCTTCATCGATGAGATCGATGCCGTGGGACGTCAGCGCGGAGCTGGCTTGGGCGGCGGTCACGACGAGCGCGAGCAGACGCTCAACCAGCTGCTGGTCGAGATGGACGGTTTCGAGGAAAGCGAGTCGGTCATCCTGATCGCCGCGACCAATCGCCCCGATATTCTGGACCCGGCATTGCTGCGTCCCGGCCGTTTTGACCGTCAGGTTACGGTCGACCGTCCGGATGTGAAGGGCCGCGAGCAGATCTTGCGCGTGCATGCCGAGAACAAGCCGATGGACGAGGACGTTAAGTTTGAGAAGCTCGCCCAGATGACCGTTGGCTTTACCGGTGCCGACCTGGCGAACTTGCTCAATGAGTCTGCACTGTTGGCTGCTCGCCGCCATCGTTCCGTGATCTCGATGGACGAGGTCGAGGAATCGATGGAGCGCGTGATTGCCGGACCGCAGCGCAAGGGTCGCGTGATGACCGAGGCCGAGCGCACCACGATTGCCTACCACGAGAGCGGTCACGCTTTGGTGGGCCACATCCTGGAGCACTCCGATCCGGTTCATAAGATCTCGATCGTCAGCCGCGGTCAGGCCCTGGGCTACACGCTGCAGCTTCCGCAGGAGGACCACTTCCTCAAGACCAAGAACGAGATGCTCGACGAGCTTGCCGTGTTCTTGGGCGGTCGCGTTGCCGAGGAGCTCATGTGCGATGACATCACGTCGGGCGCGAGCAACGACCTGGAGCGTGCGACCAAGATGGCGCGCGAGATGGTTACGCGTCTGGGCATGAGCGAGGAGCTGGGCACGCAAGTGTTTGGCGAGGCGCAGCATCAGGTGTTCCTTGGTCGCGATTACGCCGATCACCAGGATTACTCCGAGGAGACGGCGCGCCGTATCGATATCGAGGTTCAGCGCATTATGCGTGAGGCCCATCGTCGTGCGGTCGAGATCCTGGACGCCCGTCGCGATCAGCTCGATCTGATGGCGAAGGTGCTGCTTGAGCGCGAGACTGTCGAGGGCGATGCCGTGAATGCCCTGCTCGATAATGAGTGGGACGCCTACCTTGAGCGCGAGGGCGATATCCTGGCGGCCAAGGAGGAGCGCAATGCCAAGGCGGCCGGCATGCCGACCAAGAAGCGCGCGCCTCGCATGAGCGAGGAGGAGCTGGCGGCCGATGCCGCGGCTTTTGCGCAGGCGGCCATGCAGGAGGATGCCGAAGCCGCATCCGATGATGCTGACGATGACCATGCCGTCGTCGATGCCGATGCCGACACCGACGCCGACAAATAGTCTTTGTGGCGAAAGCCTCCGCGGGGAAACCTGCGGAGGCTTTTTCTTTTGAGCGATATGGGGCCGTCTGTTGATTGGGGACAGACTTAAATGAGCGTTTTCACGCATTTAAGTCTGTCCCCAATCAACATTGCTGCGGCACTTTGCTCGGCTAAAGCGTACAATAGCGCCTATGCGAAAGGGGAACAGATGATCAACGAAACTATGTATGCTCGCGGTGCGGAAAGCTCCATCATCCGTGAGATTTTTAGCTATGGCCTTGAGCGCAAGGCGCAGATCGGTGCGGAAAACGTATTCGATTTTTCGCTGGGCAATCCGAGCGTTCCAGCGCCCGCTGCCGTGGCTGAGTCGATTAAGAAGGCCCTGGAGCTGCCGAGCGACCAGCTGCACGGCTACACGCCCGCACCGGGCCTGCCGCAATGTCGTGCCGCTGTGGCCGAATCGCTCAACCGCCGCTTTGGCACGAGCTATGAGGGCAAAGACGTCTTTATGACGGTGGGTGCTGCGGCTTCGCTCACCTGCACGCTCAACGCCGTTACGAACCCGGGCGACGAGGTTATTGTTATCGCCCCGTACTTTCCGGAGTATCGCGTTTGGATTGAGAAGGCCGGCTGTACGTGTGTTGAGGCGCTCGCCGATGAAGATACGTTCCAGCTGAGCGTGGACAACGTGCTCAAGGCGATCAGCGATAAGACGGCGGCCGTCATCATCGACTCTCCCAACAATCCGACCGGTGCCGTATATACAAGCGACACGCTGACGCGACTGGCCAACGTTCTGCGCGAGGCCAACGCTCAGCGCGATCCCGAGAATCCGATTATGCTCATCTCGGATGAGCCGTACCGCGAGATCGTGTACGGTGCCGAGGTGCCTTGGGTGCCCTCGATTTACGAGCACACCATCGTGTGCTACTCGTATTCCAAGTCGCTGTCGCTGCCGGGTGAGCGCGTGGGGTGGATCTTGGTTCCCAGCACCAATCCGCAGGCCGCCCGTCTGATGCCGGCTGTTGCGGGTGCTGCCCGTACGCTGGGTTTTGTATGCGCACCGGCACTCTTCCAGCGCGTGATCATCGATTGCATCGATGAGCCGAGTGACGTTGAGGCCTATGCACGAAACCGCACCGCGCTTACCGACGCACTAGCGGAGTACGGCTACACCTATGTTGAGCCGGATGGCGCGTTTTACCTATGGGTGAAAGCGTTGGAGCCCGATGCGAATGCGTTTTGCGAGCGCGCAAAGAAGTATGAGTTGCTTGCGGTTCCCTCGGACAGCTTTGGTATGCCGGGCTGGTTCCGCTTGGGCTACTGCGTGAGTTACGAGACGATTATCAATTCGCTACCCGCTTGGAAACAGTTGGCGGACGAGTATCGTTAAAAGTAAAGCGCTCTGCCTACAATGTTTTACGTGAAACGGGGTTTGGTGTTAAGCCGGACCCCGTTGTCATGGACGTTGTGTCTTTGGGATGGAGTGGTTTTACGACTATCGAAGGCTATGCGTACAATGAATATAAGCGACGGCCGTGCCAGATAAGGAGACCTGATGCCCTACCTGCTTTCTTGTGACATCCATACCCATACGATGTTCTCTGCGCATGCATATTCGACCATTGAGGAGAATGTGTACTGGGCGGCAGAGCGTGGCCTGCAGGTGCTCGGATCTGCCGACCATCTGAGCTCTATGGTTACGGCTTGCCCCAATGACCTGCGCAGTTTCCAGTTCTTTATTAACCAGGATATCTGGCCGCGCATTTGGAGCGGCGTGCTGGTGCTTCGCGGCGCCGAGGCCGATATCGTTTCGCTGGACGGAAGCTTGTTTGGCGAGGACACTCCTGTCACGCTCGATATCGCCGGCGATTCGTACAGCCGTCAGCATTCACTGTTCGATTTGGTTACGCGTAATTTGGATTATTTGGTTGCAAGCGTGCATAATCCGCAGATTGCTGAGGGCGCGACGCTGGCCCAGACGACCGAGATGTATATCAATGCTCTGGAGCACCCCAAGGTGTTCATGCTGGGTCACACGGGGCGTTCGGGCGTGCCGTTCGATATCGACGAGGTGCTGTTGGCAGCTAAGGCCAAGCACAAGATTATCGAGATCAACAACCATAGTCTTGAACACGGTGTCGACACTGAGCATTGGGTCGTATGCCGCAAGATCGCCGAGCGTTGCGCCGAGCTGGGCGTGGGCATTGGCGTTTCGACCGATGCGCACATTGGCATGGCAATTGGTAAGCTCGATTACGCTCGCAAGATGCTCGACGAGATTCACTTCCCGTTGGATCTGATCGTGACGCGCGATCGCGAGACGCTGCTACGCGAGATGGCGGCAGCCGGCGTGTGCGACCTGCGCAAGGGGATGTAGCGGAATTTATAAACCAAGTGAAGGGGGCGGCCCAGACGGGCCGCCTCCTTTCCTGTCTCGAAGATCTACCGGGGTTGGTTAGCGGCGCTCGAGGACCGCTACGGTTTCGGTGTGATCGGTATGGGGGAACATGTCGACGGGCGTGATCTTGAGCAGGCGATAGCTTCCGTCGAGGAGCTGGTGCAGGTCGCGCTCTTGGGTCACGGGGTTACAGCTGATATAGGTGATGCGGCGCGGTTTAAGTGCGCAGGCAGCTTCGAGGAACTCAGGGGTGGAGCCGGCGCGCGGCGGGTCGATGGAGAGAACGTCAACGCGCTCGTTGTTATCGGCGGCGTCCAGGATGTAATCGGTGGCATCGTCGGCCATAAACCAAGCGCTGCGGGTTAGACCGTTGAGCTCGGCATTGCGGCGTGCGTCGGCAATGCCTGCCGGGTTGCGCTCTACGCCGAGCAGCATGATGCCGATGCCCTTGTTCTGGGCATCTTTAGCTGCGCAAAGACCGATGGTGCCGCTGCCGCAGTAGGCATCCATAAGCACGTCGCCCTGACGCAGGTCCATGCCGTCGATAGCGAGTTGGTAGAGCAGCTCGGTCTGCTGCGGGTTGGTCTGGTAGAACGCGGTGGGGGAGATGTCGAATTCGCAGCCGAGCAGCTGGTCGCGCATGCATTCGGCGCCATACACGATGCGGGTTTCCTCGCCGAGGATGGCGTTGCCGGGGCGTCCGTTGATGTTTTGGGCGATGGTGACGATGCGCGGATCGAGTGCGGCGACAGCCTCAAAGAACTCCTGCGCATGCGGCAAGTCGCGCTGAGCGGTCACGAGCGTGACCATGACCTGGTCGGTACGCCAACCGCAGCGGACGACGGCATAGCGGAGCAAGCCCAGATGCTTGTCCTCGTTAAAGGCGGGAATATGCAGCCGCTCAGCTTCGCGTGCGATGCCGTTGAGAATCTGACGAGCGCCCGACGCCTCGACAGGGCATTCAGGAACAGCAACGATTCTGTGTGTTCCACGTTCAAAAAAGCCGCAGCGGACAGCACCCTCCTTACCAGGAGCAAACGGAGTGGCAGCCTTATGGCGAAAACCGCGCGGCGCAGGATATTTGCCCGGGTCGCCCAGGGTGACACCCATACCACGAATAGGATCTACAGCAATGCCTTCACGCTCACAAAGCGAAGCAAAAAGCTCCTCCATAGCAGCCTGCTTGGCGGCGAGCTGCTTCTTATAAGGACGATTGAGCGCCGTACACCCACCGCAAGCTTTCATGATGGAACAGGGGGACTTGGGATCCACAGCTTTACGCGCAGACGAAACCGAATCCTTGTGCGAGCCCTTGGAGCGAGCCTGAGGCGCTTTATCCCCGCCTCGACGAGAGTCAGAACGCTTGGTCTTAGCCCTGCTCTTGGTCGATTTGCTTTTTGCAGCTTTAGAAGACTTGGATTTCGTAGAAGATTTCTCCTCCTTCGACCCCTCAACCGCCTCCACCAAAGCACGACGAGCCCTACGCTCCGCACGAGATTCTGCCATCAATAACTCCACTTATTCATGAATTAAAGCTGCAAGTATTGTACCGTGCCAAGCCAGCAGACGATATACAAGCGGTTTATTCGTGTCAGTGATAAGCCCAACGACGGTTGCCCGCCGCGTGAGGGGTGTGGGGGTTAAGTTTATCGCGAGTTCCGCACGAACAGGAGGCCACTTAATGTGGCCTCCGTC
>CATYVQ010000028.1 GCA_958413895.1 uncultured Collinsella sp.
GCTCTGGCGGGCTTGCAGCGTCGACTGGTTACGCGGTTTGGTAAAACCGCGTAACCCTAAAGCTCTAATTCATTCAAACGGAGGATCGCAACAATATAGATCTTGAGCGCCTGCTTGAGCTGTTCCTCGTTGGCGCACTCGTTGGGGCCGTGCATCTGGCCGCCCCATGCGGGCAGCTCCAGGCCGGTCTCCTCGGGGCCAAACGAGACGGCGCGGGCAAAGTTGCGCGCGTACGTGCCGCCGCCCATGGCAAAGGGCTCGGCATGCTTGCCGGTGAACTCGTTATAGGTATCGATAAGCGCCTTCACGGCCGGATCGTCGGCAGACACCGAGAACGGCACCTTCGCACGACCCACACGGCACGTCACGCCAAAACGGCCCACGAGCGGCTCGAGCTGCTCGCGGATGGTATCGGCACTCGTGCTGTCGGGGAAGCGTACGTCGATGACCTGCTCGATATGGCCATCCGCCACACGGATGACGCCAGCGTTGCAGGTAAGCGGGCCAAACGCTGGGCTCGTCGCGTCGATACCCAGGCCGCGACCATAGGCATCCGCATGCACAAAGGCCAGGAACTTGACGAACTCGTGCTCGGCAGGCGTCAGCAGGCGCTCGTCGCGTGCACCAAACGCGTCCTCGGCCTCGCGCAGATACGACACGATCAGGCCGACGGCGTTGATGGTGCCCTCAGGCATCGAAGCGTGACCGCCAATACCGTGGGCGAAAATCTGCGCATGCCCGTTATCGAGTGTCGTGATCTCAAGGCGGTCGGCGTTCTCGACCGGCGCCGGCAGCTCATCGGCGGCAATCGCGAGCTCGCAGATAGACTGCGACGGAATGGCGTTGCTCGCCTCGGCACCGCTCCAGGACACAATGCGCCCGCCGTCGATCTTGGGGCTCACGAACGTCGCCCCAAACTGGCCCTTCTCAGCATTGCAGACCGGGAACTCGGCATCGGGCGTAAACAAAAAGTCGGGGTCTGCGTTGTTCTCCAGATAATGGTGAACGTCGGACATGCCCACTTCCTCATCGCAGCCCAGCAGCGCGCGGAAGGTGTAGCGCGGGGTAATGCCGTGCTTGAGCAGATAAGCGCCGGCATAAAGCGACAGCACTGCCGGGCCCTTGTCGTCGATCACGCCGCGACCGAGCAACCAGCCCTCGCGACGCTCCATCGCGAACGGATCGGTGTTCCAGCCAGGGCCGGCGGGAACCACGTCCACGTGGCAGATAGTCGCGAGCTGCTTGTCGCCGCGGCCCGGGATATCGGCGATTCCCACATAGCCCTCGTCGTCGCTCGTCTGATAGCCGAGCTTCTGCGCGATGCCGAGCGCGCAATCGAGCGCGTCACGGACCGGGCGGCCAAACGGCGCGCCGGGCTCCGCATCGGCAGAAACTGCCACGGAAGGATAACTCACCAGCTGCTCGATATCAGCGACGACATCCTCCCAGACCTCGTCGACATACTCAGCGACGCTCTGCTCCACCTGATTCATGGACGACCTCCTTACCAATGAGCGACGGGTACGCCCGCCCCTCACATTATGTCTATTAGATAGCGAAAAGTTTAGCAAGCTCGGCCACCGAGTGCACCACCGCATCGGCGCCCGCGGCCTCGTGCTCCCCCGGCGCTGCCGCGCCCGAATAGATGCCGATGCACGGCACGCCCATCGCGTGTGCGCCCTCCACATCGTTAAAGCGATCGCCGATCATCACGGCATCGTCGGCCGTCGCGCCGAGCGCCGCCAGGGCATCGCGAACCGAATCGGCCTTGGTCTCGCGTCCCTGCGGCGGATTCATACCAACCACCGCCTCAAACTGCGAAAGCCCCAGCTCGCCCACCATGTCAATGCACTTTGCCTCCATGCGTGACGTCGCCACGACCAAGCGATGCCCCTGCGCGACAAGGCCATCGAGCAGCTCGGGGATTCCATCGAACACGGGATACTCTTCCGGTCCCAGCTCATCAAAAAAGGCACGGTACTCGTCAGCCACCACAAGCGACTCCTCGCGGGAGAAGCCATAAAAGTCGTGAAAGCTCTTCCACAGGGGCGGCCCGATCATGCGGCGCAGGTCACCCATCTGCGCCTCCGAAAACCCGCGCGCGGCCAACGTCTTGCGCGTCGAGCTCATCACCGCCCGGCCCGTATCGGCCACCGTGCCGTCAAAATCGAACAGCACAACCGGCCGCCTGTATATCTCCAACGCCTCCATCGGCATTCCTCTTCCCCAGTTGATGATTTCCACACCGACACTTCAAACTGTTGACTATTCAACAATTGAACCTAGAAATGTGGAACGACTCCACTATACTTGTCGCACTTTGCTCTCAGAAGGCGGCGCGCAAGCGCCCCAATGAAAGGTGCAATTATGTCTTTTGCCATCATAACCGACTCCACGTCGGACATCTCCCCCGCCCGTGCTCAAGAGCTTGGCATTTACGTCATTCCACTGCATGTGATTATCGAGGGCGAGGACCTGCTCGACCAGGTACAGATCACCGCCGAGGAGTACGTCGCCCGCATGGCCGGCTCCGAGCAGCTGCCGCACACCTCGCAGCCGAGTGCCGGCGAGTTCAAGGCACTCTTTGACCGCGTGCGTGCTGACGGCCACGACAGCGCGATCTTTATCTCGCTGTGCAGCGAATGGTCCGCCTGCTATTCCAACGCATGCCTGGTCGCCGAGACCCACGAGCTCGACGTGCGCTGCATCGATTCGCGCACCGGCTCGGGTGCCGAGGGCCTGCTGGTGGAGTACGCGCTCGCCATGCGCGAGGACGGCCGCAGCCTGGACGAGACCGAGGCACAGATCCGCGCGACCCTGCCCGACGCGCACCTGCTGCTGATTCCCCGCACGCTCGAGAACCTCGTTAAGAACGGCCGCGCGCCCAAACTCGCCGGCCAGCTCACGCAGATGCTCAATATTCGCCTGGCCGTTTCGCCGGAGTGGCAGTCGGGCGAGATCAAGGCCATCAAGAAGGGCCGCGGCGCCAAGCGCATCGTCGCCAACACCATGGCAGACTGCCTCGCGTTTTTGGCCGAGCATCCGGGCTCCAGCGTGCGCGTGCTCACGACCGGTGCCGCCGAGGAGCAGGAGCTTGTCGACGAGGCACTCGCAGGCCAGGACTACGTAGACGCCGGCACCGGCCCCATCGGCTGCACCATCGCCACCCATGTAGGCGTCGACGCCATCGCCATCAGCTACTGCCCCCGTTACCAGCCCATCCACTAGGGGCACCTTTACCACTTGCGGTGAAATAGGGACTGTTTTTGGCTCTTCAGCCGCCAATCAATCCCTATTCCACCGCAACTTAGAAGCAGTTCATTTGGGACGGGGCTAAAAAGACTGGTATCAAACGTTTCAGACCAGTCTTTTTAGCCCCGTCCCATTTTAGCTACTCTACATCAGCCCGCTCAGGGCGATGTCGACGGCCTCGTTGAGGTCGTCGGTAATGTGTACCAGATCCGGATCGAGCGGGCTGATCATACCGGCGCTCATCACCGGGCCGTTGAGCCAGTCGAACAGGCCCTGCCAGTACTCGCTGCCCACCAGCACGAGCGGCATGCGCTTGACCTTGTGCGTCTGCACCAGCGTGAGAACCTCGAACATCTCGTCGAGCGTGCCAAAGCCGCCGGGAAATACGATGGCGCCCGAGCTGTACTTAACGAACATGGTTTTGCGCACAAAGAAGTAGCGGAAGTCCATGCCGAGGTTCACGTATTTGTTGAGCCCCTGTTCGTGCGGCAATTCAATGCCTAGGCCAACTGACTTGCCGTTGACACTCGCCGCTCCCCTGTTGGCCGCTTCCATGATGCCGGGGCCGCCACCGGTGATGACCGCCACGCCACGTTGCGCGATCTTGCGCCCGACGGTACGCGCCGCCTTGTAGAGCGGATCGGTCTTAGGCGTGCGGGCACTGCCGAAGATGGTCACTGCGGGGCCAAGCTCGGCAAGCGCGCCGAAGCCATCGACAAACTCGGCCTGAATGCGCAGCACGCGCCAGGGATCGACATGCAGCCAGTCAGTCGAATCTTCGGGCGCCAGCAGGTTGGCGTAGGTGTTGTCCTTGGGAATCATGGGGCCGCGCATGACCACGGGGCCGCGGCGGTACGTCTCGTCGTAGGCAGGCTCGCCCTCGACGTTCTCATTCTTAATCATGGGTACTCCTATCGAGAAAAAGAAAACGGGCGGGGTCGACGCCATGCGTCAAACACCCGCCCGAGCATCAACTATTCGGTATGGTACCCACGATGCATCAAGCACTTGCAAGCTATCAGTCAGCGGTCGCGCAGCCGGTGTCAGCGAATGCGACGACCGGCTGTCGCTCGACCATTGCCGTTGTCCACGCTCTGCAAGCGTGTCTGTCGCCCTTAGTAATCCACCGCCGCAGGGCTGTTCATCCAGTCGCTCACGAACGCACCGTAACGGCCCTCGATAATGGCCTGGCGAGCACGCTGCATAAGGTTGAGCAGGTAGTAGATGTTGTGCATCGACAGCAAAATGCCGCCGAGCATCTCCTTCTGCGTGACCATGTGGCGGATGAGCGCGCGGCTGTAGCCGCCCGTGCACACCGGGCAGGTGCAGGTGGGATCGATGGGGCCATCGTCGTGCGCAAAGCGAGCGTTGCGGAAGTTGAGGCGACCCTCGCTGGAGAACGCCGTACCCATGCGGCCGGTGCGCGTCGGCAGCACGCAGTCGAACATGTCGATGCCCACACCCACACCGCGCACGAGGGTGGTCGGGTTGCCGACGCCCATCAGGTAGCGCGGCTTGTGCTTGGGCATGTACTCGCTTACGAGTGGTGCCAGGGTCTCGAACATGGTCTCGTGGTCCTCGCCCACCGAGTAGCCGCCAATGCCGTAACCGGGGAAGTCGCCGCACTCCTCCAGATGGCGCAGCGAGCGCAGGCGCAGATCTAGGTGCATGCCGCCCTGAACAATGCCAAAGAGCGCCTGGTCGTCGCGGGTATGCGCCTTATAGCAGCGCTCGGCCCACATGCTCGACAGCTCAACGGCGCGCTCAACGTAGGCGCGCGTGGCGGGATAGCCCGGGCACTGGTCGAGCTGCATGCAGATGTCGGAACCGAGCTTCATGGCGATTTCCATGTTGTCCTCGGGCGTCCAGAACACATGGCGGCCGTCATAGTCGTTGACGATAAAGCGCACGCCCTCGTCGGTGAGCTTGACGGCATCGTTGTGGCTGAACACCTGGAAGCCGCCCGAATCGGTGAGGATAGGGCCGTGCCAGTTCATAAACTTGTGCAGGCCGCCCAGCTCGGCGATGGTGTCCTCGCCGGGACGCATGGACAGGTGATAGGTATTGGCAAGCACGATCTGGGCGCCGAGCTGTTTGACGGTCTCGGTAGGAATGCCCTTGACGTTTGCCTTTGTGCCCACGGGCATGAAGATCGGCGTCTCGATGTCGCCGTGCGGGGTGTGCAGCACGCCGGCACGCGCATGCGTCGTCGGATCCTCGGCGATCAGATCGAATTTAAAAAGGCTCTGGTCCATAAACTGGAACTCCTTGGTTGCGGTTCATACGCAAACCATTATACGGGCAACCCGTAAGAAGCACCGACTCGACAGAAACTGGTGCAAAGGAAACCTGCCCCCTTGCACCAATGCACCAATGCACCAGGATAAAAAATGATCCGTTTTCCTCCGTCCCCAACGGATCATTTCCGACAGCCACAGCAACGCCGATGTTATGGCACCGACAGCGAAAACCCGCCAAAGCGAGCAAGGTGCCTTGAAACAAGGCGGCATTGACCTTCTGGTCATGCCGCCGAAGTTGAAAGACAGATTGCCGCTCTGGCGGGTTTGCAGCGTCAACTGGTTACGCGGTTCGTAGAACCGCGTAACTGCTAGGGCCGCTGGCCCATGCCACCCTCGAGGGTGACGGTCTCGCCGTTCATGTACTTAAAGTCGGGACCGCAGAGCTGAACGACCACGCGGCCGATTTCCTTCTCGACGTCGCCGTAGTGACCCGCCGGCGGCATGTGGACGTTGGCCTTGAACGCCTCGGGATAAGCATCCTGGAAGTTCTCGAGCGCAGCGGTCCAAGCAAGCGGGCACACGATGTTGACGTTGATGCCGTCCTTGCCCCACTCGTTGGCGGCAACGCGAGTCAGACCGCGGATGCCCTCCTTGGCAGCGGCATAGCTGCACTGGCCGTAGTTGCCAAACAGGCCGGCGCCCGAGGCAAAGTTGACCACGGAGCCCTTGGTCTCCTTCAGGTGCGGATAGGCCTTCTGCATATACAGATAGGTGGCGTACAGGCCGGAGTAAATGGCCAGGTTAAACTGGTCCATGGTGTGATCGGCGATCGTCACGCCCGAAGCGCTGGCCTGGGCGTTGTTGACGACGGCGTCGATGCGGCCGAACTCCTCAATGGCCTTGTCGATAACGTTCTGGACGACAGCCTCGTTGTCCTGACCAGCCGAAACATCGGCCTGAACAGGCAGAACCTTGACACCGTACTCGGCCTCGAGGGACTCCTTGGCGGCCTCGAGCTTGGCGACGTTGCGGCCGGTGATAACGAGGTTCGCGCCCTCCTTGGCAAAAGCGATATCGATGCCGTAACCGATGGAGCCAGCGGAGCCGTCCTTAAGCGTGGCCTTGCCGCCGCCGGTGACGATCACGGTCTTACCAGTGAAAAGTCCCATATAAAGTCCTTTCAAATCGCGACGGGCGCACCCGCCGACTGCGCGCATCCAAATAAACGCGCCAAAAGCTGAAATGCAACTTTAACGGGTTCAAGTGAAAAATAAAGCCCATGGCAGGCGAACGGCGCAACGTCTTTCGGCGAAGGGAATGTCAAGTAAAAATTGGATAGAGTGGCCGAGTTTTTGCTATCGACGCGAGCCATCGAACACGTTTTGAAACTTTGCTGCGGCGCGCGGGAAGTCGGCGCGAGACTTTATCATAGGGTGACAAACAACGATGAGGAGCACATACCTATGACAGACGAGCTGGACCCCCAGACTCAACAGCATATTGATGATTCCGCAGACGTCACCGCAGATGCTGATGCTGTGACCTGCGATGATATTGACCTCGACGACCCCATCTTGGACGAAAGCGCTACGGCGGAAACCCCTGGCGCCGAAGATGCAGGCGAGCAAAACGACGATGCGCCCGCTCAGGACGACGACCCCGTACAGGATGCCGCTCCGCAAGTTGCGGGCCCCATCGAGGTCTCTTCGGAAGAAGAGCTCGATGCCGTCATGGACTCCATGATGGATGCTGTCAAAGCGATGAAAGACGCCATGGCCGATGCCGATATTGATGCCGAAGAAGAGGAGGCCGCCGAGGCGGCCTCGACCTTTGTGCCCGGCGAGACTCCGGTTGCTGACCAAGGCAGTACCATGCCCTCGTTTCTGCAGCTCGAGCATCCCACGATTGGCGCCGATGCGGTCAATCCGCACGCAGCAGGCTTTTCTGTGATCGAGGGCGGTACCGGCAATATCGCCGTGCCGCAGGCTGCCGATGCGGACGCTGCCGACACCGCTCGCCCGACCGCCCTGCACTCCCCCGCCGCGAGCCGCGATCTGGGGACCGCTGTCTCGAACACTGCGAACGCCGTGGGCACCTTTATCGCCCAGGGTGCCTCGGCCATGCGCGAGATGAACGCCGCGAAAAAGGCACTTGCCGATGCCCGCGCCCATCTGGCCGAACTTGAGCAGCGCATTGCCGATCAGGCCGAGGAACTCGAGACGCGCCAGGATATCGCAGGCCGCTACGACCAGATCGTCGCCGACCAGCGCCAGGCGATTGCCACGGCCCAAAAGACTGCAGCGGCCGCCGAGATTGACCGTGATGCCCACGCCGCCAAAGCGACAGAGCTCAAGGGTCAGTTCGAACAAATGAAGACAGAGGATGACGCGACTGAGCTCCGCCTGAAGGCTGCGCTCGACGCCGTGGAGGCCCGCGAGGCGAGCTCTCGCGAGACCGGCAACCGCCTCGTTCGACGTCTTGAGGATTCCAAGCGTATCCGCGACAAGGTGAAGGCCGAGCGAGACGCCGGCATTGCGGCCGCACAACAAACCGTCGACGCCACGCGCGCCCAGCTCGAGACGCTGCGTCATGAGTATGCCGAGCTGCAACGCAATCCCTCGGCAAATCCCGCCAACTATACGGTGCGCACCAGCGAGCTCTCGATGCAGATCTCCGACACGGCAGATGCCCTGCGTAAAGCCGAAGAAGATGTCCCGCGCATTACCGCCGACCTTGAGCACTCGCTTGCCGCAGCCGAGCAGGCCGTCGAACAGGCGCAAGCCCCCATCGCCGACGCTAAGCGAGCCCATCAGGCCGTGACGGCAGAGGCCGATGCCGCGCGCGACGAGCTGCAGACCGCAAAAACCGCCGCTGCAACGCGCCAGCGCGAACTGCGCGAGAAGATCGCCGCCGAGGACAAGGCACGCCGCGACCAAGAGCAGACCATCGCCAACGCCCAAGCAGATGCCGCGCATGCGCAGTCGATTATCGAACAGGCGACCGAGGTGCACGACCATCCCGAGATCACCGAATCGCTCGCCGGGTCCTTGGCACGCGACAAGGCCGAGCATACCGAGACCGAGCGCGAAGTTGCCCAACTCGAGGCCGCCGAAGACGACGTGCGCAAGCGAACCCGCGACTCACGCGTCAAATTCACCGGAGCCATCGCCTGCATTGTCGCCATAATTCTGGTGATCATCCTGATCTGGCTGTTCGCGAGCAAGTAAACCAGCTGCCAAAAAACGCCCCAACGCAGTTGCGGTGAGATAGTTCCTGTTTAGCCCAAAAAGGCCAATTCAAGAACTATCTCACCGCAACTTTTTGATTGGTGCAAGGCAACCTATCCCTCTTGCACCGATCTCTTGACATAAGGAGTGTCCCCAGGTGCCGGCACAGACGATATGAGCAGGACATAAAAACATTGAGAGCCCCTGCTGCATGAAAGAC
>CATYVQ010000029.1 GCA_958413895.1 uncultured Collinsella sp.
CTTTCTTGGCAGTCGACTTCTTCGCGGTCGTCTTCTTGGCGGCAGTGGCTTTCTTAGCCGTCGTCTTCTTGGCCGCCGTCGTCTTCTTGGCCGTGCTCGCCTTAGTCGTGGTCTTGCGGCCGCGGGCGGGCTTCTTCTCCTTGGTCGGGCAGTCCATGTTGACGCAGATACGCCACGGGCCGCGCGCCGTGTTGACCACCACGATGGGGGTGCCGCACTCGGGGCAGGTCTCACCCGTCGCCTCGAGCTTACCGCGCGCCGGCAGAGGATAGCTTACGCCGCAGTCATCGTAGTTGGTGCAGCGGATAAAGCGCTTGCCGCTCTTCTCACTCTTGTGCGCGATCAGGTCGCCATGACGTCCGGCCTCGGCGCACACCTTGCACTCGCCCACCTTAAGGTCGGGCTCGTAGTTGGTGGGGCACGTGGGGTTCACGCAGATCTCGAAAGCCTTCTGACGGAACGGCTGGCATTTAATGCGCGGCGCGCCGCACTCGGGGCACACGGCCGCCTCGCCCTCGAGCGGACTCACCTTGACGCCGCTCGGCACCGGATAGGTCACATCGCAGTCGGGCCAGCCCATGCAGCCAATGAAGCTGCCACGGGTCTTGGCGCTCGTCTTCATAACCAGGTCCTTGCCGCACTTGGGGCAAGCTCCCACGCGCGCATCGGCCGTGACGGCGTCGCTGATGGCGTCGCCCAGCTCCTGCGTGTGCTTGAGCAGCTCGTCGAGCACGCCAGCCAGCAGCGCGCGCGAGTGCATCACGACATGCTCTTCGGTATCCTCGCCGCGCTCCACACGGGTCATGTCGCCGTCGAGCTCGCTGGTCATATCGGGGCTCGTGATGCGCGGGGCAAACTGCGACAGCGCATCGATGATGGCGATACCCAGCTGGCTCGGCTCAACGGGATCATTTTTGAGATAGCGCACGGCGTACAGGCGCTCGATGATGCTCGCGCGCGTGGACTTGGTGCCCAGGCCGCGCTTCTCCATCTCCTGCACGAGCTTGCCCTGGCTGTAGCGCGCGGGCGGCTCGGTCTGCTTGGCCTCGAGCTTAATGTCGAATACGTCGACCGTATCGCCCTGCTCAAGCGGCGGCATCTGCTCGTCGCGTTTAAGGCCATACGGGTAGGCCTCGCGGAAACCCGGGGTCACGAGCACATCGCCCGAAGCCACGAACGGCTCACCGTTCACATCGAGCTCGAGCTTGGTGTTCTCGATGGTCGCGGGACCCATGAGCGTCGCCAGGAAGCGGCGGGCGATGAGGTCGTAGAGCTTGCGCTGGCCGCCGTCGAGCGTGGACGGATCGCCCTCGCCCGTGGGATAGATAGGCGGGTGGTCGGTGGTCTCGACTTTGCCGCGCGTAGGCTTCATGGGGCCGGCAAGCACCTTTTTGCATACGGGCGCCAGCGCCGGGTTGATCTTTGCCAGGTCGCTCACCACGGCGCCCAGATCGAGCGTCGCGGGGTACACGGTATTGTCGACACGCGGGTAGCTGATGAGACCGGCCATGTAGAGGGACTCAGCGATGCGCATGGTACGCGCAGGCGAGATACCCTCGGCCGCGGCGGCAGCCTGCAGCGAGGTGGTCGCAAACGGCGTGGGCGGCTGCTGCTTGCGCGAGCGCTTGGTCACCGCGGCGACGGTTGCCGTCTTGGCACCGTCAACGTGACCGTACGCCGTCTCAGCAGCATCCTTGTCGGTAAAGCGCGCCGTCTTGTGCGCGATCTTAAAGCGATCGTCCTCGGCAGCGCCTTGCGCGGCGCCCATGCCACGAATCTGCCAATAGTCCTCGGGCACAAACGCCATGCGCTCGCGTTCGCGCTCGACCACCAGGGCAAGCGTCGGCGTCTGCACGCGGCCGGCGGAACGCACGTTGCCAAAGCCGCCAAACTTGGCGAGCGTCAGGTAGCGCGTGAGCACCGCACCCCAAATGAGGTCGATGTGCTGACGGCTCTCGCCGGCGTCGGCCAGGTTCTGGTCGAGCGAGACGAGATTATCGAAGGCCTGCGTGATCTCGGCCTTGGTAAACGAAGAATACTGGGCGCGGGCAACCGGCAAGTCCGGCGCAACCTCGCGCACCTTGTTGAGGGCGTCCGAACCGATCAGTTCGCCCTCGCGATCGAAGTCCGTAGCGATGATGACGCTGTCGGACTTTTTGGCGAGGTTCTTAAGCGAGCGGATGAGTTCCTTCTCGGCCGGCAGCTTAATGACGGGTGCCCAGGTAAGATACGGCAGACTCTCGAGCTTCCAGCCCTTGATGGAGATGCCGTCGGCAAGAAACGGCTTGCGCTTGGTGTCGTAGGGCGGGCGTGCCAGGCCATCGGGCATGTCGGCCGGTAGCATCTCGCCGTCCTCGGTAACCGAATACCAGCCCAGCTTTTTATCAAACAGCACGCTGTCGCAAAAATCGGGCGCAAGGATGTGACCGGCCAGGCCGATGGTCACGCACTCCTCGCCCTTCCACTCAAAACGGTAGATTGCGGTGTTGTACACCTTGTCCTTTTTGGGCTTACCCGTGGACAGCCGCTCGGCAATCTGACGCGCGGCGTCATTTTTCTCGGCGATGATGAGCTTCAAAAGAGGCTCCTATCTCGTGTCTCTGCGGCTACGCCCGCCCGTATGGCGGCCGATTTACGCCCTTGCTTGCTCGATCTGCCCGATGAGCCAATCGCACCAGGCATCCATGCCCTCGCCCTTGCGCGCGCTCACGGCAAACCGCGGCGCCTGCGGATTGAGGTCATCGAGTGTCTTAGTATACCTATCCATGTCAAAATCGAAAGCCGGGGCCACGTCGACCTTATTGAGCAGCTGCGCGCCAACGTGCTGGAAGATGCCCGGGTACTTGATGGGCTTGTCGTCGCCCTCGGGCACCGAGAGAATCATGATGGACAGGTTCTCACCCAGGTCAAAGTCGACCGGGCAGACCAAGTTGCCCACGTTTTCGATAAAGATGACGTCGATGTTTTCCAGACCCACAGCCTGGTCAAACGCGTCAACGGCCTCCATGATCATGTTGCCCTCGAGGTGGCACAGGCCGCCCGTGTTGATCTGGATGGCGGGCATGCCGGCTTCCTTCATGGTGATGGCGTCGACATCCGAGGCGATATCGCCCTCGATGACGGCACAGCGCAGGCCGGCCTTGTCACGCAGGCGCTCGTTGGTGCCCAGGATCGTGGTGGTCTTGCCCGAACCGGGGCTCGACAAGACGTTGATCACATAGGTGTTTGTCTCATTAAATCGCTGACGCAGCTGATCTGCCAGGCGCTCGTTGCGCGACAGAATCGGCGACGCGATATCAATCGTTTTCTCAGCCATACTTAGCGCTCCTTACTTTGGCCCCTTTATACCCCATCACCAGATGGCTAGCGGGCTAATCGTCGGGGGTTTCGATTTCGATACTCGCGATATCGAGCTCGCGGCCGTGCAGTAGGCGCACGTTGGCACCACCACACTGGGGACAGCGACAGTGGAAGCGATCGTGGTCGAAGACCTCGCCGCAGTCCAGGCATTCACTTTGTGGGTGAATCTCCTCAACCGCGAGCTCGCAGCCCCGCGTGAGCGGGTCCTCATCGCGAAATGTCTCCCACGCAAAGTCGAGCGCCTCGCGCACAACTTCGGTCATATCCCCGATACGCAGCGTTACCAAAACGGCGCGCGAGGCCCCCGCCCCACGCGCCGCGCGAATCACTGTATCGAGTATGCCGTTGACAATGCCAACCTCGTGCATACCGATTTACTCCTCGTCGTCCTCATCGTCCGAGAACAGGTCCAGACGGCTCACAAACAAGCCCTCCTTGCCCTCGCGCGCGGTAATGACCACGCGGGCAATGGCGAGCGAAATCTCGTAGAGCGAGAGCAGGGCACCATACATGAGGCCCAGCGTAACGGGCGAGCCGTCGGGCGTAATCACAGCCGAGCCCACAAGCAGGCCCACGTACACGTAGCGCCAGGCGCCGCGGAAGGCCGCGTAGGACACGATGTGGAAGACGGACAGGTAGAAGATGATGAGCGGCAGCTCAAACGCCACGCCAAAGCCGATCATAAAGAGCAGCTCCATGTTGACGTAGTTCTCCAGGTCGGGCAGCGCCGTGGCGACGGCCGAGGTCTCGCCGATAAGCCACTCAAAGCCCGCCGGGATGATGATGAAATAGCAGAAGATGGCGCCCAGGAAGAACAGCACCGTCGAGGCGAGCACCGTGGGCACGACCCATTTGCGCTCGTTGGGACGCAGTGCCGGCAGGAAAAATGCCAGAATCTGCCAGATGATCATGGGCGTGCACATGACCACGGCCATCTTGATGGCCAGCGAGAAGCGCAGGCCAAAGCCGCCGAGCGTGGTGGTGATGTAGAACTTACCGTCCGGCACAAAGGAGCGGATGGGGTCTTCCAGGATGTCGAGCACCACGGGCGTGGCGAAATACAGCACGATGGCGGCGGCAAACACCGACACGACCACGATGGTCAGGCGGCGACGGAGCTCGCCCAGGTGATCGAAGAGCGGCATGCGCGCAGGTCCGATAGGCATTACTCATCGCCTCCCTTCGGTGCATCGGCGGCAGCGGCGTCGTCCTCGGCCTCGAGCTCGCGGGCAAGTTGGTCGACGACGGCCTTGCGCTTGCGGGGACGACGGGCGTAGAGGTCGGCCGTCGTGGGCTCTGCCGGCTCGGGCTCGGGCTCCGGTTCTGCAGCAGATTCGGGCTCGACGGCGGCAGCGGTGGCAGCGGCAGGCTCGGCACCCTCGGCCTCGGACTCCTCAGCAGCACCCTCGCCCTCGGCGGCAGCCTCGCTCGCGGCCTTCTCGGCAGCAAGACGGGCGCGACGCTCGGCAAAGGTCTCCTTCTTGGCGGGCGCTGCCGTCTCGGCGGCATCCTCGTCCACATCGGAATCGTCGTCGGTCGCAGCAGCCTTCTTGGGCTTGACCGGGGCCGACGCGGCCTCGCTCACCGGATCGATAATCTCGGACTGAACAACGGCCGTCATCTTTTCCTGCGTCTCGCGGAACTGACGGATGGCACGGCCGATCGTGCGGCCCATCTGCGGGAGCTTATCCGGGCCAAACAGCAAAAAGCCGAAGACCACGATGATCGCGAGCTCACCCTCTCCAATACCAAACACACATACCTCCAAGGCTCGATGTGAGTCGAGCCCGCACCGCGCCATTCGGCCGGAACTCGTCTATTCATTCGGTCAAGTATAGCGCCCGGACGCCAAAACGTCCGAGCGCATCACAAACATATGCCAAACGGCACGCCCTTTTGGGGCAAAGATTATGCAGCGGTGATCGAAATCTCCTGGTCGACACCCAACAGCTGGACCACACGCATCACCGGGGGCTGCACATTGGTGCAGCTAAAGCGCTTGCCGTGGTCGACCGCGTGGTGCGCGGCGCCCACGAGCACGCCAATGCCCGTCGAATCGATGTAGCTCACCTGGGCAAAATCGAGCTCAACGGCCTCAGTGGGCTGCTCGAGCGCCAGGTCGATGGCATTGCGCAGGCTATCGGCGTTAGAGATATCGATCTCGCCGGTTACCTTAATGGTGTAGAGCTCTGGCGTGGGGTTGGTGGAAATACCCAAATCCATGTATACGCTCCTTTACGTATCGAAAGTGTGGATAGTACTGGACGCGGACTTGCGAGGCTTTGCGCGTTAGGCGCGCTCGGCACGAGCAAGCTCGGCAGCGACAAGCTTAACGGCCAGCACCAGCACATCGAGCGCGGCCTCCAAGTCCTCGACCGTGGGATAGCTCGGCGCGATGCGGATGTTGGTGTCGCGCGGATCCTTGCCATAGGGCCAGGTAGCACCGGCCGGCGTGAGCTTGACGCCCAGGTCGGCACAAAGCGCGGCGACCTTTTGGGCCGAGCCCTCGGGACCATCAAAACTCACAAAGTAGCCGCCGCGAGGATGCGTCCAAGTAGCGCAGCCCGTCTCGCCCAGGCCCTCGGTGAGCTTGCGCTCAACGGCCTCAAAGCGCGGGCGCAAGAACTCGGCATGCTTTTTCATGTGCTCCTTGACCGCCTCGATGGTGGGAAGGAAACGCACGTGGCGCAGTTGGTTGAGCTTATCGGCGCTGATGAGGCCGGCCTTCAGGCGCTTGGAGAACTCCGCGATAACCGCGGGGCTCGCACCGATAAAGCCGATACCGGCACCCGGGAAAGTGATCTTGGACGTCGAGGCGAATGCCACCACGCGGTCCTCGGTGCCCGCCGTGCGGGCAAGATCGAAGATGTTGGCGAGCTTGTCGGTCTCGTCGTACAGGTCGTGCACGCAGTAGGCGTTGTCCCAGAAGATGCGGAAATCAGACGCGGCCGTGGGCATCTCGACCAGGCGACGCACAGTGTCCTCGCTAAAGGTGATGCCCGTGGGGTTGGAATACTTGGGCACGCACCAGATGCCTTTGATGGAGTCGTCGGCGGCAACGAGGCGCTCGATCTCGTCCATATCGGGGCCGTTGTCGGTCATCGCGACGGGAACGTTCTCGATACCCAAGTCGGCGGTAATGCCAAAGTGGCGATCGTAGCCGGGAACCGGGCACAGGAACTTGACCTTCTTGCCGTCGTGCGCTGCCTCGTAAGCCTCCCAAGGGTCGCTACCACACGAGCCGCAACGCCAGAACATACCGGCGATATCGTGCTCGATCAGCAAGCTCGACGAGCCCAGCACGAGCGTCTGCTCGGCGGGGCAACCCAGGAACTCCCCTGCCAGCTTGCGTGCCGAGGGAATGCCCTCAAAGCAGCCGTAGTTGGAGCAGTCGACGTTGCCGTCGTGCAGATCGGCATCGGCATTGAGGATATCGAGCATGGGTCGAGAGATGTCCACCTGGGAGGGCGACGGCTTGCCGCGGGCCATGTCGAGCGCCAGGCCCTTGGCCTTGACCTCGGCGACCTCGGCTTTGAGCGCCTCGATGGCGGCATCGAGTTCGGTGGTTTCCATCTTCTGGTAGATCGTCTGCATGGGTGCGACCTTTCGCGAAGCGGTACGTTGCAGTTCGTCTAAGTATAGACCGCCACCGCCGCAACGGTATGAAGCCGTGATAGATTAAGTCCATCGCAATGAATTACGAATCGCCGCGTATGCCGGCGTGAAGCGCCCAAGGAGGCACTATGGAGTACGGATCGTTCCAGGCCGAGGAATTCGGCGACCTGCAGCGCCTGGTCGACGGACTGTTTTACGACCGCCACGCCATCGACCGCCTGGATCTGATCGTACAGGCCGAAATCTTGGACCTGGCGCCCGATCTCATGGAAATCGTCAACCTGCTACCGCCCGGCTATTACGACCGCCAGTCACTTTGCGACCAGCTCAACTCGGCCCTTGCCGCCCACGGCTGGGGCGCCGTCTACGGAACGGTGGAATAAGCCTCGAGGCCGACGATTTGGCCCGCTTCCCGACCCTGGCGAGGCTTGTTTTAGGGCTTGTGGCCAAAAAAGGGCAAATATGAGTACTGTTGCCTTTTTAGTAGCAGCGATTCTTGGTCGAAATCGGCAAAACTCGACTTGAAACTGATGGCGCGCGCAGACGTGGTGTAAGAGCGTCCTGAGGTCCGTCGCTGCAAGTC
>CATYVQ010000030.1 GCA_958413895.1 uncultured Collinsella sp.
TGCGGCAGATGGGGACGTTTCTTTTCTGCCGGCAGTTTGGGACACTCCTTACGGGGCACCCCTCCACAGCGCCTATGCCAGCTTGTCGATTTGCCCAATCTCCCAGAGCGGAATGTTGACGAGCGTGCCCTCGTCTCTATATGCCGCTAACGATGTTCTCACGCAGCGCTCGAGCTTGAACTTCTCGCAGGCAATCCTCAGACTCTTTGCTTTGAGATTCTCTGTCGCCTTGACCTCGAGCGGAAGCACGGTCCCCGCATGGTCGATGGCAAAGTCAGTCTCTGCATTGCCGGAGGAGGATGACCAATACGCGGGAGTTTTGCCTTGGAGCAAAAGCTCCTGTGCGACGTATTGCTCGGTCAACGAGCCTTTGAACTCCGTAAAAACAGCGGGCCCGTTCAGAACGATGGCTGGCGTGAGGCCGGAGAGTGCTCCGAGGATGCCGGTGTCGATGCAGAACAGCTTGAAGCCCGAGAGATCCTCGTAGCTTGTGAGCGGTGCTCTTAGGGCGGAAACACGTGGTACCTTATGAACGATTCCGTAGTCCATGAGCCAATGGAGGCTTTCCTCAAAATCGCGTGCGCGCGCCCCAGGACGAAGCGCGCCGTAGACGAACTTCTTGTTTTCCTTTGCGAGCTGGCCGGGAAGGGATTTCCAAACCAGCCTCATGCGCTCGACGATGCGGGCTGGTGCATGCTTGCCAAAATCGGATTCGTAAGCTTCGATGATTTGCTGCTGAAGCCTGCGGGCCTCGATGAAATCGTGGGAGGCGGCGAAAGCGGAGACAACTTCTGGCATGCCACCGACAACGAGGTATTCCTTGAGCAGGCGCTCGAGCTTTTCGGAAACGTTTGCCAGCAGGTCCATGTCTGCGGCAAGGATGGCATCTGCGAGCGGATCGCCATCGACGGCACGAACGAACTCGACAAACCCCATGGGGCGCATGGTAAGCTGGTCGATCTTGCCGACGGGGAACGACTCGTTTTCGCGTCGGAGCGCGAGCCCCATATAGGAGCCGGCTGCCACGATATGGTATTCCGGCGCCAGCTCGTTGAAGTATTTGAGCGAGGTGATGCCACGCGGTGCCTCTTGGATTTCGTCGAAGATGATGAGTGTGTCTGTCGGCGTTATGGTCTGGCCGCGCAGGAGCTCTATCTGGGAGATGATGCGTTTGGGGTCAAGGCTTCCGTCGAACAGCGAACGTACGCCCGGTTCGAGCATAAAGTCAAAACGGATGACGTTTTGATACTGCTGGCCTGCGAATTCGTTGAGAAGCCAGGTTTTTCCCGTCTGGCGGGCCCCCTTAAGCAGGAGGGGCTTGCGGTTTGCCCTAGATTTCCAAGCGATGAGTTCGTCCATTAGCTGTCGCTGCATACTGCCTCCTAACGATCATGGTTAGTATAAGACCGTTTCGGTCTTTCCATCGAAAAATGTGGGAGTAAACCACGTTTTTCCATCGAATAATGTGTGAGGCAACCACGTTTTTCCATCGAATAATGTGGTGATTTAGGCCGGCACCTGGGGACGTTCCTTCTCTGCCGGCAGTTTGGAACACTCCTTGTTTTGGTGCAAATTAGCTACCCTTGCATCAGAAAACGGCGCCCGTCGGCGATGTTGCCGGCGGGCGCCGTTGCCTTGAAGACGAGATGATCCGTTTTCCTCCGTCCCCAAGGGACCATTACAGTGAGTCGATAAAGCGCTGCTGGGCGGCGCGGCCGGCTTCGTCCCACTTAAAGACGCCGGCGTTGTCGAGCACGTGGCCAAACACCACGCCGACCTCCTCGTGCAGGATGTCGATGGCGTTTTCGGCCGTAAGCTCGTCGGCGCGGCGGGCAAAGACGTCCTCGGCCCATGCGGCGTGGCTACGGCATAGATCATCGCCCTCGAGCGCACCGACAAGGTCGTAGCTGGCATCGGCCTTGGCCGCTAGCAAGTGCTCGCGGACAGCGCCGAGCTCGGGAACCAGGCGCGGCGGAAGAATGGCCAGGCCCATGACCTCGATCAGGCCGATGTTCTCCTTCTTAATATGGTGGTACTCGGCATGCGGGTGGAAAACGCCCAGCGGATGCTCGCCGGTCGTGATGTTGCAGCGAAGCGCCAGGTAGGCCTCGTAGATCTCGCCGCCGGCGTTGCCGCGGGAGTCGACGCGGCGGATGACGGGCGTCACGGTGTTGTGCGCTACGCCGTCGGCTGTGTGCGCGATGACGCCCACCGACTCATCGGTCCACTCGCGCCAAGCGAGGATGATCTTCTCGGCGGCGTCGAGCAGCTGGGCGCGGTCGTGCGAGCGCAGTCGCAGCACCGAAAGCGGCCACTGCAACACGGTACCGCTGACTTGGTCAAAGCCAGGCACGCTAAACTGCGAGACCTCGGTGGCATGCATCATTGGGAACTCGTGCGCGCCGCCCTGGAAGTGGTCGTGCGACAGAATCGAGCCGCCTACGATGGGCAGGTCGGCGTTGGAGCCAATAAAGTAGTGCGGGAACAGGTCGACAAAGTCGAGCAGGCAGGTCAGCCCCTTGCGGTCGACGTGCATCGGACGATGCTCAGAGCTCATGGCAATGCAGTGCTCGTTAAAGTACGCATACGGGCTGTACTGGAAGCCCCAGCGCTCGCCGTTGAGCTGAATGGGGATAATGCGCAGGTTCTGGCGAGCGGGATGAGCGCCGCCGTCGGTTGCGGCGGAGCGTCCAGGGTAGCCTTCGTTTTCGATGCACAGCTGGCAGGCGGGATACTTCTCGCCCGTGTTCTTGGCAGCACCGGCTGCGGCGATATCGCGCGGGTCCTTCTCAGGCTTTGACAGGTTGATGGTAATCTCGAGGTCGCCCCAGTTGGTGGGGGTGCTCCATTTGATGTTGCGCGCGATGGCGGCACGGCGCACGTAGCCGGCGTCGCAGCACAGGCCGTAGAACCAGTCGGTCGCGGCGCGGGGCTCGTTGACGCCCATGCGTCCGTTGAACTCCTCGTTTACAATCGAAGGCCTTGGCATGAGCGCGCCCATGATGCGCATGGCGATGCGGTCGCGGCCCGATGCCGTGTCCTCGGCGGCGCCGTTGGCAACAGCCGCCTCGGCAAGCGCGGCAAGTGTGCCTTCAAGGTCAAAGTTGGGCAGGGTGTCGGGGTGCAAGAGCGAGAGTTTCTCGACCTGGAGCGCCCAGGCCATGTCGAGCGCCGGGCCCGTAGCACCGATGCACTCGAGAATGGTGTTATACGCCCAGATGCGATCGTCCTGGCCGATCATCGATCGGTGGATAGCGTACTCGATCAGGTTCTGCGCGGCCTCGCGCACGTCAGTCATTACAGCCATGCCGCGTAAGCCCCCTTGTCAGAAATTGCGTAGTGGCGGGCAGAGCCCTCGCCCAGCCAGCCGTTCATCTTGGTGATAAAGGTGTCGACCAGGTCGAGCGGCACGAAGGCCTGGATGGTGCCACCAAAGCCGCCACCGTGGATACGGACGGCGCCACGGCCGTCGAGCACGTGCTCGGCCAGTGCCAGGGCATACATCGAGGGCTGCTCGGAGCCCAGCTTGGCAACGACATTCTGTAGGTACATGGCGGAGCTGGCGCCGGACTCGCGCGTCAGGACCAGGAACTGATCGATGTCGCCGGCGTTCAGGGCCGCCCAGCGCTTATCGACCAGGCCATTCTCGTACCAGTAGTGAACGGCGCGCAGACAGGCACGGTCGCCCAGCTTGGCACGCAGTTCGGGGAGCTTGGCGTCAAAATCGGCAACATCGACCTCGCACAGGCGTGCCTTGCCAAACTCGGCGGCGACGTCTTGCATCTCGCGCGGAACGGCAGCGTAATCGTCGGTGGCGGCCACGTGGTCGGCACCAACCTTAACGAGCACGAGCGCATAGCCGTGATCCTCAAAGTTGAGTTCGAGCTTCTGGGTTTTAGGCTGAGCCTGGTCCTCAAAGTCCATGTAGGCAAGGCCGCCCAGGCACACAGCGGCCTGGTCCATCAGACCGCAGGGCTTGCCATAGTAGTTGTTCTCGGTGCGCTGGCTCATCTGGGCGAGCGCGACGGGCTCGATGGCGGGTGCGCCCCAGAGCGTCTCCATGGCGCGACCGTATGCCGCCTCGACAGCAGCAGAGCTCGAAAGGCCGCCGCCCGAGGGGACAGAGCAGGTGAAGGCGAAGTCGAAGCCCTGGGGCTCAACGCCAAGCGCTGCGACCTCGTGGGCCATACCGCGCACGAGGCTTGCGGACGTGCCCTTCTCGGACTCCTGAACGTCTAGCGTGTCGAGCGCGATCTCAAACGTGGGATAGCCCTCGTCGGCGACGCGGACCTTGTTGGAGTCGGTTGCCACGGCGATGCCGTCGACAGCGACATCGAGCGAGCCGGCGATGACGTGGCCGCCCTCGTGGTCGGTGTGGTTGCCACTGATCTCGGAGCGGCCGGGCGCGTGCACATAGAGCACCTGGCGATCGCCGATGGGCCCAAACTCCTCCTCAAACAGCTTGGTGAGCGTGGCGAGTGTCTTTTCGTCGGGGGTGGTCATCGGAGTCCTTTCCTTGGCGCGTACGGGTAAGTTTTGCGCCGTTATGAGTACGTTAACAACTTGAAGCGGCATGAACCAAGTGTTCACGATGCCGCACGTTACGGGCAATGCTAACGTACTCATAACACAACTCTTGTCACTTTTTGAGAATCTGGTAATCGGTAGAAATTCAGCCGTGAACGGTATTGCCGTATGGACTTATAAAGCAGAAGAGATGCGGATTGAAAAAGTAGAGTACGTTAACATGCGTCCGACGATAGCGGGCCTCGGCGCGGGCTAAACTCCTGCCCGGGCCGGCATTCACGCTATTCAGATCTCGCAAGGGTGAAGGTGATTCTGTGGCAAGGCGCCCGTCCAACGATACAGGTACGCGTCCGGTCTCCATGGCCGACGTCGCCCGCGCTGCTGGCGTTTCACAGCAGACGGTTTCGCGCGTCGCCAACGGCTTGCCCAACGTTAACGAGCAGACGCGCCAGCGCGTGCAGTCCGCTATGCAAGAGCTCGGCTTTCGTCCGAGTTATGCCGGTCGCTCGCTGCGCGACGGTCGATACCATTCGGTTGGCCTATGCGTCAACGATGTCACCAAGTTTGGCAACCTCTCAATGATCGACGGCATCGCCAGCGCTGCTCGCGAGCATAATTGTGCCATCACGCTGGTCGAGATGTCCAAGACCGAGGAGTTTTCGCTTGCCGAGGCCACGCGTCGTATGGCCGCATTGCCGGTGGACGGCATCATCATCGGCATGAGCCGCATGGCGCCCGATTTTGAGACGTTTGATCCACTGCCGGGCATTGGCACGGTTATCGTCACCATGTACGCGCACCCGCGGGTGACCACGGTCGACTCCGATCATTACGGCTGCTCGCTCTTGCTTATGGATCACCTGTTTGAGCTGGGGCACGAGCAGATTCGCTATATTGGCGGACCGTCGTTCTCGGTCGACGAACAATTTCGTCGCGCCGGTTGGCAGGATGCACTCGAGCGTAAACACATCGAGCCGGCAGAGCCGCTCGAGGGCGACTGGTCTGCCAACAGCGGCTACGAGGCCGGCAGGCACCTGGCCGAGCACGATCACACCATGACGGCGATTTACGCGGCAAACGACCAGATGGCAAACGGCGCAATTGCGGCGCTGCGCGATAGCGGCCTGCGTGTGCCCGAGGACGTGAGCGTGGTGGGCGTCGACGATTCGCTCGATGATTTTGTGGCACACAACGAGCTCACGACCGTGCGATTCGATCTACATCAGCGCGGACGCGAGGTGTTTGAGCATGCGGTTCCCGAGGCGGGTACGGCGGGCAAAACCGTTGCCATCCGTATTCCCGGCCAGCTCATTATTCGACATAGCACGGCGATACCACACTCATAGTTTGCGCAGGTAAACGGCGATTTATCGTATTTCAATAACAATCGGTATGGATGCTGGCAGATAACAGTTGGGATACTGCCGAGTGTTATGATAGACGGGTTCTTTTGTCTATCTAGGAGGCTTTGCCTGATGGAGATCACCAAGGATATCCGCTACATCGGTGTCGACGATCACGACATTGACCTGTTCGAGGGCCAGTACGACGTGTCCGAGAACGGTATGGCATACAACAGCTACGTTATCTTGGGCGATAAAATCGCTGTCGCCGATTCAGTCGACGGCGGTTTTGTTGACGAGTGGCTCGGCAACCTCGAGGCCGTGCTCGATGGCCGTACGCCCGACTACCTGGTCGTCCATCACATGGAGCCCGATCACTCCGCCGGTATCGCTGCCTTTATGGAGCGCTATCCCCAGGCGCAGATCGTGGCCAGCATGGGTGCTTTCCGCATGATGGTCAACTACTTTGGCACCGACTTCCCCGAGCGCAAAATGGTCGTCAAAGAGGGCGATGTGCTCGATCTGGGCGGCCACAGCCTGACCTTTATCGGCGCCCCCAACGTTCACTGGCCCGAGGTGCTCTTCTCCTACGAGTCCACCGACAAGGTGCTTTTTAGTGCCGACGGCTTTGGCAAGTTCGGCGCCAACGACATCGAGGATCCGGAAGGGTGGGCCTGCGAGGCTCGCCGTTACTACTTTGGCATCGTCGGTAAGTTCGGCAAATTCGTGCAGGCCGTGCTCAAAAAGGCCGCCGACCTGGACATTCAGATTATCTGCCCGCTCCACGGTCCCGTACTGACCGAGAACCTGGGCTATTACCTCGACACCTATAACACCTGGTCGAGCTACCAGCCCGAGGACGAGGGCATCACGATCGCCTATGCGAGTGTGTATGGGCACCTGAAAGCTGCCGTCGAGGAGCTCGCATCTGCTCTCGAGGCTCGCGGCCAGAAGGTCTCCGTCTTTGACCTGGCTCGCGATGATATGGCCGAGGCCGTTGAGGATGCGTTCCGCTATGACCGTCTGGTGCTCGCCTCCATCACCTATCAGGGCGAGATCTTCCCGTTCATGAGCACCTTTATCCACACGCTTGCCGAGCACGCCTATCAGAACCGTACGGTGGCGCTTGTCGAGTCCGGTTCCTGGGCGCCTGCAGCGGCCAAGATTATGACCAAGGAGCTCGAGGGTATGAAGGACATCACCCTGACGCAGAACAAGGTGACTGTGCTGGGCTCGCTCAACGAAGCCTCGCGCGCTCAGATCGAGGCCCTCGCCGACGAGCTGTCCAAGTAGCGACACGTTCACTTTTGACGCTCAACCATCACAACCACCACAAAGGGGACAGTGAACTGCGCCCCGAAACTTGGACTGAATAAATAG
>CATYVQ010000031.1 GCA_958413895.1 uncultured Collinsella sp.
TACATCGGACTCCCTCCTGGACCCAGATTGGGTCCGAGATTTTGTCCGAGGTCCCAACTTTCCCAATGAGAGCCAACCGGAAACCACGTCCCAGAATCAGCCCCCAAAGTGGGACGCACTTTCCCAACGAGCCTCAACCGGAAAATACATCCCGGAATCCAGCTGAATAGTGGGACACACTTTCCCAATCGGGTCCCAAGCGGAAACCGCATCCCATTCCAGACAAGAATTTCGGGACACACTTTCCGCAAACAAAGAAGGCCACATAACGTGGCCTTCAACTTATATATGTTCGGCGATACACCCAAGACAAGCCGCGCTCCAACAACAGGGCGTCTGTCCGGGCAGAGGCATATAAGGTTCATCGCGAGTTCCGCACGCAAAGGGGGCCACTTAATGTGGCCCCCGTCTTGCGCAGGACTGTTTGAGCAGCAGGCCTTTCCCATGCCTCCGCCTGCCGCCGATTCGGGCCCCCGACCCCGCTACTTGATCTTGGTCGTGCCCGGTGCCAAGTTGGGGTCGGTCTCGTTGGCCTCGGTCTGGAAATGCTCGGTGTAGACGTTCTTGCCGTCGCGGAACATCTCGTAGTACTGCATCTTGGCGTAATCCTCGCGCGCCTTGGTGGCGGCTGCTGCGGCGGCGTCGTCACCGGTGACGTTGGAGGAGAGCGCCCAGCGCAGGCTGGCGTCCTCGTAGCCGACCGAGTTGATAGCGGGCAGCGACTTACGCAGCGTCATGTGCGCCTTCTGGTAGTCGGTCAGCGGTGCGCCGATCAGCTGCATCAGCTGGGTGGACAGGTAGTTGGTGGACAGGTCGTCGACCTCGCTCGTCTGGTTGCAGCCGGCAACGTCATAGTTGGCCCAGATGATGTAGTCGGTCTGCCACAAGCGCTCCTGGTGGGTGGCGTCGTCCTCGCCGGTAAACCACTTGTCATTGAACTTTGACGGGAAGAACGGCTGGTGGTCGCCCCAGAACACCACGACCACCTTACGGTCGAGCTTGCTCAGGGCGTTGAGGAAGTAGCGCAGCGCCTGATCGGACTGCTCGATGCACGAGACATACTCGTCGACATCGGAGAGCGTGCCGTCCTCGACGGTCTTAGCGTCCAGATCGGTCGTGTCGATATTCAGGTGCATCTGCTTATCTGCCGGCAGCAGGCCCGTGTCGTAGCCCGAATGGTTCTGCATGGTCATGTCGAAGATAAACTGCGGATCGGCGTTCTGGTCGAGCAGCTCCAGAATCTTGTCGTAGGTAGCCTGGTCGGTCACCATGCCGCGCAGGGTGTCGGCTCCCTGGAAGTCGTTGATGGACAGGAACTGGTCAAAGCCAAAGTCCTTGTAGACGTTCTCACGGTTCCAGTTGGTGGCGTGGTTGGGGTGCATGGCCGTGGTGGAATATCCGAGCGACTTGAACTGCTCGGCCAGATTCTCGGTCGTCTCCATGTTGTAGATGGTATAGGGATAGACGCCCGACCCCAGGTTGGCCATGGAGTTGCCGGTAAAAAACTCAAACTCGGTATTGGCGGTGCCGCCGCCGTAGGCGCTCACGTAGAGCTTGCCGCGGCTGAGGCAGTTGGACAGGCTCTTAAAGTACTGCGGGCCCTCGTAGCCGGCGCGCATGTTCTGGTAGATCGACAGATCCGAGAAGGTCTCGTTCATGATGGCGATGACCGTGGGCTTCTCGCTGTCGAACTGCTCCTTTGCGGCGGTGCGCTCGTCACTCTTGGCCGCGTCGGACTTGTCGTAGGCCTTGGCGTACTTTTTGAGCGTGGCCTTGGCATCGTCGACGGAGTAGTCGGCGGGTTTGGGCGGCTTAATGGACTGCGCTGCGCTAATAAAGGCGGGCAGGTAGCCCTCGCGCCAGTAGCTCTCGAGCGGACGCCAGGTGTAGACGGTGATGCCGAGGGTGTTGTAGTAGTCGATAAGCGTGACGTGCGCGGTCACGCCGCCCAGGCACAGCACTGCCACGAGCAGGTTGGTGAGCAGGATGCGCTTGGCGTTGGCGGTGCCCTTCTGGCGATGCGGCGCGACCAGGCCGGCGTACTCGCACAGCAGCATGGCGATGGCGGTAAAGCCCATGGACAGCACGCAGAACAGCGAGATGGAGAAGGTGTAGCCGTTGCCGGCGACCGCGGCGGCGGTGGAGATGGCCGAAAGGTCGCCCGGCTGGATGGGCATGGATTTAAACGTGATGACGAAGAACTCGGCAATGCCCAGGACAAAGAGGGCAAAGGCCAGGACCGCGGGGGCTGAGCCATGGCGCTGGAACAGGAAGAACAGGCCGACCATGAGCGTGGTGATGATGGCCCACTCGAGCAGGATGCACAGGGGGTAGACCCAGGTAAAGTCGTGGTTGGAAGAAACCTCCATGCCCAGCAGCGCAAAGACGCCGGCGAGCAGCAGGCACAGGACGGCGGCGACGAGTGGTTTGCCCACAAAGGCACCGCGCAGGCGGGCAAGCTTGCCGGTGGGGGCGGGGGCGTCGGCCGAGGCGAACGCAAAGACGCGCGGGGCGATGCGGTCGCGGGCGATGCTGGCCCAAGCGCAGCCGGTGAGGATGGCATTGGTCAGGATGAGCATCACAAAGGCGAGCGGCTCGTTTTGCGCGACGAGGCCAATAGCGCCCCAGACGGTCAAAAAGAGCTGGAACAGGCCAAAGGCGACGCTCCAGGCGAAGGCGCCCTTGGTGACGGTGCCCGACTGAGCGCGAATGGCCTTGGCCTCGCGCAAGACAAGGTAGACGGTCGCCGCAAGACCGACGAGCGAGATGGCGGCAGCGAACATGCTGAGACTCCTCACAAACTAAAACCTACGAAAGCGGGGGTTTACCCGATTGTTACCTAAATATGCGCTGCATTTGCGGGCTGCGCACAACAACCAGCCATATTAACGCGCATGTGTGGCGGTGTAGCGCAATGTAGTGGCGACCTGCGCGATAATGGACGGGAATTACACGGAAACGTAAAGGCTTCTTAAAGAATTGGCGAGGAAAAGGCGATGAGCGAACAGATTTGTATGACGAGCGCGGGGGACGCGGGCGGCTATCCGGCAGAGACCACCGGCAATGCGGTACTGGACATTTTGGAGCATCGCTCGTCTACGCGTGCCTTCGCGCGCGATGACGACGACCGTCCCGTGGCAGTGACCGACGAGCAGCGGGTGGCGATTTTGCATGCGGCGAGCCGTGCGCCGTCGGCAGGTGCCATGATGATGTATTCCATCGTGAGCATCCGCGAGCATGCCACGCTCGACCGTCTGGCCGACCTGTGCGACCACCAGCCCATGATCGCCAAGGCGCCCTGGGCACTAATATTTGTGGTCGATTATGCCAAGTGGATCGATCTGTTTGAGCACGTGGGCTGCTTTGAGCCCGAGTTTGTCGAGCGCACGGGCAAGGCGCCCCGCCGCGCGCCGGGTTTGGGCGACTTTGCCATCGCGGCCCAGGACGCCGTGATCGCCGCGCAAAACGCCGTGGTTGCCGCCGAGGCCCTGGGGCTGGGGAGCTGCTACATTGGCGACATCGTCGAGAATGCCGAGGAAGTTGCCGAGCTGCTCGATCTGCCGCCCTATACCATGCCGCTGTCGATGCTCATCATCGGCACGCCTCGCAAGGAGCGTCCGGCCATTGCGCACCCCGTGGTGAACCTGGTGCACGAGGAGCGCTACTGCCGTGCGGACGCCGCGACCATGGACGCGCAGGTGACCGAGATGGATGAGATGTTCCGCCCGCACGCCCGCGAGGTGGGCGAGCGCGTGGTGGACATCTACACCCGCAAGCACACGAGCCCCTTTATGGCCGAGATGAGCCGCTCCATGGAGTGGTGGTTCAAAAACTGGCTCGGAAAATGACGAATGTGACAAGGGGACAGCCCCTTTGCCACATTCCATATCGCCGCGGTGGCCTAAAGGCCGTATAAATGTTTATTTAGCTGGGAAAACAGTGCCATTCAAACATGGGCCGATTACCTATAATTCCTTCGAACATTAAAGTTGGGAGGAAACCGGCTTATGGAACAAAAGGCCAAGGAGGCAGCCTCGCACGCTGTGATTCCTGTGAGCATCTCGGCGATGCTCGTCACACTGGGTGTGGTGTACGGCGATATCGGCACCAGCCCCATGTATGTAACCAAGGCGCTCGTTGCCGGCAACGGCGGCATCGGAAGCGTCACGGAGGAGTTCGTGCTTGGCGCGCTCTCCCTTGTCGTGTGGACGGTCACGCTGCTGACGACCGTCAAGTACGTGCTGATCTCGCTGCGCGCCGACAACCACGGCGAGGGCGGTATCTTTGCCCTGTACAGCCTGGTCAAGCGTTGCGGCAAGTGGCTCATCATCCCCGCCATGCTGGGCGGCGCCGCATTGCTCGCCGATGGCATCCTGACGCCCGCCGTTACCGTTACCACGGCCATCGAGGGCCTGCGCACCATCCCGGCGGTCCATGCTGTGTTGGGTGACGATCAGGGCCGTGTCGTGGCCATCACACTTGCAATCATCATCGCGCTCTTCTTGGTACAACGTATCGGTACGGCCAAGATCGGTCACGCTTTTGGCCCCATCATGACGCTGTGGTTCCTGTTCTTGGGCGGCACGGGTCTGTTCTTTGTCTTCCGGTACCCCGCGGTGCTGCTGTGCCTCAACCCGCTGCGTGGCATCGGCTTTTTGTTGAGCCCCAACAACCACGCGGGCATCATGATTCTGGGCAGCTGCTTCCTTGCCACCACCGGTGCCGAGGCGCTCTATTCCGACATGGGCCACGTGGGCCGCGGCAACATCTACGCTACCTGGCCGTTCGTTAAGTGCTGTCTGCTGCTTTCCTATATGGGCCAGGGCGCTTGGCTTATCAACAACGCCGCCAACCCCGAGCTCATGGGCATTGCCGACCTCAACCCGTTCTACCAGATGCTCGCCCCGGGCCTGCGCCCGTTTGCCGTCGGCCTTTCCACCGTCGCGGCCATCATCGCCTCGCAGGCGCTCATCACCGGCGCATTCTCGCTGGTGTCCGAGGCCAGCCGCCTGGACCTTATGCCGCACATGCAGGTCTTCTACCCTGCCGAGACCAAGGGCCAGCTCTACATCCCCATGGTCAACAACGTCATGCTCGTGGGCTGCGTCATCGTGGTGCTGCTGTTCCAGAACTCGGCGCATATGGAAGCCGCCTACGGCCTTGCCATTACGCTGACTATGATGTGCACCACGATGCTGCTCTTCTTCTACCTGCACGAGGAGCGCAAGCTCAAGGTTGCTCCGTGGATCTTCGCGGCCTTCTTCCTTTTGCTCGAAGGCTTCTTCTTTGTGAGCTCGCTCACCAAGTTCTTCCACGGCGGCTACTTCACCATCCTTATGGCCATGCTCATCATGGGCGTTATGGTGTGCTGGTACAACGGCACGGCGGTCGAGCGGCGTCAGTTTACGCTGCTGCCGCTGCGCAGCTATCTGCCGCAGCTCAAGCGCCTGCGCGACGACGATCGCTACGAGCTCATGAGCGACAACATCGTGTACCTGACCAAGGACACCAATACCGACTACATCGACCGCGATATCGTCTATTCGATTCTGGACAAGCATCCCAAGCGCGCCCGCGCCTGGTGGTTCGTGAACGTCGAGACCATGGACGAACCGCATACCTTTGCCTATTCGGTCGAGACGTTTGGCACCGACTACGTGTTCCGCGTGCATCTGTACCTGGGCTACAAGGTTAACCAGCGCGTGAACGCCTACCTGCGCCAGGTTGTTCAGGATCTGGCCGCCACTGGCGAGCTGCCGCCGCAGACGCATGACTACTCGGTCTACAAGGACCCGGGCAACATCGGCACGTTCAAGTTCGTCATGATCCGCAAGCTCCTGGCGCCCGAGAGTGACGTGGAGCCGAGCGAGCGCACGGCCATCACGCTCAAGTACATTATCCGCCGCGCCGCCGGTACGCCGGCGCGCTGGTACGGCCTGGAGAACTCCAACGTGAGCTTTGAGTATGTGCCGCTGTTCACCAAGTTCAAGGCTGTGAACAAGATGCAACGCCTGGCCCCCAACGAGCGCCCGTAGGCGCCGACAGGCTGCACGGAGTTGGTTTTCGATGGACAAGATTGAGACCGAGGGGGCAAACATGGATGCAAAGATGCTTGATGGCCGCGAGGCGGTTGCCGAGATGGTGCGTGAGGCACGTGCCGACGCCGCCGAAGATCGGTTCTTTACGAATCGTGCCAACATGGACATGGCCGATCGCGTGATTTCGATCGTGGCGCTGGTATTTGGAGCGGTGTGCGTGTGCGCACTGCTCGCGCACGTGCTGTTTGTCTAGCGGCTGCCGGTCGTAGAAGGCTTTACACTTAGAACCACCACGAGGGAAAACCACCACAAAGGTGCCTGTGAACTGCCTCCCATTTCTTGGACATCGGGAA
>CATYVQ010000032.1 GCA_958413895.1 uncultured Collinsella sp.
TTCAATTGGTGCGGCGTATAGGATTCGAACCTATGACGTTCTGATTCGTAGTCAGACCCTCTATCCAGCTGAGGTAACGCCGCAACGCACGGATTATTATGCACGTGACCCCTCGATGGGTCAAGCGACAATTTGGAAAAATTTTACGAAGTGATGATTAAGATGCTCGCGCCTCGACCGAGGTTCGAATCCATGCGGTGTTGCCATAAAAGAAAAGCCTCCGTTGCCGGAGGCTTTCAATTTCGATTGGTGCGGCGTATAGGATTCCGCGCATCCGCTGTGCGGATCCGCACCGGCTTCGCCCGCCTGCCGGCGTCCTCGCCCGCTCGCTAAAAACGCTCCGCGTTTTCTTGGCGCTCGCGCCTCGACCGAGGTTCGAATCCATGCAGCGGCGGCATAAAAGAAAAGCCCCCGTTGCCGGAGGCTTCAAGTTCAATTGGTGCGGCGTATAGGATTCGAACCTATGACGTTCTGATTCGTAGTCAGACCCTCTATCCAGCTGAGGTAACGCCGCAGCGCAAGACATATAAAACCACTTTAGCCTATTGGAGTCAAGCACAATCTCAAACTTTTTTGTGGAACGCAGTTTTGTCATGCTGCTCCGCATATACCGCCGTTCCCCGTACGATCGATTGGCTTTTCGATCACGTCAAACTTAGCATCAAGTTCCCTCAGGAGCGATCTCACCCGCTGGGCACAGTCATAATCGGCAAACGAGATGCTCAGCATGCGCGCGACCTGGTTGGGAGTCCCAACTCCATAGAAGTGCTCCAGCGCCACAAGCCCCTCGTGCGTCACAAAGGTCTCGACCACATGCGGCGACTCCTCAAAGCACCATTGGGTCAACGGACCCTCGCTCGCCTGCCGAACCACCAGGCCACCCATGCCAGACGGCTCACACGTTACAAGCAGGTACTCCCCGCCCTCGTCGCTCTCAAACAAAACCACCCGATCATCAAACAGCTCCATCGCGTCCCCTTTCTCACGCTCTTATTTAGCAAAAGCATAGCAGGTAGATGGCTGTATACAGAACAGTTGTTCGTGTGTTTTCTATTGAGCTGTCCGCACGGCATGATATGGACCTGCGCACGAAATAGGGCGCCCCCGAAGGAGCGCCCTTGCATATCCCCTATGCAGCCAAGTTACGCGACCGGCTCGATCTTCTCGAGACCGCCCATGTAAGGACGCAGAACCTCGGGGATCGTAATGGTGCCGTCGGCGTTCTGGTAGTTCTCCAGAATGGCGGCCATGGTGCGGCCGGCCGGCAGACCGGAACCGTTGAGAGTGTGCAGGTAGCGCGAACCCTTGAAGTTCTCGGGGTCGCGATACTTGATGTTGGCGCGGCGAGCCTGGAAGTCACCGCAGTTGGAGCAGGAGCTGATCTCCTTGTAGGCGTTGTAGCTCGGCAGCCAGACCTCGATATCGTAGGTCTGACGGGCAGAGAAGCCCAAGTCACCGGTGCACAGGCTGATCACGCGATACGGAAGGCCCAGCTGCTGCAGCAGGTACTCGGCCTCGGCGGTCATACTCTCGAGCTCCTCGTCGGACTCCTCCGGCTTAGCGAACTTGACCATCTCGACCTTGTCGAACTCGTGCTGACGGATGATGCCGCGGGTGTCGCGACCGGCGGAACCGGCCTCCTCGCGGAAGCAGGGGGTGAAGGCGGTGTAGCGGCGCGGCAGGGTGTCGGCGTCGAGGACCTCGCCGGCATGCAGGTTGGTGAGCACGACCTCGGCGGTGGGAATCAGGAAGTTGTCGCCCGAGACGTGATAGGCGTCGTCCTCGAACTTGGGCAGCTGGCCCGTGCCGAACATGGTCTGACGCTTGACGACGATAGGCGGCCACCACTCCTTAAAGCCACGGCTCGTGTGCGTATCAAGGAAGAAGTTGATGAGGGCGCGCTCAAGACGGGCGCCGGCGCCACCGAGAACGGTGAAGCGGCTGCCGGAGAGCTTGTTGCCACGCTCGAAGTCGAGGATGTCCAGATCGGTGCCCAGATCCCAGTGCGGCTTAAAGTCGAAGTCGAACTCGCGCGGGGTGCCCCAACGACGGCGCTCAATGTTCTCGTCCTCGTCCTTGCCGTACGGCGTGGCCTCGCAAGGAATGTTGGGCAGGTGAGCCATGAAGTCGTACTGCTCCTGCTCGAGAGCAGTACGGCGCTCGGCCAGACCGTCAATCTTCTCGTTGACGGCGCGCACGGCCTCCTTGGCGGCCTCGGCCTCGTCCTTCTTGCCCTCCTTCATCAGGGCGCCGATCTTCTTGGACTCGGCATTGCGCGTAGCCTGGAGCTCCTCGACCTCGGTGATGACGGCACGGCGCTCGTCGTCGAGCTCAAAGAACTTCTCGCGATCCCAAGACGTCTGGCGGTTAGCCATGGCGACATCGATGGCATCGGGGTTCTCGCGAACAAACTTGATATCAAGCATTAGATCCTCCGGCGATATACATTCCATTTAGGTTGCAACCTTGTACATGTATGGGCAAGTATATACTTATGAGCGTTTACGACCCAACTCAACTACGCAAGAAGGCACCCAATGGACGCAGTTTTTTCCTTTTTGTTTGGCACCCGCACCGGTTTTGCCATCCTTTTCGCCGGCGGCATCCTGTTATTTGCGATTCTTGCCTTTGTAATGGAGAAGCGTACCCATAAGATGTACGTCGACCGCGGACCCAAGTCCGAGGATCAGGAAGACAGCTTCTGGGACTAACCTGCCAAAAAGGGCCAGGTTTATTTTGGTCGGTTTTATCTGGGCAAACGCAAGCGCCCCGCAACCGGTAACGATCCGGTTGCGGGGCGCTTTTCGCACATACGACAAAACCGCAGGAAAAACCTGCCAAAATAAACCTGTCCCTAAATGGCAGGTTTTACTGGAGAGTTGCGTCGATTGCCTTGACCAGGGCACTGCGCATGCCGGCGTCCTCGAGCGCAACGACGCCCTTGATGGTGGCGCCACCGGGCGAGCATACGGCATCCTTCATCGCCGCAGGATGCTGACCAGTTGAAAGCTGCAGCTTTGCCGTACCTAGCACCATCTGGCTCACAATGCGATAGGCATCGGCACGCGGGATACCGTGCTTGACCGCCGCATCGCCCAGGGCCTCGATTGCCATAGCGACAAATGCCGGAGCGCAACCACCCACCGTGCCGCCCACAAACAGCAGGCTCGTATCGAGCTCGACGACGGTGCCAAGCTTACCGAGCAGGTCGAGCACAACAGCACGCTGCTCGTCGCTGAGCGTAGAGGATTTCTCGCAAGCGATGACGCCCTCGCCCACCGAAACCGGTGTGTTGGGCACCGTCGAGATATGCGCGACGCCCGGCAGGACCTGCTCCCACTTGGCACTGTCCCAGGTCCAGGCAACCGACAGAACGACTTTTTTGGCAAGAGCATCCTTGAGCGGGGCGAATACCTTCTCGATCATGTACGGTTTGACCGCAGCGACCACGATATCGGATGCGGCGACAACCTCGGCGGCATCGTGGCAGGCGACCATGCCGCGTGCCTCGCAGCGCTCAACCAGTACGTCGTAGCGACCCGCGCAGGCGCACATGTCGCTCGCAGCTACACCGGCAGCGATCCAGCCATCGGCCATAGCGCTCGCCATATTGCCAAAACCGACAAACCCAATCTTCATATCTCATAGTCCTCTCAGACACGCTCTTCAAAACGAAAGCTATTGTCCCACGCCATTGTTTCGTATTGCCGACCTATTTGTGATACGGCTCGCCACGGCTGATCTTGCAGGCGCGGTAGATTTGCTCCAGCAGCACCACGCGTGCCAGGTTATGCGGCAAGGTAATGCGTCCAAAGCTGAGCATCTCGTCGGCTCGTGCGCGCACGTCATCGCTCACGCCGTCCGATCCGCCAATCACAAAGGCAATGTCGCTGCTGCCTCGCAGCATAAGATCGTCGAGCCTCGCCGAGAGCTCCTCACTCGAACGCTCCTTGCCCTCGATAGCCAGCAGGATCACATGCGCTCGAGACGGCAGGGCAGCAAGAATCGCCGCCCCCTCCTTGTCACGCGCGGCATCCACACCGCCCGCCTTGGCCGGGTCGATATCGGCCACCTCGCGGATATCCACCTTGGCATAGGCGCCCAGGCGCTTGGTGTACTCGGCACACGCGTCCTTCCAAAAGCGCTCTTTGAGCTTGCCAACACAAACGACGGTGTATTTCACGCGTGCCTACTCCTTCGAATCGTTTTGAACTTTGCCGGCGGTCAGCATCTGTTCGAACATAGAGGCCGACTGCGAGAAGTCGCTCGGCAGCACGACCGTCGAGGTTTTACCCGTGCGAGCAAACTCCGTCATCATCTCGGACCACTGCGTAAACATGAACAGTTGGTTGGCCTCGTCATTGCCGACACCCGTCTCCTGGATGATCTCGAGCGAATCTTTGATACCCAGCGCGATGGCCTTGCGCTGGTTGGCGATGCCCTCGCCCGCCTTTTCCATAGCCTCGGCCTCGGCGGTTGCCTCGGTAACGCGCTTGATGCGGTCTGCCTCGGCGAGCTCCTGTGCCGCAGCGCGCTTGCGCTGGGCGGCGTTGATGTCGTTCATGGAGTTCTCAACCTCGGTCGGCAGTGCGATTTTGGTAATTAGCGTCGACACGAGGGTGAAGCCGTAGGCGGCCATCTGCTCGGAAACGGTAGCGTTGACATCCTTGGCGATGTCATCCTTCTTGGCAAAGACCTCATCGAGTGTGTAGACGGGGATCGAAGAGCGCAGGGCGTCGGTGATGAAGTCACGCATCTGGTCGACGGGCTCCTGCAGCATGTAGTAGCTCTTGTAGATACCCGAATCTGCCGGGCCGGCGCCCATGTCATAGCTCACGTGGTACTGAGCAGAGACCTCAAGGCCGATGGTCACGTTGTCCTGGGTCTTAACGTCGATGCCAAAACCGTTTTTCATGGTGCGCAGACTCACCGTGGCGGCCTTGCGGTCGATCACGGGCACCTTCATGTGGAAGCCCGCGTTGACGATGCGGTTGAACTTGCCTAAGCGTTCGATGATCACGGCATGCTGTTGTTCGACGACATAGCAGGCGTTGGGAAGCAGTAACAACAAAATGATGATGGGAATCAAAAGGCTGGTAAGGGCGGCGATGATACCGGACAACAGCATGGTCTCTCCTCTGATAGGCACACGTTGGCACTAGGATACCCGCACGAAGCAGCTGTGTGACACCAACAAGAGGACCCGTGGTCAAAAAAGGCCAAATATGAGTACTGTTACCAGTTTAGTAACAGCGTATTTGGGTCAAAATCGCCTCGTTGAACCCGAGGTCTATCGAAATTACTTCATTTTGTCTCAAGGTTGAGCCAAATTAGCGTACATCTGTTGCGCAAAAGGTAGCGCGCAGAGATGTGGTGTAAGAGGCGGGGCATACCCCGCCTCTTCCCT
>CATYVQ010000033.1 GCA_958413895.1 uncultured Collinsella sp.
CGCTTGGTGATGACGCGCTTTTCGCACGCCCACTGGCCGCACAAAAAGCCGATGTAGATCGCAAAGAGAAAGAGCACCAGCGCAAGCACCACGAACGTCCAGCTCATGGGCGCTACTCCCCGTGATGGTGGCCGCAGCAGCACTCGTGGCCGTCGTCATGGCCGTGGCCGCCACAGCACTCGTGGTCCTCGCTGTGATGGCGGCCGCAGCCGCACTCGTGGTCGTCGCCGTGCTCGCCGCAACCGCAGCCTTCCTCATGAGCACCATGCTCCTCGGGACGGTACTGCGACCAGTCCAGACCGGCGGCAATGGCGTCGGCTTCCTCCTTGTAGAGTACCGTGATGGCCTGGGTGCCCAGCTTGGCACCACCGATGGCGTCGAGCATGTCGTAGAGCGTAAATGCGACGTCGGCACCGGGCAGCGCGAGCTCGCGATCGTCGGCGTAAGCGAGCGCCAGACGCAGGTCCTTGATAAAGTGCTCGACCATAAAGCCGGGCTTGTAGTCGCCGTCGAGCGCCTTGGGAGCCAGGCTCTCCATGGCGCCGGACTTGCCGGTGCCGCCCAGGATCATCTGGCGGGTCTTCTCCAGGTCAAGGCCGCTCAACTCGGCAAATGCCATGGCGTCTGCCATGCCGACCATGCAGGCGCCCAGCGACACCTGGTTGGCGAGCTTGGCAGCCTGGCCCTTGCCGGCGCCGTCGAAGCAGCAGATGTTGGCCGCAAAGGTGGCAAGGATGTCGCGGACCGGCGCGATGTCGTTCTCGGTAGCGCCCACGATAGCCGTGAGCGTACCGGCGATAGCGCCCGACTCGCCGCCGGTGACGGGGCAGTCAAACGCCATGCGACCAGAAACCTGGGCGGCCTCGGCAATGTCACGGGCGAGCTCGGGCGAACTCGTGGTGAGGTCGATCAAGACCGCACCCGGCTTGGTGCACGCGAGCAGGCCGTCGCCCGCCAGGTAGAGTTCCTCGACCTCGGAGGGATAGCCCACCATGGTAAAGACGACATCGGCGTTCGCCGCGGCATCGGCCGGCGTATCTGCCCAGACGGCGCCGCGCTCGATAAGCGCTGCGGCCTTGGACTTGGTGCGGTTGTTGACCGTGACGGGATAGCCGGCGTCCAGAATGTGGCCGGCGATGGGGGCACCCATGATTCCGGTGCCGATGAATGCGACGGAGAGCTTGTTTGCCATGAAACCTTTCCTTTTGGGTTGGGTGTTGTTACCAGGTTAAATACTCGGTGCCAGCGTTTGGGCTGTGAGTTGGGATCGATTGCGGCTGCGTTACTTGCCTACTGGCCGCGCACGCGGCGGGCGATGCGGTCGGAAAGCGACGCCTTGTCGGCGCGGTTCTTGCCCCAAAACGCGCAGGCCACCATGCCGGGGCCCACGTGCGAGCCGATGGTGGGGCCCACGGAGCTGCGAATGATCGTGACGTCGGCGCAGCCCTCCTCCTTGCGGATGGCGGCTTCGAGCCAGTCGCCGTCCTTCTCGGCATCGGCCGTCATGATGGCGATGGGCATGGTGCGGTCGGGCACATAGTTCTCGCGGAACGACTTGAGGATGGACTTGAGCGCCTTCTTGCGGCCGCGGTTGACGCCGATCAGCGACAGCGAGCCGGCAAGGTCGTAGGAGAGCTCGGGCTTGACGTCGAGCTTTGCCGTGAGCTGTGCCGCCGCGGGCGGAATGCGGCCGCCGGCAGCCAGCGCATCGAAGCTCTCGAGCGTAAAGTAGCCGTGCACGTAGGTCTTGGCCTCGTTTGCCCAATCGACCAGCTGCTTGGCGGTCAGCCCCGCCGAACGCTGGCGCACAGCCTCGAGCGCCAAGAGCGCGCCGGTCGCGCAGGGCAGAGCGTTGTCGACCACGTAGAGCTCAAAGTTGGGATACTCGGCGCGCACGGCATCTGCCGCTTGGCACGCGGAGTTGTAGCTCGACGACAGGGCCGAGGTAAAGCACAGGTAGACCGTGGGCGTGCCTTCTTTGGCGCACTCGGTAAAGAACTCGATATAGCGACCAAGCGACACAGCCGAGGTGGACACGCGGGCGCCGGCGCGCATGCGGTCGTAGAACTCCTTAGGGCTCATGCTCGACCAGATGTCGTCCGTACGCTCCTCGCCATCGATAATGAAGGGAAAACCCAGGATATCGACATCGAGGTTCGCGGCGACTTCGGGGCTAAAGTCGCAGCAGGTATCGACGACGATGCGGCAACGGTCCGAATGACCGGCGGATGCGGCCTTGTCCATCAAAGCGACTCCTTACGTAAAAAAGGCGGCCACCCGCATGGGATGGCCGCCAGCCGTTAACTCATGCAAGTTAACGTATTTTACTCGTCAAGTGTTTCGATACGGGGCTTGATGATGCCATATCCACCATTCTTACGGTGATACACCACATTGATGAGGCCAGTCGTCGCGTTCTCGAACACGTAGAAGTCGTGGCCCAGCAGATCGGTCTGCACCAGCGCCTGCTCCTCAGTCATCGGGGTGACATCGATGACCTTCTCGCGGACGAGCAGGTCGTCCTCCTCCTCGGGTAGCAGCAGGTCGGCCAGATCCTCGACGCGCTCGACCGGCGCAACATCCGCGGCGCTGGCACCACCCTGGCGGTTGTCCACGACCTTGGTCTTGAACTTGCGCAGCTGGCGGGTAACCTTATCGGCGGAGAGGTCGATGGCGGCATACATATCTGCGCCGTGCTCGGCAACGCGAATCACCGAACCGCGGGCACGAACCGTAACCTCGACGATTGCCGGGTTGGGGTTCGAGGGGTTCTTCTCATAGCGAAGCACGACGTCGACTGTCATGGGCTCGATATCGAAAACCTTGAGCGCCTCGCCGATCTTCTCATCCACATGCGCACGCAGAGCATCGGTTACCGTCGTCTTGCGTCCAGAAACCTTGATATCCATACGTGGCTCCAATCTGCCTCGGGGACTTACTGTACTGGCTATGTACCCATTGCCGTGCATTTAATCACCCGAATTCCCAAAGACCCGAATAACGACTGCTTGATACCGCATACCGAAGTCTCGCACTTTTCCGTGGCAAAGTGCGCTATAGGAGGGCGTCGGCTGAGTTGGTTTTTCTCCTGGAAATTGCCCTTGACCTGCTGTTTTTACCAAAATAGAAAAGCCGGGCTCCCCTATTAGGGAGACCCGGCCATGCGTGTTGAAACCGTGAAGAAGTGCCTCGTTCAATGAATGGCAGGCGCCACCCCTACCAATAACTAGCTATTGAGCTTGTTGATGTCATCGTCGGTGATGGCGCCCTCCTGGCTAGACGACGGGCTGTCGCCGTTGTTATCGGAGGCGTCGTCATCGGAGGACTCGGTCTCGTTGGACGTGGAGTCGGATGCCTGCACATTGGCCCCCGAAACGGTCTTGGCGGTAAGGTCATAGGGCATCTGGCCGTACCAGACGCAGTGGACCGCCTCGAGCGTGCCGTCGACCGTGATGCCGTCGAGGGCATCACTCACGGCACGGCACAGCTCATCGTTAGAGCTAAGGCCCGCGACGCCAAGCGTGGAGGGCGTCTCGAGCGTGCCGACATAGGAGATCTGGCTCATCAGACGCGCAAGGTAGCCACCAGCCGTGGAATCACAGATCACGTAATCGACATCGCCCGACTCGAGCGCCTCGAAGCACTCGTTGATGTTGGAGAAGGTCTTTTGGTTGGCCGTGATGCTCTGCTTAGCAAGCGCCTCCTGCGAGGCCGAGGACATCTGGATACCCAGAGTAGACGTGTTAAGGGTATCGGTGGAAACGCTTAGCGACCCACCATCGCTGGTTTTACCGAACACGGAAGCGGCATCGTACAGGCAGGTGCCGAGCGAGCTGACGTCCCCGTCCGTGGAGTTGATCTCGCCGATAAAGATATCGGCCTTTTTGTCGCCGAGCGCGGAACCTGCCGAGGACGCATCGACAAAGGCGACCTTAAGGCCCATGCGGCTTGCGAGGGCGCGGGCGGCGTCAACCGCATACCCCGTGAGCTCGCCGTCGGCGTCCTGCATTGCCTGCGGTGCATCGGAAGTATCGAGGGCGACCGTCAGGGTTCCGGGAGTGACCAGGGCATCGTCCGACACCGCCGGCGTGACCGTCTCGTACTCGATCTGGTCGATCGTGGGAGTCGTGAACGTAGACAGCGGGTTGAACGCGCATCCGCTCAGGCCCAAAACGGCAATGACCGCTGCGGTCCCAGCACCTAACCGAGCCGCGTGCATCAAGCTGCCCCTCACCATGTCCACTACCCTGCCTTCTGTGCCGTATACGATCCGTGCGTTGCGCGGAATATCAGGTTGTTCCCACCAGCTGACCTGGTATTTGACCCCACACTTGCGCACCGGGGTGTTTGCTCGGGAGGCCGCAGCCACCTTCACGACTGGCCCGCTCGCCCGCGAGGCGGTATTGCCCCAAAGAAAGTAGAACGGACGGTGCGGCTTACATCTAGGACGCGCCATGATCGCGCCGCGCGCACGCGGTCGCTTACGTGGATCCCTTTGACCGCGTCTGTCTTGGACTAGGACGGGCATTTCGTCCGTCCGCAACCACAGCCTGGCAGGAACGTAGCGCATTATAGCTAAGTTCAAGCTAAAGTTTAAGGTTAGGGGCGTCATTCGCATCGCGAGTACAAATTTCGCAGGTCGGAGCGGGC
>CATYVQ010000034.1 GCA_958413895.1 uncultured Collinsella sp.
TCACGACCGAGTTCGCGCTGGTCGCCATGCCCGTACTTGACGAGAGCATCGAGCAGGGGAACACCCGACAGCTCGCAAAATGGGCGCGCAATAGCCTCCATATGATCAAAACCACGCCGCCGAAACGCTGCCGCCGTCGCAGGCACAAACACCACCGCATCCGCGCCGGACAGCACACCTCCGTAGCGATCGGGCGCTACGACCTGGGCATGCAGGGCGGTGTCGTAGAGCAGCTCCGCCAGATACGGAGCTAGACGTCGCTCGCCCGCATCCTTGTACGCTTTAATGATGCGCGGCAGCGGATGCGCATAGACGGCGCACGCCAGACAGCGATCGAGTGCCTCCGCCATTGCCGAGGACGTGCCCTCGACCGAACACTCAGTGCACAGCAAATCCCCAAACGGGGCGCCGCATCGGGTACAGCTATGACGTGGGTCGATGAGCGTGAGCGCGGCCAGGCAGTCTTGGCAAATAAGCGCACCGGCGCGTTCGCAGCCGGCACATCGCGTGGGCGACAACGCCTCAAGCGCCTCGTACGTCGCGTGCTCGGCAAACGGTAGCAATTCGTCCGCAAACGGTAGGGCACCGGCTCCCTGCAGACGGCTCAATATGTTCAGATGGCTCTTCAAGACACAACCCTCCCTACGTTCGGTCGCGGGGAGGGTTGTTGATTCGGCGCTATGATACCCCGATGCGCTCGGGGCAAGGCGGGCTAAATCCGCTCGCGGGCGTTATTCGCCGGCGGGCGGTTGCGGTGCGGACGAAGACGGAGTCGAGCCCTCGCCGCCATCCTGGCGCGGCTTGCGGGAACGGCGACGGCGACGGCGCTTTTGACCCTGGTCGGCCGAGCCCTCGCCACCGCGCGGCTCGCGCTCGTCGCGAGCGGCGCCACGCGAAGCCTTGGCAGCCGCTCCCCCGCCATCCCCGGGACGACGGCGCGTGACCTTGACCTCGCCATCCGAGACCTGATCGGCCACGGAGGGCACTGAGGGCTTCTGCTGCGCGCCCGAGGAATGGCGACGGCGCGGACGCGGCGTGCGCTCCTCCTCGCCACGTGACTTGCCGCCCTTGTCGGCAGGCGCATCGGAGGCCGAGGCGCCCTTGGAAGCGGCACCAGCCTCGCGAGCAGCTGCGGCGCGGAAGGCGTCCTCGCGCTCCTCGCTCGACAGATGACGGCGGCGGCGACGTGTGGGGTTCATGCCACCGCCGCGATTCTGCTGCTGGGGTTGCTGAACCTCGCGCTCGCGAGAGGCGTTCTTGCCCGCGGCTGCAGCCTCGGTAGCATCGCCCGAGCCCGCGCGCTTGCGGCGGCGACGGCCATCGGCCGCCCCCTCGGCCTCGGGTGCCTCGGCCTTGCCGCGACCCTTTCCACGGCCACGGCCCTCGCCCTGACCCTGACCGGCGCGAGCATCGGATTCGGCATCGCGACGACGACGCTTGGGCATCGACGTGCCGGCCAGACGGTCGGCACTCGACAGGCCATCGCCCACGTCGACGCCGTTCTCGCGATCGAGCTCCATGAGCGCCAGGCGCATCTCGGGCGACTCGATGCGCTCGAGCACGTCGCGCGTCACGCAGTCGGGGCGGCAGTTGCAGCCCTGCTCGGCGGCCTTCTTTTTGCAGCCCTCCGAGCACGTCATATCGGCCAGGTTGACCTTAAAGACTTTGCCGTTCTCCAGGCGCAGCACCAGCTGCTCACGCGGCGTGTCATACTCCTGGATACGCGCCTTGCCAAGCGGCGTATCGATGAGTGTCTTCTTTTTGGGCGCTCGGCTCTTAAAGTCCTTGTAGGCCTCGAACTCGTAGCGCAGGCAGCACATCAGGCGACCGCACACGCCACTGATCTTGGACGAGTTGAGCGGCAGGTCCTGCTCTTTTGCCATGCGAATCGAGACGGGCTCAAACTGTCCGCCAAAGCGCGTGCAGCAGAGCTCCTGTCCGCACTGGGCGTAGCCACCCACCAGGCGGGTCTCGTCGCGCACGCCGATCTGGCGCATGTCGACGCGAATGTGCAGCGTCGAGGACAGGTCCTTGACGAGCTGGCGAAAATCGACGCGCTCCTCGGCCGCAAAGTAGAACACGGCCTTCTCGCCGCCAAACAGGTACTCGACGCCGACCGGCTTCATCTCGAGGTCGAGCTCCTTGATCAGGCGGCGGAAGTCGACCATGGCCTCGTCGCCCTGGATGGCCAGGTCGTCGGCAAGCTGCAGGTCGATGTCGCTCGCCACGCGCAGCACGGGCTTGAGCGGCTGACCGATCTCATCTTGCGGCACCTCGAAGGGATCGGCCGTGACCAGGCCGATCTCGGTTCCGCGCTCGGTGGAGCAAATGGCATAATCGGCCTCGAGGATATCCAGATCCTGCGGATCGAACCACAGGTCGCGCGAGGCGTAGGTAAACTTAACGGGTACGACTAACGGCATTTCAGTGCCTTCCTGATATCGAACAGCATGACCTCGATGGCCAGCTGGGGAGTAACGTTTCTGGCGATGTTGCGCTCGGCGGTCGCGACTGCCTCGAGCGCCCGGGTGGCACCCGCAACATTGGTCGCGGCGGCAAGCCGACCGATCGTGTCGCGCACGTCTTCGTTTACCACGTCGGCCGCCTCGTCCTGAAGCGTCAGCAGCACGTCGCGCATGAGCGTCCGCGCGCTCGCCAGCGCTTCCATGATACCCGAACGCTCGCGCGCGTTGAGTTCGCGCTTGTTGCGGTCCTCAAGCTGCTTCAATGCTCCACGCGACAGGTAGTCGGCGTTTTGCTCGAGCACCTTTTCCTGCGTGGACTTGACCTCGGCGAGCGGCGCCTTAACGGCGACGATGAGTGACTTGGCGCGACTGAGCACGTCGGCCTCGTCGGCGGCGATAAGCGAATCGATGGCGCGGACCATCTGACGGCGGGCGTCCTGGCGCTCGGCGCTCTTGAGGAACTCGATGCCACGCGTGGGGCTTCCCGCTACGGCGACGGCCATGCGGCAACGCGCAGGGTCCTGACCGGTGGCGCGACTCACGGCCTGCGCGGCGACGGCGGGCGATACCAGCCGAAACGGCACGCACTGGCAGCGGCTCACGATGGTGGGCAACATCACGTCTGCCGAGGTGCCCAGCAGGATGAACATAACGTCCTCGGGCGGCTCCTCGAGTGTTTTGAGCAGTGCGTTGGCGGTGTTGGCGCGCAGCTGCTCGGCACGGTCGATGATGTAGACCTTGGCCTTGGCACGGATGGGCGCCAGCGGCACGTCGTCGAGCAGCTCGCGGGTCTGGGCGATGAGGTAGCCCGTGGCGCTCTCGGGCGTGTAATAGTGCACATCGGGGTGTGTATGGCGGGCGACGCGCACGCAGCTATCGCATGAGCCGCAGCCGTCCTGCTCGCACAGGAAGGCTTGGGCGAGCGCCCACGCGGCGTCGAGCTTGCCCGCTCCGGGCGCGCCCAAAAACAGGTAGGCGTGCGATGCGCGACCGCTGGCGACGGCATTGGTCAAAAAGTCGCGCACGCGCTCTTGGGTGTCGAGCTTGGCCAGCAGGCTTGCCTGAGCGGGGGCCATGTTACTCGGCCTCCTTGGCAAGCGCGGCGGCGACGACATCTTGCGGAATGTCGAGGCCGTAGACGCGAACCTGCTCGACCGTCTGCGCGAAGACGTCCTCGATGGACGCGGTCGCGTCGATGAGCTTTACGCGGTTTGGTTCCTCGGCGGCAATGGCGCAAAATCCCTGGTAGACGCGCTCTTGGAAGGCCATGCCCTTGGCCTCCATGCGGTCGGCCGCACCACGGGCGGCCATGCGCAGCGCCGCCTGCTCGGGCGTGATGCGATAGACGAGTGTGAGAGCCGGGTGCGTACCCGCGACGGCCAGGTTGTTGGCGTCGCGCACCATCTGGCGATCGAGGCCGTCGGCAAACGCCTGGTAGCAGGTCGTGGAATCGTAGAAGCGGTCGCACAGGACCACCTTGCCGGCCGCGAGGGCGGGAGCTATGACCTCGTGCACCAGCTGGGCGCGTGCGGCCTCGTAGAGCAGCAGCTCGCAGGTATCTCCCATGGCCGTGTTGGCGGGATCGAGCAGCAGGGCGCGGATCTTTTCGCTGATGGCGGTGCCGCCCGGCTCGCGCAGGCTCACAACCTGGTAGCCAGCGAGTTCGAGCGCGCGGGCAAGCAAGCGCGCCTGCGTGGACTTGCCGGCGCCATCAACGCCCTCGAGCGTGATCAAGCTATGTTGAGCGGGCTCAAAAGCCATGGGCGCAGCCCCTTCCTACAAGGCGCGTAAATGC
>CATYVQ010000035.1 GCA_958413895.1 uncultured Collinsella sp.
AAACGCAGGCTGACGGAGCGCCGCTTTTCCGCATAAGCGACCTGTCGGCGGGCTACGACAAGAAGGTCGTAGTCGAAGGCGTCGAGCTGGAGGTTCGCGCGGGCGACGTCGTGGCGCTCATCGGGCCGAACGGCTCGGGCAAGTCGACCATCTTGAAAAGCATCACACGCCATCTGGCACCGCTTGCCGGCGCGGTCGAGCTCGACGGGCGGGAGATTTCCCGATGGAAGACGGCGGAGTTCGCAAGGAACCTTGCCGTTATGCTGACAGATCGACCCCGGACCGAGCTCCTCACCTGCCGCGATATCGTAGAGGCGGGAAGGCATCCCTACACCGGGCGAATGGGCACACTCACGCCCGACGACCATAATCGGGTCGACGAGGCCATGAAAACCGCACATGTGGAAGAGCTCGCCGAGCGCGACTTCATGCAGATAAGCGACGGGCAACGCCAGCGCGTCATGCTCGCACGCGCCATCGCGCAGGATCCGCGTGTGCTCGTGCTCGACGAGCCCACGTCGTATCTCGATATCCGCTACCAGATCGACCTGCTGCGAATACTTCGCCACCTTGCGAAATCGCGGAATGTGGCTGTCATCATGTCCATCCACGAACTCGAGCTCGCGCAGAAAAGCGCCGACAAGGTGATTTGCGTGAAGGACGGCCGGGTCTTCCGCACCGGCGCACCCGAGGACATATTCACGCGCGAGACGATTGGCGAGCTCTACGGCCTTAAACATGGCACCTTCAACGAGCGCTTCGGCAGCGTGGAAATTGGGCGCCCGCACAGCGATGCGCACACGTTCGTCATCGCCGGCGCAGGTACGGGATCGGCTGTGTTTCGCCAGCTCATCCGGCAGGGCAAGGCGTTCTACGCGGGCGTTCTGCACGAAGGGGACATCGACTGCGAGCTCGCGCGCGGCCTGGCGGCGGAATGCGTGGCCGAGCGCGCCTTCGAGCCGATCGGGGAAAAAACCATAGCCCGCGCCAAAGAGCTCCTCGTCCACTGCGCGCGCCTTATCGTGTGCCCCGCCGCCTTCGGCACCATAAACGCCCGCAACGCAGAGCTCGTCGAGTTCGCACGCTCACATGGTATCGAGGTCATGCGAGCGTGCGAAGGCGCATCGGAGGATTCCCAATTGGAATGGGAAGGATAAACTGGACTTTCATTTAAGGATCCTCAGGCTACAGCTCCTACGCCGGCGAGGTCTCCAAGGCGCCGGAGAACCTCGTGAACAGGAATTTCCACGCCGACGAGCCCAACAAGGCCTAATCCAAGCGAGATTCCAGACTCGACAGGCCATTGAGAGTCAGGTCGTTGGCGACCTCAGAGACGCGAACGATAGGAACCGAGCCGTCAGACAGCGCCCACGTGCGATAGATTCCGATAATACCCGACAGCAAAAACGCCAGATAGTAGTCGAACATCTCATCCTTGAGACCTTGGGGCAGCAGATCGCGCTCGGCAATCTCGCGCTCGAGCGGCGCACGAAGACGAGCCATAAAATCATCGAGCGGAATATTCTCGATCAGCTGACGATTGAGCACCAAGTTGTTGCACAGTGCCTCGTTAACGGTTTTAAAGAAGGTCGCCGCCGCGCCAAGAGCGCGCTCGTTGGTGTCACCGTCCATTGAAGCAAGCGTTTTCTCGACCGAGTCGACAATCATCTCCACCACATCGACGGCAATGGCATCGAGCAGGCCGTCAACCGTGCCAAAGTGCACGTAGAAGGTTTTGCGGTCGACATTGGCCTCGCGCGCGATGGCACTCACCGTAATGTCTGCCAGCGGCTTTTCCATGAGCAGGCGCTCGAAAGCGGAAAGGATGGCATTACGGCTGCGAACGATGCGGCGATCAAGGCGCGGTTTGCTGGTTGCCATGGGCGTGTCCCTTCGATAAGAGGGCATTCATCAACAGATGAGAGATAATCTACGTAAGAGGATTATCCCCCATACAGCACAAATATGCCTCACATCATGAAGAACGCACGACCGCCCTACTGCGACTTAGGATGCTTCTTCTTATTGAGTGCCGACGGAGATACGCGAATACCATCGCCTGTCTGGCGCACATAGGCTTTATGAGCCGGCTTAGCGGCCCCAGAAGCCTTCTGAGCGTGCTTCTTGGGATCAACGGTAACAGCATTCGTGGGGTGCGGCTTAGTGGGCGCAGAGGGCGTCTGAGACGTGCGGCCGAGTTTGCGCATCACGCGATCCCAGCGCGCATGGATGCTCTCGTTGTGGGCGCTCTTAAGGCCCAGCAGGGGCGCAGCCAAAATGGTCGGCGCAATAAACGTAATGAGGCGCCACAGCAGATAGCCGGCGGTCGAAGCCGACCCAAAGAAATGACCCAAGAACAATGCAAAGCCGCCCTCAGCGCCACCAGTTCCACCGGGCAAGGGAACCGCAGAGCTCAGCAGCTGGACAAAGGCGCTCGCGGCCATGACCGAAAAAAAGTCGACCTCGTGGTGGCCAAAAGCAAGCATCAGGAAATACGGAACCAGATAGAAAACCGCGAGCTGCAGCATAGTGATAAACACGGTGAGCAGCATGGAAGAAAAATGTCCGGCCGAAAGCTTGAACTTCTCGGAGAAGGAGTAGATCTCGCCGTCGACAAACGTGCGCCATCCCTCGATCTTAGTGGCCGAGACACCTATGCGCTCGAGCCAATTGATAATGCAATGGGCGACGCGCGTGACGGTCTTAGGCATGAGCGCGACGGCGAAGATGCCCAGCAAGATGCAGCAGTGCCCACCAAAGCTAAAGACGCACAGCAGCGTCATGTCGCCATAGCGCTCGGCAAAAAACGGCATGCGAGCAAGCAGTAGGATAGCGCCCCAGGCAACGAGGCCAAACTGATACACGATAAAGCGCGTAAATTGCGTGGCTCCGGCCTCGCCGACATTTTGGCCCGCTTTGGTCAGACGGTAGATCTGGGCGGGAGTCGATCCCATCATCATAGGCGTGAGGTTGCCAAAGAAGATGCCACTCGCCTCGACCGAGATCAGGTCGCGAATGCCGACGGGTGAATTGGGGTCGAGCCAGACAGCGATCGCATAGGCCACAATGCCAAAGAACAGATACATGAACATGCAAAGACACGCGACAAAGAGCCATGACGCCTGCACGCTCGACATAGCGGCCCAGAACTGCCCCATCTGCCCGGTTACCACCAGATAGACGATATAACCCACCAGCACGACGCCGATAAAGATGGCGCCGCGGCGTGCGCTCTTATTGTCATCTCCGCCCGAGGCCTCAACCTCGACCTGGGGCTTAGACGTATGCTGAGAGGACTCCGTCATGAGACTCCTTCTAACAGTCAAAATATCTTGGATATTGTACCCGCAAGGACCATAAGCAGAACGCAAAGCTCTGGTTCAAACGGGAATTGCAGACGGTTGTTTGAAAATAAAAACCCGGCCTTCCATGGGAAGTCCGGGTATCAGATGCGTGGTAGCCCGTACCAGATTCGAACTGGTGATCTCCGCCTTGAGAGGGCGGCGTC
>CATYVQ010000036.1 GCA_958413895.1 uncultured Collinsella sp.
AAAAATGGAGGATAAATTTATGGCACAGAAGTATGACGCAACACTCAATCTCCCCAAGACCGAGTTCCCGATGCGTGCGGGCCTGCCCAAGCGCGAGCCGGAGATGCTCAAGCACTGGGAGGAGATGGACATCTACAACGAGATGCTTAAAAAGAACGAGGGCAAGCCCCTGTTCAACCTTCACGACGGCCCTCCGTTCTCCAACGGTGCTCTGCACATGGGTCACGCGCTGAACAAATCCATCAAAGACTTCATCACGCGCACCTACGCAATGCGCGGCTACTATACGCCGTACATCCCCGGCTGGGATAACCACGGCATGCCCATCGAGTCTGCCATCATCAAGGAGCAGAAGCTCAACCACAAGGCAATGAGCATCGCCGACTTCCGCTCGGCCTGCCACGCCTACGCCGACCACTACATCGACGTGCAGCGCGAGGGCTTCAAGCGCATGGGCGTCATCGGCGACTGGGAGCACCCGTACAAGACCATGGATCCCGGCTTCGAGGCCATGGAAACGCGCGTGTTCGGCAAGATGTATAAAAACGGCCACATCTACAAGGGCCTCAAGCCCGTTTACTGGTGCGCCCACGACGAAACCGCACTGGCCGAGGCCGAGATCGAATACAAGGACGATCCCTGCACGACCGTGTATGTCAAGTTCCCCATGCACGACGATCTGGGCAAGCTCGGCAATCTGGACAAATCCAAGCTCTTCTTCGTCATCTGGACTACTACCATCTGGACCCTGCCCGGCAACCTCGCCATCGCTCTGCACCCGTCGGAGAGCTACGTCATCGTAAAGGCTCCCAACGGCGAGATGTACATCATGGCCGAGGCTCTGACCAAGAAGGTCATGGGTCTGGGCGGCTTTGAGGATTACGAAATCGTCGAGCGTCACGAGGGCGCGTTCTTCGAGAACATGCTCGCAGACCACCCCTTCCTGCCCAAGACCAGCCGCCTTGTGCTGGCCGACTACGTCACCATGGACTCCGGCACCGGCTGCGTCCACACCGCCCCCGGCTTCGGCGCCGACGACTACGTCACCTGCAAGCGCTACGGCATGGACATGGTCGTTCCCGTCAACGATCAGGGCAAGCACACCGAATACGCCGGCAAGTACGCCGGAATGGGCACCGACGAAAGTAACCCCGTCATCCTCAACGACATGAAGGAAAGCGGCATGCTCTTCGCGTCCGAGGATATCATCCACAGCTATCCGCACTGCTGGAGATGCAAGCACCCGATCATCTTCCGCGCAACTCCGCAGTGGTTCTGCTCGGTCGATTCCTTCAAGGACGAGGCCACCGGCGCATGCGAGGACGTCCGCTGGGTCCCGGCATGGGGCAAGGACAGAATGAGAAGCATGATCCTTGAGCGCACCGACTGGTGCATCTCGCGCCAGCGCCGCTGGGGTCTGCCCATCCCCGTTTTCTACTGCGACGACTGCTCAAAGCCCGTCTGCACCGACGAGAGCATCGAGTCCGTCGCCAAGATCTATGAAACCGAAGGCTCGAACGCATGGTTCGAGCGCGAAGCGGCGGAGCTTCTGCCCGAAGGCTTCACCTGCCCCCACTGCGGCGGCAAGCACTTCACCAAAGAGACCGACACCCTCGACGGCTGGTTCGACTCCGGCTCGACCCATTACGCCGCTATGGAGCGCGATCAGGGCTTCTGGCCCGCAACGATGTACATCGAGGGTCTTGACCAGTATCGCGGCTGGTTCCAGTCCTCGCTGCTGGTAGCGGTCGGCGCACTCGGCCGCGGCGCACCGTTCAAAGAATGCGTCACCCACGGCTGGACCGTTGACGGCGAGGGCAGAGCAATGCACAAGTCCCTCGGCAACGGCATGGATCCTGCCGAGATCTTCAACAAATACGGCGCCGACCTCCTGCGTCTGTGGGCAGGCTCGTCGGATTACCACGTCGATGTCCGCTGCTCGGACGAGATCTTCAAGCAGCTCAGCCAGAATTACCTCAAGTTCCGCAACACTGCGCGCTACTGTCTGGGCAACCTCGACGGCTTCGACGCAAACGACCTTGTTAAGCCCGAGGATATGCTCGAGCTGGATAAGTGGGCGCTGACCCGCCTCAACAAGCTCATCGAGAAGGCATTCGCCGCATACGACGAGTACGAGTTCCACGTCGTTTCCCACCTTATCAACGACTTCTGCGTCGTCGAGCTTTCAAACTTCTACCTCGATATCATCAAGGACAGGCTCTACTGCTCCGGCAAGAACAGCCTCGAGCGCCGCAGCGCCCAGACCGCACTGTTCCTGATCCTCGATACCCTGACCAAGATGTTCGCGCCCATCCTCGCCTTCACCTGCGATGAGATCTGGCTGTCAATGCCCCACCGCAGCTCGGACGATGCGCGCAACGTCGTGCTCAACGAGATGAACAAGCCCTTTGCCGAGTACGCGCTCGACGATGCCGAGATGGCAAAGTGGGATGCGCTGATCTCCGTCAGAAACGACGTCAACGGCGTTCTCGAAAAGGCTCGCGCGGATAAGCGCATCGGCAAGCCCCTCGAGGCTTCCGTCACCCTGCGCGCTTCAGGCGAGAGCAAGGCCGTGCTCGATAAGATCTCCGATATGGATCTTAAGGAGCTGCTGATCGTCTCCGAGTGCCTGATCGCAGAGGACGATGCCGCCGACGCAGACGCCGTCACCGCCGCCGGCTCGTACAATCCCGGCCTGACCGTCTCCGTCAAGGAGGCCGAAGGCACCAAGTGCCCGCGCTGCTGGATGCACTCCAAGGATGCCGACCCCGAAACCGGCCTCTGCCCTCGCTGCAAAGGAGTTTTAGAGGCGCATTGAGGCTGCTACGGATACATCTATCTCTGGTAGCCCGGTTCGGAACATTGGAATAAACCATAACTGCATCGCACAACAACAGTGCGATGCAGTTTTTATTTTTAGAGGCGATTTAGCGCACCTACGGATACACTTATTGCCGGTGTCCCGGTGTCGAAGGCGCGGCGGAAACCGTGTTGTTTCGCGTAACGCGAGTGCGGCGCTGAACTTTCCGGTAGCCCGGTTCGGAACATTGGAATAAACCGTGACTGCCACGCGCTACGTAAATGCGGTGTTGGTTTTTGCACCGCACGCCGTAGGGGCGGCCAATGGCCGCCCCTACGTTATTGTTTTGCCTGCACTCACCGGTCGGGATACCGCAATAAATGTATCAGTACCGGCGTTGATGCGCCTCTGAAAAAACGGCCATTGGCCGCCCCTACGTTATTGTTTTGCCTGCACTCACCGGTCGGGATACCGCAATAAATGTATCGGTACCGGCGTTGATGCGCTATTAA